>CAILEP010000013.1 GCA_903833275.1 uncultured Bdellovibrionales bacterium
GCGCTTCGGCACTTTGCCATTGCCACCTAAAGGTGGCAGAGGCGTCGTGCACGACGTCGCATCAAAATAGGCCCCCGGCCTATTTTGCCGCGCCCGAAACCGTCGGTCACCCCAATTTTAGTTTGTTCAAGTCGGGTGAAAAAATAAAATTAATAGTTTCAAATCGTTATTAACTACAGAGCGAGTTCAACTCTTAAGTCATTCTTTACGAGAATTTCTGCGTATTTCAAAGTTTGGGTTACTGACTGTTTGGCGCCGCAACTTAGAATTGTCTGTCTTCGTGCACGGATCGTAGGTGTGCCCCCATAACCCCTACTCATTCAATAAAAAATAAATCGGCATTAAAGCAAGCGAGCGTTTCGGGTTTAGATGAGTCTGTGATTTCTACTAGTTCCTGAATTAATTGAACGATTTTCTCTCTGAACAGTAGAAAATCGTTGGCGCTGACAGTAAATGGAGCCGAATACATCAACTCGTTTTCGTTTAAGTTGTTGTGTTTTTCGATACCCTTGAGGCGCCAATTTTTGTGGTGTAGATACACCAAAGGCGATTTTGAATCCAGATGCGTTTTATTTGGGCCAATCAAGACTTTGCCACTCTTTTCGATGCACAAATTCGTACTGATTAAAAAATCGACAACTCGATTTAGTTCGTCTTTTTTGATGTTATATTTTTCTAGAAGTCGTGAGCGATTCTGAAACTCAGGTATTGACGAAAGTTGGCGAACGGCCGCGTAGAGCCATGAAGAATAAAATTGTGCAGCATCTGAGTCCGATAGGCGCGCATCAACAGCGACCCGTGTAGCTATATCTTGCGATTTAGTTTTTATTTTTTGCAAATCTCGCTCGAATTTTCTTTTCAGCGATTGTGTTCCGGCTCTTTGAATTTGTACTAGCAAAATAAAATAGTCAGACTCAGCTTCGTTAAGGCCCATAAATTCAGAAGATGAAAGCGCCTGTTCGAGCGTAAGGTCTTTGTAGCCTCGAAGAGTATGACTGATGAGTGTTGTATGTACGCGTATTATTCGACAATTTTCATATGACACAAGCCAGCGGTTGTGGCAAATCTTTGAGCCCGAAAGAGCGCCAATCACATTTTCGTACTACGGAGGTTCTCATTTAGTTAAAACGAAGACAGTCGGCAATCGAGCGCCGATCACTTACACCTACGATAGTCTTAGCCGCCCCTATCAAGTTCTGTTGAGCAATTCAAATGACAACATCACCTATGGCTACGACAGCAACGGCAAAGTCGTCAGCATTTCGACCCCGCTTAACGCAGTGTCATCTCGCTATGACCCCAATGGCAATAAAACAAACGACACGCTCTCTATCGATGGCTATAGCTTCAGTGTAGATTACGGCTACGACAATATCGATCGCGCCCAAACAGTGACTTATCCAGATTCAAGCGCATTTGCCGGCACGGCTTTGGGTTCGCGAAACACGCTTACCTACACATACGATGGTTTAAATCGGGTATCCGCAATTAAAGATTCTTTTCAGAATATTTTGAATTCTGTCGCATACAACCCAAACGGAATGTTTAGCTCAATTAGTTATGCCAATGGTGTCACATGGGGGATGTCTCTGACAAATGACAATTGGCCATACCAACTCTCGCTGAATGGCGCGAATTCAAGTATTTCGCTGCAGTATGGTTACGATTTAAAAGGCAATATTTTGTCAATTGCCGACTTAGCGAACTCGGCTTACTCACAAAACTTTAATTACGACGGGTTAGATCGCATGATCAGCGCTTACCCAGGCGGGGCAAGTGCACTGCCAACTGGCGCGCAGTCAACCAATACGGGCGGGGCGATTGGCTACACCAACACGGGTGACATTTTAACCTACACTGAATTTGCCAAAAACCAGACTACGCTCAGCTATGACTCTACGACTCAGCTATTAATGCAATCTTCAGGCCCGCAAACCAAACTGTACCAGTACGACGACTACGGGCAAATGAAGACGAACTCAATTTACAACTTTAATTACGACCCGAACTTTAATATGACGTCAGTGACCAGCGCCAGCACGAATGCCAACATTGCGGCGTACACTTATGATGGCAACGACCTGCGAATTAAAAAAGTTTTGGGCAGTGGCGCAACAACTTACTATGTCTATGGCGGTGGGCATCTTGTGATGGAGGCTACCCCTGGTAAAAGTATCAAAGAATACTTCTACCTTGGTTCAAATTTGGTTGGCACCCGTTCGGTCTCGGCTAATGTGCCAACATACAAATACTATCACTTTAACCCGATCGCTTCGACAGTCGCTCAAACCGATTCTTCGAAAGTTGTGACGCAAGAGCATTACAATGCTTACGGCGGCGAGCTGTTGCCCAATACGAACTTTACATCAAACATTGACGTTCGCTTTGCGGGTCACGTTTCTGACGACGAAACGAATTTAGTCTATATGAAGGGTCGTTACTTCGACCCAAGCATCGGGCGGTTTATTACCCCTGACCCAGAAGACTTTTCGCCAACTAAAACACAATCATTTAACAAATATGCCTACGCAAATAATAACCCATTAAAGTTTGTTGACCCAAATGGCCATGACCCAGTCGACTTTGTTGTTCGCTATGAATATAACGACAAATCATTTCTTAGCGGTGCGCTTCTGCTTTCACCCAATGGCAATTTAACCCATCCAGTAATTATTCAAACGGTTCAGCCTAATGCAAAGGCCATTACGGCTTTTAGGGGGGCCGGCACACTCGATGTTGTCCAGGCGGGGGGGGCAATTTGGCCAAGACAACAATGATTGTATGGCGAGAACGATTTACACGCTGACGGGCGATAAATCTTTGTACGAGAAGACAAAGGTGCTCAATCGTGAAAGAGGCGACAAGGGCTTATCTGTCAAAGTAGTTAATCAAGAAATTCTGAAGCCGCATGGCCTCGAACTAGTCTATGTAGTCTTGACTAATAGCGAAATCGACTCTCTCTTAAAAAATAGAAAATTTACCAAAGAAACTTTGGCCGTGGTATTCCCTGGTCACGTTGAGGCTATGGTTGATGGTGAATTCCCTAACAACGATGATGACGATCTAGATCAGCTTATCGGAGGTTTTACAGCCGCTGCCGGCAACTTTGTGCCGTTTAAATCTAATGATATGGGGTTCTTCCAGATGAGAAAAGTCGATGACAGTCGGTTTTTACCGTTTCACTAAATGCCGCCCCGAGAAAATTGCGAAAAGGGTACGTGGCCCTTTACCTTGGGGCGAATCTAGCTTTAAGTATGTTGGCTAACATAATAAGTGAATGGGTTTGTCGTGAATAAATATATTGTGACGCTCGTGCTGCTTGCCGCGGGCTACTATTTTTTCGCAATGAAAAAAAATATGCCGCCGGCACCGCTTGCGCAAAAACCAGCCAGTCGAGCGCGAATCGTTGAGCAAAAAAGGGGTTCGAAAAACCCGACGATTGAGGTTTCGCCCGGGCCCACGGTTGCCGTGGCGGTCGCGGCGCAAATGCCGCACACGCTGCAGGCCACACACGAGGCGGGGCCGAAAGACCATGGTAAAAAGCCGTTGGTGCTACCGTACGTGCTTGATGGCGAGCTTGCGGTCGTGCAGGGTGATATTGTGGTGGGTGCGATTGTGAAAGAAGATACTCCGCCGCAGGGTCGGGCTAACGTGCCCGAGCTCAGGCTATGGCCGAGTGGTGTGATCCCGTACTATATTCAGCCGAATTTTAGCAGCCCCGACCGAGTGAAGGCGGCGTTTGCCTATTTTAGCGAAACCAATATTCAATTTGTGCCGTTCACCGATCAAGAAGACGCATTGATTTTTGAAGAGGGCACCGGGGTTTGCAAATCGTACGTCGGCCGAATGGGAGGCAAGCAGCCGATTTTTTTGCCAGCGCTTTGTGGCCCTCACGAAATCGCGCACGAGATTTTACACGCCTTGGGTTTTATTCACGAGCAGAATCGCGACGATCGTGATGGCTTTATTCAGGTAAATTTTGACAACATTGACGACAAATACCGCGACAATTTCGAAAAACTGCCGCCTGATTTTATGAAGGTCAGCGGCTTGTCTTCATTTGATTTCGAATCGCTCATGATTTACCCACCGGCGATGTTTGCTAAGGGCAGTCAGCCGACGATGCAGCCCCTCGACAAATATAAACCGATACGGCCAGGGCATGGCCTTAGTCGGGGTGACGTCGAGAGGGTCAATCGAGCTTATCCGTAGGCGATTATTTGTAGGTATTTTTTTGTAAGCGTTTTTTTGTAGGCGATTATTTATAAGCGCTTCTTCGCTAGTCTTTGAGTTTTAGAATTTTGGTGCCGCCGGTGTATTCTTCGTAGGCCATAACTTTGGCTTCAGTGGCTTTTTGAATCTGCTTTACGGTCTCGGTAATGCGACCAAGCGCGGAGTCAATTCGGCTGTAGGCTTTTTCGTGAGTTTCGCTTTTTTTAAGTAACGGCAAACTGCCTACCGCAATTGAAAGCGGGTTATTGATTTTGTGATTGTAGGTTGTGCTTATCGCTTTAAGGGCCAAGGCTTCTTGCTTATTGGCATTTTTGCGAATTGCATCTGACAATTCAAATTGATTCGCAACCTTTACCGCTGCAACCTCAAGATTATATGGTTTGGTAATGTAATCGTTGGCGCCTCGCTTGAGGCAGTCGATGAGTGCGTCGTCATCACTACGTGCGCTGACCATTATTATCGGCAATTCGTCAGGCCCCAGTTTAGCGCGAATTTTTGAAACCACTTCGTTGCCAGGCATATCGTCCATAACCAAATCGAGAAGAACGAGATCAACCGTTTCGGATTCAATAATATTTAAGGCCGCCTGACCGCTGTCGGCGGCAAGGGTGCGGCAGTCAAATTTGGTCTCAAGCGCCAGCGATAGGGATTCGAGATGGGTCGCATTGTCATCGACGATTAGAATTTTCTTGTTTTGCACTTTGGCCTCATGGCGACGGCTGAAATTATATTCGAAAACGACAATCAATTGAGAGAGATCAGTATAGTATCAAAACAGTAACCAGCGCACTTATCATTTATAAAAGTCTCGCTGCGTAAGGCTTGTACAAAGCTCGAGGCCGGGGCAAACCATATTTGGTATCGCCTAAACGAAGATGCCTACTTGACGAAAAAAGCCCCGGCAAATAAATGCCGAGGCTTGTAATTCGTTGATATTTTCAAACCACAGGGTCGGGTGCCCCTTTAGGTGCGGTCGTCACTTGGAGATCATAACCATCAAGATTATGATCGAGGTCATCGTGAGAACCATCACTTGTCATTCGCCTCTTGTTGCGCCGCGACCGCTTCGTGGAGGTCAGCCGCGCTGCCGCCAAAGAGGTGGCCATCCGCTTGGCTTGCGCCAAACTTTATATTGGCATTCAGTCGGTAGATATTCTCTTTGTTATCTAAATCACGCTGCATCGACGCGCCCAAGGTTACGCCGCCGACATCTTTGTTGGCGATAAGAGCAACGTTAGTACCAGTGGTCGGTACGTTGGGTGCTAAAATGACGCCATTTGGCTTCATCTGCACGTTGGTGTACTCAGCCGCAAGGTTAACGCCACTGATGGTTTTGCTAACCCCGACCGTAGTCGCGTTTTTCATACCGGTCAGGTCGCTCTTTCGGGTGTCTTGATGTTCACCATAGATGCAACCAAGATCCAAACATTTTTGTAGCGAGATGCTGTATCGCTGATCTTTCGTGCCATCAGCGAATTTCGCGTTCACGTATGACACCTGATAATCGATGCCTAGGGCTTTGCCCACTTTACGAACTGCCAACGATTGCAAATGTTGAAAGTCTGAAAGAGTCGGCTTTATACCTGCGTTCGCATCATAAAGTGTGATAGTGATGCCGCTCAATATTTGGTTAAGCACGGCAGCAACCTGCGAAGCCGCCGGGATTTCGTTATCCACAACAACCTGCACGCCCGTCACGCTTCGCATTGAAAAGCTGTTGGCATACAAAAGGCTGTCGCGTTGGCGATTCATGGCGGTTTCGCCTATGCCAGTGCCCCGCGCACCGAAACCGGCGTCGACTTTACCGACGGCCACTGTATAGAAAATTTTCTTGCGAATAGCGAGGCCTTCAAGTGTCTTCCAGAAAAAATCTTGGTCGAGCTTTTCGTTTTTGGCTGAGTCTAGGGTTTCATCGATTCGACCTTTTAGATCGATGCTGATTTGAAACGGTAGATCAACGCTGACTTGGCCGGCGGCATCTATAAAGACGTTGTCAGAGTTCAGCCCTTTTGGGCTAAGACTCATGTTTATATCTGCGCCGGATGAGGCGATTGAAACTCCATCGCTTGAGAATGCCGTCATCGGTAGAGCCAACGCAAGTAGCGCAGGCAAAATTATTTGAGTTTTCAAGGTAACCTCCCTAAAAGTTGTGTTGCGCATTTAGAAAAATCTTTTTTCTAAAAGCTGAAATTAAAAGCTGATATTCGGTTAACCGCGTTGAAAGCCTTTAGAGCAAGTTGTGTGCCGTGCGAGAACGCATATGGGCCAGCTCAACTCGAAATCAGGCAAGACGAATGATTAATTACAATTTCGTAAAGGTTTTTTTTTATTTTCTGTTTTTTTTAGAAATATGGATTGGTTAAGAAAAACTTATGGCTCACTTCTTTCGAAGTTTTTGCTTAAGATGCTTTTCAGTTTCTTCAAGAAAGATCTTAATCACTTCGCGATCGTTCAAATCTAATATCTGCACAAGCCGAGCGAGTTTGTTGAGCGGTGGGGCACAGAGACCACGCTCCCAATTCGAGACGATTTGCTTCGAGCCGTATTTTAATTTGTGCGAAAGTGCAAGTTGGGTAAGGCCAGCGGCCTCGCGTTTTTCTTTAAAAAATAAACCCAATTTTTGAAACTGACTCTTGTTCATTGCTCACGCCTTTCGAAGATCAGCTCAAAGCTATTAGTACAACAAAGTGAAAGCCACTTTAACTTTGTTGTTAACGAGACACTATCACGAGCAAGTGCGCAAGGCTATGACTCGCGTCACCTAATATTTTGCCTAACATGTCACTTAACATGTCATTTAAAGAGAGCCAGGTCAGCTACGCTTTTAAGAAAGAAATCTTTTTCGGCGCTGTAGCTAAGAATTGGTTTTTCGAGAGTGTGGGCATCAAAATTCGAAAACGAGAGCGGTCGAATTTGAATTTCATGCGTCAGAACCGAGTCTAAAGTGTCGAAGCCCAAGCTTTTCAGGTCACTTTCTATTTCGGGGTTTGAGAATTTTGATTGTGCCAAGAGCGCGATCGGCGCGTCAAACTCAGACATTCTGCCGATGAGAATGACATCATTGGCAAAACAAAAATATTTTACGTGCGAAAAAACACTGGCGAAAGTTTTAAACACAATGCCGACAGTCGGGTTTGAAATCTCATAGAGATGAAACCATTGAACATAAAGGCCACCGGGCTCGAGACGAGTTGAGACCCGCTGGTAGAAATCTTGTGAGTAAACTCTTTCGACCCCAACCACCCAAGGGTTGCTTGGCTCCGAAACTATTAGAGAGTATCGATTTTGGTCATTTGATAGAAATCGAAACGCGTCATCAAGATTCCAGGTGAGTTTCGGGCTTTTTGAAATATTATGATTTGAAAAATCAAAGAAATGTGCAAAATCCTTTACCGCACTGGATATCTCGACAACGTGAATTTGTCTTACCTCTGGATAAATCGAAAATACCCCGGCGGTATTGCCAGTGCCAAAGCCAATGATGGCCACTTTTGAAATGGGTATCTGAGAAAGCAGCATTGGCACATGGGCAACCATGTGTGTGGTAATGTAGTCTTCTTTAACGGTGGCGCCGTCGGTCTTACCGTTGAGGTAAATTGATCGAATTTGGTCGGTCTCATCGACGATGGTGACAGTCGCGGTAGGGTCATCTTTGAAAGCAACAATTCGTGGTAGTCTAAACGCAATTGGGTCGACATCTTGGTTGCCATAGTTATGGGCCCGAAAATAGCCGGCAGAAAGAATGGTTTGATCCCAATGCGGTAAAAACCAAGTCAGGGTGATCGTTAAAACGCCAAGTGAAAAGAGGAGCCCGCGATAGAGACGGCCTGTCGTTTGAAATGTTGCCACGAAAAATATCGCGATAACGGTCAGGCCAACGCAAAGCTTTAGAATTTGATCTAAATTTAAAAAATTAAGAAGATAGTAGCCACCGACGAGCGACCCCAAAACGCAGCCGAGGGTATTGAGCCCGTAAATATAACCGACCGAGCCACCGAGTTGGCCTTCAGATTTATTTAAAATTTGAAAAAGCATTGGTAGCATGCGACCGAGGGCGCCAATCGAAAGAAGAAGTATTGCTGCGTAAATGCCAAACGTGGTTGCGTGATAGAGATAGAATGAGGGCATTGAATCGGCAAAATGCCCGCGAAGAAGATAGAAGTAGATCGGCAAGCGTGGGGTTATATAGTAAAGAAGCAGCAGTCCAATGCTGACCAAAGTTAAGTTAAACCCAATCGAGAGTGCGCGTTTACCATTCAGGCTGGCCGACCACGCGCCAATTGCTAAAATTAAGATGTAGGCGCCGACAATCATCGAAAAAGTATACTCTGAGCTGCCCATCACAAGCCCGGTTGTACGAATGACGATATTCTGCACCGAGAGAGCCACAAAGCCCGAGAGAAAGGCCAAAAACCCAATGACATGAGTGTTTATTGTCGGAGTGGCTTGAGGCTCTTGCGTGGCCGTCAGCTTCGTGTCTAAAAGTTTTTTTGAGCCTCGAAGAAACAGGAGCCCGGCAAAAATATTAATGAGAGACACAGCAAGCAGTGTGACCTTGAGGCCGAGCATCGGCAGAAGAACAAAGCCTGCAGCCAGGGCGCCCATAAAAGCGCCGAACGTATTCGTCGCATAAACCTGGGCATGCCAGCGCGAAGAATCGTTGATGTTCTCTGAGAGCCCCTGGGTCAGTAGGGGCAATGTGCCGCCCATTAGAAAGGTAGGCACACCGATAAGAAGTAGGCAAATCGTGAGCTCACACGGTAGTGCAAGCCATGAGGTCGGGTCGACGGCGCCAACGTGAGCCCAAAATACCTTTTGCAGTGGTAGAAATGCGAGGGCCCAAAGGCCGATTGTGAGTTCGGCGAGACCATACGCGCGAATCAGTTCGCGCGGCGACTTAAACTTCGACCAACGGCCGAACGCCACGTAGCCCAATGACAGGCAGCCCAAAAAGACCGCGAGAATGAGCGCATTGGCTTTTGCTTGGCTGCCTAATAAATTGGCCAAGTATTTTTGCCAGGTCACCTCGTAGACGAGGCCCGAAAAGCCAGTGAGAAAAGTGAGGGCCAAAACGAATCGGCGTTGAGTGCTGAGCATTGTGAATAGAGCTTAGTTTAAAAATCGGTGGCGCGGTATGAAAAGTTATTTAACTCGCTTTTTGGGCGGGGGCCGCTAGCGGAAGTTCGATGACGAAGCAGGTGTTGGCTTGGGTGCCGTCATAGTAGAGGCGCCCGTTGTGGTTCTCAATAATGTCTTTTGAAATACTGAGGCCGAGGCCTGTGCCTTTGCCAACGTCTTTAGTGGTAAAAAATGGGCGCATCATTTTTTCGATAATGTCTTTTGGTATACCGTCGCCGCTGTCTTTAATGGCTAATTTGATTTTGCCAGCGGTCACTTCAGCGGTGAATTGAATCCAGCGTTTTGCGCGATTTTGAATCGCGTCTGAAGCATTGCCAACGAGGTTCATGATAACTTGAGAAAGTTGAACAGAGTTGGCTCTTACGAGAAGGCTGGGGTCGACGTCGACCTTCACGTCAACGCCTCGATCTTTTAGTTTCTCGGTAGCAATTTCAATAACTTCAAGAATGCAGTCATTGATGCTTACGTTTTCGATATTGGCACTCTCAGCCGAACGCGAAAAGTTTTGCAGGCCTTTAATCACTTTAGAGATTCGCAGGGCTGTTTTTTCAATTTTCTCAATATCAGCGACGGCGTCAGCTTTTGAGTACTCGGGGGTTGGGATCTTACGTTTGATCGAAGAAGACCTGGCGGCAATAATAGCGAGCGGGTTATTTATTTCGTGAGCAATGTTCGCCGCGAGTTCACCCAGACTTGCCATTTTGCCCGCAGTGGCGAGGGCCGCGCTTTGTTGCTTCATTTCAGTAAGATCATGCCACACCACTAGAAAAACAGATTTACCGCCAACCTCAATAGTTGAGAGAGTGACTTGTACTAAAAACTCTTCGCCGGTGAACTTTTTGTGAGTCCATTCGAACCTATGAAAGCCGTTTTCTTTGGCAATCGAATCCATGATCTTGTTTTTCTCAAGCGAACTCGTGCCACAGGGCTGAATTTCAGGCGAAAACACGGCGGGGTGCTGAGCGAGCACATCTTCTTTTGAAAAGGCATTTAGTATTCGAACGGTCGCCTCGTTGCAGTCGACGATGCCGCTTTCGTCAAATAAGAGGTGCGGGTCGGCGCTGTGGTTAAAAAGGGCTGAGAATCGCTGCTCGTTGAGCACACGATCGGTGACATCGTCGAGGTACCAAAATTCAATTTCGCCATCAATCTTAGCGCGAAAATCAAAAACCCTTTCTTCGCCCGTTTTCATTTTAAATGGCACTCGGTCAGCTTCCGGAAAACTCAGAATTCTCTTGTAATCGTAGAGGGCTTTTATCTTTTTGGCCTCAGGGCCATAGACTTTCAGAAACCAATCATCGAGGTCTTTAAAATCTCGGGTTGAATAGCCGGTGATCGCTTCGGCCTTTTTATTGAGATAGATTTTATTATCAATAATATAAATGGTCGCCGCAGGGTGCGAGCTCAATATTGCATGGATTAAATCAGTCGATCCAATTGATTTCATTCGCTTATTATTCGGTATTTTGGGCCGTAAATTTTAACAGTATGTTAACTATGGCCATGGCCAATTTGTCGCCAACTGTCATTTTTCAAAATGGGGCAAAAGATTAACGAGCAACGCAGGCCAAAATTGAAAGTGACTGGCCAATGGTCTAGGCCTCAGCTTTAAGATTTGAAATTGACTGCGAAAACATGATCGACGTCACGTGCTCTTTTGAAAACCGAGAGTAGCGTTCGAAGCATGAAGGCAAGTGGCGGTTCGCTCATTTTGACTTTAACAGTGCTCGTTTTTGCCGGTATTGCTTGCTCGAGCCCGAGAGAATTTTCAAATGTCGAGAGCCCAATTCTGATCTGGTCGTGCGAACCGCAAAAAATATTGATCGGGCAGTGGGCTATTAATATCGAGGCCGACGGGGTGGGTTTAAAAGCCGAAACTTTATTTAAGCCCGAGGTGCGGCCCGATGCTGTGGCGGCGTCGCACAAAATTGAAATAGTTGAAGGCGAATTGAACGATGGCGCAAGAGTGTACTCTGGCGCCGATTTTAGCTTTGTAATTTACCCGAATCAAAAACCAGAACGAAACCCATTCTACAATAATAATTCGGCGGTGGCCGCCGAGGCTATATCGGTAAAATTTGGCGATCACGCGGTATTGATCAATCGCCCCTACGCGTGTGTGGGTTCGGCATCATTTTTTTCTGAGAGTGATTGAGGTTACTTCTGAGGTGGTGCCGAGTCTTAAAAACGGGCCCCAGCTGCCGGTGCCTGGGCTCACATAGAGCCATAGCCGCCCGAGGCGATGGGCTCCGAGTGCATGGCGGTGGACGGCGCGAACAACAAGAGTAAACGGAAAGAACTGGCCGCCATGGGTATGCCCAGACAATTGCAAATCAAAGCCAGATTCGGCGGAGGCCTCGGCCCCGCCTGGGCGATGTGAGAGTAGAATCTTGAAATTCGCTTTTTCACCACCCCGTGCGGCTCGAGCGATATCGGGCGGGGCATGATCGCTAAATTGGGCGGCCGCGGGGTCGGTGATGCCGGCAACAAAAAGTTCGACTCCGTTGGTTTTTACCGAGAGACCTTGATTGAGCAGAACTTCGGCATTTACGGAGCGCATGGCGTTCATCCATTCGGTGAAGTTCCAATAATATTCGTGGTTGCCTGGGCAATAAAAAACCCCGAGTCGAGCGCGTAGATTTTTGAGCTGTTGAATCTCGGTTATAAGATCGACTGGGCGGCCGTCGCCGATATCGCCCGTTAGAGCGATAATATCAGGGTTCAGTGCATTTGTGCGCGCCACAACCTTTTCGACATAGCCAGGCTTAAGCAGCGCACTGATATGAAGGTCACTAATTTGGGCGATTTTAAGGCCATCAAGTTCGGGCGGTAGGTTTTCGTAGGCCAGTTCAATATTTTTTGTTCGCGGCCCAAGCTTGGCCCAGGCGACCCCGCAAACGACCGCGAGAAACGAGAGCAGCACCACAGATTGGGGTGGCAGCCAATAATCTGTAGAAAGGCCTAAAATATCGCGTGCGAAAACAATGACCATGGCAAAGCTGAGCCACCCCATACAGAGGTAGGTAACTTGTGAATACAAAATTTCGAGACGAGTTTGGGTTCGACTGCGCAAGCGCCAAGTGATCGGCATGGCCCCGATCAGTAAAAACGGCAGCGACAATAGGCCCCAGCCAATGCGACTCGTTTCAGTACGCCAGCCGAGATAAAAATAACAGGGCAGCAAGATAAGGGCCAAGATAAGCGGAATAAAAATAAAACTACGTGATCGCATGATCAGCCTTTTTTCATATTTATGAAGATCTAGCTTTGCCAAGTCGCCAATATTGAAAAGCGGCGGCTGAAAAAATAAAAAGGTAGAGGCCGCTGCTTAAGCCATGAAAAAGCGGGGCGGGTAGCCACCAAATAGTAAGTGTGTTGAACTCAGCATCCCAATTGAGCAAGCGAACGACGATCATAGGTATGGATATCAAAAAAATATGAATCGAAAAAAGCATTGCTAGAAAGTTAGTGGGTAGCGAGGCATGGGCTCGTGTTTTGTAAAAGCCAAATAGGCCAAACAAAATAAAAAGCGCGCCCGCAAAGAGGGCGGCCACTTTGATCGGTGAGATAAATTTAAAAAACGCCAAAACCACCGGCACAGTCACTATTTGTACCAGAAGAATCGTTTTGAGGTCGTTGCGCCGTTGAAGGGTGTTCATATCTTTTTAACCTCAGGGTTAGCGGCCACTCTCAAGTCTGAAAGCGAGTGTACGGTTTTATGTTTTGATAAACGAGAGGCATCTGTAAAGGCCGCGTCGGCAGCGCGCGCAACAAGGCTTGTCTGCAGGCCTGAATTTTTGGCGGCGTCGAGTTCAGCCTCAATATCTGAGAGAAAAAGAATCTGTCGCGCCGGCAACTGAAGTTGATCAGCAATCTGGGCGTAACTTGAGGTTTCTTTCTTCGAGCCAACTGCGAGATCGAAATGAGCTTCGAGCATGGCTAATACATTGCCTTCGACGCTGTATTCGAAAAAAAGTTTTTGGGCATCGACTGAGCCTGAAGAGTAAATGCCCAAGCGCAGGCCCTGTTTTTGCCATTGGCGCCATTGACTAACGACGTCTGGATATAAGTGCGCGCGAAAAACATTCTCGGTAAAACCTTTGCGCCAAATAAGGCCCTGTATAGTTTTAAGGGCCGGGTGTTTGACGTCGAGTTTAATCCATTCGAGAAGCTGTAGAATTGCAGTTTCGTCATCAAATGACGGGGCTGCAGTGCTTTGCGCTTTTGCTTGCCCGGCATCTTTCAAACAAGCGCGAACCATTGGACTAGTTCTATTTTGCGCCACAAAATTTCGTAATTCTCGAGCCGAGTACGGAAATAATACGTCCTTCACAAAATGAACATCTGAAATCGTGCCTTCAATATCCATCAGCACAAACGAAATATTCTCAAAAGTGACGGAGGCGGTTGGCATCAGTTAAACCCCGGCCATTTCGAGGGTCAGGCAGCGAAATAAAAATTCAAAAGTTTCAACTTGTCGCTGGGCCAGTTTGAGGCTCGAACCCCAGGTGTAAAGGCCGTGGCCGGCGATTAGAAAGCCGTGCATTTTTGGGCTTTTTCGAAACAGATCTTCGACCACAAGTGAAAACGCCTGCATATCTTGGGCATTCGGTACTATCGGCACGTGTACTTTTTGCTCGTGGGTTGAATTGCCCTCGAGGCCCTTTTGCATTTCATAACCTTCGAAAATAACTTCGCCATGATTTAAAAAATGCAGTGAGAGGCGGGTGTTCTCGGGCGAGTGCGTGTGTAAAATGGCCTCGGCCGTTGGCACATGGTTGTAAATTGTGGTGTGAATAAGGGTTTCAGCAGAAGCGCGCTGCTCGCGCGGCGCTAACACTTCACCTGAGCGGTTGACGATGATGACATCTTCGCTTGTCATTTTGAATTTATCAACCCCAGTGCGGGTGAGGGCGATATGATCGGGGTCGATTTTGGTTGAGTAGTTTGAACTCGTTGCTGGCGACCAACCGCGATCTGCTAAAAACCGGCCGACAGCCGCCATTTCGCCAGCGATCTTGGTAAATTGCGGCGAGCGTAATATTTGATCACTTGTGTTCACAGTTTTAGCCTTTCAAAAAGTATTAGCCAAACATTTAACCGAAAGAATGCACCGCCGTGCCAGTGTAATTCGCGACCCAACCTTCTTTGCTGGTAAAATAGCGCACGGCCTTAATCCGGCGATTTTGGTCGAGCACAAACCAGTGTTCAGCGCCAGCGGGCACCCGAATAAACTCTTCGCTTTCAACAGTGAGCATAATCTGCGTACCGTCAGCCTTAGTGAAACCAAAAATACCAGACCCATCGACAATGTATCGAACTTCATCATCGCTGTGGCGGTGGCATTTATCAAAAATTTTAAGCATGTCTTCAATTTTTGGCACACTCGAATGCAATACAACTAAATCGCGCGTCTGGTAGCCAAATTTGGCGCGTTGCTCTTCAAAACGGCCGTCGAGACAGCTCAAGAGTTCTTCTTTTTGGGCATCGGTTAAAGTGTCGGCCCTCAACAGCGGAGTGACTTTTGCGGTTTTCTCAATCGGCCAATGAGACAGCTCAATTTTAAGGGGCTCCAGCTCTTTTCTGATTTGCTCAAGAACCGTAATCTGGCGGCCATCTTCAAATTTAAGAATAGCCATTAGAGGCCGCCTTTAATTTGCATAAGTTGTTGGCAGGCTTTGTCGAGGGCGTCGTCGTTGACGCCGAAACAAAGCCGAATGTAGCGATCGCCCACGCCTGAATTGAAAAAGGCACGGCCGGGCACTGTTGCGACTTTGGTTTTTTCAAGCAGCGCCATAGCAAATAGTTTCGAGTTGCCCAGGCCAAATTTTGAAATATCGGCGAGCACGTAATAAGCGCCTTCGGGCACCAGGGGCGGCATGCCGATGGCCTCAAGGGTCGAGCAAATTTTATCGCGTTTAATCTTGAATTCAGTCTGAAGATTGGTGAAGTAAGAGCGACCAACGTCGAAGCCAGCGAGCACTCCATATTGCAGAGGGGTCGGGGCGCACACATAAAACAGGTCGTTGGCGATTTTAATTTTGCTCGCAAGCTCGGCCGGGGCCGCGACGTAACCGAGGCGCCAGCCAGTGATTGAGAACGTTTTCGATAGACCCATCAGCGTGACGGTTCGATCGGCAAGCTCGGGGTACGCCATTGGCGAAAGATGCTCACGGCTGTCGTAGCGAAAGTATTCGTACATTTCGTCAGTAATAATAATGAGGTCTTTTTCTTTGGCAATTTTGCCAACCAGGCGAATGTCCGCTTCGCTCCACATTTTGCCGCTCGGGTTATTCGGGGTACAAACCACAATCGCCCGAGTGTTGTCTTTAATTGCGGCCCGCACCGCCGTCTCATTAATCGCAAGTTTGTCGGAGCCTTCACCCATCGGTACAAATTGCGGCTCGAGCTCAGCAAGTAAAGCCGCATTGAGATGATAGCCATAAAAAGGTTCGAAAAGTACGATGCCATCGCCAGGGTTAAAAAGTGCCATAAGTGTCGCGGCGTAGCCACCGGTTGAGCCGTTGACCACCACGATGTCAGTCTCGGCTTTCGCACGAATATTATTTTCGCGCTCAAGCTTGCGAGCGATGGCTTGGCGCAGTGGCAAAACGCCCTCGGCCGCTGAGTAGACCGTTTTTCTGTCGTCGCTGAGCGCCGCTTGGGCCGCTTTGATCACGATCTCAGGGGTCGGCAATTCGCAAAGGCCCTGGCCCATGTTAATGCCACCGAGGCGAACGCATTCGTTGGTCATGGCGCGAATGTCAGATTGTACCAGCCCCGAGATACGGCGCGAGATATGGCGAGTTTTGGATTGAGTCGGTTTCTGTGACATAGGCGATAGCCCTCCAGCGAAAACTTTGAACATGCAACTGTACCAGTTTTCATTGGCAAACCCAAAAGGTTTTGAGGTGGCTGGCTATAGGGCGTTGGACGATTGCTCGGCTTAGGCGGCGCGATGGCCGCTTTGTTTGAGCTCTTGGCGCACAAGAAAAGCCATTTCGCCGGCGATATGGGCCACCGGGTGGCGGCTCAGCCGGCTGGCTTGTTCGCCTGATAGCAGAAGAATCTGCAGCCAGAATTCAACATTTTGAAAAGGCTTAGGGCCGAAGGCGGCTGAAGTTTCATTAAATGATTTGAGAATATCGCGAACGGTGTTCTGCATTTCGACGCGAACGCGGTTCATCGTTCTGGCGATGAGATAAAGTACAAATTGCGGCAACACGATGCCAAAGAGCAAAGTGAGAAGGCCGGTCAATATCAGCTCAATTTGATTTTGATGATAGCTTTCAAGTCGCGAGTTCAGTTCGCCAAAAAACTGGTGCCGCAAAGTGGTGAGCCCGGCGCGGCTTTCAACAAGGCTGGCTTTTGTTTTGTCGTCTAAAAGCAGCGGATGTTGAGTGCTGGGCAATGGCGTTTCGATTTCAGCCGACAGGGTTTTTAGGGCATCCCAATTTTTTAGTAACTTCAGCACACTTTCTTCTTCTTGGGTCGTGCGCACACTTTTTGATTTGCCGATTAAGAACGAATTTTTTTCGATCTCAGCAAACGAATCGAATACATCGTCGATAAGCTCAATTTTGTGCAGAAGTGTTTTTTGCTCGACGGCCGCACTGCGCTTAAAGCCAAAATAACGAACCGATAGCACAAGAGCCAGTGCAAGTGAGAAAACGTTGATCGCCAAGAATACGATCATGGCCGTTTTGTAAATGCGCCATTGTCTTAGGTAGCCATCAAATAAAGGCGTCATATAATTCGGTAATCTTTCAATCCAGAAAACAGAGTTTCGGTCACAACTTTAATAACCACAATTGACGGGATGGCGAAAATTAGCCCCGCAAACCCGAACATCATCGAGCCGCCGAATACTCCGAGAACGACCGCGAGTGGGTGAATATCAACGGCACTGCCGACCACAAGTGGCTGGTAAATCGCGTTGTCGAGCAAATGGGTGATCATGACGACGGCAAGTACGGCGAGCAGAAGGCTGTCGTGGTTGATGAAGGGCAGAAGCGGGTGAATGTCTTCAGCGATCAGCGAATAGGCCGCGCCCACAATACAGGCGATAAAGGTGCCGACGAAGGGGATGGCATTGGTGATGCCACCAACCAGGCCGATAACGAGTGCGATTTTGAAGTCCATACCGCTCAAATAGAAGCCAATAATAAGAGTAAGGCCAACGAGCAGGCATTCGATAATTGTGCCTCGAATGTAGCGGCCCAAAGCTTCGTCGACATTTTCGACAACAGTATAGGCGAGCTCAAAATAACGGTTCGGGACGGTTCGCATAAAGAAGTGGATGATCTGGCCCTTGTCGAGCAAGATAAACATAAACGCGAGCGGAAAGATCAGCCAGGTCGTGGCGATATGCATAAGGTGTGAAAGTTGCGAGCCTTCTTCGACTTTGGCGCCTTCGGCAGGGGCGGTCGATGCGGATTGGGCTGAGTGGCGCACTTTTTCAGCTTCGCTCTTGGCAATTTTATTGTTGGTTAAATAATATTGGTAGTAGCGCTCTTGAATCGGTTCTTCGTCATTGTATCCGGCATAGTAAAGGAGAAATAGTTTCTTCTCGTCATCACTCATTTTTAGAACATCATTAACCTTGGCGTGAAGTGGGACCAATTCGTTGCCGAAGGTTTTAAAGAACAGATTGCCCTTGCCATTGTGAGAAAGGCCCATCAAGCCGTCAAAGCGCTCGTTCAGCCGGTACTGCATGCGCACTTTGAGCTCGAGTTTTTCTTTTTCATTCGGCAGACTTTCTTTAATCAGGCGGCCGCCCAAGTAAATCGTTGAACCGAGCATGGTGAAAATAACTGAGATACGTAAATATTTTTTAATCTTAGTGCCGCGGTAATTGACCAGCGGCTTGCAGAGATAGGCCAAGAACGTGCCCAGCACCAGCGGCAAAAGCATCGGCTGAATGCCGTGCAGTACGCCAATCAGGGCTGCGAAAAATACAACACTAGCGCCGGTGTAAATCAGAATGCGGCGTACTTTGCGCGAACCTGCCGATTCTGCCGGGCTCATGCCACTGCCTTCAAGCGCTTTTCAATAAGTTCGTTGGTGGCCTTTAGACGATTGCCGATTATAAGCGCGAGGGCGCTATAAATATGCGATGTAATATCAGGGTGGGTTTCGGCAAGGTGAGCAAGGTCTTTGCGAAAAAGCGCGAAAACCTTTGTCGGGACTAGCGTGCGCGCCGAAGCCGAGCGTGGTGATTCGTCGAGCAGTGCCAACTCACCAAGAAACGAATGCTTGCCCAAAACCGCAAGCTGGGTCGCCTCGGCATGCTCTTGGGGCATCTCAACCGAGATCTCACCACTTTGAATTATGAAGAGCGCGGCACCCGGCTGGTCGGACTCAAAAATAAATTCATTTTCGCGGTAATTTCGCTCGTAAACAATCTGCGCCACTTGCTCTAGCTGGTGCTTCTTTAAATTTTCAAAAAATGGGATTTTTTTAAGAAACTTGAGCTTGTCGGCGTCGACATCGTCGCGATCGTTTTTGCGCAATTGGCCCCAGAATATTCGCAGGGCAGACTTGCGGTCTTGAGTCGACAAACCAGGGGCATTCTTTGGGTTTTTTGAATTAGAGTCTTGTGTTGCCATGGCTCATTTATCGGCATTTTCGACTGGCAAATTGATCGAGTCTGCGAAATTTTGTATCGCGTCTGGCCGAGCGTCGAGGTTGATATTGATGTTTCTTGAATATCTATTGGATTTTGGTCGGGCTAGTTCGAGGATCGGTTTCGTTTAAGGTTCATTGACAAAATGGGCTTTGTCGGCCGGGGTGGGTAGGCGGCAAGTTTGGCGAATGCCAAAAATGCGGTAACGGTAACGAGCCACAAGGCGGTAAGCCGCGTCACGCAGCGGGGTTGGCAAAAAGCGCATTAGGGTGGCCAATCTATACGGGTAAGGTAGAAGCGAAAAAACCCGCCAAACCGCTTCGGAGGCCACATAGATTTGACCGTTAAGCCGCAAAACCACGGACTGAAAATCGACGACCAGTGGCTCGGGCAGCAACGCTTTGGCCGTCGGGCCCTGTAGAGAAGTGACTTTGATTACGCATTTTGAGTCGGTGCGGACAATAAAATCGATGAAGCTATTGCAGAGGTTGCATACTCCGTCGAAAAATAAAATGGTGGATTGCGGGTCGGCGCTTTTCATTTTCTTAGAATTCAACAAGGGGTGTCACTTGGCAATTGAAATACGGTTGACGGGCGTTTGGCGAATGATAATATCGGCACTTGAACTTAACAGGGGGAATTATGAATTCAGCAAAACGATTGACCGCCACCACTATCACCGCAGCTTTCTGCATGATGGGCATTGCCGGTTGTGAAAAAGCAGCAGACCTAAAGGCCGACAAAGGCCAGTACAGTTACGCTATCGGCGTACAGATCGCTAAAAATTTAAAAGATCAGGGTCTTGATATCGACCTGGCCGCCTTTTCAGCTGGAGCAGGCGATGTTTTCGCAGGCAAAGAGCTAAAGATTAAAGATGAAGATCGCACGGCCGCACTTCGTAAAATGAGCGAAGGCATGCGCGGTAAAGAAGCTGCCGTGGCAACAGAGAACATGAAAAAAGGTCAGACCTATCTAGACACCAATAAAAGCAAAGAAGGCGTGAAGGTCACTAAGTCGGGCTTACAATATAAAGTTGTGAGCGAAGGCAATGGCCCCACTCCGAAAGAAACTGACGAAGTTGAAGTTCACTATCGTGGTCACTTGATCGATGGCAAAGAATTCGACAGCTCATATGCGCGTAATCAACCGGCACAATTTCCGGTAAATCGCGTAATCCCGGGCTGGACAGAAGCACTTCAGATGATGAAAGTCGGTTCAAAGTATGAACTTGTGATCCCACCGCAATTGGCTTACGGCGAGCGTGGCAACCCGAGCATCCCGCCAAACTCAGTTCTGGTTTTTGACGTTGAATTGCTCAAAATCATGAAGGCTGAAAAAGGCGCAGGCGCCCCAGTTGCTGCCGGTGCTGACCCACATAAAGGTCTTAAGAAAACAAAATAAACTGTAGCACTACAGCTTATCGCTGAAAATCTAGTTCAGCGAGCAAGGGCCAGAAACTTTCGTAAAAAGAAAGTCTGGCCTTTTTCTTTTTAGTTTAAGTTGAGACACTTTTGGCCACCCTAGCTGGCAATTTCGCCAAGCTTCGGCGTATCATGTCAGTGGGGGGTTAGGTGAAGATCAATCGGCAAATAGTAAATCTGTTTATTATTATCTCTATTGTGGCCATTGGCTTCGTCTATCAGAACTGTTCAAAAAGCTACAATCCCCAAATTGACGAAGTCAGCCTCAGCAAAGCCGCTCTTCAAAAAGTTATGGCAAATTGATTTCGGTCACCACGGGGTAGTGGTCTGACGGTAGGTTTGCGCGCTCTTCGAGATTTCGCGGCAGCGGGGCTGCGTGGCCAAGATCCGATTTGTAATAATACACATTGGTTTTTTCTTTAACCACGCGATCGCGTAATTCTTTCGATACAAAAATGTAATCAATCTGAACTAAATATTGTTTGCCTGAAGGTGAAATCTGCACCTGCGTACAACGTGAGGTGAGATCTTTCTGTGCGACTTCAAGAACGTCCGTGAGATCTGTATTCTCATAGAGCGGAGCAAATTCGGGCTCAGTGCCATGCACGCTGGCGATGCCATTGAAATCGCCGGCGACCACGATCGGAACAGACAACCCCAGCTCACTGCGCACTTCATTGTAAAGTTCGACCAATGTTTTAAGTTCGGCCGCACGGCGTTTTTTACCTTCACCATCGATATTATTTGAGTCTAATTTTGATTTTAAGTGCGTCAGCATAATCACCAGTCGCGGGGTCGTTTCGTCAGGCGCAAACAGGCGAAGTTCAGAAACATCGCGCGAGAAATAATGCGATTTGCCACCGGCTGGGGTCTGCGATTCGTGCGGGTAAAGAAAGTGCAACGGGCGGTCGCGATGGGTCAAGAGCAGATCGCGGTAGGGCAGCTCTTTTCGAATCAAATAGCCGACGTCGATGCCGCGATTTGAATTGCCCTCTTTTAGTAAAACACGAAATTTCGAACCAAGAAAATGCCGGTTGAAGTTTTCAAGTGATTCGATGCCGCCGACTTCATTCAGCATTAAAATATCAGGTGCGATATCATCGATGACTTTGGCCAAAGCCACGGTTTTCTTCAGCGATTTATTTTGAGTCGAAGAGCTGCTAAATTTTTGCCACTCTGCTTCGGTTATTTTTTTAAAATCTTGCCCTGTGTGTTGATCAAGAAATAGAAAAAGATTCTCGACGTTAAATTGAACAAGGCGTAAAGTTTTTGGATCGCGTTCAGACATTTGATCAGACCTCGGTCAAATTCTAACCATCTTAAGGAGCATTTGTCGTGGATTTACTTCAATCTTCTCGCCTGGCCTCTCAACCCCTATTTAAAAACAACAAGGCCGAGGCAAATCATCGCGTTATAATATTAGGCAGTCGCCGCAAGCACAATCTGGCTCAGCTTTTGCGGCAATGGCTAACGAGTTGGCAGATGGCACAGCTTGAGGCCAAGCCGGTGCAATATTTTGCTGCTGAGCAGGCAAAGATTTGGGTCTTGCAACCTCACCATGGCGAACTGCCACAGACCGAGGGGCATAACCAGCGGTTGGTCATCTCAGATTACGCTCGTTTTCGCGACTCGATCGGCGCTTGGTGGCGTTCGCAAAAACTAGCCGGCGAGGTCGTCGAATTTGATTTACGCGAACTTACCGACGAAGAAACGCTTGGGGCACTTGTTGGGCTTGGTCTTGCTCAATATAATTTCTTGAGCTGTCTGAAAGGCGAAGCCAAGGGCCCAAAGTGGGCTTTCTCGGCGGCCGGTCGCGAAATCAAGAAAGAAATTTTCACTCAAGCAGAGGCCATGGTCTCAGGTATGAATTTGGCGCGGCACCTGTCTAATTTGCCGGCCGAAATTGCTAACCCGGCCGATCTTGCCGATATGTGCGCTGATTTTTTTAAAGGCCGCCCTGGCATGAAGACTGAAATTTGGGACGTAGCTCGCCTCAAGAAAGAGAAGATGGGCTTACTTCTGGGCGTCGGCCAAGGTTCGCAGTATGGGGCCCGATTTATTCATTTGAAGTATCGAGGGGCCCCTGTTGCTAAAAAATCGGCGCGTGCCGGTAAGGCCTCTAGAAAATCTGAAAGTGCGAAACCGATCGCGTTTGTTGGTAAAGGCGTCACCTTCGACACTGGCGGGCTCGATACTAAAAATAGTTCTGGCATGCGCATGATGAAAAAAGATGTCACCGGCTCGGCCATTATGGCGGGGTTGGCCCATTACGTTTCGGCGGCGAAGTTGAAAGTGAACTGTGATTTCTATTTACCACTCGCCGAAAACTGCGTTTCAGATCGCGCCACCCGGCCTGGTGATATACACACCTCGCGCGCTGGCTATTTGGTTGAAATTGATAACACAGACGCCGAGGGGCGCCTGGTGATGGCCGATGCGTTCGATGTCGCTGTCACCCAAACAGGGGCCGACGAGCCGGCGGCCCTGGTCGACGTTTCAACTTTAACAGGTGCTATGCGCGTGGCTGTCGGTCTTGATGTGGCGGGTTTCTTTTCAAACAATGACAAGCTGGCTCGTGACTTTGAGGTCGTAGCGCAAGAAATGGGCGAGATGGCCTGGCGTATGCCTCTTGTCGATAAATACTGGCGTCAATTGAGCTCATCGTTTGCTGATTTTAAAAACAGCACTGATTCAGGCTTTGGGGGCGCGATCACGGCCGCATTATTTTTGCAAAAATTTGTGCGTAAAACCCCGTGGGTGCACTTTGACGTAATGGCTTGGGGAAACTCGGGCGACGGCGCAGTGGGCGAAGGCTCAAATGCCCAGTGCTTTCAGATTTTGGCTGGTTATATCAACCGGCGGTCTTAGGCGAGTACATTTTTATACAATTGGTCTTATCGACTTTTAGGCCGCCAATTTTGACGCCTGTGACTTGCTTCATCTTGTGCGACCATTTTGGTTGAATGTCGCCAGATACATAGTGAACAGTATTTTCGCCAACACTCGCTGTAGTTTGTTTAAACTTTTCGGTGTTTATCACCGCGTCGGTGGCGATGCCAACGACATCGTGCCATATTTCTTGGTCGATTTTATCTTTTGGGATGCACAATAGTTGTTTTGAGTTGGGGTCATTGGCATTCCAGGCAACCACTGCATTTGGATGAGAAAGTATCCCCACCAGAGCTTTTGATAAAGAATCTTTGGCTCCGAGGGGTCGCTCTTTACCAATAAATTCACAGCCCTTGCCTTGGCGAGCTTCTTTGAGGCAGTTTTCGGCGCGATTGACCATGATGCGGGCTTGGGCTTGCGAATATCGTTCGCCCAAATTGTGGTGGCAGCTGCGCATTTCGCCATACATCGTACGGGCCAAAATGTCGATGGAGGCGAGTTGCTCGTCTGACGGCAATTTGTTTTCGTTTTTTTTGTTTTTGGTAAAGGTTTGTTTTAAAAAACTTAAAAAGCCTTGAACAAGGTTGTTTTTGCCAGCCGCGCGTTTCTTGACTTCGTCAATTTTAACGCAGCTTGAACTCGTGACTTTTGTTTTAGCCTCTTGGGTATAAGATTTGTCAGCGTTCTTACCTTGCGGTTTTGAAGCTTGAATTTTCTCTTCGGTTTGCGATTTTATTTTTTTAATTTGATCTTGCAGTGATTTTGTATCGTGCGCAGCGCAAGTTTGGCAGTCGATGGCGGCAATTGACTCTTCACTTACGGGCGCTTCGCTCGTAAGCGGTGTCGTTCGAATTAAATCTCCTAAGACCCAGCCTTGTAAGCCGCCAGCTACGGGCTGACCCAGGGCATACTCGACTTCTGCATCTTCGGTGTTTGGTATCACGGCGACCTTGTAGAAAAGCTGACCCTTTGGGGTATTGGTGTGATCAAGTGGGCTGATATAATTGTTAACCCACTTCGAATCTTTAAAATAAAGGATACGTTTTTTTTCAGGGTCGCCGTCGACAAAGGCATTGCCGTCTTTATCGATTTGTAAAACGACAAGGCCTTGCCCTTTATCAGTTGGGCCACCGGCCGGGCTTGGTGATATTTCATTTGTCTTCCAGGTTTGGCCGGGTTCTTTAAACACTTGCACTTTTTTGCTCGGGCCGAGCTCGAGGTAAGCCTTCAAGGGCTTCATTTTTGCTTTAGCCTCTTTTTGGTCGAGCATTTCGAAATCCAATGTTTCGTTTTCTGGCGAAATTTTTATGAAGACCGACTTGCCATTGGTGGCAGGCAGCAGCATGCGCGTGTTGTATTCGGTGAAGTTGCTGCGGCTACATGAAAAAGGCATAGACTCTGATATTGTCCCGACATTTTTGAATTTGTCTGAGCCATCAGCGGTCTTTTGCGCGGTATTGATTTCTTGTACGATGAGGGGGTGATCACTCTTGGCAAGGCAGAATGTCTTTGTCTCTTCTGAGGTCACAGAGCCTGCATAATTCGCGGCCGAGAACGCGGACAACATCAGGCCACAAATTATTAATTTAATAATATGCATGCCTCGCGTATCGGTTTTATTAACCGTGCGCTATAGGTAAACTTAGCCTTTGTAGCCGAAAAGCTTGCGTTTTTTGATCAACTCGCAAGCGGTCTTGGGTACCATTTCTTCCCATTTCGGGTTGCCGGCTGACAAAAGTTTACGAACGTCATCTGACCGTAGGCCAGTGGTTTCTTCTTCGCAGTGTTGCATATCGACTATGATCTTGTTTGCCATTAGATGCTGATACAAATGGTGGAGGCTAGGCTCTGGAGTAAACGTCTGAGCCGAAAGGCTAGTTGAGCCCGACTTGTACGGGAATACATAGAGGCGAGTTTTCTGATCGAACATATGGCCATAGGCCGCCATAATCCCGCCCGGAAATTTGTTGTAAAATTTCGGGTCGAATAAACCTTGTAGGGTGATGCCACCAATAACCATCAGAATATATTCGCTGGTAAACTTTCGCAGCTCGACGTGAACTTGCGAAAATAACGGAAAGTTTGAAATTAAAACGTGATGCCCAAGGGCGCAGAGCGTATCGACTCGATCTAAAAAGTCTTTCTTATCAACCTCACCTTTGATTGTGCCATCGTTGATATCGCCGGCCCGCAAGGCGGTCATTGTAAGTTCCATTAACACAACAAGATCTTTGGTCTCAATTTTGAGTTCAGATTGGGCCTGAGAAAAGCCGGCTTTTAAAATTTTCTCGTTAGTCAGCGTCACCGGGCGAAACGTACCGCGCTGTATGACGACCGATTTCTTGTAGAGTGTGTCGGCAATTGAAAGTGTATCGCCGTGCGGGGCAAAGAGAACGGCGCGAGTCATGTCGTTACGAACGAGCTCGAGGCTCATGAGACGATTGTCGATATGTTCAGCATCAGGGCCGCTAAAGCGTACAAAATTAACTTCGATTCGATCTTTGCTTAAGTTGTCGAGCAGCGAAGAAACGAGCTCGGGGCCACCGGCGTCGAGATGTTTATAAGCCGAGTAAATAAGGTTAACGCCCAAAATACCGAGGGCTTCTTGTTGCTGCAAACGCAAGCGATCGAGCATGCGCACGTGTATTATTGCCGAGTTAACGGGCCCGCCAGGGCGCTTTTGAAAGCGAATGCCCATCCAGCCGTGGCACGAGGGTATTTCTTCATGGCTCGAGGTTGCCACTGTGTTAGCGAAGGCAAAAAAACCGGTGTTGCTCTTGCGCTCGACTAAGCGTTCTTCGAGCAATTCGAATTCGTGTTTCAGCATTTGCAAAAGACGGTCTTCGCTAACGAAGCGCGTACCTTTGCCGTAGATCGCATCACTAAATGATTTGTCGTAAGCCGACATAGATTTCGCAACGGTTTGCGAAGCGAGACCCGCTTGAAAAAAATGCCGAGCCACTTCTTGGCCTGCGCCAATTTCGGCAAACGAGCCGTAAAAGGCCACGTCTTTGTTTATTTCAAGAGCTTTGTTTCTTGTCGTTGGCGTATGAGAACTATGTTCTTTTGCTGACATTATCCCTCGCGTAGGGCGCGTCTTAAGATTTTGCCCACGTTTGTTTTTGGCAATTCATTTCGAAACTCGACATTCTTCGGTATTTTGTAACCGACCAAACCTTTGCGGCAATGGGCGATAATCTCTTCGGCTGTCACCGTGCCCTTTTTCACCACAAAGATTTTGACCGCTTCGCCCGAATGTTCATCGGGCACGCCGATGGCCGCGACTTCTGCAACCGCCGGGTGGCTGGCCACCACATCTTCAATCTCGTTCGGGTAAACATTAAAACCTGAAACGAGAATCATATCTTTTTTGCGATCGACAATTTTTAAAAACCCGTCGCCTTCAAAAAGAGCGATATCGCCCGTCTTCAACCAACCGCCGGTCAACATAACGTTGAGGGTTTCGCTTTCATTCTTCCAATAGCCCTGCATCACCTGTGGGCCTTTAATGCAGATTTCGCCGGGCGCACCAGGCGCCGCGACATTGCCTTGCTCATCGATCAGTTTTACATCGGTCGAGGGCACGGGCAGGCCAATGCAGCCGGCACGATCTGTTCCGTCGACGGGGTTCACCACCGCGACGGGTGACGTTTCGGTGAGGCCATAGCCTTCAATAAGAGGAGTGCCCGTCATTTTGCTCCAGCGTGCAGCGACGGCCTTTTGCAAAGCCATGCCGCCCGCAACGCTTATTTTCAAAGCTGAAAAATCAATCGAAGTGAAATCTTCATGATTCATCAAGCCGTTATAGAGCGTATTGACGCCGGTAAAAACCGTGAAGTGGGTCTTTCTCAAAAGTTTAATGAAGGCCGAAATATCACGTGGGTTGGTAATCAAAATATTGGTGGCGCCTCGATGCATAAAGGCCAGGCAATTTACCGTCAGCGAAAAAATATGATAAAGCGGCAAGGCCGTCACAATCGATTCGGTGCCGACGCCGAGAAGTGGGTTCATCCATTCGCCAATTTGCAACATATTGGCGATCATGTTGCGATGGTTGAGCATCGCGCCCTTGGCAACGCCGGTCGTGCCGCCGGTGTATTGTAAAAATGCGAGATCGTCACCACTCATGGTGGGGGCGACGAAATCATTCATCGCGCCTTCATCAAGAGCGGCATAAAAATCAACCGCGCCCTCGATATCATAAGGCGGCACAAGATTTTTGATGTGCTTAACAACTGAGTTTACGATTAAGCTTTTCGGAAAGCCGAGCATATCGCCGAGCTGAGTAACGACGACATGTTCAATGTCGGTATCAGGCAAAACTTCTTCAAGAATACTCGCGAAGTTGGCGAGAATCACAATGGCCGTAGCACCTGAATCTTTAAATTGGTGGCGCATTTCTCGAGCGGTGTAAAGCGGGTTGGTGTTGACCACAATAAGGCCCGCTCGCAAGGCGCCGAATAAGGCGATCGGGTATTGCAAAAGGTTTGGCATCTGAATGGCAATACGATCGCCCTTTTTTAATCCGCGATTTTGCAAAAAAGCCGCAAAGTCGCGCGACATTTCTTCAAGCTCTTCATAGGTGATCGCTGAGCCCATATTGGTGAAAGCATCGCGGCGTGCGAATTTTTCGGTGCTCAACTCAAAGAGCTCAATAATCGAGGCGTATTGATCCGGACGAATTTCGGTTGGCACACCTTTTGGGTAGTGCTTTACCCACGGTCGGGCAGGTGCGTCTTTTTTCAATTCCATGCGGCTTACCTCGAATTAAACGCTACATGAATAGACCTAGGTTTAAAAGTGGCGTCGCAGCGTATCGTCAACGTTTCGAGGTGTTGTCGCGGCCCCATCGGTTGGTCATAATGTGAGGCTGTTCGCAAATCGATCTCGGAGGTAAATATGAATCGTTTTAAGTCACTGGCTCTTGCAAGTCTTTTACTGGCCTTTGGTGCAGGCTGCTCGCACAACCCAAACAAGGCCTCGAAAATTGAAACTAAAATGGAGCGTTCTGAGGACATTAGCCGAGACGAAAAAGTCGGCATAAAAGACGGCAACATGATCGTTCAGAAAAAAGTTGAGATGAACGAAGAGCTTCGAAAAATGCAAAACGACGTTTACAGTCTCGAAGATCGCGTTTACGGCAATCGCAAATATGGTTCGCAAGGGCTTTATGGCACACTCAAAGCTTGCCGCGGTAAACTTGTGAGCAAAGAGATGGGCGGCGACGGTAAATTAATGTGGACTGAGCCACTCGAGCGCATCACAGATAAAGAAGAAGAATTTAACATTGGGCTTGATGAGCACGATAAAATCGTCGGCGTATCTGAAGAATTTTTGAAAGACCGCATTACGCGATTCAAAAACTACAAATCAGTTTTGCAAAAACGTGAAGACGAGTATCAAGAAAAACTCGAAATTTGCGACACCGACCTCGCCTCACGCGAGCATGAGATGAAGAAAAAATCGGCCCACGCGGGTGGCAAAGGCGCTACTGCCAAAACGACAGCTGAACCCGCATCTGCCGAGAGTGGCACGGGTGCCGCCGAATCAGCAGACGAGTGAGCGTTTATTTCTTTTGCGCCGCCTGAGCGGCGACAGCCGCAGCGGCCTTCGCTGCGGCTTCAGGGTCACCCAAATAATAGTGACGAATGGGCTTGAGATTTCGATCAAGTTCATAAACCAACGGTATAGCCGTCGGTATATTAAGCTCGGCAATTGAATCATCAGAAATTTTATCAAGGTGTTTGATCAGGGCGCGCATCGAATTGCCGTGGGCCACGATTAAAATGCGCTCGCCCTTTTTAATTCGCGGCGCGAGCACTTTTTGCCAATAGGGTACCACCCTCGCCATACACGTTTTCAAAGACTCGGTGGCAGGTAGCTCCGATTTTTTCAAATTCTTATAGCGCCGGTCAAATGTTGGGTGGCGTGGGTCATCGATCTTAAGTTTGTCTGGCGGGATATCGAAGCTTCGTCGCCAAATAAACACCTGTTTGTCGCCATATTTTTGCGCGGTCTCGGTTTTATTAAGCCCTTGCAGGGCGCCGTAATGCCGCTCATTGAGTTGCCAGGCGCGGGTTACGGGCAGCCACATTTGGTCGGTTAAATCGAGAATACTCCACATCGTTCGAATCGCGCGTTTGAGCACCGAGGTGTAAACATGGTCGAATTCGAGGTTACTTTCTTTGATCAGTCGGGCGGCCGACTTGGCCTCGTCTACACCTTTGGCGCTGAGGTCTACGTCAGTCCAGCCGGTGAAGCGGTTTTCGCTGTTCCAGGTGCTTTCGCCATGGCGAACTAGCACGAGCTTATAGGCGGGTTTCATGGCGCTTGGGTTTTTGGGGCTAGCCCTTTTTTTTTCCATTTTAACGAAACCTCCGCTTTTTTTGACAGCGAATTTAAAGTAGCTTAAACATATATAGAAGTAAAACGATTGAATTTTTTGGGGGCTGCATGAACCGATTTAATAGAGACGCACTATTGGCAATACTACTGATTTTAGTGGTCGTCGGCTTTCGCTTTTTGCCTCACCCGGCCAACTTTTCGCCGACCTTGGCTCTTTTAATTTATGTCGGGTTTGTCGGTCGCTCGTCTCGTGCGCTCTGGCTTATTGGCCCCGCTTTAATTTTGGTCAGCGACCTTCTTATCGGCACCTACGACGGTATCAGCATGGTCTACCTAAGCTACGCAATTTGTTTAGCCGTCGGCGCCATCATCAGCCGCGCCCGCGTTGCGCCGCTCTTTTTGGCCGGCCTCTCAGGCTCAGTTCTATTTTTCGCTCTTAGCAATTTTGGAGTTTGGCAATTCACCAACCTCTACCCGCACGACCAATTGGGTTTAGTTCAGTGCTACGTAATGGCACTGCCGTTTTTTCACTACACGGTTTTCTCAACAGTCGGCGGATTGGCAGCGATGTTTGCCGCCCGCACCGCTGTTAATATCGTAGTCAGCAAAATCGCTGTAGAATAATTTTTCAGTGAGTCGCTTAGGCGCGCGAAATTCGAGTGGCGAGCGATGCCGCTGTGATGTTTTTCACAAAATCCCCAGCCAAAAACGGCCAAAGACCTGCGGTCAAAATAGTTGCAAGTGAGGCCTGTGGCAGAAAGTGTGCAAGGCCAATAAGACCACAAGTGAAAATAATTACGCTGCCACAAACTGCGGCGCCAAATGCGCGAAAGAATGATTTCGTGGCGCCAAGATCAGCCAATGCGCCGACAACGGGTGCGGCCAAGAGCATTCCGATTAAATAGCCAAGTGTTGGGCCCACGGCGAGGGCCGAAGCGCCACCGATTGAGCCCGCAAATATCGGCGCACCCAAGGCGCCTATTGCCAAATAGCCGCCGATAACAGCCGCGGCACGATTGCGACCAAATATAAGCGCCATCAGTGCAACCCCGAAAGTTTGGCCGGTGATCGGCACGGGAGTCCACGGCAAATGAATCACCAGGCGTGTGAGCAAAGTGATAAAACTAACCCCTGCGGCGAAAGTCACGATCTCGGTGAGTACGCGGTTGTGTGTTCGTTGATCGAGAGCTGCGTGCAAATTTTGAAGAGTCATTAGGGGCTCCTGGTCGTCAGGTTTGGGGGGTGTTTCGGGCTAAAATATAGATTTCTTTTGCCGCCTTGTGAAGGTCTTTCGCAGCGTATTTGACGTCCGCAAGCCTGTCCGGCGACCCTTCGCAGCGCCTATTTTGGCTTAAATTTACTTAAATGGGTTAAGTTGCCTATTTGGCGACCCGAAGGGTGTGGTGAGTTGAGCTTAGATATATAGAAAGAATGCTTCGTTCAACCAAGTGCCGCCGAGCCCCGTTAGCAGGTTTTGTTTAGAGAGCGAAAGTTGGTAGCCCACAGACATTAGATTTCTCTTAGGCCCGCATTAGAAGTGCCAACTGCAGAAGAACTACTAAAACTTTCAATATGAGAAGCGATACTATAAGCATGCTCTCAAGTTTTTTTATTCTCCTGCCGAACTCAACATCGTCTGGATGTTTGATTCGTTTCATTTTGCCTCCCTTCGCAATATTTGCGTAGGGGCTCGACGACGAGGCTTCGTAATAGCAATTACGAGGCCTCTTTTTTTTGCGTTCTAACAGATTTAGCGTCCGTGATTGGCCCATGATCCGCCGAAAATATTCGCCAGGGCGGACGCCGAACAATCGAGCGAGCGCGGGTGAGGGCTTTTGGCTACTCCACGATCTGCCAAGCTATAGCTTTGCAGGTTTGTGAGGGGGTAAATGAGTGCTTGGCGCGCTTCGCGGGTATCAATATAGCCCCGAGCCATCTCAGTTTTAGATCGCTGTCTCACAGTGAGACGATATTTTTGGGCAGATACCGCATAAAAGTCTTGTTTCAATTTAAGTCGGTCTAGGTTTTTACCGATGTTATTATAGTAAGTGACGGGAGTGTCGCTCGCGCGCGCACCCGATTCTTGATCGATTTAGAGGGGAGAAAAATAGATGAAAAAACTTATTTTAGCAGCTGTAGCCGTGATGGGTTTCGGATCGATTGGGTTTGCGGCGCCTCCCGTCGAGGGCAATGATGGTAACCCAGATCAGGATCTCGCCGCTTACAACAAAGATATTGGGGCTGATAACTCCGCGGCTATTGAAAAATGTGATAATGGGCTGAAGGAAATTATAGAAAAAGCAAAGAAACTTGATACGGACCTTACCGAACAGGCAGTTGCGGCTGCAGCAGGGACCATGGGGAAAGACGCCCCGGTGAGCGTGTTGTGTAACTCGGCTCAGGAGAACGCATATGAAACTATGATTAAGCAGAAGGCTGTTGCCTCAAAATTAGAAGTCGACTTCAAAAAACTTTGTGCACATGAGTGCAGTGCTTCAAATTACTCAGAAGACCCCAACAGAAGTGAGCCTCAAAATGAAAAAGGCCAGCAAAAAATGCAACAGTGGCAGCGTGCTTGTAATAGAGAACAAAATAAATACGAAGCGAAATATGCGGCAACAACCGCAAGCCTTAGTACGCAGGCGAGCTCTTATTCTACGTGCCTAAGCCACTGGAAAACGGGCGCAAAAATCGCGGCCGGAGTTGGCGCAGTCGCTCTCGGTGTAGCTGCGTACAATCGTCACCAAGATGCCAATCACAGAGAGAAGCTGACCAATGAGGTTAATAACGCCATCATTCATAATGCTGACGGCACGACCACGGATTGTAAATTGACGACGACCTATTCGTCAGCGGCTTGTCAGCCGGCACTATTGGCCTATTGTAGTAAACCGCAGAATTCGGCGATGCCGGGTTGTGGTGCGTTCACTCAGTCTTATTGCTCGGGTGCAAATGCTTCGATGTCATTTTGTTTAGCTGGTTCGGCGCGAAGCTATTGTGCGGCGCCAGGCCCAATGACGGCACAAAGCCCGGCTTGCGTATGGATGTCGAATTTGCCAGCGTCATGTTCTTCAGGCGCGGGCGCGGGTAGTATCAATTGTTTGTCGGCCCAATCGCCGACGCAACTTGCGTCACTTTGCCCGAACTTTCCGACGGACCCTCTTTGCCAGGCTTATAATTCTGGTCAAGTTGTGACTCAGCCGTCAACAGGTGCCGGAATGCCTGTCGCAGGCGCCCCTGGCACTTCGACAACATTGCCGGTTGCAAATGGTACGGCCACTTCAGCTTCAACGGGTACAACTTCGGCAGCGGGTGGGTTTGGCACAGTGACGTCGCGTTCGGCATCAACTAATCTATTTGTTGGTAATTCGTCGACGCTTTCGAGCTTGTGCGCGCAGGGCCATCTAATCGGCTGCAAATAGAAAATCGAATAGACCGGCAGCGAAAAATCGGCAGACTCTCGCTAGATTTTTTCTAAAACTGAAAAATACATTGGGCCGGCCGCAAACGAACGGTCGGGCAAAATATAAAAGCCGTGCTTTGTCGGCTCGAGCTCTAAGCGCTGCGAGCGAACCCATGTGCTGAGCGCTTGGTCGCCAAGAATTTCATCTAAACTCAGAACTCGCAATGAGGCCGGTAATTTTTTACGGGCGCGGCGCTCGAAAAAGCGCGCGATGACATCATCATTTTCGAGATTCGATATCGTGCAAGTCGAATAAACCAATCGCCCGCCGGGGCGAAGAGCTAATTCGGCCGAGCAGAGCAGAGAGTATTGCCGACTAGCAAGACCCTTTGACCGTTGCGGGCCCCAGTCGGCTAGGGCCTTTTCATTTTCAAGCATGTGACGTTCGCCCGAACAGGGGGCGTCGAGAAGAATGCGATCGAAGAAGGCGGCCTTGTGTAAACCAAATTGACTGGCATCAAAAGCGGATACGCGAAGGTGGCGATAAACACTATCGGGCAAATGTTCGGCCATTACTTTTTTTAATCGAAAGACTCGGTCGGGCGAGAGGTCATTTAGCCACCACTCCGTTCTTTCAGCGATGTGATCAGCGGTGGGGTCGGCGCTGGCCGCTGTTGTCGTGGGCGGTGACTCGGCATCAAATATCTGCACCAAACTTTTGCCGCCAGGGGCTGCGCACATATCGAGCACTCGCTCGCCCGGGCGCGCGCCAATCAGGCGTGCGACTAGAACCGAAGCTGGGTCAAGTTCGTAAATTGGGCGCAGAGCTGAAGTCGGCGAGACGACATCGGTCGAGCGCGCAAATGGGTTTTCAAATTTAAATTTTGCCGCCTCAGATAATAAAGCGGAGCGAAGAGTCGGCCAGCGCTCGCCCCAAAGTTGCAGATAGTACGCATCGAACCCGACTGCGCCCCGACTTTGATCAGATGATTTTTTAGAATCCCGTTTCATGCTGAAGCACTCTTCTCAGACGTTGGGCCAATTTGCAACTTACAGACTCGATTTTTCTACAGTCGGGTTCGTTTTTTGACCGATGAAAGACTCGTCTAGTCCGAAGGCTTTTGGCTTGTTTGATTTAGCCGACGTGACTTGGACAAAAGGGGTCGTTGTGAATAAATCGGCAGTAAAAAAACGGACGATGAAAGCAATAGTTGTCGCACTTTCGGCATTAACGCTCACAGCCTGCGGTACAGGCGACGGCGGCGGTGACGGCAAAGGTGGCGGCGATGGTGGTAGCAAAGCCAAAGCGGCTAAAAATTTATCGGCCACCAGCCTCTCGACCGATTTCGCGACTGATATCTCGACTGATTTCTCGACCAAAGTTATTTACGGCGACGACAATCGCCTCGATCTCTACGATGTAAAAGATGCGCGCCGCCTTCAGCTTGCCGATTCGACCGTGGCGCTTATTGCCGCAGCGAATGTGAATGTTACGGGCGATAAAGCTCATATCGCCGCAATGCCCTTTGCCAATGCTTTCGGCTCACCATTATGCCCAACAGAACGTTTTCGCGATCAATCAAGCGCGGCGTTTTGCTCGGGGTTTTTGATAGCTCCTGATATTATAGTCACAGCCGGCCATTGCATCGCATCTGATCAGGGCCCCAAAAACGACTGTTCGCAAACGAAAATTGTTTTTGGGTTCGCTCTCAATCATGCTGGCGATTCGCTTGATGCGGTGCCAACCAGTGAAGTCTACAGTTGTGTCAAAGTTCTCAAGCGTGAACAGCTGAGTCAGGGCCAAGACTATTCAGTCATTCAGCTTGATCGTGCAGTTTCGAATCATCAACCGCTGAAATTACGAGCCAGTGGTGCGCCAGAAATGACAGACGAGCTGATGGTGATTGGTCACCCCTCGGGCTTACCAACAAAGGTGGCAGACGGTGCTGCGGTACGCCTCATTCGCCCTGACTATATACGCGCAAGCCTCGACACCTATGGTGGCAATTCGGGCTCTGCAGTTTTCAATGTGCGCACCAACGAAGTTGAAGGGATCTTAGTTCGTGGTGAACAAGATTTTATCTATCAGGGCTCGTGCCTGGTCTCTAAAAAATGTGGGCAAAACGATTGCCGCGGTGAAGATGTGACGCGCGTTTCGTATGTCGTGCCGTACGCGCACGAGGCGCAGGCCGCGACCGCGCACTAAAAAGTTCCGATAAACAAATGCCATGCATAGTTTGATTGGCCGGTCTCAGGGTTGAGCTTGTGACCGTAATCTACACTGATTGGCCCGAGCGGAGTATTAACCCGAAAGCCAACACCGATCGATTGCTTAAACGGGTCGGTGAAGTGAAAGTTCTGTACGTTCACTTGGCCGGCGTCCCAAAAAATGACTCCGCCAATTGGGTCGCGAATTGAAAAGCGAAATTCAGATTTCAAAAGTACATAGTCACTCTCAGCCGGCACCACGAGCTGATTGAAGTTCGAGGTCAACGGAAACTGCGTGCTGCTCGGTATGCGATCGCCGCCGTTGCCTGTGTAGCCACGCACGGTCGTGTAACCGCCAAGAAAAAAGGCATTGCTGACGGGTATGCCGCTGCCCGCGAGTGGGTCGATGTTGCGTTCGTAGCCGCTGCGCACAGAGTTGGCCCAAACAAACTTTGGGCTGCCTAAGAGACGCGTGTAGTGTGAGGCAGTGCCTTCAACTTTATAGAACTGAACGGTTTCTGAGCTGCCGATCTGGGGGTCAGCGTAAGAGGCATCGGCTTTAAAAAACGACCCGCGTGTCGGCAAAAACGGATTGTCGCGATATTCAACCTCGATCACTGGGCCCACGTATCCGATGTCGATTCGGCTGGTGCGCCGAAGTGGCCCGGTGCTTGGTACAAAATATTGCACAATCGAATCGCGGCCCCAGGCTAGCCAAGAGAATTTAATATGCGAGGTGATATCTTTCTCGACGGCAAAGGTAATGCGATCGGTGGCCTGAAGCTGGGTATTATCAATATCAAGTAAAAGCTCAGAGCGCGAATAATTGGCTCGTCCGCGAAATCGGCTGTTAAACAAAAAAGGCTCGAGGTAGCCAAGGTCGACTTCGTATTCGAGTAAATTTTGATGGATCAAGTTAGATTCGATTGTGCCGTAAATACTCACGGCTCGAGCTGTACCGGCAATGTTGTTGTATGAAACCCCTGAAAAGCCTCTAGCGGTCAATTGGTTCTTATTTGTTATGCCTGCACCAATTTTAAACAGCCCCGGGTTGGTCTCGGTCACGTCGATCACGAGTGTTCGTTGTGACACGACCGTGTTGGCCTCGAGAGTTCGCAATTCAACTTTTGAAAAGGCATGAAGATTCTCAAGCCGCTTACGGCCTTCTTCGATTAAGTTCGGCGTCAGTAGGTCACCGGTCTCAATATTGACGGCCTTAAGAATAACGTAGTCTTTGGTGAAGGTATTGCCTTGAAGGGCAATCGATTTTACGTAGACCTGCGGGCCTTCATAGATCTTAAACTCGATGGTGGCCTTCAGGCCTTTCTCGTCGTAATTGATCAGACTTTGATCTGAGTTCAAAATCGACATCTCGAGAAAACCACGGTTGTGGTAGAAATCTCGTAAAAGCCCGATACTCTCTTCGAGTTGATTGAGGTGGAGTGCGGTTTGACTCTTGATGGTCATCTGACTAAGAAGCTGATCTTCAGAAAACGATTTGACCCCGGCAAAACGAATTTGGGTAAGCTGGGTCAGGGGCCCTTCGTCGATATCGACCGCGATGGTGACGCTGTCTTTTTTCTTTGAGTAGTCGGCTCGAGCCGACTGAATTTTCGCTTTTAGAAACCCTTGGTTATTGAGCTCGGTCATTAAGTTTTTGTAACCGTTCTCTAGATCTTCTTTGACATAGTAATGCTCTTCAATTGTATCCGAGCTGTGCTTCTCAATAAATTTTGAATAATACTTTGCCGGGCGCGAAATATGACCGGTGACTGAAATTGAGTCGATTCGAACACGAGGGCCTTCGGTTATTTGAATAATAAGTTGTTTGGTGTTCTCGCTTTGCACAAATTTTTCGCGATAGAAAACTTGCACTTGCGAATAGCCGTTCTGATAGTAGAAGGTTCGAATTAGTTGTGAAATATCAAGGCCCACATCGTGGCTACCACGGGTAAAATCTCCGAGCTTGATCGCTTGAATGATGCGGCCATCGGTATAATCAACTTGCCCGCTCAACAGCAGCTCGTAGCGCGCGGGGTCTGTTAGATCGTAGGTTAGAATCACTTCAGTTTTTGCATTGTTGTAATTGGCATCTTTTTGTAGAACCTGTGTATTAATGTAGCGATGGTCTTTGAGATACTCGGCGACGGCTTGTTCAATTTGGGTCACAGATTCTTCAGTAAAATTATTTTTCAAATACTTCGAGGCGACTTTTCTTAACGTCTCGTTGAGCTCAGTGTTGTCAGAATTGAAAACCACGCTTTTGACTACGCAAGGCGAGCGCTCTTTGACATTGATTAAAACCTTAATGTTCGACGACCCTAAAGATTGAAAGTCATAGGCGATAATCGTATTAAAATAGCCGCGCTTGCCATAAAGTTCTTTGACGCGCTCGCCGGCGTCGCTGACATGTGTTTCGTCAAGAAAAGTACCGGGTTTGATATTGAGAGCATTGAGGATTTCGTCTTCGCTGATGCCTGTATTACCTGTGACGACAACCTCTGTGACTTTTCTAAGCGGGTTGCCAAGAATAATGTAGTGCTCAGAGTTTGCCTCGACGCGAACGCCGGCATACGAATCACGACGCATTAATTCGCGAATGGCCTCGTCTAGCGCGGCCTGGGGCGGGTTCGAATAGCTAATTTCGGGGATCTTTTTCTTGAGCATTTTAATGTCTTCTTCAGAAACGCCCCGAAACTCAACGGTTCTTTCGCCGTCACTCAATGTAGATTGTTCTTCAGCCTGCGCGTTAGTATTAAAAATTAAAAGCGTGATTGAAAAAATAAGAGCTAAGTGTTTGGTCATTTGAAATCTCTCTTATACTCGAGATCGAGACCGAAAATGTTGCTCGTCGCATTCGTATTGGTATTGGTCGTGGTGGCGCCTGAGCTATCTTGGCCTTCCCATTCGCCAATCACCGAAACGCGTTTATTCAATTTGTACTCAGCCTTTACATCACTGGTGCTGGTTTTGCCGACGTCGCGGCTGGCGGAAGTGCCAAACACCGGGGTCCACTGTTTTCTCAAGGTAAATTTGTGATGGGTGGCCTGATCGACCTGGTTGTACGACGAACTGTAATCAAATTGTACGCCGAGGCGTTCTTCGAGTTGGCGATTAATCCCGAGTGATTGATTTAAGATCGCGCCGCCCAATTGATATGAGTTATCTGAAATGCCGGTCGATTGCGGTTGTGCGAAGGTGGTGTTTTGTTGGTCGTTTACAAAACCCAAAGTCACAAGAGAAACGAGGTCATTCTCGGCCAGCGGGGGTTCGCTGGTCATGGCGATTTTTGGGGTTTTAGCGTCACCCGTAACACGAAGATGCACGTTGTAGTCGCGCGTTTCGTTGTTGATAAGTGTTGCAGTGGCTTTAGAGTCAGCTGAAACATTTAATGAGGGGTTTGCCGGTTCAGAGTTATCCCAGTTTAAAATACCACTTTGTATTTCGAAAATATTAGACCGAAAATTTACTTGGCCGCCACGAGTGACGTTAATTTGGCCAGTCAATTTGGGCGAATCGGGCGGCCCGGCCACTTTTAACCGCCCGGTGACTTTAGAGCGAATATCGACGGGGCTGATGCTCATGCGAACTGGTAGATCTTTGGGGATATTGATATTGAGAAGCAATTCAATCGGCGAGAATCTTTGAGCGCTCAAGAATTTCGGCAAAAAGGTACTGGGTTTAATTTCGTTCATGTTTTTGCTCGAGGCGACGGCCTTGGGCTCAATTGAACCCGAATCAATGTCGAAATTAACCGCAACGGTGTAGGGCAACCAACTGCCCTTGATCGAATAGTCGCCACTGCCGCGAGTATTAAACCCATCCGGCACATTGAGCTTGCTGTCAGTGAAAGTGCCTCGAATGTCGATGGGCACGTTGCCCATGCCGAGAAACTGCAGGCTGCCGCTCGCGTAGAGTAGGCCACCGCCTAAGCGCCCCTTCAGCGAGTTCACGACGATCTTGTCGTTAGTAAAAATGGCATCGCCATTCAATTGCTCAAAGGCGTGTGGGAAGTTTTTGAGTTTAATCAATCCATCTTGAATAAAAGAGGTGCCGGCAAATATCGGATGATCGATCGGCCCATTGAGCGTAAGTGAGAACTGAGTTTGACCCCGCAATTCGTCTAAAAATGGGGTAAACAGAGTGGCAAGGCCCAAATCGATTTTACCCTCAAGCAGAAGGCCGATTTGCCCCGGCTGCTGGGCGCTCGAGCGCAGTCGCGCGTACGTGTCGGTGCCAGAAATTTCAAAGTCATGGGTCTGAATTAAGCCTTTTGTTGCCGTCAGAGAAATGGGTTTTGTTGCCGCCATTTCAGCGCGGCCATTTTTCAACCGCAGCTCATTTACAAGCAAGTGGCCGGAGAAAAGTCGCCAATTATTTTTCGGGAATTCAAATTCAAAGTCTCCGGTCATGGTTGTTAAATAGTTGCTGGCGCGAAGGGCATCAGAAAAAATTGAAAAGGCTTGGGCAAAATTCCATCCATTGATTTTTGACTTCACGCGGACCACACCGTCTTCGGCCAAAGGGATATGAAAGTCGCCGCGCAACTTCTCGCCCATCAGTTGGCCACTGCCTTCCATTTCATGTTCTGTCATGTTGAATTTGAAATCTGAATCTGGGGTTGGTTGTTCGCCAACAGTCAACTGAGTCAATCTTCCGTTCATATCGATAAGGGGTTTGGCGATCAGACCTTGCAGGCTCATATCGAAACTCAAATTACCGGTTAGGTTCATTTTGAGGCGGGCCAAATTCTCAGACTGTTCGATTTGCAGATTGTGGCTTTGAACCTTAAGCGCCATTTGCCCTGTCGGTTTCACGTTGCCGGTGAGATTAACTGTGCTTCGGCCTTTAGTGAGATTGACCTTGCGAGCGTCGACCAGGCCGTCTTTGGCCGAGACGTTAAAATTAATTTGGTCAAAGGTCTCATCTGCAATCGCACCGCGAAAAATTGAAGAGGTGAGATCGTAAGTCATTCGGCTGATCTCGAGCGGCCCCGAGGCTTTGAGCTGAGCCGACCCGGTGCCCGTCATGGTAAATGGTAAGTTTACTTTTCGGCTAAAAATCTGTTTGAGGTCGGCGGCTTCGAGATAGGGTGAAGAGCCATTGATTTGAATTTTTGATTGCAATATATCAATGCCGACGTCGGCTTTGAAGCGCGAGGCATTGAACTGGCCATCTATGCCAGAAATATTGAGCTGGCCGGCCTTATAGTGCAGGCCAAATTTTGCACGCCCAATGCTAAAATCGCGCAGCCAGAACTTATCTCCGTCGGCGGTGAGGTCGATGGTGGCGGCTTTTGTACTACCGGCGGTATTGCCCTTGATCGCAGCAAACCCTTCGGGCTTGAGGTTAACTAAGTTTTTTACATCCGAAAAATTTAGCTGCGGGGTCGAATAGTTAATTTTAAAGCCATTGTTGTAAGTGATGACGCCATCAGATTCGCCGTGAGACGCGCCGATTGCGAGTCGCGTTTGATAGCTCACGGCTTTGGTGTCGACCGTGACCGACCCTGTAACGTCGATCTTATCGAGATCAACGAGTGTGAAGGGTTTTTCTTTGCCGGCGGTCACGCGAAGGTTTGGGCTTGAGATTGAGCCCTCGCAAACGAGGCGAAACGCTTTCTTCGATTCTCCGCGACAGGGGAGGTTGCCACTGACTTTGGTGTAGACGGGTATCTCATGCAGGCCAAGAGCGACCAAAAGGCCATTTAAATCGAGTTCCTTCGAGGCAACTGTGGCCTTGAACTCGCCCGCTTCGCTAAAGTTGAGGTCACCATTATCAACAGTGACGTCGCCGTAGTTATAGGAGAAATGGGCATGCGAAACGCGCAGCCGTTTTTCGTCGACCTTGCCACTGGCCTCAATGTTTCCGATTGAAAATTTCTCGATCTTAAAATCTTGAGTTTTGAGATTGAAGGTGGCCTGCACCTTTCGCGGCGGTACAAATTCAAATTCGGTCTCGCCGACAAATGAACCGCTCATCTGCGGAAAGTTGCTGAGGCGAAACCATTCGCGCGCCAGCTCTGAAATTTCAGCCAAATTCTCATCGGTGCGCAAGCGCGCTCGAACATCTTTGATTTCGTTCTTGAGTAGGTTGCCGCGAACTGAGCCTGTGCCGTCAAAAAATGTTTGGCCGTGCTGCAGCCGAAGGGCCGAGAAGTAAATTCCATCTTCATCGAATAAAAAGTTTGTATCTAGGTCGGTTTCGAAAATTGGGTTATTTCCGGTTTTTTTGAATTTGAGGCTTCGGGCTTTAATGTCGCCACGAATCGATCGAAATCTATTTTCTAAAGTTAAGTCGACCTCGTCTGACTGAAGTGCGAGGCCGTGTTCTTCTAATTTTACAGCGAAGCGAACTTTCTCAAGTGCGATAGAGTAAATCGGCAGTTGATAGATGGCTTCGAGCGAAAGGGGCCCGGTCGCTGACGGCAACCCCAGGCCCGGCGAAGCGGCATTGGCTGTTTCTTTCTTTGGGCGAATAATAATATTAAATTCAGCGCCCGAAATTTTAGCCTCGCCAATTTTTAGCTGACCGCGGGCAAGAGCCCACATGCTAAGTGAGATATCGAGTTCTGAGATCGTCGTGGGGGCGAGCGTTGTTTCGAGGCCCTTCTGTGGTAGTAAGCGCACATCGTAAAGCCGAACCCCAATGGGCAGAAGTCGAAACTCAACCGATTGGGGCCATATGCGAATGGGTGAATTCTTTCGACTGGCGCTCTCGATTTCAACAAGCATCCATTGTTTTATGCGCGGCAAGTGATATCGGTTAAAAAAACCGATCAGAAAAAAAATGCCGCATGCTAGAATGCTGAGAATGATGCCTCGCTTGTGCTTGACCCAAAATCTCATCGCATGCCCTGCCCGGCCCATTTGAGCAGAAGTGAGTGGGCGGCTCGGTAGCCTGGTCGAATCGAAACGATGCTCTTCAGCAATTGTGTGGCGACGCCGAGCTGACCGAGGCCGTTGAGGGCCTGGGCTCGGTAGTAAGTGACTCCAAAAGTGGTTTCGGGGTCAGCCGAGTACTTGAGTTCAATTTGCTGTAAAAAATCGAGGCACTCGAGAAAGCGCCGCGATTGCAGAAGGCATTCAGCATAGAACCAATCGACGTTGAACCCAGGCGGGGCGATCTCGAGAATGGTCTTTGCCGATTCGTAGAAATCGAGAAAGTATAAGCCGATGGCAAGGTCATAAGCCGATTGCGGAAAGCGGCTAGCCGCTTCGGTGAAGGCCGTGCTAATTATTCGGGCGGCCTCGGCATCGGCGGGGCTCATCTTTGCTTTTGTGAGATCAAAGCTGTCGTCGAATGATTCGAGCGCTTTGCGGGCGATAAGGGCATCGGCCCAGCGCATCTTGAAGCCTTCTTTTCGCAACTTAAGATCGGTGTCGTGGGGGTAAACGGCGACAAGTTCATCTATCAGGCGCTGCTCTTCTTCGATCATGCGGTTTTGTTGAAAGTAATCTAATTTTGCGATGAGCTTTTGTTTGTGTTCAGCCGCATTTATCATGACGTCGTGAAAGACTTTTTCGCGAAGGGCGGCAAAGCGGGGGTCGATAGTTTCCCAAGCTGAAAAATGAAAGAGCGGTTCTTCGACTTCGTCGACAGCTAGAAAAAGTTGCGCAATAAATTCTGCTTTCGGGCGAAAACCCGAGCGCTGCAAAAGATGGCAAAATGCCATAAGGGGCAAGCGCTTTTTTTCTTTGAACCAATCAATAAAAAGGGCGAGGGTCTCGCGATAAAAACCAGCGTGAATTAAAAAGTGTACGAAAGCGAGGCGCTCTTTGCGAGTTGGTGGCGTTGTCGTCATTCGCTTAATCAGATTGAGCGCCACGCGCTCGCTTGTGCCTTCAATGACAAGCAAGTCGCGCAATGTGCGTTCAAGATCGGCTGACGACATGTCAGACAATAGGCCTCCAAGACGTTGACGATGAGAAGCGGTGAGCCACCTCTAACCTCTTTATTGTCTTAGTGAATCTGCAAGGCGGGGAGGCCTAACATCACGCAGCTATTTTAAGTTTACGCGCTCTTTGTATTCGCCAGTTTCGGTGTCAATTTTCAGGGTGTCACCGACGTTGGTGTGCAATGGCACTTGTACGACCAATCCGGTCTCAAGCGTGGCGGGTTTGAATGTTCCAGTGACCGTGTTGCCTTTAAACCCAGGGTCTGTTGCAACCACTTTTAAGTTTACGCTGACAGGTAAATCTAGACCAACGGCGCGTTCGTTATAAAAGCAAACTTTGGTTTTCATGCCCTCAAGCAGATAGTTTGTGGCATCGCCCAGCACTTCTTTATTGAGGGTGACTTGATTGTAATCGGCGGGGTCCATGAAATTGTAGCCATTGTCGTCTTTGTACAGATAATCCATGTCTTTAAAAACGATATCGGGTTCGCCAAATTTTTCGCCCGATTTAATCGTGCGCTCTAAGTTTTGGCCAGTGATCAGGTTGCGAAGTTTGGTGCGGGTGAACTGGTTGCCTTTGCCGGGTTTAACGTGTTGAAAATCAACAATAGTGAATGGTTCGCCGTCAACGAGCAGGTTCAAGCCTTTACGAAAATCACTGGTTTCGATCATATGTGCCTCATGTTAGAGCTTTTTTTAATAATTTTTAAAAACCTAACGATTTTTAATCTGCCGAAGGAGATCTTGCAAGAACTCAATTTTATTATCGGCCTCAGAGGCTCTAATGGGCGGCAAAGACATTTCGGAGGCATCGGCGGCGCTCTTGGGGTGCGGAATATTTTCAACATGCCGATGGTGAATGAGCTTTAAACGCTTTACCACCTCGGGGTCAGGCCCCAAAAGGCGTTCGGCCTCATTGAGGGCTTCGAGAGCGCGGTCGATCTCATTGCGCACGATATAGGCGTCAGCCAGGCTCAAAACGCGATCGATGAACTTATTTTTCTTAACGGTGTCTTTCGACACCTGAACTTCGCCGGTCAAAGACCCGAAATCCATCTCAACTTCATTCCACTCTTTCATGGCCTGTTGAAGGGGCTTCATGGCGAAAATATCGTCTTCGTATTCATCAGCCGTTAGGGCCTCGAGCTTTTTAACAGCCTTTTGGGCGCGCTCGTTATCGGGGCTTAGAAACAAAAGAATTTTATAGGCCCGTAAAGCCTCTTTCGGTTTTTTTAAATAAAGCAAAACTTCGGCCAAAAGCTGATGGGCCAAAATATTTTCGGGCGAGAGTTCGGTGGCTTTGCGGAATTCAACCTCAGCATCTTTGAAGCGCTCAAGGGTCTGATAGATGCGCCCTAACGCAACGCGACCGCCAGCGAAGTTCGGGTGAATTTTCACACCAGTTTCGGCTACTTCGAGGGCTTCTTTCAACAATTGCATCTTACGATATGAGTCAGCAAGAGGCGCAAAAACCTGCGAGCGTGGGTCTTGCTCATAGAGCAGCTGGTAGCGTTCAACCTGTTGCGAATTCACTTCATCTGATTTCATCGTTGCCTTGATTCTGACACCTGTTGAAATCGAATTCAATAGCGTGTTTAATGGGGGCGGATTTAAAAACCAAAAAGACCTTAAAATATTGGCTTCGAGGGGGATTGTTTGTCGATCATTTTAGGCATTGACCCGGGTTCACGATTAACTGGCTGGGGAGTCATCAAAACGAGCCGCAAAAGCTCCGATTTGGTTTGCCTCGGGCAGGGGGTCGTCGAAATCAACGACAAGCGGCCTCTAAGCGAGCGCCTGGGCGTGCTGATCGATGAAATTGAGTCGATCGTCGCTGAATTTAAACCCGCCATGCTTTCGGTTGAAAAAGTATTTTTTGGCAAAAACGCCGACAGTGCCTTTAAACTTGGCCAGGCCCGCGGGGTTGTTTTAGCCGTCGCCGGCCGCCACCACCTGCCGGTGTTTGAATATGCCACGCGTTCAGCTAAAAAAATGCTGACCGGCAATGGTGCGGCGACTAAAGAACATGTGCAAATGATAGTGCAGAATATGTTGAGTGTGCGCGAAACACGTCTCGATGCGACTGACGCCCTCGCTTTGGCCATTTGCCATGCGAGCCACGCCGAGGTCACTGAACGGCTTAAAGTGCAGATTGAGGCGCGACCTAAACGACATGAGGTAAGTGAATTATGATTAGTTATCTACAAGGGGCTATTCTCACCCAAGACGACGAAACCGTTGTGATCAACGTGCGCGGGGTAGGCTACGAGGTATGGGCCTCGGCCCACACGCTCGGGGCATTGATGGGCTTATCGCAAGTGCAGGTTTGGGTTCACACCCATGTGCGCGAAGACAACATTCAGCTTTTTGGGTTCGCCACACGAGCCGAAAAAGAGCTTTTTCTATCGCTCACCAAGGTCAATGGCATCGGGCCAAAAGTGGCCATGAAGATCTTGTCGGGCGCCCCGCTGAATTCAATCATCCAGATGATAGATGAGGGTGACGTGCGCGGCCTTTCAAATTTGCCCAAAGTCGGCAAGAAAACGGCCGAACAAATTATTCTATCTTTAAAAGGCAAATTGATTGTTGGTGACGAAAAATCGCCGCACGTGGGTTTTGCCGCACGTGCGGATATTATTTCGGCGCTGGTGAATTTGGGCTTTAAAATTCAGGACGTAGAAAAAGTGGTGAATAAACTTGAGCCCTCTCTCGAATTCGAAGATGGCGTTAAGGCCGGTCTTTCGCATTTGGCGACCCAGTAGATTTACTTTAGGAGCATACTATGTCACGCGTACTATCAACTGAAAAAAACGAAATTGACGGCGGCGAAGAAAAAGTCGAGCACAGCCTGCGGCCGAAAAGTTTTGACGAATTCCCAGGGCAAGAAAAAGTAAAAGAAAAATTATTGGTGTTTGTTGAGGCCGCGCGAAAACGCAAAGAGCCTCTTGATCACACCTTGCTTTGTGGCCCCCCCGGGTTGGGTAAGACTACGCTTGCGCATATTATCGCCCATCACATGGAGGTCGAGCTCAAAATCACCTCGGGGCCTGTGCTCAATCGTAAGGGCGATCTCGCGGCACTGCTGACGAGCCTTCGCCCGCATTCTGTTTTGTTTATCGATGAGATCCATCGTTTATCGAAAGACGTTGAAGAGTATCTGTACAGCGCGATGGAAGACTTTGCTCTCGACATCATCACCGGCGAAGGCCTCGGCGCGCGCACCATGCGTTTTAAATTGGCGCCCTTCACTTTGATTGGCGCCACCACTCGCGCGGGCTTGCTCAAAGCCCCTTTTCGCGATCGTTTCGGTATTTTAGAGCGACTTAGCTTTTACGACCGCACGGCCTTAATGGCGATTTTGAAACGCTCGGCCAATCTATTGTCGATCGCGCTTACTGATGATGGCGCCGAAGAGATCGCGCGCCGCAGTCGAGGCACTCCGCGAGTGGCAAATCGCTTGCTTCGTCGCGTGCGCGATTATGCCGAAGTTAAAGGTGAGGGCAAAATCACTACAGACCTTGCGCACTATTCGCTCGATCAACTCGAAGTTGACCAGCTTGGCCTCGATCAAATGGATCGCAAAATTCTCACTCTGATCATTGAAAAATTTGGCGGCGGCCCGGTAGGCATCGAGACCCTTTCGTCAGCCTTAAGCGAAGAGAACGACACCATCGAAGAGGTTTACGAGCCATTTCTATTGCAAGAGGGCTTGATGCAAAAGACCCCACGCGGTCGGGTTATCACACGAACCGCCATCGAGCATTTGCAAAAAACCGACCCGACCCTGGCCTCGCGAGTGGCGCTGCCGCCGCGGGCTTTCGATGTGCAGACCAAACTTGATGTTTGAGGGCGCAATCTGAGTGGCAAAACAAGCTGATCGCATTTTGTCTCATGTTTTGAGAGTCTTTTCGAAATACTTTTTAGGCCTCGGGGTGGGGCTCTCGTTGCTTTCAGTTTTATACGGTATTGTGAATTACCAGGCTTACTACGGTGATGGCGCTTTTTTTGTTTTTCAAAACCTTATGTTTAAGCAGATATTTTATGACGGCACATATTGGCGGCAAAGTGACATAATTTTTCAGCTACCAGCTTTGTCTCTTAGCCTTGTATCGACAAAGCTATTCTATGACTGGGCGCCGTCGGTTTTTAACTTTACCTATTTGGTGCATCCAATTCTTAGTCTTATTTATTGTTATTGGATTGTAAAACGGTTGCGTCGGCCGTGGCTAATGCTCTTTCCGCTTGCGAGTTTTGGCTCTGCGACGCTCTGCACTCTTGGTTTTGCTGTGAGTTCGGTACCCGACGCTCTTTCATTTTTTTGGCCAGCGGCGCTCCTATTGCTTAAAGAAGAAGGGCTCGAATGGTTTGATTTTTTGCAAGTTCTCATTTTGTTGCTCGCGCTGGCCTTTAGTTACGAAGCCGATATCGCTTTGTTTTTAGTTCTACTGCTCTGGCAGAGTTATCGAGTTTGGCGACTCTACTATTTTGGTCAAAAGCATAGAGTTGAAGTTGCGGTTTTAACTGCATTGGCGATGGGGGCTTCGTGGGGCTTCTACCGGCTCTTTGGCCCGGGTGTCGGTGATAAGAATCACTTTTTTGATTCTTTTGCGAATTTGTGGGAGGGCGCTCGGCTTCTCATTCTTTATGCCGGCGTCTTATTTCCTATTGCTGTTCTCGTATTAGCTCGGAGCTATCGATTAAAGCCTCTAATTCTTTTTGTTTTACCCATCGGCTATATTTTGATGGCGGGTTGTTCGTTTCGACTCGAGTTTTATACCAGCGCATTCTTTTTGATGCGTGCTTTTGCCCTGCCAGTGGCCGGGGTCATTCTCATGTCTCTCTACGCAATCGAGTTTAACAAAGATAGAGTATTGACGGTTTTTGAAAGGCCCACCGAAGAACGGTCGGTATTATCAATGATTGTGGCGTCAATTCTGATTATTGGGGCGATTTTCTTTGGTAGAGGGGCCCACAGAAATGGACTCGCCATCAATCGCCTTGAGAATATGTTGGCAGAGAAAAAATCCTGCTTTGTCGTCTCTCAAGCTGATTACCGCGAAAAGCTTGGCGGTGATCTGTCGGGCTGGTCGTTGGCGCAGCTTTCATTGATAGTTCAAAAAAGCTGGCCCCCGGCGGCGATTGCGTTCGCCTCAGACCCGCTTTCAATGTTTTCAATATATAACAACCCCTGTGAGCGAATTGAGAGAGGGTTTTTACCCATTATTAACCAATACGAATTCGCCGAATCGAAATATCCATATCTCGATTTTTCTCGTCTAAGAGCAAAACCAAAGCTTGGCGAGAAGCCGTAGACCGCGGGCCTCGACCAAAGTCTCTCTCAATCTCAACGTGTATCTTTCCGATACGGTTGGCATGAAGAAACTTTTCTTGGCCGGCATTATTTTTGTCGCCGGCTTTATATTCATAGGCTGCGCATCTGATGACAGCCGGCACATTGCTACTGTTGATGATTACGATGATGGCTCGCGCGCTCATCCGGCAGCCTACTTGAGCGATCGTTTTCAGGTGCGTCGCGAGTTGCCCGAAAAAAAACACGGGCCCAATGCGCCGTTTTACTTCAAACGCTGTGCCTCAGCCGGCGAACGAAATTTCTATTCGCGCACGTCATACGATTGCGAATACCCGTTTAATTGATTTCTTTTTTGCCGGCGTATTTGTTATTTAGAAATTTTAATTTTCTGAAACAAACTCGAAGCGCGCGGCAAACCCCTCGGCGATCAGAGATTTCTTGACCGATTCGTCAACGCTCGAAGCGAGCTGCAGATCGCTTTTGTCATTGAAGATTTCTGCGTAGTGAGACTTGAGCGCTTTTGGCAAAGCCCGACTGTCACCTTTGCAACCATAATAAGATGAGAGGGCGTCGACATATTCGCCTCCGCCTTGAGCTGCTTGTTTTTTAATTTCGACAAAATTGCTGGCGATATAGAATTCGCGCTGTTTTTCGAGGCTACCGAACGCCTTGCAGGGCCCGGTTGAGCTCACATAAGAAGTCGTTGAACTCGAACTGCCGATTGTGGTCATGGCCATGGCATTGGAGAAATTGTCTTTGGTTATTGGCTTAGGATATATGATTTTCTCGCTGCAATTTTTGGCGTTGTAAGCCCAGGCCGAGGGTGTCGAAAATATCAACGGTAAAAGGGCTGTCGTAATAAGACGAGAAATAGATTGAATTGCTGTTTTACCCATAGTCACCTCTGTTAAATACCACTTCACCCGATTTTTACTTTGCTGGCAAATGCCTGAGGCTTTGCTTGGAAGGGGTGTGATCTTGTGCACACTGTTGTTTTTAAGTCGCGCCGTATGACGTCCAGCAAAAAAGATCTTATCGAAAAACCATTAAGCGCAGAGCTCAAAAGCTCCACAGATAATTCGGCGGTTTGCGCCTCACTTGCAAGTTGTGGCATCAATTTTGTATAGGGATACAGCATATGTTTCTACAGCGCACGATTCGTAAAAAAGTTGAAGTCAACGGCATAGGCCTGCACACGGGTAAACCGACAAAGCTGACCTTTTGTCCAGCTCCTGAAAACACCGGCGTTTATTTTATTCGCACTGATTTGCCCGGGCGACCGGCGCTGGCCGCCCGCGCCACGCATGTCAAAGCCACCCAGCTGGCGACCACGGTTGGCGGCGAGCACTTCTCGGTTTCAACAGTAGAGCACTGCCTTTCGACACTTTCGGCGTTTCGAATCGACAATCTTTTTATCGAGCTTGATGGGCCAGAGATACCAATCGGCGACGGCAGTGCGAAGGTTTTTCTAGATGCCATTATGGAGGCCGGTCTTTTCGAGCAAGAACAGCCTCGTAAATATGCCTATATCAATCAAACGATCTATTATGGCGACAGCGACAGGTATGCCTATGTGGCGCCCTACAATGGCTTGCGCATCACCTGCACCATCGAGTTTCCGCACCCTAAAATAGGCAAGCAGACTATGGATATTGATATCAATGAGCAGTCGTTTGCCCGCGAAATTGCCCCGGCGCGAACCTTTGGCTTCATGCGTGACGTTGAAGCAATGCGGGCCAAGGGTTTGGCACTTGGCGGCAGTATGGATAACGCGATAGTTCTCGATCAAGAAGAAATCCTGAACCCCGATGGCCTTCGTTTTCACGATGAGTTCGTGCGGCACAAGGTTTTAGATGCCCTGGGTGACCTTGTGACCCTCGGTTTGCCGATTATGGGTAATTTGGTGCTTTATAAGGCCGGTCATGACCTTATGAACCGCCTGGTTAAAAAGATTCTCGAGTCGACCGACAGTTATCGCACCATAGAGCTGGGCGCCGACTTGCCCGAAGACCCGTTTCAAGCCCAATACATCTGGGGCTAACCCCCTCGTGCTCGCTTGCAAAACAAGCCAGCCTATGATTGAAATAACTACTTCGTAAATTAAGCGCTCAAAAACAGAGAGGTTTACAATGATTATTGGCGTGCCAAAAGAAATTAAAATTGGTGAAAATCGAGTCGGTCTAACAGACGCATCAGTTCGTCAATTGGTGACCGAGGGTCACACGGTTTATATCGAAAAAGATGCCGGTCTCGGCAGCCATATTTCAAACGAAACCTATGAAAAAGTCGGCGCCAAGCTTTTGCCGAGTGCAAAAGAGGTTTGGGCGAAAGCGCAGATGATCGTAAAGGTAAAAGAGCCGTTACCTGAAGAATACGATCTAATGAAAGAAGACCTTATTCTCTATACTTATTTGCATTTGGCCCCAGAGCCGAAATTAACTAAAGCGCTTTGCGATCGAAAAGTGAAAGCCATTGCTTACGAAACCATTCAGCTTGAAGACGGAAGCTTGCCGCTTTTGACTCCGATGAGCGAAGTGGCCGGTCGAATGGCGACTCAGGTCGGCGCGACTTATTTGCAAAAAGACCGTGGCGGCATGGGCGTACTATTGGGCGGAGTCACCGGCGTCGAACGTTCAACAGTCACCGTTATCGGCGGCGGCGTTGTCGGCATTAACTCTGCAAAAATGGCAATCGGCTTAGGAGCTGAAGTTATTATTCTCGACGTCAACCATCGCCGACTTGAATATCTTGATGATGTATTTCAGGGCCGTATTCAAACGCTTTATTCGAACGCACTTAATATCGAAAAATCAGTTCAGCGCTCGCACCTCGTTATCGGCGGCGTGTTGGTGACTGGCCATCGCGCCCCGCGCCTGGTGACCAAAGAAATGGTTTCTCGAATGATGAAGGGCAGCGTGATTGTGGATGTTGCTGTCGATCAGGGCGGTTGCATTGAGACCTGCCGACCGACTTCGCACACTCAGCCAACATTTGAAGTCGACGGAGTCATCCACTACGCCGTGCCGAACATGCCTGGCGCCGTGGCGCGCACTTCAACTTACGCTTTGAACAATGCGACCTACAAATATTGTTCAATGCTGGCTCGAATGGGCGTCGAAGATGCTATTGCAAAAGACAAAGCTCTTTATCTTGGGCTTAACGTTTACAATGGCTATGTGGCCTACGAGCCCGTCGCTCGCGACCTGAACATGGAATACCGCCCGTACAAAATATAATACCCGGCCTGTTTTCTGGTGGACACCGCAGCATAAATTTTTGCGGGTCCACAGCTTGTATTAACTATCGGTTCGTATGTGAGCGCCGACCGCTTTATTAAAGTCGAATCGCGATATGGCCGTAGTCTTCTGTGGTCAAAACCGAAATATGATGATCGAGCAAGCGCCGCACCACCTCTGCGTGCGGGTGGCCGTACTTCGCTTTGCGTGCCGAGGCAATGGCGATCGACAGATCGGGCAGGTGCCTCAACAGGGCCTCGCCTGTACTCGTGCGGCTGCCGTGGTGACCCAAAACCAAAATACGAATGTGATATTCAGCCCGAAGTTGTTTCAGCCACAGGGCTTCGCCTTCAACGATGCTATCACCAGGCAGTAAAACCGCACCTTCGGGGGAGTCAAAAACATAGACGCGGCTGAGTAAGTTGTGATCGTGCTCGCTAACATGGGTGGGGAGTGTGGTGATTTCACGAATGCCGGCATCACGAGCGGATTCTGCCGAGCACGGGCGAGCCAATGAAAGATTTTGTTTTTTTCGCGCACTGATCTCATCAAGCGGGCCCGCGACTAGGCAAAAGCGCGGCAAATGGCGAACGGCCCAGGGCACAAACTTAATGTGATCTTCGTCGCCATGAGAAATAAAAAGATCGTTGTCGCGAGAGCGACACCAATGTTGCACGGGCGGTGGCCACTTCTCGCCACCAATATCAAAATGGTGGCAGGCGCGATCGGTGACAATAGTCACCCAAAGACCCTGCCCAATATCCCAAATAATTAGGAGTGGTTTCAGCCCGGGCGAAATTGGCTTTGTCTGCCAAAATAAAATGCTGAGCACCGCAAAAATTTTGACAAAAAGATGAGTCAAGGGTTGCCGGCTTTGAAATCGTAGCGATCACTGGGCCAAAAATGCTCAGAGCGATTGTGTTTTTCGTAAAAAAATAGAACGAAATGAGCACCCAAAACGTAAACGAGGGCCCACCAAGGCGCTGAAGAGTGTGCGGAGTATTTGTGAAGCGCCTCTGAGCCGCCGACAGAAAAGCCCCAGTTATCTTCAATAACGCCGAGGTAGGTTTGAATTTTCAGGGCGCCTTCAGCAAGTAAATACCAAAATTTTGCAGCTGGATAAGACAATATCGGGATTGCGGCAACCATTAAAGCCACGGGCCAAAATATGAGAAGGGCGACCGGCTTTAGAATAAACACCATGAGTGAATTTAGAAAATGGCCGGCATCTGCATTGAGGCTGAGTGGGTAAATCGCAACGAAGGTGATCGAGCAACGGGCCAAAATTGAGCGAGTCGGCAATTGAAGCGTCAATGAAGCCAGCCAACATATAAGAAAGGTAGTGTTGGCCAGCCAGGCGGGGTTGAAAATCGCGCAGAGGGCCCCGGCGATAAAAGAAGTGAGTGCGGTTGGCCAACTCAGGCGTTCTTCGTAACTGTATCTTTTTGCCATAAGGTGAAGCCAGGCTCGAACTAATGTCGGCGGCATTAAAGTGGCGAAAGAAAGCGCGGTGGCCCAAAAACAAGTTAAAAATTGCCCCAGTCGATTCTTTGACCCGAGCCCCTTGCGAGCCAGCAGTTCGAATAAAAAAATGTGGATTCCAGAAAGCGAAAGATAGGGGCTAAGCCGGCGACACGTTTCGCTCGTTGTTTTTTGGTCACAAATGAAGGCGCGGTAAATTTCAGAAAACGACAGATTTGAAGAGAACAGATTAAGACAGGTGATGTGAGTTTTAACAGAAACTGATGCCCAATAATTATACAAATAGGAGTTAATTAGTAGAGCGATGATTAAAGAAAAGAATAGGTACTTCCACATACAACTAATGCTGGTTGCAGATTTGCGGCCAAGCTCAACTGTGTTTTAACAATACAGAACGTTTAAGATTGTCCGATTCGATCCCGTTTTGTTCGACCGGACGGATGTAAGAATATGATAAGCATTTTCTTAACATAATCATAACATCCATATAATTTCAATAATTACATATACTTAAGCACGCTTACCTTTTATGCATTTCGCTGAAACGCATGCCTGCGCTTAAGTCTAACGTCTAGCTAACATTTAATTCCACAATTAATGTGGATAATTACCTGAACGCTCCTGCTTCAAATTATTGCATTGTGCGACAAATTCGTTAACCATTTAAGATATGAGCGATTTTTCAAAGAAAAAAATTTGGGTCGAAGAAGCAATGACTGTTGGTTTGGTCGGTATATTCACATTTTTGGGTGGCTGTGCCCAAGAAGCGCCAAAGGCCGACGCAGGTCGCCTTTTGAAAATGAGCCGACATAACCGCGTTATTCAAAATGAAGCTGAACAGACACGATTGCGCGAACTTATGCGGCACGAACGCGATAATTATCGTCGGATGTTGTCGAAAAAGTTCCCCCTGCCAAAAGTCGTAAACGAAGAGAGTTTGTACTCCGAAGTAATTCGGGCCTTTCAAGCGCGCCAAATCGATGCCGTTGATCACTACGCCGATGCGTTTCTTGAGCGTTATCCGCAGAGTGTATTTGCCGATAAAGCTATTTATTTGAAGGGGCAGATTCATTTAATTTTGGGCTTTCCGGCTGAAGCGCTTAGAGAATTTGAGCGAGTGACGTCAGAATACCCAACCGGCAATAAATTTGTCGCGGCCCTCTTTGGCAAGGGTGTTTGCTATCGAAAACTACAGCTCTATCAATACGCCGAAAAAGTCATGGATGATGTTCGTCGCGATTACCCCGGTAGCCCCGAGTTCTATAAGACCGAGCTCGAGCGAAAATTGATTAAAGTCGAATCGGAGACTCACGAGTCATAGTCGCCGAGTTTGGGTCGAAAATTTTGTCGAGTTTGGACAAGGAAGTTCGAATGCGTTTAGAAAAGCTGCAATTGCGAAAAGTTTTAATTTTAACGGCCACCTCTGGACTGCTGCTTTTTGGCCAGCAGCAGGCGGCGCACTCCGCAAAAAAAGAAGATAACCTTGATTTCAATAATGAGCAGGAGCTTAAACTTAAAGACACGTCAGAGGATGATGCGCAATTTGAAAAAGAGCTTGAGTTAAAGCTCGACGATGATTCTAAGAAAGAGGCCAAGGCCGAACCGAAAAATTCTTCTAAAGAAGAAGTTAAAAACGAGGCAAAGCCCGAGGCCATCCCGCCCGCCGATTCGACCGCCATTGATGATGCTGGGTTCGATGCATTCGAAGAGCCCAAACAGCAAAAGGTTACAAAGCCAGAGCCAGAACCTGAGGCGCTTAAAACTGAGTCGCCGCCGCCAAGTCTCGAGGCCGAAACCTCTGTGGCGCCGATGGCCCCGGCTTCTGATGAGCCTGATTTGCAATACGAAGCAAAGCTTCATGATATCTACGCAAACTTTTACAGCTCAAAAACCCCCGATACCGAATGGCAGACCCTCGTTGGCACCCATGCTTCTGAGCGCTATCAAATTCACAAGGGCGATAACCTTTGGAATATTAGCAAAACCCTTTTCGGAGACGGCAATTATTGGCCCAAAGTTTGGGCGCTCAATAGCAAGCTGACCAATCCGCACTTGGTGACGACGAACAATCAAATTCGTTTTATGTTAGGTGACGAGTCAGGCCCGCCAGTGTTTACCGTAACTGAAAATGCGACAGCCAATGTACAAACCAATGTACAAGCCAACGCACAAACAAATATCGAGGCCGAGGCGCAAGGCAATGTGAAGGCCGAGGGTCAGATTGCTAAGCAAGCGCCCACCGAAGAGGCCTCAGATAACGCTGAGCCTGATATCCCACCGCCGCTAAAAATCAGTCGGCCGGTGCTTAAGCGCTTGCCGCCCAGTTTGCCCGAGTGGCAAGACACGTCTGCATCGGGTAAATACGATGAACTTGGTATCGATTATGCTCATCGTAAAATATTAGAAATAAAAGATCAGATACCTCTCGTGGGCTATATTTCTGAAAAAATCCCTGAACCGCTCGGTGTGGTTCGTGAAGTTGAAGTCGGCAACAACATGGCTTCAGCTTTTCAATATATTTATGTCGTCATGAAAAAGGGTCAGGGCCAAGTGGGCGAAACCTATTTGGCGGTCGCGAGTCGTGGTGAGGTGCAAAGCGTGCACTCGTCAATTTCGGGGTTTTTGGGGTATTCGATCGAAGTGCAAGGCGAAGTGCAACTCGTTGAGCGGGTGGGCGCAAAAGCCCAAGTTGATGGGGAGATGTTTCGCGCTCTCGTTCTGCGAATTATTAGCCCGGTTTCAACTGAAGCGATCTTGATACCTGGCAAAATCGAAAACACCGCGGTGACTGAAAAAGGCCCTCGCAGCCAGGTCGTTGCACAAATTATTGGTGGCTCTTATTTCAATCGTCGACAGGTTTACGGAAATCAATCAATCGCATTTCTGAATCGAGGCGAATTAGATGGTCTCGAAGAAGGCCAGATATTGCCCATTCGTGCAAATCGCGCTGTTCGACTGGCCGACACCGAGGTCACTGAAAACGTTCGACCTATTGGCTGGATACGCTTAATCAAGACGACCCCTCATTTTGCAACGGGATTGGTGGTTCGAGTTTGGTCGGATGTGCTCACAGGAGACCTGACTGGTTCTGGCGAATTGCTGCCTCGGGCAAATAAGCGGGGGTCAGTAGTGGATGCCCCCAAAACGGCCTCTTCGAAAAAGCTAATTCAAGAGCTTGATGAAGATGAAGATCTTGGCGCGCCCCCAGCTAACTTGCCGATGAATAAACCAGACGGAGAATCTGAGAAAGCTCAGCCGTCAGAGCAAAATGACGGCGGCTCTAAGGGTGAGCCTGTTCTTAAATTTGACGAAGACGATTCGGGTTTTTAATATTTCATAAAACCGAGTTCCGCCGAGTTTGTCCGAAAGTAGATTAGAAAATAAATTAGTCGGAAGTTTCTGTACGCCTAGGTTTACTAGGCGCGTTTTGATTCGGGCCCACTTTTTGCTTAGCCCTAATTTCATGATTGAATTTATGAGCCAAGAAGAGGTCGAGTGGTGTGAGTTAAACAAAGTCCGAATCACAACGCCGGGCCAATCCGATTACCCTCAATTCTTTTCAAGCTGCACCTATCGGCCCCATTTTTTAACCTATTGGGGCCAACCGATCTGGAACGAAAAATCGATGATCTCAATTGTGGGCAGTCGAAACCCTAGTCGCCAGGCACTTGATTGGATGGAGCAAGAGCTTACACTTTTTCTCGATCGGTTTGATATGCCGGTGGTTAGCGGTGGGGCGCGCGGGGTTGATCAACGAGCTCATCAAATTGCGTTAAGGATGGGCCGGGGCACCGTGGTGTTTGTGCCGGCAGGTTTAATGAAGCTCTATCCTGATTCACTCAAAGAGTGGGTGCCTGCCATTATTGAAAACGGCGGAGCAGTGATCAGTCAATTCGCTCCAAAAATGTCCATGCAGAAAGGTTTCTTTCACGCCCGCAATCGACTGATCGCGGCGATTTCGCCGGTGACTTTGGCGGTCGAGGCGCGAAGGCAAAGTGGCACACTTCTTACATCAAAGCATGTATTAGATATTGGTCATGCACTCGGAGTGGTCCCTAGCTTTCCGAATGAGGCGGGCCTCGGCGGTCTCGATCTCATTGTTGATGGTGGGGCTCAAATTATTCGCGATGCAGACGATCTATCAGTTTTCGCGGGAGCGGCGAAATTGGTAAATTCCAAAGCCCAAAAAGATGATGTTGGTCATCCACGCGCCGATCGACGCTGGCATTTTTCCAGACCGAATTAAGCTTTCAAAGCCAACGTAGACAGCCCAGTAGATTACAAGTGTGCTTATGCAAATAACCATACTGCCGCTGCGGGCGGCGCGACGATTGGTCACGGTTCCGAGGCCAAAACCAACGAGCGCCAAAATTAAGCAGGTTGCCGAAAGTGCCCAGCGGCGATGCCACTCAAGAATGAAATTAATAGATTCGTTGTCCTTGGGGTCTAGATGCTTCATCGCTTCGTGAAGCTCGCTCATGTCCATCGACTCGGGCCCACTTTTTCGTTCTTTATTTTGATTTGGGTCAAATAGGCTTATGTCGTAAGTTCCGAAATCAATTTTGGTATAAAATTCTTTGGCCGACTTATGCACACTCCCGCTGAATAAACGCAGCAGGGCTTCTTGCCCGACATCTGTGGCGTGGGTCACAAGTTCGCCTTCTTTGGCGATTATTGTGAGCGGCGATGCTTGATCACGTTCGTCGAAAATAAAAACCTTTTTAAGAATGCCTTCGCTCGAATTAACTTTGCTTGCGTAAATGACGAGATCAAAGGCCCCTTCTGAAAAAACGCCCTCACGAATAGAAACCGCCGGCCGGGTCTGCATGAGTTTGCCAATTAGATTGTTGAGCTGCAGGTTGCCCCACGGGGCCAAGCGAAACGAAACTTGCAAAGAGAGCACAGAGATAAGGGCGCCAAGTACAAGGGCCGGCAGCAACAAATGAAATTGGCCCAGACCTAAGGCTTTGAAGGCGACAATTTCAGAATCACCACTCATGCGCCCATAAGTAAGCAAGACCGCAAACATCAACGCGATTGGCAATAAAATTGGAAGAAAGCCAAGTGCGGTAAAAAAAATGAGCTGTAGCGTGGCGCTGAATTTTGCGCCGTGAATGATCACATACTCGCTCAATTGAAATGACTGAAACATTATCAACACGAGAATGAAAATGGTCATGCCCAAAAGAAAAATGGGCAAGAGCTCAAACACAATATACTTCATGGCCAAGCGGCCGCGAGCTAACTCATTCACAACTAGCCTTGACGAAAATTACCAAAATTAATCAAAATCAAATATGCTTCGCATATTTTTAGTTATAGATGATTATAACGAACTTATTTACCTTCAATCACTCTTAAAAAAGCTTGGCTTCGATGTTGAGGGTTTGCAGAACCAAAAGAAGTATGCGGACGTAAGTCTGGGTTTCAATCCGCAGATCCTGATCACCACTGCGCGGGGCAGAAAAGTGGACGGCCTGGCGCTCTCCCGCAGCATCGCCAAGCGGCGTGGGATACCCAAGGTGATCGCCCTGCGGTCGCCAGGTGACTCCTTTAGCCCCAGTGATTTCGAAGATGCCGGCGTTGACGAGGTGCTCGATAGCCCTATTAACCCCAAGAAGTTGCTCTTGTGCATCGCTACTCTTGGGGCGGTCGATGAAGTTGTGTTGCTCGAGAAGTACGTCAAGATCAAAGCCAACGCCATGGTTACCGACGAAGAAGCGCAGCTGATCACAGTTTTTGATGACAATGGCCAGCCGAGCCAAGATATCCAACGCGTGAAGGCCGCGCTTGAGACAGCCCACAAACAAATTGTGGAGGGTGGGGATGCGGCGGCCCGCTTTCCGCTGGCAAATGCGAATGGCACCAGTGAGGCGGTCTCTGATGCAGTCGGGGTCAAAGAGTTTTCGGTTACTCCAACGGCGGACCGTACTTCGACCGATGCGAAGCACGATAGAGATACTCCAACTGAAAGCTCAGCATTGGCCGATGAAATCGGCGTCGGGCCCGCGCGCCAGTTGCGATTTGATAAATGGATTGGTGAAATGGGAAAGCTGCCGGTTAGCTATTTTGATAGATCTCGAATTCTCGAGTTTAATCGTAAAATTCGAGAGCAGGGCTCGACTGAAGATATTGAAGAAATCGAGTCAGATCGACGCGATTTCGTGCGCGCATTATTTAAAGGTAAAAAATAAGCTAGCTTAATTTTTTGCGCAGGCGAGCGTTTTTTTAGCCGGCACTTTTCTTAAAAAACTTTGTCACAACTGTTGAAAAGTCGTCGCTAAAATTACTTTTTGATGGGCGCGAATAATTCTGTTTAATGAACATGATTTCGCGTTTGGCATCTTCGAAAAATGGGTCAAGGCTCATGGCGTGTTTAAAGTGCATATAGGCCTTCTGAACTTGGCCGGTGAGCTCGTAGTACATCCCTCTCACTAGATAGTATTTGGCCCCGTGCCGATCTTCGTGGGCAACCTTGGGTAGTAGGCTTGAGATCATTTCGGCCAATTCGCGGCGGTTGGCGCGATGCCTTTTTTCTTTAATGAGGGCCCAGATATAATAAATTATCGTGTCGCTGCGCCGGCCCTTCATGGTCATTGCGCGCTTAAAAGTTTTGCGCGCATCTTTAAAGGCTCGCTGTTGTAACAGGCGTTGGCCCTCTTCAAAAGTTGATTCAGCTTTAAGAATTTCATCCGCCAAACCGACTTCGAGAGTTCTTACGTAGTTTTCGTGCTTAGCCGGGACGCTAAGGGTTTGAAAGGCATCCGTAATTTTAGTGAAGATATCTTGGGTCACATTGCGCAACTCTGCCGGGGCGGATTGCGGCAATTTGTCGGGGTGAAATGTCTTAGCTAGATCGTGGTAGGCACGGTTGATTTCAGAAGGCTTTGCACTGCGTCCGACGCCGAGAGTTTCAAAGTAATTCTGTTTCTGAATATCTTGCCAGATGCTCGAAAGCCGAGTGAGCTTAGTGTCTGAGCCTTCGCTATAACCCAGTTTTGGCCCGAATCGTAAAATTCTTTGGGCCAACATAAAATAAATCGCGCGATAGATATCATTCTCAACTTTTTTGTTAGTCGCCACAATTTCGTGAATAGGGCGGGCCCAAACCTGCGAGCCCGGCATGCGCATAAAGGGTCGTAAGGCCGGTAGGTCTTTAACCATGTCTAGATGACTTTGGTGCGCACTTAATATCAGAGGGTTGTCAAACCAGTGGGTAAAAAAAGATTTAAGCCACTCAGGGGTTATTTTTGAACAGATCCAATCGCTACAAAGTTGTGTGAATCGAAAGGCATCGATAAAAACCGTGGGCTCGGCGCGACTGTCAGAAACAAATGAGATTTTAACGCTGGCATCTTGAATCGTCTTTGAAATACGAATGACCATTTGTTCGTGTTGAACAATTTCAATCGCGTGTGGCGACAAATAAGAGTTCTCAATAAGCATTTCGCCAATTCTCTTGCCGCCAGAAGTTTGAGCCAAAATCTCTTCGACTTCTTCGGGGGTTGTAAAACCCTTTTCGACGAGCAGCACGCCGAAATAAGATTCGACATCCGGGTGTTTGACGAAATCAATTCGGCCTCGGTTGAAGCCAACGTGGCTCGAGCGCCCATCATCGTAGGTGATATTGAGAAACCCCGAAATCTGCGAATCAAGTAGGAGCGAATAGATAAATGGCAAATCAAAGCCATGCACGAGTTTGGTGTTTTCAATTGCGAGAAGTTTGTCGCGCGCAGAGTATTGTTCTTTAGCGTAAAGTTGTGGCAGCGGTTCTTGCGCTTCGTCGAGCGTATCGGCAAAGGCCGTGTCGTAAATATCTATCAGTGATTGTAGATCGAACGGCTTATTCAAAAAGGCTTTAGCGTGGGTTCGAGAAAGCGCATCGCCCGAGAAGGCGCGATCTTTGTAAATGCCGCTAGTGAGAACGGTCACCAATTTGGGGTAGGCGGCGACATTCTCCGCCACAAAATCGACGCCGTTTTTTTGCGGCAGCAGGCAATCCACCACCATCCCGTGGTAAACAGAAAGCTTTAAAGCCGACTTAGCCAGTTGAGCAGTGCCCACCAGCTTGACCGTATAACCAGCTCGTTTGAGCCCCTCTTCAAGGGCTCGGCCCAGAGTCGGGTCGTCTTCGACTATGAGAATTTGAAGTTCTGCCTTTTGCATGCACTTATCTATCGGAAATTCGTAGGGATAAGTGATGCAATCGCGATAGAATATAGACCTTTGTCGGGTATTGAAGTATTCTAGGAATTCAAACATATTGAGATAGCCGCATGAGCATGGCGTTAAGGAGTCCAAATGGCCGGATTGACGAACCCAATTACTGATCAAACCTTTGAGCAAGAAGTTCTTAAATCTTCAACACCTGTGTTGGTTGATTTTTGGGCCGAATGGTGTGGCCCGTGCCGAAGTCTAGCTCCGAAGCTCGAAGAGATTGCGACCGAGATGGCAAAGCAGGTGCGTGTCGTTAAAATCAATATCGATGAGAACCCGAATACTCCAGCTAAGTTTGGAATTCGAAGCATTCCGACAATTATCCTTTTCAAAAATGGCAAAGATGTTGAGCAGCTGCTCGGCAACCTACCCAAAGATAATATCGTCGAAATGATCAAGCGCCACATCTAGTGGAAAAAAGGTACGGCGTACCTTTTTTCCTTCTAGAACAGAAACTTTCGATATGAAACAGACGAAATAATGCCAAGGCTTGCCATGGTGGTGATCATTATCGAGCCACCATAGGACAAAAGGGGCAGTGGCACGCCCACAATTGGCAATAGGCCAATGACCATCGAGATGTTCACGAAGACGTGCGAAAATAAAATAGCGGCGGCGCCCATGGCCACTAAAATTCCGAATCGATCACGGGCTTGCGAAGCGATTCGCGCACTCATAAAAAGTAAAATCATGAGAAGGCTTACAACGGTCATGCTGCCGATAAAGCCGTGTTCTTCGCTCAAGACCGAAAAAATAAAATCGGTGTGGCGCTCGGGCAAAAACTCGAGTTGCGATTGTGTCCCTTTGCGAAAACCTTTGCCGATAATTTTGCCGCTGCCGACAGCGATTCGCGATTGGATGCTATTGTAACCCGCGCCGCGGGGGTCTTTGCCGGGGGCAATAAACATCAGGACGCGATTTTTTTGATAGGGTTTAAGGCCGAAGCTCCAAACAAGTGGGGCGGCGACAAGGCTTGTGACCATAAAAAACATCAAAATTGAGGTCTTTACTTTCACGAACAAGATCATGGTAATAAAAATCGTGATGAGCAGAAGACCCGTGCCAAGATCGGGTTGCTTTACAATAAGCGCCGTCGGGATGAGCGTCATGATCGACGGGATAATCAGGTCAATAAAGCCTAGGCCATCAGGCCGGTTTGCTTTTGAAAGAAGTTTTGCCAGCGCGAAAACCAAAAATATCTTCATCGTTTCGGAAGGCTGATAGTGAAAAAAACCAAGATCAAGCCAGCGCTTAGCGCCGAGCGAAGAGTGCCCCGCGATTAAGACAACAGCGAGCGCTGCCACGTTAATTGCGTAAAGCGCGTAGGCGACTCGGCCAAAAATTTTATAATCAACCAAGGTCATCCCGAGAAAAATACACCAGCCCATTACCAGCCAAACTAGCTGCTGCCAGAACAAATTTGTTTGATTTGTGAGGTTCACCCCATGTGTCGCGCTGTAAAGGTTGATCAGACCAATCACATTCAGTGCGAGAATGACAAAAATTAAATTCGCGTCGAGGCGTCTAAAGAAGGTGCGCTCTTCAACCTGCATGTCGAAATTCATTCGTCAGACTCCTCTTCAACCACCACAGGCTTCGATTCGATTTTGGGGGCGTTTTTAGCTTTAATAAGCTCGGGATGATACTTTTCTATGTAGGCGCGAATCACATCGCGCACGACGGGTGCGGCGCCAACGTTGCCATGGCAGGAGTGTTCGGCCAAAACACCGACAATAATCTCCGGGTTTTCTGAAGGGGCAAAGGCGATAAACGAACCGTGATGGCGCTGCATGAGAGGACGAGTTTCACAGCGAGTGAAAATGTCGTCGGCACTAAAGGCCATCACTTGGCTGGTGCCAGTTTTGCCGGCCATTTCGACGCCCGGTATCTTCCACCAGCGGGCGGTGCCGTGATCGCCATTAGCAACAAGACGCATCGCCTCGCGCACGACGTCGATGTTCTTTGGGTCAACCCGCACGCCCTCAGGCGAAGGCTCGGTGATGTCGCGAACAATCGAGGGTTGAAACTCTTGTAAAACCTTTTGGTTTTCGTCGACAATTTTTTTAATCAAGATTGGTCGGTAAAGTTTGCCTTTTGTACCGATGGTATTATAGGCAAGTGTCATCTGAAGCAAATTGACCAACACAAAACCTTGGCCGATGGCATTTGATAGATTTTCACCCGGTTGCCACGCTTCGCCTTTTTGTTTTAACTTCCACTCTTCAGTCGGAAAGACGCCAGAAGCTTCATTGCTGAGATCGATGCCGGTGCGAGCGCCCAGGCCCATCATTTTCGCATACTTCGCTATGTTGTCGATGCCGAGGGCAATGCCCATTTTGTAAAAGAAGATGTTACTCGACTGTTCGATGGCCTGATAAATATTAATTCGTCCGTGACCTTGTTTGAGTGAATCATGATAAAGTCGATTGCCGAATCGCATCTGCCCTGGGGCATCGATGATCGTATTCGGAGTCAAAACGTTTTCTTGTAAAGCCGCCAGTGCCACCACAGGTTTAATTGTCGAGCCCGGTGAGTAGTGATCTTGAATAATTTTATTTCGCAGCGGTTTGAATTGATCGTTGATCAACTGATTCCACATCTCATTGCTTAGGCCGCGCGCAAATCGATTCGGATTAAAAGAAGGGGTGTTCACCCAAGCCAATATTTCACCATTGGTTTTGAGTGCCACCAGACCGCCAATGCGCGGCCCGACTCGATCTGTTTGTTCGAGCATGGCTTTGAGAGCCGCCTCTTGAATATCTTTGTCGATAGTCAGGATTATATTATGACCCGGTGTTGCTGGCTGCGGCTTGATCTCAAGAAAGGCTTTATTTTGCGTCGGTGACTGCCGGCCATGGGCGTCCACCTCAACATAGCTCAAGCCATTTTTACCACGCAGGTGAAGATCCCAAACCTCTTCGAGACCGCTTTGGCCAATAATGTCATCTTGTTGAAGAACCGCTTTGCCAAGGTATTTGGTATTATAAGTCTCAAGTTGTTTTTTCGAAACCACGCCCACGTATCCAAAAAGCTGAGCCCCATTCTGGTCGAGAGGGTAAAAGCGTAATACCATCTCGTCAACGTTCAGCCCCGGGTGCTCAATGCGAATGCGCTTGAGGCGAAAAACCTCTTCGAGAGAAAGATTTTCTTTAATAACGACCGGGGCGGAGGGCCCGTTTTTTCTTCGGCTGACTTTTACCGCTTCAACAATTTTCGCAGGCTCGATGCTTAGAATTTTACCAACATCATCGGCGGTGTCTTCAAGATCGGTGGCATATTGCGGAGAAATCGTCGCGTCAAAACCGGTGATATTGTCGACGAGAATGCGGCCTTCTCGGTCAAGAATTAAGCCTCGCGGTGCACGAATTTTATTTTCTTTAACACGATTTTTCTCTGAGTACTCGCGTAACTCGTCGCCCGATATAATCTGCAGAAACCAAAGTCGCATGAACATCGCGAGAAGCGTGACCCCGAGTACAAGGTAGACCAGCCGAAAGCGGCTGACCAAATCACGGCCATCATCTTCTGAATTTTCAAATTCACTCACACGACCTCCGACTCAGTGTGTTTTGGAGGTTCTTTGTTTGTAAGTCGATCGATGGCTGAGAATAAATAAAACAGCGGCAACGAAAACGCCGCGGTTAGAATAGGTCGCATCAGCCAGTCGTAAAAGTGAAAATCGACCACGGCGGTTTCTTCGATAATATGAGAGAGGATAAAAGTGGCGAGCGGAAGAATGAGAGCCGAGATCCCGCACGCTAGCATAAACGAGTTGGGGCCGGCCCACAAAACTCGATCACGAAGCATATACAAAACACCGAGCACGGCCAGGTTCATACCGAAAGCCATGTCGAGAGGGGCGCCGCTCATGGTGACAACCGCAAAAGAGACAAGGTAGCTCATAATCACCGCCTCGGTGATTGAGCGATAGAGCGCCCAGTAACTTAAAACAGCGAGCCACATATAAGGCGCCGGAAAGAATCCGAAAACGTGATACCACAGCGACGCCTGAAACCCGGCGAGCACGCAGGTCGCGATCGCGAATACTAAATAGTTGAGTATTTTGAAACTCAGCTCACGCATCAGTTAACTCGTTCAAGATCTTGATTGTTGGCATTGAGAATAACAAACACCTCTTCAAGATTGGCGGCGCTGACGATGGGTTGAAGTGTGACTTCTTGGCCGAGGCCATATTCGTCTTTCTTCACATTGGTCACTTCGCCAATCGGAAAGCCCTTCGGGAAATAATTATCGATACCGCTTGTGACTACGGTATCACCGTCTTGAACATCGTCGCTTCGTTTAAGAAAAGTCAGCGCGCAAGAGTCTTTGCTTTGCCCCTGGATAATGCCGCGAGCACGCGATCTTTGCACGATCCCGTCGACCACGGCGTAGCGGTCGGTGATCAGAAGAATTTTTGAGATTTTGGCCTCGACTTCAATAGCATAGCCGACGACCCCTGAAATGGTAATAACGCCCATGCCCTTTTTTACGCCGTGGTCTTCGCCGCGGTCGATTGTCACAGTGTCGTATTCTGTCAGCAAATCGCGGCCGATAATTCGCGCGCCAAGCAAATTCATGTTCGCTTTTTGTTTAAACTCGAGCAGGCGACTCAGGCGTTCATTTTCAAGTTTAAGCTCGGTGAGGGCCCCGAGTTGCGCTTTAAGTTCGGCCAATTCTTTTTCAAGTTTCTGATTTTTCTTATTAGTGTCGACGAGATTGAGATAATCTTTGGTTGTACTACGGACCCCCGAGCTGAGCCCGGCATAAGAGTTCTGGGTTGTGGCCGTTAAGTAGTAGAAGGGCTCAAGAATCCAGGGGCGATTTGGGTTCTGCTGCTGCATGTTGACAGAGAAAAGCGGGATCGCCACGAGAAGCGCGATAGTAAAGATCTTTTTCAGATCAAAATTAAAAAAATTCAAGGGATGGTCTCCTACCCAAATACCCTAGCAAATAGCCGGGTTGTTTCAACTCGATTGTGCTTGATAAAATAGATAAAAAAAGCCAATCTAACGGCTTCGAAAAGTAATTTAATGAGGAGCATGCCATATGAGTTCACTGCTGGAACAACTTCGCCACCCAAGTCGCGTTCGTAATATCAAGGCGGTAGTTATTTTCGGGCTCTTTGGATTGATCTGTCTTATGTTTGTTTTTACCGGTTTGACCCCAGATCGCGGCGGCGTTACCGGCAACTCAACAGCCGCTACTGTCAACCAAACGGTCATTTCAGCCCAAGACCTTCAAGAGCGCGTGAGTCAGTATGAAGCCCAAGCCGGGCCTGACAAAGGCATGCCTGCCGCTCAGCGCCAAATGCGCACCCAGCGCATCAGAGAAAACGCGTTGCAGGAGCTTGTGAGCTACGAAGTGGTCTTTCAGTCGGCGCAGAACGCAGGTATTTTACCCACCGCCGCCGCCACCCGCAGTTTGATCGTAAATATACCGGCATTTCAAGAAGACGGGCGTTTCGCCAGAGAAATGTATCAGCGCTATCTTCAGTATCGAAATATTTCAGCCGGCGAATTTGAATCAAAGGTGAAACGTGACGTCGTAATTAGTCAGGTTCGCGACATTTTCTTTTCAGCCTGGGCCCAGCCAACCCTAATAGATGATTTGCAGAATCAGGCCCGTGACACCAAATTGAACCTCGAGGTCATCAAAATCGACCCGAAGACACTGGCCTCGTCGTCTGTGTCGGCTGAAGACGTCGGCCAATATTTGGCCAAAGCCGAAAATAAAGAGAAGGCGAAGTCTTATTTCAGCTCGCATAAAGAGGAGTTTTCGACTCCGGATCAGATTCGAGCGCGTCATATTCTTCTCAAGGGCGACACCGATGCGGTTTTGAAAAAGGCCCAAGAAATTAAAAAAGGCCTCACCAAGGCCAATTTTGCCGAACAGGCCAAGAAATTCTCTGAAGATCAGGGGTCGAAAGACAAGGGCGGCGATCTTAACTATTTCAGTCGCGGGCAGATGGTGCCCGAATTTGAAGCGGTGGCATTTGGTCTAAAAGTTGGCCAGATTTCAGAGCCGGTAAAATCGCCGTTTGGCTATCACATCATTTTGCTCGACGATAAGCGTGCGGCCGAAGTTAAAACTTTCGAAGTTGCTGAAAAAGAAATTGCTCGTAATTTGGCGGCCGAAGAAAAGCGCGAAAAGGTGAATGAAGAATTCGCAACCGGGCTTAAAGGCAAAGGCGATATCGGTGGCTTGTTAGCGCGTTATAATTTGAAATGGCAAGATTTAGGGGCTGTTTCAGTTACTCAAAATTTTATCGATAAAGTTGAATCCGGCGACCAGATTATTGAGGCCGCGTTGAATTTGAAACCTGGTCAAGTTTACCCAGATCTTGTTCGGGCCGGGCCACAAAGTTATGTGGTGCGACTGAAATCAGTGGTGGTTGCCGCTGAAAAATCGGATAGCAAAAAATCAGCATCTTCACTCGCGCGATTTGGCGGGGGCGGCGAAGCTTTGGGTCTTTGGGCCGAAGAACTTCGTAAAGAATCTCGAATTCGTTTGAACGATTCGATGATGAAATAGTCGACAATTAAGTAAAGCTTAAACTCCAAATTGTCTCAACTTGAGCTGTCTCACGTTGAGATTTTTTATTTAAATTTTCTCCGCTGTTTTAAGCGGCATTGTAGTGCGGCTGACGATTTAAGCCCCTAACTTATCTCGACTTTCGTCCGATAAGCTAACCATATGGTTCGCATTTTCTTGAAGCTCACAATTTATCTTTTGATGTTTCTGTCATTCGCATCCTATGCGCATGGGCAGAACACCAATAGCCAAAACGCCGCGGGCCAAATGCAACCGTCATTGAATGGGCATCATTACATCGAAGGCGAACTCATCATAAAATTAAAGGGGGCGTCTGGCCCTACGGTGCTTGGCCGAGCCGCCAAGTCGATTCATGCCGGCGCGTTTCTATCGCGAGCCTCTGGCCAACACAACATGTCGCTGAGAAGCTCATACCCTGAAATGGGCGTCTATCATTTTAAGTTGAAGGCCGGTCAAAGGGTGTCTGAAGCCCTTACCAATTTAAAAAACGATCCAGATATCGAGTATGCTGAGCCCAATTTTACTTTTTCTAAATCGAGCGTGGTTTCGGCAACGCAGTACTATACCGCATCCCAAGTGGTGTCGATGTCGTCGGCTGCCTCAGGTGGGTACCTCGCCACCGGCGCCGCCATTGAAGTGACTAGCTCGTGGGGCCAGGTGTCGCGAAATACGACTCCGATAGTGGCCATTATCGACACCGGGCTTGATACGGCTCACCCAGTTTTTGTGGGCACGGGCGCGGTTTGGACTAACCCCGGTGAAATCCCGAACAATCAAATCGACGATGACCGCAATGGATATATAGACGACGTTCACGGTTTTAACTTTGTATCGAATACCGGTGAAATGATCGACGATGATGGTCACGGAACGCACTGTGCGGGTATTGTCCTTGGCGTCGGTCAGAATATATATGGAGCCGCCTATTCTCCATCGCTTATTAAAATCATGCCCCTCAAATTTTTGGATGGCTCAGGCTACGGCCAAACATCGGATGCCATTCGCGCGATTTATTATGCAGTAAATAATGGCGCTTCAGTTATTAGCAATTCTTGGGGCGGCCCTGATTATTCGGCGGCGCTACAAGAGGCCATCGCCTACGCCTACGATGCAGGTGTTATATTTGTTGCGGCGGCTGGTAACAACAGCGCAAACAATGACGTATCAACGATGTATCCGGCAAACTATACCGTCCCCAATGTGGTGTCTGTTGCCGCCACAACTGATGACGATTCACTGGCTTACTTTTCAGATTTTGGAGCCACTTCAGTCCCGCTCGCAGCACCCGGGATGATGATTATCAGCACGATGCCGGGCGGTGGCTTTCAAACAATGTCGGGCACGAGTATGGCGACCCCGTTTGTCGCTGGTTTAGCGGCCCTTATGAAGGCGCAGCAACCAGGGTTGCTCTCTTATCAGGCGAAACAATTGATCATGGGCAATATCGATGTGCCCCAAAATTCTCATGGTGCAAGGTTGCTTGCCGGCAAAACCAGTACGCAGGGGCGACTCAACGTTTACAATACGATTGAGGCTACAAAAAACGCCACGATTCAAACAGATCAGCCGGCCTATACTTTTACCAATATCGATCGGCAGCTCGCGTCTTCAATCGCGGCGTCTGGTTGCGGCCTCGTTAAGAAAATGATCAATGAAGGGCCCAACGACACTTTCGGTGGTGGTCAAGGTGCGCCCGAATCATGGTCTGTTCTGGTTGTGCTTGGGCTCTTCGCCTTGCCAATTTTGATTTACAATTCTCTTCGCCGTAAAGAACAAGTTCAGCGCCGTCAACATGATCGCTTTAAAATCGACACCCAAGTCAAAGTTCAAGTTGGCGGCCGCGACCTTGTTGGCTCAATCAGCAGCATCTCGTTGGGTGGAGTGCAGCTCAATACCGATGCCCTCATCGAACAGGGCGGTATCGTCAGCATGGCAATCCGTAGCCCCGATGGTGCCGAGCAAATCAAGATCGAAGGTCGTATTGTTTGGAGTGAAGATCAAAAATCTTACGGTGTGCAATTCGCCGAAACGACGGCGACAATTCGCGAGCAAATTAGTTCATGGACAACCGGACTACAGAAAGTACCCGTTAAAAAATGAAGCGGAATTTCGCCATAAGATCGGTCTGCAGATAACCACGGTACACGTCTTTGCCGAACCAGCTAGCAAAAGACATCGACTCGGCACCGAACGAAATCGCCGGTGTAAAATCATATAAGAGGCCAATAGCCCAGCTTGGCCCAAGAAGGGTTTGGCTGCCACTGTTGTCAGTTGGTTTTACGAAAAGAATACCGAAGCCAGGTGAAACATAAAGATCCCACTGCTGGCGGCTAAAGTGCGGGCGAATAAAAGCACCAACAGTTGTGATGCCGCGAGCGCCAAGCGTTTGATCGTCTGGATCAATGCGAAAATAACCACCAAGGCCGAAAGTTCGGTTGAAGCCATTTTCAAAATCAAGACCGAGGGCGGCGCCGCCATGTGTGAAACCAAAGTTCACAAGAAGTGCATTCTTGCCTTCGGCCAAGTCGGCATGAGCTGCGCTTGTCATAAGAGTCGTTAAAGAAATAAGAATCGACGTGATTACAGCGTAAATCAATCGCGAGCTCGTCATGTTGTGGTCCTCGAATTTATGCTTTTGGAGCCCAAGAGTTACAGCTGCCTTTTGCGTCTACAAGAACTTTAGGTAGAAGCGCGCAAGTGGCTTTAACAGGAGTGGCTTTTGTCATATTGAAAAGAGCGCAGTTATCGCAAGTCTGCTCGCCAGCTTTCCAAACTTTGCCAGCGGCCCCAGGTTTGTCAGCTTTTGTAGCTTTTTTTGCTTTAAGAGCGGCATCAAGATTGCTGACATAACCGATTCCGGCGGCAATTTTTACGCTTTCTTCGTTAGCGGCGTCTTTACGCTTCGCTTTTGTCATGTCGATAAGGCCGAGTTCTTCAGCGGCCCAGGTCACACTGCGAGCGAGAGCTTGTACGACAACCCCTGCGCTTGTGTAAAAAATAATTTTTTTGAAAAATTCGCGGCGGGCACTGATAGTCTGGTTGTTAGTTTCAGTAGGTGTGTTCATGTTGTGCTCCCTAATAATTAATTAAACGTTTCTTGCAGCGTAATATTCTGTGAAGAGACCAGCATCAAAGGTAAACGGAACATGCTCAGTGCTCGGTACGTTTTGAACGATGCCTACATCTTTGCCGCTCTGTTCTTCTTTGCGTAAGAAATCAGCCACTTCAAGACGGGGAGATTGTTTTGCGCGCAAATAAATCTGATTTTGGGTGCCTTTGTCTGTCAAGGTAACTTGATCGCCCACTTTTAAAACATAAGAGCTGATGTCGACTTTGCTGCCATTGATACGAATATGACCATGGCTGACCATCTGACGTGCTGAACGAATGCTCGGTGCAAAACCAAGACGAAATACGACGTTATCGAGGCGAAGTTCGAGAAGGCCCATAAGCTTGGCTGTCCAGTTGGCGCCTTTGCCTGATTTTGCATTACGAATAAATCGGCGAAGTTGTTCTTCGCGCAATTCATAGTGCCGACGAATTTTTTGTTTTTCTTCAAGACGAAGTGCGTAGTCTGAAAACTTACGTCGTTTGTTACCGTTTTGACCTGGAGGATATGGTCGTCGCTCAAGTGCCCCGGCTTTGCCGAGACCTGGTAATTCGACCCCTAGACGACGTTGAATGCGAAAGCGTGCTACTTTACCGGCTCTTTTCATAACTGTTGCCACCTCGAAAATGTTTTATAACGAACCGCAGGATATACCGACAAAAATGGCGGCGATCAAGCGCTTTCTCAGGCGGCTATTTGAGGGGGGCTTATAGGGCGGATTAACAGGGCCGATTAACAGGGGCGACCACGGGGCAGCGGAGGCCGCCTAGTGGGTGCGGGTCAGGTTGTTCTGGTTGATAAGGTCGCGAAGATCGTGGCCAAACCCAGATAGATTGGCCGGGTCTCGTATTGTAAGGCGGTTGTCGTCGACCTGAAGCTCTTGCTGGCCAACTTGTTGGCCAGGTTGGTGGTCGATCGAAAACTGCGCCTTCGGGATATTGGCGGTATTAACCGGTATTGAGCCTGAAACATTGACCCCACCATCAAGAATCGCCAGCGCTCTGTAGGCGTTGAGACGCTTCTGGTACCGGGTTTTGCCGGCCAGCTTGCCGGGCTCAAGGTCGCCGGTTTCGGTAAGGTGGCGAATAATTCTTTGGGCATCAAAGTCGCCGAAGCGAGCCTTGATAAGGGCCGCAACACCGGTCACGACGGCTGTGGCCTGCGAGGTGCCTGTCATATATCCATAGTTGCCACCAGGTAACGTGGAGTAAATCTTTTTACCTGGAGCTGCAATATCAACCGATTGTTCGCCGTAGTTGCTTGAGGGCAGTACGTTGCGGTCTTCGTCGAAGGCCGTGACCGAGATAATATTGTCGAGGCCATAATCGGCGGGGTAGTACTTTTTGATATCCGAGTTCGACTGTTCGTTGCCGGCGGCGGCGACAAAGAGAATTCCCTTTTCGCGAGCAAGGGCAATGGCATCGCGTTCTTTATCGCTGGGCTCTAGACCGCCGCCCGAGTAGTTAATGATGTTGGCGCCTTTTTGCACGCAGTAGCGAATCGCGCGTACGGTGTTAACCAGGTTATTGTTATTGGTTGATTCGGGGTCGTAGTATTTGGCGATAATAAGAGTGACGTGTGGGCTCACGCCGATGGCCCCGCGGCCGTTGACTCCTCCAGCGGCGCCGATGGCGCCGGCGATGTGGGTGCCATGACCGTGATGATCTGTGAGGTCGCCGTTGTTCGCGATAAAGTTACAGCCATGGATGTCGTCGACGCAGCCATCAGCATCGTCGTCGACTTGGTTGGTGGCCTTATCGCGGCCAAACTGATCGCGACCACTTTCACCAGGGTTCACCCAAAGGTTCGGCTTGAGGTCAGGATGGTTGACATCGACGCCGGTGTCGATCACGCAGACCTTAACGTCCTTGCTGCCAAGGGCACGATGGCGCACCCAGGCTTCTTGAGTTTGTATCGATTTGAGATCCCACTTTTGTGACATAGCGGGGTCGTTTAAAAGCGCATCGATTTCTTTTGTGGATTCGACTTTGGCCTTCATCGGTTCGCCGAGTTGGGTTTGGCGCACGGTCTTCGAGTTTCGGAGGCTGGCGAGATCGGCTTGCTCATCATAGTTGGATTCGCTGCGCAGTTGGGCCACTCGCGCCATGTTGAATTGAATGGCGATAACGAGAGAGATAACACCGGCCCCAAATAGGATAAGGCCCTTTCTATCTCGTTTGTGTTGACCTTTCTGCTGAGCCATATTCGCACCTCTTTGATACTGACTTAAAGAGCAAGAGTGATGCCGAGATCTACATGGACTAACTATATGTAATTACTGGGGTATCATTATGGGAGCAAGGGGTTTTTCGATCACTTTCTAGAGGGCTGTCGACAGTTTGGTCACAGAGGAGGTCACAGAGGCGGTCACAGAGGGGCGGCACTCGATTTTCAAGCGCGAGCCACGCCTATTGTCTGATATTAATGATTTGAAATTAGTTAGTGGTGGTCACCAAGCAAGAGTTGGTCGAAGTGAGGGCTTCTTCGAGAGAGAAGAAGGTAGTCCCGCCGCCGACAGCGACTGGAGTAATGAAATCAACAGTGCCGGCGGTGCCGGCCGAATTGATATTTGTATAATAGGCATTCGGGCCACCATAAGTTGAGGTGTCCATTGAATTGCCGCCCACTTTAGTTTTTGTACCAGTGATGGTGTAGGTATCTAAGCCGTCATTATCGAAGTTCAAAATATCTTGCGTCGAGGCGAGGTTAATCGAGCTAACGGGTTTGCTGCTATTATTGATGACGCCAACAAGTGTATCGTCGGCGCCGTCGTAAGGGCCCTGGCCGGTAAAATAGAGTGATTCGCCGAGATCAGTAACGATGATAATGACGCCACATTCAGAATCGTGCCCGACTGCAGGGCAAATCGCTTGGACCATCGCTTGGGTAATACCAGCGGGGAGTGTTGTGATGATTGGAGTGTCGGTGGCTTTGGGTATGCAAACGACAGGTGGTTTGGTATCGGGGGGTGTGGTACCGCCGGTACCGCCGCCTTGGGCATTGTTGCTTGCAGCAACTGAGGGCGATGAAAAATTAACTCCACCGCAGTTTTGAAATAGAAGTACGGTGAGGCCGCTGACAATAATCAGCACGCTGCGAATTTTAATGAGTGCAATTAATGTTCGAATTTTTTTGTTAATAACCAATAGATTTGTCATGTGTGCCCCTCTTCCCTCAACTCTATGATTTGCAATTAAAATGCCATGGGGCGAGCGGCTGCACCGAGTAGGATGTCTCATTTTAAGAATCGTCTGCAGAAGAAATGGTCAATGTCTAAAACGTTCACATCTGGGCGCGGTGCGTGCGGGGCTTGGTTAGAAATTATGCGCTTTATTTTGGGTTGAAATTGAGTACAGTGAACCCATGCCAAAAAATATTCGAGTCTCTTTGATAAAAACCGTCGTCAGCTTTGCCATCATTGCAACTGTGACGCTAACGGCGGTGCCGAAATCGTCGAGCGCGACGCTCGCCTTCAGCAGTTTGAGCGCTGACGATCTGGCGGGCATCATCGCAGATTTTGGTGCCGTTTTTGCTCACAGTTCGGTTTCACCGGCCACTCAATTGGGGGGCGGTTTTGGTTTTGAGTTGGGGCTCGTGGGCGGCTTGGCGAAAACTCCGCGCATTAAAAGCTTGGCCGATGCTGCGTCACCTGGTTCGGATGTTAAATATTTACCCGACGCCGGGATACTCGTGGCGGTGTCCGTACCAATGGGGTTTAAATTCGAGCTTGAGCTTTTGCCAACCTTGTCGGGTTATGGTGTCGGTCTTAAAAAAACGTCGTATGCCATTCAATGGAATTTAACGGACACTGTTTTACCCCTGCCTGTGGATCTTGCATTTAAATTTCATTCGTCGGTGGTGACGGCCTCTTTTAGCCAGGATGTACTGGGCACGGTTGAAGATGTGCAGATTCAAGACTCAATTCGGGGCTATGATCTAATTGTCAGTAAGTCTTTCGTATTGCTCGAACCCTATTTGGGTTTTGGCCTTATTCAAGCTTTTGGTGACGTTAATTTGAGTGGTGGAACCAATTCGATTTTTGCGTTTACCAATAGCTTATCGGTGTCGTCGAGCGTGAAGAGCTACGAGGTTTTTGCTGGTGGCAATTTACATTTGGCTCACTTTAATTTTGGTTTAGAGGTCGCGCGCTTATTTTCGACCTCGCGAGCCTTAATGAAACTAAGCGCGAGTTTTTAATTAGGGTGAAAATTTAAAAAGGTATTTTTCGTTTTCATACGAACCTAGTTTATTCATGCGGGCCAATAGAATCATAGGCCGAGTCGGGTCTTTGTATTTGGTGCAATCGACAGCCCAAAGCACAACGTCGTGGCCAGAAAATTTGTCATTGGCCACAATGGGCGCCTTATCTAAGTCAGTACTAACTCGACAGGCCTCAAGGGCGGCAGCAATAACTGGGTTGTTGGTTGGTTTCTTTACATCTACATCGTGAGTGAGCGGGTAGTCATAAATGCGTACATCAAAATTACCACCCTCAAGAAAGGGCACCATCGCTCGTTCTGTGTCGAGAAATGCAAACACCTTTTCTTGGTCAAATTTACAGCCGAAGGCGCCTTTAACAGTGTCAGAGCAAAAGTCTTGTATATAAAGCTGCCGAGGTGTTTTTCGAATTAGTTTAAGCAAGGCCGCATTCGATATGGCGTGGGAGTCACCGTAAAGCCCCAGGCGATAAAGGCTAATTTGCAAACCAAGCAAATTGAAATTGGGCTGATTTATTCTATTTGGGGTTTGAGTGAGCTCCCAGAGATAGAGATCAAAACTAAGTGCAGCGAAAAGTGGCTGAGGGCCCCCTCTTCGTACATTGCCTTCGTGAATAAGTGTTAAGGTTTGCACATTAATTGGCATTTCAAAAAACCGCGGCGTCAGGTAGGTGTGCCCTGCATTGTCAGACCAAGCAATGATTTCGAATTTTTTGAGATCAAACCCCGGAAACATTTCTGAAATAGTGGCGACATACTCTTGGCGTACGGCCTCGAGTTTTTTGGGGTCAACAGTTTCGACTGGTATATAGGTATGTATGTTGCCAATAGCATCTTCAGCCAAATACGACGTAATTTCATCACTCAAGCCCGTAAGGTCTAAGGTCGCGTGAACGCCAGCGCGCAAAGCTTTTGGCAAAACATAAAAATCATCTTGGGTTTCAGGCGCCTTCACCTTGAGCCCTGCCTCGGCCAGCGTCACGCATTTCTGGGGAGTGATACAGACAACACCGCCGCCATGGGCGTCATCACCGGCGTGGGCATTTAGCGAAGTGAGTGCGGCAGCAAGTGCCAAAAGTGTGGGTAAAATATAAAGTTTCATCGCGGTTCTCCTTTTTCTAACGGAAATAAACTGACAGTTAATTGGTAGACTTGTTCTTTCTTTTCAGATTCTAAAAGTGCCGACATGCGTTCTTGAAACTCTTCAATTAGCTCGCGCGCCTCGGGCAATTTCGAAAGCGCAACCGCCATAGTCATCGAGGTCATGGTACGAGTTTCAACCGGGTCATTTTCAAGCGACTCGATCGATTTTAGTCTCAAGGCTTTTTGCAAACTTCTTAACGCCGGGGTGCTTACCGATTTATTTGCGGTTGTGAGCTTTTCTTTTGTGCGCCAATATCGCTCATTTCGTTTCTCGAGCAAGCCGAGTTGCACGAGGCGATCGATTGCAATTTTAATTGTAGTTTCGGTTTCGCCTAAGCGAGCAGCCAACCATTTAAGCCCGCGTTTGAAGGCCGGCCCTTTGCGATAGGCATCAGTGCGCACAAGCTGCAAAATAGCCATGTGTTGCCATTCGGCCATGGCCGAGAACAATTCATTTTCGAGATTTGTGCGATCAAGAAGCGCACGCTCAATTTCGGCGCGCCTTCGCAAGCTTGGTGCCGCTTGCGAATGGGTGTGCGTGGCGCCAGCAGCCTCATTGTGTTTATTAATGAGTGCGTCCAATATTTGATTTCGTTTGCGTGGGCTTATATTCAAACGCTCACAAAACTGAACCGCCGTTTTCGCGGTGAGAGGGCGGCGCCCACTTAAGATAGACGAAAGCGTACCATTGTTGGTTTGCAATAGTTTTGCGAATGCACGCAGCGAATAGCGAGGGTTGCGCTTAAGTCGCAGCTGCAATTCGTCTCGTAAAAATTGAGTGGTCATTTCGTGTTTCATCTGGCGCCAATATAAATGATCTCGCGCCCAACGCCTACGAAAAATGCACCAGAGTGCTGCAATTTAATTGCAGCGGGTAAGACTTTCGTGATTGTCAAAAATTTTGACAGTGAAGGCGTGGCAAAAGAGCCGCGCGAGCTTTCTATCAATTCGCGTATAAATTGAATATGGCCGGGTTAGCTAACTGAATCCATGCCAAGGCTTCTTGATCAAGCCCTCGAGACATTTCTATAAGACGCCTGTAGGCCCCATTTTTAGACCTGGCTTTAGTTGTTGAAGAATCTAAAAGGTAACTTCGCAAATAGGCTTGCCGCCATAAATGCTCAACGAACCCGCGATTGCCCGAATTTCTACCCCTTGCCGCCGAAATAAAGAACTGCAAAACCGTGTCATCAGTTAAGGCCACGGTCGGCAGGGTATTGAAGTAAGTCGTTTGAGCATCGGTCAATGATCGGCCTGACTCTAATGCAAAAATAGTCAGCCTAATAAAATCCAAATGATTATCACAAGCCATTGCGGTATCTTTCAGAGCGGCGATTTTCTCTTCGCTTCTCTTTTCGTTCACTATACCAACTCCAAAATTGGGTAGAATAGGGTAGCCCAAGCCAGCAAGCCTTGCGATTTCTAAACTATAGGTTCCGCAATTATTAGACAGGAAGTCATAATTAAAGCGTTGTCTATATTCTGAATTCACGCAGTTGAGTCGTTCAATCGCAATAGATTCGGATTCATTTTTTAGCAGCGGCACAGGCAGGCAAATGATCCCGCCTTTATCTAGAGAATTATGAAGTTCTCGATCGGCGCGGGGGTCTTGTGTCTCAAAAATCCCATCGTCAATCATAAAAGCAACATGTTCAGCCGGCATGATTTGGTGGGCTGGTGTCAGATTATTTGAAAGACTTGACTGCAGGTTATTGGTGCAGATTTGAATTCGTTTTGATAATTTTGAGGTCGCATAGACAGGGCTTTTTAAAACGCCAACTAGGTCAGAAAGAAGATCCGATAGCGACGCACCGGGGTTTAATATGCTGTCAGCCGATTTATAGGCTGCAACGTCTAATTGGGATTTTTGTTGAAAGCCTTTCACCAAATGCACAGAAGCGGCGCCCACATTTGCAAGTCTTTGTGTTGTTTTGCCAATAGCAATCATTTCGACCGTGTGGCCAATCAAACGCGGTAAGAAATTAAGAGCTTTCTTTGAGCTCGACTCGTTCTTTGGGCCCCATTGCTCTAAGATTTGGGCTTGAACTTCTTTGGGCACACTATCCCATTGTTCTGAAGAGATTTCTGGCTCTGCCCATGCTGTGCGGAGGCCCACGATGCCTAAACAAACAATCGTTAAAAAATATACGCAGGTCTTAGCAATCATATTTATACCTCTAATTTCGAAATTATAAATGCAGAGGGATCTGGTTGAAAGACCGTTTGAAAAATCGATTTGATTGTCTAAATGTTAGTCAAAGGGTTCGATCTTTCTTCTTTTTGTGGAGAATTAACAAGACCGGGTCTCGGCCCCTGTGGCTGGTTTCAGAAACTGTCCCGCTACTGTGGGCTGCCGTCTGTGGACTGAAACTGTTATTACCCACAAATACTCCGCTAAAAGAAGAAATAACCCAAAAGGCGTCGCGATTGACGCCCTATTGCTACCAAAAAGTGCTTGGCGCTTTTTAGTTGGTTCTGCCGCCGCCGCATGCAGCAGTGAGTGGGCCGCGGCCGACGTCGTTGACGGTGACTGATTGCACCGAGCCACCCGCATTCGATACAACGACATAAACCGGGCTTGTGCCTGCTGTGATGGGGTCGGTGTAACTGGAGAGGGTTGCCCCGGCAACTGCGAGGCCGTTTTTGTACCATTGATAACTGAGGGGGTAAGTCGCGACGTTGACTGCTGAAGCGACCACAGAAAGAACCCAGCCGTCACCGGCACAAAAAACGGTTGTCGTCGGGGTGCCGAGTGGTTGAGTGGTAATTGTCGGTGGGGGTACTGGGGCCGGCGCTGCATTGGGGGCGCATGTCGCGTTTGTTGGAGTTGGGTTGAGAGCGTTAGAGGCACAGGTAAATGTCGCTGTGCCTTTGTTGGTCGAAATGTCGCTTACGGTTGCGGTTGCGCCGTTTAATACGCTGGCTCCGCCAGGGGCAGAGCAGGTGTAAGCGCCGACCTTCCACGTAAGCGTGGCGGGTTCGGCACAGCTGAGATCACAAGTGGACCCTGCGGTTTCGGTCAATACCCCAGCGTTGCAACTGTAGATCGCGCTGCCGAGAGAGGGCAAAGTGGCGTTAACGGTGATTGTTGAGCCGGAGGTCAAAGTTATAATAGATGAGGGAGCCATACAGGTGGCCGTACCGACCGTCCAGAGGAGCGAGGCGGGTGGGGCGCAGGGGGCCGTTGCCGACGAAGCCCCACTGTACTGTGACAAATCGACTGACTTTGCGCAGTTTTGAAAAACCAGCGAAGTGATAGTTGAAGTGAAGAGCAGAACCACAAAAAGCACTTTTCGAGATTTTATAAAATTTTGATTCATCTAGTCCTTATCGGCTCAATTTGAGAAAACTTGAGGTCGAGTCTAGTGATTTATTTAGCGTCAGAATTGAAGTTTTGCTGAGAAATAATGTGCCAGAGGGTCTCATTAAAAGTGTCGGCGGCAATTATCAGCACAGGCAAAGTGTCGCGGCCTTTGTTTTTATGCAGGGCAGAGGGCATTTGGCCGACCCCGCCGAATTGGCTGAACCAACTTTTTCGCAGAGCGAGCGAATTGCTGATAAAAGTCTTATTTTCAGGTTTCTTTTTCAGGCGACCGTACTCAAATGAGCTTAAAACCGAAAAGTCATTATTCGTGCTGATCGATTCGAGGGTTTGTTGGCCGACTTCGAGTTGGTGTTTAAATTTTTTTTTGCCCGGAGTGCGAATGGTGAAAATCACGTCAAAATCGCCATTGAAAAAACGCTCTTCAAGTTCGTTTTGATCAAAAACATCGAGCTCAACGATTTGTAGTTTCGTGTGTTGGTAAAGGCGATGGATGACGGTCAGGGCAAGAGAGCTTAAGCCTTCAAGCGTACCGACATGAATATGGGTTGGCACCTGCAGCTCGAGCACCTCGCGAATTGAACTTTGTAATTTTCGCGAGTTCTGTGAGTAGACCTCGGCAAGGCGAAACGCAGCTGGCGTCCACGCCGATTTTCGTTTGGCCGTACGATCAAGCAAAGTGACATCGAATTCTTTCTCGAGTTGGGCCACGAGGCGTGAGAGCTGTGGCTGACTTAGGCCCACATGCGCGCTAGCGCCGGTCAGGTTTTTAAAATGAACGGCGCGGCTGAGAACTGACAGCGGCCAATGAAGTGTATCCATGCCGCGTTGTCATACCTTTAATGCATGAAGCTTTTCAAGATATTTTCAGCCATGGCATCAGCCAAATCGAAAAGATCTTCTTCTGACTTAATTTGCGCGCCGTGAAGCCCAGAACTGTGCATCAAGGCCAGGCCCCGCCACCCGGCAAGTAGCTGCAAGGCCAGGCTATCGAGCGGCGAATCGGCTCGCAAATCATGGCTTTCACCCAACACGATAACCAAGTTTTGTTGGGCAAGCTCAAAGGCCGCCGCCAGCGGGGGAGTGGTTTCGTCGTTATTTTGATATGAAAAAAGAAGGTGCGCTCTTTTGGGTGAGCGCCACGCTAGCTGCATAATGTTTCGCCCGACGTGTTGAATTTGAAGCTGCAACGAAACTGGGTAAAAAAGTGGCGCAGCTAATATTTTTTCGCCAATGTCGACGAGTGTCTTTTGCAGAACTTCTTCAATAAGCGCCGTTTTACTTTTGAAGTGGCGGTAGGGGGCATTGTGGCTGACGCCCGCGAGTTGCGCGGTCTCGCGTAAACTGAATTCGCCTCGGCGTGATTGTTGGCCTGGGCCCGCCTGTTGGCCTCGGCCTGGGCGGCCACCAGTTTCATGTTCAAGCAAATTTTCGGCGGCCATGATCAGTGCGTCTCTTAAATTACCGTGATGATATGTCATATGCCTTTGATAATGCACATTCTACGGTTATGTGGGCAGTGGCAACATAGCCACAGCGGTGATTCTAGCTATTGGTCGGGGCATTAGTTGAGACGCCATGCACTTGCGCCGGTGGGCTCAGGTAACTAAAAAAATCGGGCGACAGAATCATGGGTATTTCGAGTTTGAATCGGGCGTTTACGAAACTTAAAAATGTCCCACTGAAGCCTACCCATAGATCAGGAGTTGCCCAAAAAACGTCGTCGCTACTCCAAAACAGTGTGCCTTCTTTTTTTTGGGACAGAATATCCAGCGACGCCAGATCGTGGTCGAGTTCGATGTCGATTGAATGCAACGAATCTTTTTTGCAATCAATGCCTTTGCGCTTGAGCTCGCTGAGGAGGTTGAGTCGACCGGCGACCCCGTGGCAGAGAGTGGTGTTGTCATATCGGCGATTCGAAACAACTCGTTCAATCGCCCAATCCGAGACGCAATCAGTGGCTGTCGTTTTTGAAACCAAATCTGCCCAAAGCAGGCCGGCGGCACCGTGACACCAATTTAAGTTATTGGCCAACACGGGTGAGCCAGCGCGATACCTTAGCGATGTCTTCTGCGAATTCTGCGCGTATTTCAAGATTGATAGTCGAATTATTTCAGAAAGTTCGGTGATCGAGGGGTCTTCAATCAAATGGCTCAGTCGCTTAAGCACCATATAAAGGCCGATGCTTCCGTGGGCGACCCCAGAATAAATATCCTCGATGCCTTCATCGACGTTGGCGTCACGAATGCCTAAGACATTCTCTGAATTTTCAATTTTCTTAATCAAGGTCTTTGCCTTTTCCAAAACCAAATTGTGGATCCTGTTTGCCTGTGGGCTTAGGCTCGACTTTTCAAAGCTTTCAAGCCAAATGCAAGCCGCGTAAAGAACACCTTGGCTGCCAGAGAAGAAATCAGAAAGCTCGACGTTTTCGAGCGAATAGATCAGCATTTCTTCTGCTGATTGGGTCATTGCTGTACTTCCAATAAAATTACCGGCTGCGGCTATACTCAGGGCCACCCCGGCATTACCAGTGAAAAAGCCATGGGATTTTTGGTCTATGCCGTTTTCGATTAGCCAGGTGGCGGCGAGGCGCACACGCTTTTCAATTAATTTTTTGAGCGGCTCACTTTTGAGATGGGGGCGAAGAGCAAGGAGAGCAAGTATAATCCCGCCGCTACCGAGATTAAGACCGCGCATCTGAGCATCTGGGTATAGATGTTCATTTCGCCAATAACCCCGACTTTCGGTTTCGTTGCAGACCCAATAACTCTCGAGTTTATTTAGGTATTCGGCGGCCATTTTATCAAGAGACATTATCTAATCCCCCAGCTAGAAGGTTTTGAATATCAGAAATTTTAGGGCGATCAATTGGGTTCGGGCTTAAGCAGGCAAGAATTATATTTTTCAAAGGTCTGTTGATTTTGGATATTTCGACCAAGCGACGCAATCGATCGTCACCGCTTGCAATAAATGAGGGATTGGTGCCGGTGCGTAGATGAAATAGGCAGCAGCCGAGGCTGTAAATATCCTGTTCGAATGAAGCCTCGATAAAGCGAGAGGGCTGGCTGGCCGCAGCGGCAATTAATTCTGGCGAGTCATGGCCAGGGGTGCGAAAGCCATCCTGAACTTCACCCACGCGTTTGGCGTTGTCGAAGTCGAGAATGGCGAGTTGTCCAGCTTCAGTGCCGGCCCCGCGGTCATGAATAGTTGCAGAAGCCCCAAGAGCTAGAAAGTTTGCAAGTTTCAAATCACCGTGCACGATGCCGAGTGCGTGAATCTCTGCGACCTGATCGGCGAGGAGTGCGTCTATTGAGGTCGAATGAAGGGCCAGTTTGTCGAGTCGAATGCCGGCAATATTTTTTACCGCAAGGGTCGTCCATTTTTCATTTTGCCAAAACTCTAAAGGAGTCGGGACAAAACTGAGTTGTCTTAAGGCTTCAAGGCTTCGAGCTTCATTTGCAATTCTTGCTGCCGCAGCGTGGTCTTTTGTCGGTACTCGTTTAACAAAGACTTTTTCTATATTTCGAAGGTCAATGGCCTCGGCGACTTGAGACGGAAATGTTTTTATGACCTTGGTGACCCTAAATGAAAAGCCGTTGGGTGATTCGATTAATTCACGACTCTCACTCCGCTCGCTATTGTCGCTTTCATACTTGTCTATTACGATTTCGGCATTGGCTAAGCTGCGGTAATAACGAACAGGTTGCCCTCGGCTGTTCTCAAAGAAAAGAGAGCGATAGGGCCCTCGGCGAAAAAAAAGTGTCGTGCTGTTTTGGGCTAAACTTTCGTTTGGAACATCGGGGCCGTCGAAGTCTTTAATATGGGCCACAAACCAGTCGACGACCTGTTGAAACTCTCCGTCGTTGTTCGGATAAAAGGTCATTACTTTACCAATTTGGCTTGAGCCGGCCGCCCCGCTATTGATGGTCTCAACACCATTCAATGTCGACGGAAGCTTAAAGGCCACACTTGGAAACGAATGCCAGTTTGCAATCATTGCCGTTATCACACTAGAAAGGCCATTTTTGCTAAACGAGGCGTGGATCTTTCGCCCGCTGTCTCCTGGCGGATTATCAAGTGGTATAAATAATCGCCAGGCAAACCCGCGAGTTTTAATTGAAGAGGTATTCCATTTCTCGAGTTCAGAGGCTGAACTTTCAAGGTCTTGCAATTTTTCGCCAAATTGTGATTGCATGAAATACCTCACTCAAATTCGAGTTTAGTGCTTTGAAATGCTATTCGCGCCCGAAGTTTCTTTCTTAACACTGGCAAAATTGCCATATTCGACAGTGTTTGAACCGCTGAGCTCCATTTGTAGAGAATGGCCCTCAAGATTCAAAAGGTTCGCTGAGTTCGCGCCGCTTGCAACGAGAATAAGATCTTTTACATTGCCACCAATCTTAATTGTGCTGCTGCCAGAAAGATTGACGTGAAAATCCGTGGTTTGAGAAAGATCGAGTTCAAGTTGCGAGCGGCCAGACAGTTCAACGCTAGAGAGCGAAAGTTTTTGAATCTTGCCCATAGGCAAATTGACAGCGCCGCTTAATTCAATTTTCGCTAGCGATGACAAGTTTTTAACCTTCAACCGTAGAGTGGGTCGCTTTGATGGGCTAATCCAGTGGCCCATCGAGATCTTGAGTTCGCCAAGATCGGACTTTATTGAAACTTGATCAATGAGGTTCTCATCTATTGTAAACGAGACCGTATTATCTAATCCTGATTCGACATTAACTTCGAAGTTGCCACTGATATCAATTGAGTTAATTGAGTTTTCGAGCGAAACGGTTCGAGTCGACTGCAAGCCGTTGCCATTTGTCAATGGCCAGGCGTGCACGAGTGATGAAGTCAGAATTGATGCTGCCAACATGAGGGCCTGTTTAAATCGCGTTTGAGTGTACATAATTTGGGTTCTCCATTTCTTTGTTTAATTCGGTTTTTATGAAAAATAGGCCAAGCCCTGATTTGCGGCAATAGTCGCGCAGGGATTCAGACCCGCCAAGGGGGCCGGTGCCGAGTGACTGTCGTCCCCCCATAAAAAGAGAATGAATGCGAACAAGTTTTCGAGCTTCATTTAAAAACTCATAAGCATTCATGTTGAGGTCGATGTCGTCAAACTCACAGACCACAACACGATCCGCCCCGGCGGCGATCAATTCAGCTACTTTTTCGTCAACGGGGGGATACTTCGCTCTTTGCTCGGTATTGTTGGGCAAAAAGACAGCTGGGTGTGGATGAAGCAGAATAACAGCAATGCCAACTTGATTGGCTCGCGCAACTGTCTGCAATTGCGCGATCAATTCACTGTGTTTAAGTTGCCAGGGCTGATATGCCCCCACGCACGAAATGTAACTTTCGTGCGTTGTTTCGTTTGATTTCACCAACCTCGTTCTCATTTGAGCCTACACAATGCTTGACGGGGTTTCGATCATGCGAGCGCTCGTTGCGCAGCAACCAGAGCAGGCGCACGTGCCATTGCAGGCGAACTCAATCCCTTCAACGTATTTTTCTTCGCCAAGAATCTCCATTTGTGCGTCAAGGCTGATATTACGCGCAGACATAACTTTAATTGGATTTTGAGTGAACTCGATTGCAAGCGTCGGGTCGGCTTTCAAATCTAGTTTGAGCTGATTCACTTTGGCTTGAATTTCAGCAAAGATTTGTACGCGATTGCCTAACTCTTGCGCTCTTGGCGTTGGGACTTCTGCTTTTTCGTTTGCTGCATTTGCGTTTACTGCGGCGACCATGGCTGACGCCAATGCTCCTAGTTCTAACGTGGTTTGCATTACTGTCTTACTCATTTGGTTTCCCCTTTGTGAGGTTAATGACCGATTATTCGGTCTGCAGGGGATAAGAGCAAACAGCATGCCGGTATTGCCGGACGCCAATCTATGCTGGTTTGCTTTGTGGATTGAATTCTTAATTCTGTCCAAGAATTTGGACCAATAACTTGGACAGTTCTTTAAATGCAGCCTACGGCTTTGGCTCGATTGTGGTGGATTCAAATTCTTTGAGACGCTCAATTAACCATTCGGGGTCATCAAGTGGCAGGTCGTGACCGGCGGTGGGGTGAAACTTGAGTGTGATTGGTGCTTGAGGCAAAGCATTTGTAGAAAGCTTTTCGGCGATCATTTTCGAGCATCGCGAATCGACCATGCGATCTTTGAGCGACGATACGATCAGCGTCGGGATGGCGATTTGAGACGGGCAGCTGAACAAGGCAGCAGCGGTTGTCTGCCGCCAAACCTTATCGCGCAACATCGGGTGCTTTTTGGCGATGTCGACCATGGCGTTGATGATGACCGGGTCTTTGTCTTTCAAATTTGAAATTAACTTGAGCGACTGAACTTCTCTTTTTTCAGGTTCTTTCGCCGCGGCCATACGGCCGGCCGAATACAAAGCAAAAGGTGAGAGGCGTTGAAAAAGCGAAGAGACGTCGCGGGCGCTTGAATTGATGACGACGAGTTTTTTGAAGTCATCTGGGTAGCGCGCCACCCAGTCGAGCGCAATCATGCCGCCGAGAGAGACGCCAAGTAGCCCGAAATTATTTTGCGGGCCGCTTGAGAAAAACCGCTCGCGCAAATAATCGGTGTGGGCGGCGATTGAGAGCGGCACTTTGGCGTTACTTTCGGTGCCAAAGCCAGGCAAATCAAGGCATAGCACTTGGCTCGACGAATCAGCGTTCCTGCGCAAGGCCATTTGTAAAGCCTCTGGTAGATCGAGCCAGTGTTCTTTAACTCGGCCCAGCCCACGTAAAAGTAACCAGTTCATGAATTGCCTCGATCGCGCCAGACGCTGTGGTTTAAAGTGGCTTGTTTAAAAAAATCTAAAAGAGGTCGATGGCGGCGCATGATGCGCCGATAGCGATGGGGCAAAATGGGGTTAAAGATGCCGTGGCGGGTGAAGAGTTGCATTGGGTTTTTCTTTAGCCAGCTCCAGGAACCCATTTCAAGACACCAGGGGATAAAAATACGACCGTCGCTCGCGAAATTTTTTTGATGCTCGTCAAAAATAAAATCCCACGGGTCGCCGTGTAGTAAATAACTTTGATGCTGGGGTTCGACAATATAAACGTGATGAGGGTAGGCCCCCGCGAGCAATTCAGAAACGCGATTGACTTGCGCTCGATACGGAAAGTTTTCACGACTTCGTGAGTACGGAAACCAAAGTCGGTCGCGCATGCCAAAACCCGAATGGACATCGAGCGCCATTGAAAAACGGCTGGGCAGCATTTCGCGTTTTAAAAAATCGATGAGCGTGCGCGTTTCGACCTCCATCTCGGCCCCGGCTTTGCCGCGATACCAAGGCAGGCGGGGGCTAATGCGGTGGCCCGAAACGAGGGGTTTCAAATCACCATGGGCTTCGACCGGGGCGTTTCTCATAATGTCAACCCCGCGCGGGTTCGAGCGCGAGTTCAGATACATGCCACCGGGGTTTACAATCGGTATTGCAACGAGCCGCATATGTCGAAAAGTTTCTTGTAAGGTTTCATCCCATGCGAGTTGTGAAAGCAGAGGTGTAAGAAAATTGATGGCCACATGAGAGCCGACGCGTTCGAGGCCGTGGACCCCGGCAAAGATACCAAAGGTCGGTAGCGAGCGATCATCAGGCCCGAGTGTAAGGCCGTAGATCGGTAAAGTGCGATCATCGGCTTGCACTTCGCTCAGTTTTTCAACACGACCGAATTTTTGCCACTGCTCAATCAGGGCGTTTTGATTTTCAATTTCAACAAGGTTGGGGTTGAGCATTTGTTTAAGATACCTTCTTGCATCGAATAATTGTATCGAAGTTGTGTCGAATTTTTTCGCGGCTAATGACATCTTGCGTGACATTAAGATCGACAGTATTTTTGAAATCGTGTTCGAAGAGTGATGCAAGCCTTGCGGACTTTGGTCTTGATCAAAATGAGCATATCGATCAGCTTTGATTTCGAGGTGTGTAATTTTTCACTCAAAGCTGAATTTTGGCGCTGAATGACCTCGAAATAAGTCTAGTTCTTAGACAACGACAAAACGTTGTACGAAAAAATTAAATTTTGAATGGGTGTGGCGGCCCTGGTTGTGGCACGCAAGCTGCACAGTTAGGTCATTGTTCGATTCAATTGTCACGTGTGGGGGTTTTATGATTCGCAGCATTCGCGTTTTGGCGATCGTGTCTTGCTTTGGGCTGTTTACAACAGCGTGTGGGGTCTCAACCAATGGCTTTGAAACTAGCGCGTCGAGTGCAAATGGGTCACAAGCTGTTGTCCCACTCGACCCGATTGCGGCCACCAATAAAGATATCGCGACTTTAAATACCAGGATTAGTGGCCTCAACACTTCGTTGACCGGCTCGAGCGGTCAACTTGATTTGATTACTTTGCTCAATTTGCAAACTCAGGCGGGCTCTGGAAGTTCATCAACAAGTAGTAATAAATTGAGTCAAGCGATCGGTAAACTTCTCGACAACTTAGTGGCCGGCGCGACGGCGGTTTATAATCAAATTAAAACCACGGGTGTAAATATCCAGACTCGAATCGCGCAGTTGAACCCGGCCGACGCGACTCAAGCGAAAGTGATCGCACAGCTTCAGACATTTCAAACCGACCTCGTGCAATTTAAAACCCAGGTTGATACTGCCCTTAATAGTCTGGCGGCCAAAATGATCACTCTAGAGGCCAAAGTCGACAGCGACATTGCCAATATGAATTCATCTAGCCCTCTGACCTGGGTTGTAGAAGTTTATTGGGTCCCGGTGAAGACCCAAATTCAGCAGCACCATGATGCACTAGTGGCGCTTACGCAGTAGAGGCCCATTCAAAGGTCGATTAATGGCCTTCAGAATTGCGCCGAAGTTGATCGGCCATGCGATTCAATTTACTCTGAACATCACATGAAAAAGCCAAAGTTAGCTGTGGTTAAAAAGAGTGGGTCAAAAATGGGTGCGAGAAAAAAAGGTGAGAGCGAAGAGCTCGAGAACTCTGAAGAGCAAACGACTACCGGTGTAAATGCCTTGCCGATAAGGACCGACCCGTTTGCTAGGTCACTTAACAAATCAAAAGCCGGCAAAAACGCAACGGCTCATTTTAAAACAGACCGACGCACAGAAGAGCGACCCGAAACGTCGGGTCGGCGGCATTTTTTGAGGCCGTCGGCTGGTTTGAAGCGCCGCGGGTACATTATCGCTGCAGTTTTACTTGTGGCCATTATTGCTATTTGTACTTGGCTACTGAAATAAATTTGTATTTTGAAAAAGTGTCTCAATTTGGGAATTTGAGTTTAATAGCCCTTTTGAAAATGCCGATAAGTATCACATAGAAAACAAGCAGTTAAACCGCATTAAGAAAAGAATCTTGGCCATCGTTATTGCGACCATGGCATTGCCGTTTATTTTTCAAGCCTGCGGCGTAAAACAACCAACGGTTGATCGCAATCTATCGTCTGCCGGCTATAGCCATTCGGGCAACGAGACAAACTGTTCGATGTGCCACGAAGGTCAACGCCCAAGTTCCACGCTATCGTTTAGCAATTTAAATTTTAATTCGTTGCCCTTTGATTACACAACACATGGTGCGGGTTTTGATTGTTACGAGTGCCATGCCAATAACACGATGGGTTTTCGCGCACCGGCCGAATGGGCCAACGGGCGCTACAAGCATCCGGCGTCGCTGACAAAGTGTGCGACCTGCCATACTCCGCAACGGCCGGTGAATTCTGTGGGGCCGAACACTTACACCGCTGTGGCATTTGTTCATTCGGTGAGCGGGCTTGGCGACTGTGCTGGTTGTCACCAGGCGACAATGGCCACGCAATTTGCTTCGCTGGCAGATTGGCAAGGTGGGGCTGGGGCGCCTGCGATTTTAAAATTTGATGTTCGAAATAGTATTTCGGTGAACGAACAAATACCGACTTACTCGGCGACCAGCATTTCAATTCTGACGCCGCAAACGCAAGTGATCCCGATGAACATGAGCCACGCATCGGCGCAAATACCTCAGTCGGTCATTAACAACTGCGTGCTTTGCCACGTGAGCGCTTATGCGACCCCACCGAGTTATTACCCTGGGGTTTTTCACGCCGCTATCGGCACCCAGCCATCAACTTGTGTCGATTGCCATCGTGTAGTCGACATGCCGGTTGGTTTTGTTGGCACCACAAACGTCGGCCGCAACCCGGCGGGCCCTGAAATGAAACATGACGCCGTTGTGTGGTCGAAAAATTTGAGCGGCAGTTATGCGGCGACCAGTTCGGCCCTCGTTACCAATGATTGCAATGTCTGTCACCAGGTGCCGACCAACACTTCGCTCGGTGAGGCGTCGTGGCGCGTACCGACCACTGCGATCAGCGGCGGGAGTGTTTTTTATCACGCGTCGCTTGCGGCCAAAGGTCTCTCGCAACCGACTTCGTGTTTAGATTGCCACGCCAACAGCATGATCGCCGGGCCGCAACCAGCGGTGGCCTTGAACACGACTGTCATGCGCTTTGACCATTCTTGGAGTGTGTTGGGCAGTGGTGATTGCGTCACCTGTCACACGGCGCCGACGACTTTGGCGCAGACATCTTCTTTACTCGCCACTCCGTGGGTGGGCGGTGTTTTTCACCAACCGGCGATCGATGCAACGTTGACGAGATGTGATTCTTGTCACGATGTTGCGGGCCGTTCGCAACGACCGACGGGCACCAGTTTGACAACTCCAAATGGCGTCGTTAATAATTTCACCGCGTACAACGCGGCCGTCGCCCCTTTTGATACCTCAACACACGGCGCGCCACTTGATTGCATCGTCTGTCACGCGGCGACTGTGACCAAATCGTCGGTCGCCAATTGGGCGGGCGGCAATTTCTATCATTTGGCTGCGAACACCGCGGGCACATTGACCTCATGTGTAGGCTGCCACGAAAGCGAGAGACCGCTTTTAACCGTTGGCCCTAATGCTTTAATCGGTTCGGCGTTTAGTCATTTAACAAGTGGGCAGGGTGATTGCGTCGCCTGTCACCGCGCGACCGTTGTCGGCGGCACTGTTAATGATGGGCTGGGGCCGGTTTTGATCACCGGGGGTAAATTTGCAAAGTACAACACGACCAACACCACCACATGGGGCGATACTGATTGGTATGGTGGGGTCACTTATAACCCGACCGGTCTTATGGGCCCGAACCCTGACCCCAATACTCCGCCGACTACGATTTCAGCAATTCAGTTGAGCTCGAACACGGCCAATCTTTCGCAAATTACGACGAGCATAAACACTCAAACTCTCATTGGCCAAATGAGGCACACGTCAATTCAGGTGCCAGCCGTATTTTTTACCGGCGCGAATTTGACCACCGCCAGCCCAGATGGTTCTTGCGCTGGCGCTTATTGCTGTTCGACTTGCCATACAAATTTGAAAGCGGCAGTGCCGGCTTTTGTGCCAGGCATTTTTCACGCAACTCTTACCGCTAATTCTTTGACGGCACCAACCGCGTGCCAAGATTGCCACGTCAATACAACTCCGAAAGATATCGTTGGGGCCGCGCCGCTACTCGCACCAATGGACCACGCCGCCGCTTTGTCGGGGGGCGGTTCTGCTGCTGCGAGCTTTGATTGTTTTGCCTGCCATAGTGCGAGCCCTCAAGGCCCACCCAATACATTTGGTGGTGGAACATTTCATGCGAACTTGAGCGGGCAGAACCCAAATAATTGCACGACCTGCCACTTTACGTCTTTGCCAACCGGGCTTTTTGCGCCGGTGCCCAATTATTCTCTAGCTTCAGCTTATGTAACGGGCATGAGGCACACGTCGACATTTGTCGCTGGTGATTGCGCCGCTTGCCATGCGCTTTCGAATATTTCAACATTGCCGGTCGTGACTTCAAGTTGGACGGGCGGTTTGTTTCATAAAAACACTTTGCCGAACGGTCTGACCTCATGCAGTGATTGTCACACCACTAAGCCTTCGGGCTATGCGCAAAGTCTCAACGACACTCAGCACATGAATCACTCATCAACCAATGTCGGCAATGATTGCGCGATTTGCCATCAGGCTGAGTTGGTTATTGGTGCAACCCCGAATTCGTGGAGCCGATCGGCCCTCTTTCACACCGCCGTCCCGACCCCCGCTAGCTGTCGAGAGTGTCATGGCCTTAGTAACGGCGGCGGGGCCGTCGTTGGCACTAACAATGATTTGCCGGGCGTGGCGAATTACGGCGCGACGCTAATTAATTCAGGGACTTTAACCACATCGCCTGTGGCCGTGGCCGGCACCTATGATAAAATCGATCACACTGAAATTGATGTTGCCGGTCGAGATTGCAATTACTGTCACACGACAGCGGGTATGGCGGCCAATGCGGGCGTCAAGTGGAAGTCGGCTTCGTTTCACGTTCAATTTTCTTCGAATACGCAAATCACTGGCCGTTGCGATTCTTGCCATATTGGTTTGAAGCCGACAGTTGTAGTCAATGGTGAAGATCACAGTCAGCTCGGTACAACCGATTGCAACTCATGCCACAATTATCCCGGCACGGGCATTGTCGGCGGCAGTGGTTCTTCGGCACCAAACTGGTTGGGCGCGACTTCATTGCCGACAACTTTAAAAACGGATTTGAATAAGAGTGTCGTATTGGTTGTGCAAATCCCGACCTATAATAGTACGTCGATATCATTATTGACCCCGCAGCCCGATGTTATCGCCATGAACATGAATCACTCGACAACCCAGGTGCCGCGCGCCAACCTCGATGATTGCATCATTTGTCATGCCGGTGCTTTTTCAAAACCGGCGAATTATACGGGCGGGGTATTTCATAATTCGTTGACCGCCGCAACCTTGGCGCAGCCGACAACTTGTAGCGAGTGTCATGCGACTACCGATATGCCCATCGGTTTTATCGGCCCCACCGATTCAACTCGCACCCCCGCGGGCCCCGAGATGAAACACAACGCCGTTGTTTGGCAGAAGAATATCACCAGCGGTGTTTTCGCAGCGACAGCCACCCCGATGGTCGCCAACGACTGCGTCGTTTGCCACCAAGTGCCGACCGCCTCACCGGGCAGTGGTAATGGTTGGAATATCCCGCCTGCTGCAATTAGTGCGGGCGCTGTTGCGTACTATCACGCGTCACTCGGCAACTCGAGCGTGGCGCAACCGGCTTCGTGTTTAGATTGCCACGCCAATAGCCGACCTGTTACGCCCGTTACAGGTACACTTTCGAACTTCGATCATTCGGCGACAATCGCCGGCATGGGCGATTGTAATGCTTGTCACGCGACGCCCACATCGGTGGCGCAAGTGACAGCTCTCAAACCGTGGTCGGGCGGAGTCTTTCATTCGGTCGCGATTAACGCGACACTCACGTCTTGTAACTCATGCCACAATTCGCAGAGACCTACGGCTGCGACTTTTACAACTTCAGGCGGAGTGACGACGGCCTTCACCGCCTACAACGCGGCCGTGAAACCATTTGATCTTGCGTCTCATGGCGGCGCTTTAGACTGCAAAGTTTGTCATACGCCAGGCACGTACACAGGTGCCGCGAGCTGGGCCGGCGGGGCCTTCGATCACTTGGCCGCCAACACGGCGGGCACTCTCACATCATGCTCAAACTGTCATACGACACAACGGCCAGCTGGCACGGTTGGCCCCAATGCTCTCATTAATTATGCATTCAATCACACGTTAAACGGGTCAGGCGATTGTATCGCTTGTCACCGCGCTTCGGTTGTTGGCGGCACGGTGAATGATGGCAATGGTAATATTATTATTTCAGCCGGTGGGCATTTCGCTAATTACGCGACGGCAAACGGGGCCGCTTGGGGCGATAGCGATTGGTATGGCGGCGAAACTTATGACTCTATTGCGCTGATGGGCCCGAACCCGGCGCTGACGCCGCTTTCGATTACGGCATTGCATCTCAGTTCGGTCAGTGCGCCGCTTTCGCAGATCTCAGTCACCAGCAATACCCAAACTTTTGCCGGCCAGATGATGCATACGTCGACAGCGGTGCCGTCCGTTTTCTTTACCGGCGCGAACTTAACAACGGCCAACTCCAACGGCACTTGCGCGGGGGCGTATTGTTGTTCGACCTGTCATGCGAATTTAACGAACGCTACTCCGGCTTACTTGCCCGGTGTATTTCACGCGACAATTACAGCCCATGCGCTGCCGTCGGTGACGAAGTGCAAAGACTGTCACATTAATACGGCCCCAAAAGATATCGTCGGGGTGGGTAGCCCGAGTTTGCCGTTAACTATTGGGCTCACGACGCCGATGGATCACGCGGCTTTGCTCTCGGGCGGTGGCACGGCGTACTCTTCGTTTGATTGTTACACTTGTCACGCGGCCAGCACGCAGGGCCCGCCGAATACTTTTAGTGGCGGTAAATTTCATGCAAGTCTTGGCGCCCAAACCCCGAGTAACTGCACGACTTGCCATTTTACGACTTTGCCGATCGGTACGTTTGCGCCGTTGCCGCTCTACCCGGCGGCGACCACTTTCGTGAGTGGCTTTAAACATTCGTCGGCTTTTGTTTCGGGCGATTGTTCTTCTTGTCATACGCTGACTAATATTAGTTCGTTGCCAGTGGCCACTACTTCTTGGGCCGGCGGCCATTTTCACAAAACAAATGGCCCCGTTGGCATTACGTCTTGCACCGAGTGTCACTCGTCGGCGCCTTCAAGTGTGACGATGAGCTCGAACGATTCGCAGCACATGGATCACACTGCAGTGTCGGCCTTGTATGACTGCGCGGTTTGCCACACGGGTGATTTAGTGGCGGGTACAACCCCCACCGCGTGGAACAAACTAACAAAGTTTCACACCATCGCGCCTAACCCAGCGACTTGCCAAGAATGTCATGGCCTTGCCAACGGCAGTTTAGTAGCTGGCAATGGCAATGATATACCGGGCGTTCTTAATTATGGTTCTAACGTTGTTAGCACGGATTCGATCACAACTTCGTCGGTGGCACCAGCCAGTACGCATGATAAAATAGATCATGCGGTAGTTGATGTCGGCAGCCAAGATTGCAACTTCTGTCACACGGTCGTGGGCATGACCGCCGGTGGCGGGGTTAAATGGATGGCGGCAAAGTTTCATGCGAAGTTTGCGTCAAATGCGCAAATTCTCGAGCGTTGCGATTCTTGCCACACGAATTTGAAGCCGACAGTTATTGTCGGTGGTGAAGATCACAGTTTGATCGGCACTCAAGATTGCGCGAAATGCCATATGTACCCGGGCACCGGTGCGGTCGGCGGGGCGGGCGCGACGGCGCCAAATTGGTTGGGCGCAGTGGCTGTGCCGACGACCCCGAAATTTGATGCGACGAAATCAGTGCCAATCACAGTGCAGGTGCCAACTTACGTCAGCACTTCGATCACGGTGGTAACACCGCTGGCCGCGAGCATCCCGATGAACATGAATCACCAAACGACGCAAATTAGCACGGCCAACATGGCGACTTGCTCAACATGCCACGCGGGTTATGTCACTGACAATTACACCGGTGGAGTCTTGCACGCTTCGCTCGCCGCAGCAGGCATTGCGCAACCTGTGACCTGTGCCGAATGTCACACCTTCGGCAATTTGCCGTCGGGGTTTATGGGCGCCTTTGGGCCGACGTTAACACCGCGAGTGCCGCCTTCGCCTGAAATGATTCACAATGCGGTGACTTGGGTTGCGAACACCGCCGGAACTTACGTTAAGTCGGCAACAAGTATCGTCACCACAGATTGTTCTTCGTGCCATTTGGTGCCGACCACTCCGCCAGCTAGTGGCAATGGTTGGAGCAAATCGATTGCGACTCTTGCAAGCACTGTCACGTCATATTATCACCCGTCGCTTTCGGCGAAAGCGTTAGCACAGCCGACCTCATGCTTAGATTGCCACGCCAACAGTCGACCGAGCGGCGCGATCACCGGCACACTCACGGCCTTTAATCATGCTTCGAATGCAGCTGGCTTAGGCGATTGCAATACCTGTCATACCACTCCAACAACTGTGGCCCAGGTTACGGCTGCAAAACCATGGGCGGGCGGAGTATTTCATAAGACTGCCGTCAATGCCACGCTGACCACCTGCACGGGCTGCCACGGCACTCAACGCCCGACGAATACAACATTTGTCGCGTCGTCAGGCACGATTACCAATTTTACGGCCTACAGTTCGACGACGGTCCCATTTGATCTTGCGACTCACGGATCGCCGCTCGATTGTAACGCATGTCACACTCCGACGACTTACACCACGGCGGCCAATTGGGCTGGCGGTAATTTTAATCATTTGGCAGCAAACACAGCGGGTACACTTACGACTTGTGTAAACTGTCACTCAACACAGCGCCCGGCCGTTACAGTTGGCCCTAACACCTTGATTGGTTATGCTTTTAATCACACCAATAATGGTGCCGGTGATTGCGTGGCCTGTCACCGCGCGACGGTAATTGGCGGGGTTGTCAACGACGGTCTCGTCAACTTCACGATCACCGGTGGTAAATTTACGAAGTACAACACGGCGAACACTGCCACATGGGGCGACACCGATTGGTATGGTGGCGAAACTTATAATCCGACAAGTCTAATGGGGCCAAGTTCGACCGCGACCCCACTTAATATTACTGCGACCCACATAAGTTCAAACACCGCGCCAATTGGCCAGGTCACGACTAGCACAAGTTCACAAAAATTAATTGGCCAGATGATGCACACTTCGGCGCAAGTGCCCGGCGTGTTTTTTACTGGCAGCAATTTGACAACAACATTGAGTAACGGAACTTGCTCGGGAGCTTATTGCTGCTCGACTTGTCATGCTAATTTGACGGCGGCCACGCCGACCTATCAGCCGGGCCTGTTTCACACCACGATCACCGGTCACAGTTTGACGGCACCGACGCAGTGTAAAGATTGTCACGTTAATACGACTCCGAAAGATATTATCGGCACGTCGATTTTGACCGGCCCGATGGATCACTGGGCGACGCTCTCTGGTGGTGGTACAGCGTACAGCACTTTCGATTGTTACACTTGTCACGCAGCAAGCCCGCAAGGTTCGCCGAATACCTTTAGTGGCGGTGTTTTTCACTCGGCAATAGGTTCGACGTCTGGCTCGCAGACGCCAACGAATTGCATGACCTGTCACTTTACGACATTGCCGGCAACAATCTTTACGCCGGTCACGGGTTACGCTGTCGGCACACCGGCTTATGTCACAGGATTCAAGCACTCGTCGACCTTTGTGGCGGGTGACTGCGCGGGTTGCCACGTGCTGAGCAATGCGCAAATTGTGGCCGCAGCGAAAACCCAGGTCAGCTGGGGTAATACTCCGACCGGGCCGGGCACCGCGACTTATCATAAAAATGTGGCGCCGGCGAATATCACTGCATGCAGTGATTGCCACGGCACAATGCCAAGCACTCTCACGGTTAGTGCGGCGGCCACCGATTCGCAACATATGTTGCATACCTCACCAACAGTCGGCACTGATTGCGCGAAATGCCACAAAGGCGATCTCGTCACCGGCGTGACCCCGACAGGTTGGAGTCAATCGACCAGCTTTCACACCGCCGTACCGACGCCGACCACTTGCAAAGAGTGTCATTCAAGTGATCAGCCAGCGGGTTTGTTTACGACACCGACATTGACGACTTCAACCGTGACCCCGACGTTGCACGATACGATTGATCACACTCAAGCGGATGTAGCGGCAAAAGACTGCGTTTATTGCCACGCCAATATTGGCATGACGGCAAACGGCGGCACCAAGTGGAAGCTCGGTACGTTTCACAAACAATATTCTGCCAATTCGACATTGATTTCGACGAGCACATGCGCAACTTGCCACTCAAATTTGAAACCGGGGCCGAACTCGCTTGGTATACCTGATCACAGTACGGGCAGTTACGCGACGAGTGATTGTAAGAGTTGTCACAATTTACCTGGTCTTGGCACCACGGCGGCGCCGAATTGGTTGGGCGCAACCGGCGCACCGACTCTGATCACTCTAAACGGTTGGGCAAGCGGTAATGGCACGACCACCGGTAGTTCTATCACGAGCAACAACTTGACGTTTGCGCACCCGCGAGCCACGACCTACACGAGCTGTAATCAATGTCATGTTGGCACGGATTACACTAAAGTTATGGATTACAATCACGACGGGTTGACGACGAGCGTGCAGATCAATGGGGTCACTCCGACAACGGCCCCTAATATGGGCACGACCATGTACAACATCGCAACAAACCCTATGTTTTGTGTGACCTGTCACGAGACCGGGACGCCTTATGTGACGACCACGGGTTTGTCTTCGACATTAGCGGCGAGCACGACATCGGCCAGTACAATTGTGACCGTGACTTCGACGGCCACTTTGGTGGTGGGTATGACAGTTTCTGGCACCGGAATACCCAATCTCACAACCGTCAGTTTTACTGGCAGCACCACAACGGGTAGCACGAGCGTCACAGTGTCTTCAACAACCGGATTATCGAATGGTATGACGATAACGGGTTCTGGCATCACAGCGGGTACAACGATCGCGAGTGTCGGCGCCGGTACAATAACGTTAAGTGCAGCGGCGACGGCAACCGCTACTGGCGTGGCTCTGACCGCCACGAAGCCTCTAACCGTGACGGTCAAAACAATACCAAGCCCAACCTATTTTACGACTTCGACCGCGGCCAATGCGACGTTGGCAAGCACGACACTTACTTTTACTCACAAGAACGCCTCTAATTATATTAGAACTATCGGCAATCACAATAATTCGACCCGGGCTCAAGAGTGTACATCTTGTCACTATGTGGGTAGCGGCACGGCTTTATTGACCCCGCCAACCCCTGGTGTCTTCAATACCGGCACAATTAAAGGAAATTAAGCTCCGTAGGCCTTTTATCGGCCCCTTGCGGTCGCGCCTGACAAAGGCGTATAATGCCCCATATTGCATAAGCGCGATCGTAACCAACACAAAGAGGTGTCAGATGGCATTCAATTTCGGCGAAATGAAGTCAGGTAACCCAACATTGCGAAAAGCATTTCAAAGACCAGGTGTGGTGGTCGATTCGAGCGTGATGACGGTCACCGGTGCGATCAATAAATCGGGCATTCTTCTTGTTCTGCTCGCGCTTGGCGGCGTTTATGGTTGGGATCTCGCAGGCTCAGAAAGCTTTGGTCTTGGGGTTATGGGCTCGATGCTTGTCGGTTTTATTTTGGCCATGGTGATTTCTTTTAAACCAAACTTAGCGCCGGCACTCGCGCCGCTTTACGCTTTGGCAGAAGGGGTTGCCATCGGTGCGATCTCAGCGATTTTCGAAGCTCGATCGCCGGGCATTGCGTTCAATGCCATGTGCCTGACTTTTAGCACCTTGGGCCTGATGCTCGCACTTTATCATTTTAAGGTGATTCGCTATTCGGCGCGGTTACAAAAAGTGATTTTTATTGCAACCGGCGCCGTTGCCGTAACTTATTTAATCAATATGGTTATGAGCATGTTCGGGCACCAAATGGCTTTCTTGCACGATTCTTCTATGCTCGGCATTGGCATATCTTGCTTGATCGTCGTAATTGCGGCTTTCAATTTGATTCTCGATTTTGAAATCGTCATTCAAGGGGTCGAGAATCGCGCCCCCAAATATATGGAGTGGTATGCGGGCTTTGCTTTGCTCGTCACTCTCGTCTGGCTTTATCTCGAAATTTTGAAATTGCTGTCGCGATTGTCTAAAAAATAATTGCAACAGCGGGGCCCGCCAAGCGAGGCCAGCGCTAGATTTTGCTGCGGGCTTCGAGGTCACTCCAGCGCGCGTAGGCGGTGTCAATCTCGCTCTGTAAGCGGCCCATTTCGCTATGGGCTTTTGTCAGCTCAGCGTGATTCGAAGTCGAAATCTTTGCCGAGCTCGCCGACATTTTTTCAAGATCGGCCTCAAGGCTATGGATTTTAGCTTCGATGCCTTCGAGCTCAAATTTTTCGTTGTAAGAAAGTTTTTTACCAGCAGGGGCCGCGGCCGTGTTGGCGGTGGCGGCCTTGGCGCGTTCAGCCGGAGTGCGCTGTGATTCGCGCAAAAACCATTCTTCCCATTGCAGATAATTGGCGAAGGTCAGTAGGTGATGCTCGACAGCGCCTTCACCGGTAAACCCAGTGGGGGGGAAGGCCAAAATCTGATTCGCCACCGCATCCATAAAATAACGATCGTGGGTAACAAGAATAACGGCGCCTTTGAATTCGGCCAATGACTGCTCTAAAACGTCGAGAGTATCGGCGTCGAGGTCGTTGGTCGGTTCATCGAGAACCAAAACGTGAGCTTCGCGAAGCATAAGTTGGGCAATTCGCAGACGCGCCTGTTCGCCGCCTGAAAGTTTCGCCACCGGCAAATCGACTTTTGAGCCCCGAAATAAAAAGCGATCGAGATAACTGCGCGCGTGGATCGGCTGCCCCTGAAACGAAACAAAATCGCCGTGCGGGCAAACATTTTTAAATACACTGAGTTTTGGGTCGAGACTGTCGCGGCCCTGCTCGAAGTACGAAATTTTAATGTCTTCAGCGTTTGAAGAAGAAGTTGAGCCAATGTTGGCCGAACCGGTGTCAGGCTTTTCGAGGCTCAACAAAATACGAATCAAGGTTGATTTGCCCGAGCCGTTTTCGCCCAGAAGTGCGAGGCGTGTCTTTGGCGAAATGATAAGGCTCAAATCGCGAAACAGAACTTTTTCGCCATAGGCTTTCGAGATATTTTTAATTTCAATTAATTTCTTAGGCGACTTTTCAACTTCACCGAAATCAAGGCCGACAGATTTGTGGCGATTTTTCTCGCTGAGGTCGCTGACGGTATTGGCGAGCTGCCCGGCCGCTTCGATACGCGCTTTTTGTTTGGTCTGTCGCGCTTTGGCCCCGCGACGCAGCCACTCGGTCTCGCGGCGCAAGGTGTTTTTCAAAACCTTCTCGTGCCGAGCGAGGGCGTGCAGTTCGTGTTCTTTGGCTTCGAGGTACTGCAAATAGTCGCCATCAACCGCGAGCATGAAGTTCGGGTTGCGCGGGTCAAGATCAAGAATGCGAGTGGCCACGCGCTGTAAAAACAAGCGATCATGGGTCACCATCAGAGTCGAGAAGGGGGCGCCGGCGAGATACTCCTCAAGCCAGAGAATGCTGGTGATATCAAGATGGTTCGTCGGTTCATCGAGCAACAAAAGTTCGGGGTCGAGAATGAGTTCGCGGGCAAGGGCTACGCGTTTCTTCCATCCGCCAGAAAGCTCTTTCACCAGAAAGTCTTCGCCGAATTGAAAGAGGTCGAGACGACCCATTAATTCGTAAGCTTTTGGATAGGCTTCATCGGGTATCAAGCTCTTCGATATCAATGCAGACATAATAGTATCGTTTGCGGCGAACGTCGGAGTTTGCTCAAGAAAGCCGATGCGCAAACCCTTCTTTTTGGTGACCTGGCCGCCATCAAGATCGATAGACCCGGCGATGATCCCGAGGAGGGTCGATTTGCCGGCGCCGTTGGGGCCCACAAGGCCCACATGCTCGCCGTCTTCAATGCCGAAACCCACGTTCTTAAAGAGCATTTTGGTTGCGAACGACTTTTCTAAATTGTGACAATTAACCAATATCATCGATCTATACGCCCGGGTCAGTGACCCTTTTTGTTACCGAAATTGTTACCTTATTAATAACTCTAGTTTTTACCCTAAAAGAAATACTTAGCGTGAAACTATTTATTTGATTTTCGAGATTGTTCTATAGGTATATGAAGCGATGTGTTAAGTATACGAAAATGTTTAATCAATTCAATCTCGACAAAAGAGTCTTAGAAGCTATCGCTAAACTTAACTTCACGACACCGACCCCGGTGCAAGCGAAGACTATTGCTCCGGCGCTTGAAGGCCGCGATGTAGTAGGCCTGGCCGAAACCGGCTCGGGCAAGACGATTGCCTACTTGGCGCCAACCATGACTCATGTGTTGCAGCGACCAGAGGCCCACGTTCTAATTTTAGCTCCGACCCGTGAGCTTGCGACTCAGATCGGTAACGTCATTCGTGACCTTTCTAGTCAGGGTCAATCGAAGCATTTTAGTTCAGTTATCTTAATCGGCGGCGCAGCTATGAGTTTGCAGGTTCGTGGTTTGCGTGCGGGCCCGCGCTTTATGATTGCGACCCCTGGTCGTTTGATGGATCACGTTCGTCAACGCACTATTGATCTTCGCAAAATTACGCACCTCATATTAGACGAAGCCGATCGCATGTTTGATATGGGTTTTGCGCCGCAGGTAAATGAGATTGTGAGACAGTTGTCGAGCGATCGTCAGACGATGTTGTTTTCGGCGACCTTTCCGAAAGAAATTCGTGGCCTAGCTGAGCGCGTTTTGCGTGATAAAGTTGAAATCGAAGTTCGCTCGAGCGAGCGACCCCCAGTGGTGATCGAACAGAAAGTTATCGAAGTTGATAACGGTTCGAAAAATAACAAAACTCTTGAAGTGATTAATGAGGCCGATGGTTCGGTGGTTATTTTTACTCGAACTAAACATCGCACCGATCGTCTCTCTAAATTTCTTGAGCAGTACGGAGTAAAAGTCGCCCGTATTCATGGTGATCGCAGTCAGGCTCAGCGTAATAAATCGATCGCCGATTTTAAAGCGGGTTACGTAAAAGTGCTCGTGGCCACCGATATCGCGGCTCGCGGTCTTGATGTGCCGAGCATTTCAAATGTTTTAAATTATGACGTACCGATGACAACTGACGATTATGTTCACCGTATTGGTCGAACCGGTCGCGCGGGTCAGTCGGGTCAGTCGCTGACGTTTGTTTCACACGACGAACAAGCGAACTGGAATTTTATCGCCCGCAAAATGGGCTTAGAAATGATCGGCAGTGCCCCTGGTAAAGAGGGTCGACATGCGCGCCCGCCAACAGGTGGTCGCGGGGCCTTTCCGGGTCAGCGTCGCGAAGGCGGCGGCGGTCGTTCAGGCGGCGGCTTTCGTGGTGCTCGCAATAGTTCAGGCGCCGTATCTTACGGCAACGCCGGCAGTGGCGGCGGCAATCGCGGCGGCGGTCGCGGTGGTAAGCCAAGTTACGGCAATCGCCCAAGTGGCGGCGCACGAGATCAAGGCCAGCGTGAGCATGCTCCAAGAGAGCACGCGCCTCGCGAACATGCTCCTCGCGAACATGCACCTCGAGATCATGCTCCGCGTGATGCCAACTCGTCGCACGAGCGTAAGGCACATTCAGGCGGTGACCGTCCGATGAAATTGCGCGGCGATGGCAAACCTCTCTATGGGTTTGATCGCAAGCCGAAGGCCCATGATCGTAAGCCTGATTTTAAACCAGCCGCTGATCGCGATTCAGGCAGCCGGTAATATAAAAATATCGACAGCATTAGCGATGCCGCGCACCTCGATTGGTGCGTGGGTCTTTAATTTTGGCCAGGCTAAGTCATTAGACTCGCTGCTGCGGGCTTCAGTAACTAAAACACTTGATGCCACAATTGTAGCTTGAAGACCTTTGCATTGCGCTTCGAGGCGAGCGGCGGTGTTGACGGCGTCACCGATGATCGTGTGCTGCAGGCGATCTTTCGAGCCAATGCTGCCGACGACGACATCGCCAAAGTGCAAACCAATCCCGATGCTCAGTTTTTGAAAGCCGAGGCGTTGCAATTCGACATTGAGTGAATCGAGACGAGCGAGCATTTCGTGTGAGGCGTGCAGCGCTTTCGCACACTGCGAAGAGCTGGGCTCATTTACCGCAGCATCAACGTAGGCGAGCAGCCCATCGCCAATAAATTTATCGACAATCAAATCGTTTTTTGTGCAAACATCAATCATCGCTTCGAAATACATATTGAGAATTTGCACCACGGCCTCGGGCTCGAGGTTATTTGACATAGCGGTGAAGCCGCGAAGATCTGACATTAGAATCGCAATTTTTCTACGGCTGCCAAAAGTGTGAAGCTCTTCTTTGTGCATGACATTTTCAGTCACTGAGCCAGTGGCATAGGCCGAAAGCCCTTTGATAAGACGAAGGCGCTGGGCCATGGCCAGCGTCGTTCGATTTAGAAACTGAAAGAGATCTTGCCAAAGACCTGACGAAACCTCGCGCGAGAAGTGGTCGACTCGACCCGATGACAATTGGGTTACGTGCTCATTGAGATCTTTAAACAGCGCGCGCTCTTTTTTCATTTTCAAAAATTGAACGCCCACGAGCCAAACGGCCGCGAGCCCCAAAATCTGCAGGGCCTCGTGGCCACGCGATTCGAGATAGTAATCGTCAACGTCGTAGAGCTCTTTGAGTTCAATGATTTTACTAACTCCGTAGATTATAACGACCATGAGGCAAGCCCAGTACGGGGCCGATCGCGCAAGCTCAGTCGAAAGCCAGCGCCGCAACATTTGGTTCGATAGAGACGGCGAAGAAGAGGTGGGCGAAGAGTTTGGCGAAGAGGTGGGCGTGGCAGACGATGTATTCACCTGGCGAGCCAAATCGTCGAGCGTGTGCCAGTGCGGGTCATTGCGCAAAGAATCTTGAACAGCAAGGCCCAATATTTCTGACTGTAGAATCGAAAGAAAAATCGAAGCAATTGAAAGGGCCGCGACCATACGAACGAGCGAGGGGCCGGGCAGGCCGAGCGAGTCGAGATACTCGCATAGATAAAGTAGGCTTAAAATAAAAACCGTAAAATGCAGCAGGCCCGAGACTGCCGAAAACTGGCGAAGAGTAAACGTTCGGGCTCCGCGTTCGGTTTCTCTTTTAAAAATAACAAACAAAGCTGTATTGGCGATCGCACTGAGGGCAAGCGACGCTAAAACAAACGCCGCGTTGTATTTGCAGCCAAAGCTAAACCCCCGCTCATTTAGCACGGGGCAAATATGCACACCATATATCGCCAGTAACGGGATCAACGCCACGTGAACGGCAAAAGATACGCTGAGGGCGATGATAAATCTTTTGTTTTGCATCGAGATTTTATCGGAATTTTGCTCTTATTACGCGAGGGTTGGGGGTCTCGGGACGTTGGTCGAGTTGAGTCGCCGAAAAGATACGGTTGCTAAAAGGTGAAAGCGTCATTGAGATCACCGAAGAGCGAACGAAGCGCTGGCCATTCTTCGAGATTCTTGTAGAGCAAGTTGAGGCCGAGGGGTTCGTTGCCGTTGGCGTGCACCAAAATAATCGAGCCCACCTTGATCTTCTGGCCCTTCGCCAACCAAGCGTCGGCCGAGACCGGTATCAAACCCCAGGTCTTAAGCTTAAGCGCATCGGCACTGTCACTGACCAAACCCGGAAAGCGAAAAAACACCGAGGGCAATAGGCCGTTAAAAATCATCAGCCGTTCGTTATCGAAAACTTCGTGCGAAAGATTGATTCCGCTTTCGAGAAGAAAGTTGTGCTCGAGAGGGAGGTCTTTGTTGTAAGGGTGCGAATACGAGTGATTGATCCAGGTGATCCGAAAGTGACCCTCGCGCGCTAGTTTTTTAATCTCTTCAAGTTCACTTTGATGATGGCGCAACCAGCCGCCGGCAACTGAAAGGGCAATGGGTGTGGCATGCAAGGTGCCGGCATCAAGTTTCGAAAAGAATTCGCGATCGAGCTCTTTCTTCGAGGGGCAGAGGTCGGCAGTGAGATATACTTCCGAGTGCGAATTTTCTTCGTGTTGGGCTCCGCTAAACTTTTCGCCGGCAGTGAGTGCGCGCGCGTAGGGTAAAGTCGCGCTGTGGTCTTCGGGTTTAAACTCGACACAGTCGGCGACACAATCGGCGGGCAATATGCTGGTTTCAAGAGATTTGGGGTTGGCCACCAATACAAAATGCTCCGAAGGTTGGCGACCCGCGAATCGAGCCTCAAGGGCGCGCAACACGACGGTCGTCGATTGCGAAGAGCCATCTTTAACAAGCCCCTTCAATTTACAAAGCAGGTGTTGTTCGCGATATTGGTCAAGAACGTGTCGATAGAATTGATTGGGCGACACTGCCTGGCAGGTCGTTTGTTGAGCGTTCTCATTGATCGCGCGCGTCGCCTCTGACTTGGCCGGCGAAGTTGTTAAAGATGTCGCACACGCCGAGGCGGTGAGCATGCCCAACAGGACTAGCCCGAGTAAGCCTGTGATTTTTTTTTGATATAACTCTTTTTTGGCCACTTCTATTTTTAACATAAAAACTCACTGAGACAAAGGTTAGACACACGTTAGGCCTACATTGGACATTGGTCTGAGTTAGGTTTGTGTTTGGCCTATTTACTCAGCCGATTCGTTGCGTGACAATAATTGAAAGCGCATTTCATTTACTGCACGGTTGCAGTGAAGAATGCCCATTGAAGGGGCGAATCATGAAATCGAGTCTGAAGCTTACACTTTTTGCTTTTGTGATCATTCTAATTACCGAATCTTCAATCGCGGCAAACGTGAGTCGATGGCCAAGCGCCGAGGCTCTCGAAACCGAACAGCGCATGATCGCGGCTATTGCCGAGCAGGCGGTGCAGGCAAAATCAGAAGAGGTTTTCGATGCCGGCCTTCGAGAGCTTGCAAGAGCTTCAGTCGAGCAAGGGCTCGATGCCAATATCAACGAGGCCCTTGATCGCATTATCACTCAAGTGGACGGCGAGCAGTGGCAGGTCGACCAAACTTATCGCTATGGGCTCATCGAATCGCTTGTCAGAAGTCAGGGTCTCGCGACTGACGGCAAAAATCATTTTTGGTTCTCTGGGACTGCGAGCTTGTTGCGCGCCAAATCCAAGACCGGCAAGGCCGGTCTAACAAAATTATTTCCGTTGCCGAAGGCACTCGTGAAGCTCGGTGACGATCATGTTGGCGACATCGACTACTACGACGGTACGATTTATGCTCCGGGTGAAGACGGAAAAAATAATTATAAAAACCCTTACGTTATTCTTTACGATGCGCAAAAACTCACAGTGAAAAGCTATTTTCGTTTACCAGTGGCCCCGCAAGCTGAAGGGGTGCCATGGGTTGCCGTCGAGCCTGCAAAAAACCGTGCGTTTTCGGCGCTCTATTACAATGTGAATAAAATTAATGTTTACGATTTGAAAACATTTGCTCCGGCTGGCGAAATAGACCTCTCGCAAACGATCCATAGTTGGCAAGGGGCCAAAGTGCACGACGGTTTTATGTATGCCACTTCAGATGGCGATGCCAACACGATCGGCAAACATGTTTTTAAAATCAATCTCGACACCGGAACAGTTATCGATGTGGCAACTCTACCCTCGGACGTGACCGAACTCGAAGGCCTTGCGTTTTCGACAAACGGCAGCGCGGTCGAAATGGATGTTCTCGGCATCGTTCGCCACGGCAAAAACAAAATCGTCCGTACACTCAGCACGCGCGCTCAACTTCACATGTACAAGCGCACAACGCTCTCGTTACGCGATCAAGTCCGCGAAGCGCTAAAAGGTACGCCGTAACTTTTTTCCGGACGCGGGGTTGGCGGCAATGCGCTTTATTTTACCTCTCACATTGGTCACTCTTCAACTTTGGCTGCCAAGCGCTCGAGTGACTATTTTGCCGTGGGGGGCTTGGGCGCCGGTGATCTTGACTCTGTTTATTTTTCCGATACTTGATCTGCTTTTGCCGCCTGGGCAGCTGTCGAGTGGAGTGACTAAAGGCACAGGGGTTGGGGCCATTAACGGCGTCGCCACCACTAACGGCGCTGGCAGCCAGGCGCACCAGAAATGGTTTTACGATGGCATCTTGGTGATCTACTCTCTGATGCACGTTGCCTGTATTTTGAAGGTGGCCTATTTTGTTGCAAACCGAAATCTAACAACTTCAGAAATGGTCGGCCTGACAATTTCGACCGGCATTATCACCGGCGGTATTGGCATCACCTTTGCGCATGAGCTCATTCATCGGCGGTCTTTGTTTTTGCGTTCGGCCGGCGAACTCATTTTGGTTTTCGTTTGCTACGGGCATTTTGCGGTGGCGCATGTGCTCGGGCATCATCGCAATGTGGGGACTGCGCAAGACCCGGCGACAGCTCGCGAAGGCGAGTGGTTGGCGTTATTTCTTTTGCGCGCTTTGCCCGGCACCTTTCTCGATGCTTTGCATTTAAAGCGGGAGCGCACTTTGATCTACACCGCGTGCAGCGCGCTGATCGCCAGCGCGATTTGCTTTTTTCTCGGCCCTAAGGCCTTGGCGGTTTTTTTGGGGCAGGCGCTAATGGCAGCCGTTCTTCTCGAGACCGTCGATTACATCGAACACTATGGCCTCACTCGCAAAGAGCTTGCGCCCGGGCGCTACGAAATGGTGCGCCCCGAGCATTCGTGGGACAGCAATGCCTCTTTTAGCGGCGCACTGCTCGTTAATCTTCAGCGCCACGCCGACCACCATATGCACGTTTTGAAGGAGTACCCGCAGCTCGAGCTCTTGCCCGAGGCGCGCCAGCTGCCCACCGGCTACCCCGGCATGATTTGGCTGGCGATGCTTTCGCCCAAATCAAAGCTCCGCCAACGTTTCTGGTCGCTTTAGCCCACAGCAAGAGCTGTGCGAGGCGCGCGCGGCGTTAGGCGACAAGGTTTTTTTTTGCGCTCAATTCTGCACTGAAAATGATCGAGTTTGCCAGAGCGCCAAAATTATTCTAGCCTCGATCTTAATTGGTGATTGGGGTGGCATAATTGTTCTCATCGCGTAGAATTATTTTTGCAAAAATGTTAGCGCTTACCGTTATTTTGCCTATTTTTGGCGCCGCCAATGTTGTGGCGGCAACCCCGGCCGTCAATGCTCCAAAAGTTAATTTCGGGCCTGAGCACAAGCATTGGCGCGAGCCGTACGATGACGTCTACAAAAAATTGAAAATGAATTTGCACAAGAAGCACCATATTTATATGGCCCAACCCGCGCCGATATATCGCGGAGTTTATTTGTGGGACTCAGCTTTCATCTCGCAAATCTGGCTGAAAGCGAACCCCAAGATTGCCAAAGATGTGATTCGCTCGGTGCTTTACAATCAACAAATTGATGGGCGCGTGCCGCATGTCGTGAGTTTGTTCGGCACCAGCCCTTGGACTCAACCGCCTCTTCTTTCGTGGGCGGTTAAAAATATTTTCGAAAAAACCGGCGACCTCGCATTTGTTGCTGAAGTTTACCCGGCACTTGTGCGCTACCACGAGTGGTTGCGGCGCGAACGGCGCGGGCCCGAGGGGCTTTATTTTTGGCTGCACCCTTACGAGTCGGGCCTTGATAATTCGCCACGCTTTTCTGATCGCGCCGAGAAACATTTCAATGACACCACCAAGCAACGCGCTGTTGACCTAACGGCCTATGCGATTATGGACGCCGATGCGCTCGCGGCTTTGGCCGAAGTTCGCAAGGCCGCAGTCGAGGCGACAAATGCCCCGCAAGCAAACGCGCCAACCAACGCGCCAACCGACGTGTCAGCTGAAGCGTCAGCCAACGTGCCGGCTGAGGGCGCCGCCGAAGTGGCGGTCGAGGCTCCGGCCGAACGAGACGCTGCCAGCGAATATCGTCGCGAGGCCAGCGAGACGCGTGAGCTGATGCAGAAATACATGTGGAACGAACAAGACGGTCAGTTTTATGACTATCTTGCCGACAAAAAAACTCAATTGAAAGTTCACACATGGGTGACCTTTCTCGCGTTAACGGCAGGTGTTGCGACCCCCGAGCAAGCACCGAAACTGATTGCCCATCTGACTAATCCGAAAGAATACGCCACCGAAATACCCTTTGCGACGGTGCAGAGAAATTCGGCTGAGTTTCAGAAAGACTGTTGGCGTGGGCCTGTTTGGATTAATACGGCTTATCTTATGATTCTTGGTCTTGAGCGCTACAACGACCATCGGGCCGCGCGCGACCTCGCTGAGCGGCTTGTGGACGGTGTCTTTCGCACCTGGCAGATTGAGCATACCTTTTACGAATATTATGACCCAGATGCGCCGACGTTGAAAAATTTGACTCGCAAAGAGGGCAATTTCTTTAAGCAGATCACCCTGGGTTCGAAACCCGTCAGCGACTTTGTGGGCTGGACCGGTCTGGTAAATAATCTTGTGGTCGATTACGGCCTCGGGCAGAATTAAGCCAAATTTAACGCAAAAGGTTCAACATTTTATGCCTGTAAAAAAAATCGAATTGGGCCTCGAAGGTTTGCTTAAGAGCGCCAAACTTAAAAAAGAATTGAAAGCAAGACGTGTCGGCCTTGTGGGGCACCCAGCGTCTGTTGATCACAGCCTTAAGCATTCGCTTGATTTGCTGGTTGAGGCCGGTGTTAACGTCACCTGCGCCTTTGGCCCTCAGCACGGCATGCGCGGCGAGAAGCAAGATAATATGATCGAGAGCGCTAATTTTATAGATGCGCGCCATCGAATTCCGATTTTTAGTCTGTACGGCGAAGTTCGTCGGCCCACGGCGAAAATGCTCGAGCACTGCGATCTTATTCTTTTTGATCTGCAAGATGTCGGCTGCCGCATTTACACTTTTCTTACGACTTTGTTTTACGTTCTCGAAGATTGTGCCAAGGCCGGCAAAGCGGTTTGGGTGCTCGATCGCCCAAACCCTGCGGGCAGAGTGGTTGAGGGTACGACTTTAGATTCGCAATTTTTCTCATTTGTCGGTGGAGCTGAAATTGTTATGCGTCACGGGCTGACACTCGGTGAGGCGGGTCAATGGTACATCGAGCACCGAGGGCTTGAGGTTGAATATCACGTTGTCGAAATGAAAAATTACAAACCCGCGCGGGGGCCTACTTTTGGTTGGCCAGCGGGCGATTTATCTTGGGTCAACCCGAGCCCCAATATGCCGCAGCTTTCAACAGCCCGCATGTATGCCGGCACGGTTTTGATCGAGGGTACGCGCCTTTCAGAAGGGCGCGGCACAACGCGGCCACTTGAGCTTCTGGGGGCACCTGGCCTTGATGGCGAAATGTTGGTGGCGCGTATTCAGAAGATGATCCCGCAGCATTTAAAAGGCGTTAGCCTTCGACCCTGTTTTTTCGAGCCGACGTTTCAAAAACACAAAGGGGCATTGTGTTCGGGTTTTCAAATTCACATCGATCAAGTGGTGGGCGCAAGCGCTTACCGGCATGAAGCCTTTCGGCCCTATCGCATCGTCGCGGCGGCATTCAAAGCGGTGCGAGAGTTGAGACCCGATTTTGATTTGTGGCTACCGCCGCCCTATGAATACGAAAAAGTCAAAATGCCGATCGATATCTTGAGTGGTGACTCGCGCCTGCGGCAGTGGGTCGATGACCCGGCTTCGCGTTGGGGCGATTTCGAAAAAATTTTAGCGCGCGACGAAAAGGCGTGGGCCAAGACCGCACGCCAATTCTATTTATATTAACGAAGGTCTTTGCCGATTTATTGGTGACTGGTGCTTGAAACCGCTCGCAGGGTTTTCTCAAACGGCGCTTTTAAGATCGATGCGAATTTCGAATCGTTGCGAATGAGCTGAATGGCTTCGCACATATCTTTACCAGTCTCAAGGGTGGCGACGACGCGATTGCTGCCGATGGCTTTCACATTGGCTTTCACATTGGCCTTCGCGTTGTCATTGGCAGCCCAGCTGATTGAAACAACAGCTTTTGGTCCATAACTTTCATTTACCACAAGCTCGCGGCTCATAAGTCTTGGCGTCTCGGTGCTAAGATCAATGAAATAGATCTTAAATTTATTTGCCCCATCGGCAGTCGAACCAATAAGTTCTTTGCCAACCGGCACGATGCTACTCGCGGCGCCATCAGAGAATTTAATTCGATTGCTCATCCAGGTGAGGGTGCGAAAATCGCGTAGATTGGTGGCGGCACAAACAGCAGGTGAGGCGAGTTCATGCCACAATTCGAAGGCATTAATTGAAATGTCTTTATCTAATTGGTGATATTGGCTTGGCAATTTAACAGATGAATCCATCGCGGCTGCAAAGCCGACATTCGAGAGCATCAAGCTAAGGGCCAGGGTTGAATGTCGTATAAGGTTCTTCATAATATCCCCTTTCGGATGCGCCTTTAGCGCCAATCGTTCAAGCTACACCCTTATACCTATGCAAGGCCGTGCCAACAGTCTCAATATGAGATTGCCCTGCAGTTCTATCAAGTTAGCTTTTGGGGGGTGTACTGAGTGTAGACACCCGTCGGCCCATTCTTAGACAGGTGATTCGTTATGAGACAACGGCCTCGGCTTGCGTGGCACATATCTTGAACTATTCGGGCCTAAGGTTCTAGATTTTAAACTGGCGTGCATGTGACGCCCAATCGAAGCTTTTATGAAGCTTTAGTGAGGCCCTAAAATGGCACAATGTCGAATGTTTAGCCGGCTCTTTTTGGTGTTAATCGCAGCGAGTTTCAGTGCGAATATTTCAGTAAAATCGTGGGCTAGCAACGACTGCAGCGAGACGCTGAAGAAGCCCCAGCCTCTCGTGCGCATCGATTCAAAAACTTTCAAGTATCAAGGTCTAACTCAAGAAGGGCTTCAGGCGCTAAAGCAAGCCCGAGATGCGGTTCGCGAGCGCGAGCGTCTCTTTGATTCTGAATTGCGAAATATGAGCACTGTGCATCACGCTGGTATGGTGGCTCGGCTCTTTAAAGGTAATATGTTTTTATATGGCCCCCCAGGTGGTGCAAAATCAGCCTTTGTAAATTGGCTGATGAAGGGCGAGAAAGAAGCCCCCTTTAAATTGCAACTTCACCAAATGATCACCGAACAAGCATTTACTGGAGGTCAAAATTTCGAGGCCGCCAAAGAAGGCCGCTTTGAAATCAACACAAAAGGCAGTCTAGTCGATCACACGATTGCCCTTATTGATGAAGTCGAAAAGGGCAACCCGGCCGCTCTCGCGTCACTTCTGAGTCTTTTGAATGAGCGCGAAGTTTTGGTCGGCCATCAAGTCATCAAGGCAAGACTTGAAACTCTGTTTGCAACCAGCAATGCCAACCTGCCTGAGATATTTCAGCAGTTTGTTGAGAGCGGGCAGCCGTCTACCGCCCCAGCCCTTTTTAACCGCTTTCAATTTAAGGCCTTTATTTACAATTGGCTTAACCCGCGAGACCAAGCGGTTCTCGATAAGAGAAAGCAAAAAGCTCGATACCTGAAAGCAATTGCAGAAGCTAACCCAGAAGTTTTGAAAGACGAAGTATTTTTAGAACCAAAGGCATTAGACTGGGCGGCAATGCGCCAATTAGCGCATTCAATGTTTGAAGAGAGCCCGCTCTTTATGACCATATATAGAGAGTTCGCAAATGATATGCGCGAGCAAACCAATCGCGCCATTAAAGAATCAGAAGAGCGCCACAAGAATAACCATCTAGATGAGCCCTTTATCTATTTTCCGTCATCTGATTATACCGAGCGTTTGAGGCAGCAGATCCCAGAAATTGTTATGCTCTCGGCATTTGTAGATTTCTTACGTTCACCACTAGCCGATGATGCCAATCTCGCGGCGATGACTCAAAAACAAATTGTCTTAGACCCTTTGTCACTCTGGAGAGGCTTTTTAGTTATGACCACTATTGGTTCGGGTACCGCCAAATTAGTTTATAACCCCGAAGCCGAACAAAAAATTGATATCGATTTTGATTCAACGGTTGACCCTTCAACAGCGCGCGATAAACGCGAAGAGCTTTTGATTCAAAATCTAAAGAATGAACAAGAGCGATTTCGCAGAACCTTTCTTAAGCACATCAAAGACATTCAGAGCCAGATCGAGTTAAGAGCGCGAAATGCATCGCTTGGTAAGGCCTCAACTTTAGAAGAGGCTTCATTTGAACTTCTTCTTTCACGCCCGAACGGAGGCTAAGTTTGATGAAGCAAAAGCTTTTCGCTTTTTGCATAATCATCGCGGCAGCCCTCGTTAATCTCGAGGGTGCAAGGGCCAATAGCCAGTGCACCAATTTGCTCTCGGGCAATGGCCAAAAGCTGGCTGGGCAAAACCAAAAGTTAGACGTGCATGCTGACAAAGAACTTCAAGTTTTAATTCAGTCTGATGAAAAAGCCATTCGTGAGCTAATGAAAGAATACAGTTCACGACTTGGGCCATTTCAAGACCCTTTTGCAATCGCTTATAGCGTAGAACAGGGTGATCGTATATTTCAACGCCTCCTTGTGCGGGCGCGAGAGCAAAAATGGGTAAATAGCCCTCTTACGGTGATCAATACAACTCTTAAAATCGTTGATAAGGGGCCGCGGGCCTACAATCGAAAATTAGTGCTCTGGTTGCTAAATGATGTGACCAATTCGCTTCATCAAACCAATATTGATCGGGTTGATTTGCAGTCAAATTTGGTGGCCCTAAAATATGCCAACGAATATTTGCGGCGCTATAAAGAGCCAGATGCTGCTGTTGATCGCGATGGCAAGTCTGAAGAGCCAAAAAAAGAAGAACCGAAAAAACAGCAACAGCAGCCCAAGCCGCAGCCAAGTCAGCCGCCACCTCCGCCTGAATACCCAGAGTTGCCCAAAGAATATAAGCCGTTTACTAAAGAGACACCGCCGAGCGGAGATGGTAAGCAGCCGCCACCTTTTCGATTAGCTGAAGTCAATTTTAAGACCGCGCTTTTTGGGCAAAGATATTTTTCTGTCATTGTGCGCGGGGCGCAGAATACTTTTCAAATGGCGACATTGCCGATGGCGCCCGCGACACCAGCGAAATATCACGACACTGGGCGCGAAATGATCATTCGAACATTGGGGCGCAATAAAGTTGATTTATTTCTTCCGCCACTATTTAAGCCACTTCAGCCGTCGGACCCGAGAGCCGTGATTTCTAGAACTGATTCGGGCGGCTATGTTCTTGAAACGAGCGGCGATATGAGCGAAGTGCAAATCCCGCTAACTGAAGACAACAATATTTCGATGCTTTCGCACGTTCGTGATTTTTATACTCGGCCCGTTGGTTTTAGAAATGAAGAGTGGCCTGAATTAATTCAAGCTCAAGTATTGCGAAAGTTTACAGCGGCTGATGCCGCAAATAATCCGCTCGTTGTGGCAAAGGCAATTTCAAATCATATCGCCACAGAATACCTTTATAGTTCGGGCGCACGACCAGAGACTGATCCGGTTGGGGCGCTGAAGGCTGGGGCCTTTCAGTGTGATATGGCAGCCTATGCAATGGTTGGTATTTTAAGAGATGTTTACCAAATCCCTTCGCGCGTGGTTGGTGGGTATAGGGCCAAGAGTTTTAAAGGCGGCAAAGACGGCAAAAGTTATTTGACCCTGCCAGGTGAGGCTCATGCTTGGGTTGAAGTTTTTCACAATGGTCAATGGCATCTTTATGACCCAACCCCAATGAAAAAAGATAAGAAGGACAATAATAAGGGCGAAAGCGAATACGGCGACAACGCTTTAGACAATCAGCCGAAGCCAAAGCCTGAACCTGGCGACAAAGGTGATGAGTCGAAAGAGGGCCAAAGCAAAAGTGAAGGCGAAGCCCAGGGTGAAAGTCAGGGCGACAGTGAGGGTGATCAGCAATCTTCAGAGCAAGGCGAAGGGGCTGGTAAAAACAAAGGCGATGAAAATAAAAAACGCCTAGAAGAAGATACTAAAAAACGCACCGAGGCGGCCGGCGAAAAATCTGGTGACAAATCAAGCGATAAATCTGGCGATAAATCGTCAGACAAGTCTGCTGGCAAAGAAAAGGGCAATGAATCGAAAGATAGCGAAGCCAGTGAAGGCGGTATAACCCAAGAAGAGCTCGCCAATCAGCTAGAGCTAGGCTCTTTAGAGCTTGAACCCACTCTTGATCGCAACCCGATACTCGAACGAGCGGCGCGTGTACTTTTACAAATTGCTCTCGACCCCACGAAACGTGGTCAAGATACTCAAGGGCGATTGAATCAGATCAATTCGTTATTGAAAAGATTTAGTAACCCAAGTCTCAAAGCCATTTATCAGGAGGGCTTAAGTGCCCATGAACACGATCACCCAGAATTAAAAAATTGGATCGATCAATTGATTCGTATGTTGCCAGCCCAAGATCTCAATAAATCGTATCAAGATCTTGCTAAAATTATTTTGGCACTTCGGGCCTATTCAAAGGTTCTTGATCGCGATGGTAGTATTCGTGAGCCCGTCTATTTGCTTAAAAATCTAGAACAGATTCGAAGTGTCATTGGTTTGCAGGCGCACCCTGATTCGCAAAACATTGGTCTTGTGCATGATTTGGTTAAGAACCTGCCGGCAGTTGTGCGAGTACTTTTGAAGCAGCAATATGATCTCTCTACCGTCGGGCCGAACCCTCCCACGTTAGAGGTGGCAAGAAAACTTAAAGCGGGGCAGTTGAACGACTTAAGGCTTCTTTCAATTTTAGGCCCTCTTTCAGATTTTATTCTAAATTCAACACCACGACCTGAGACAATTGAAGTTAAAACTTGGCAGAAACAACTTTCGCGACCCATGGGGCGAGATCTACTGCCAGTTCAGCGTCTAAGCGAATTGCCACGTGCGATTTTGGGTCAGCCTGGTAAGAGTGCCTTGCAAAACTTTCGCGAGGGCACCGCTTATCTTTCGACACGGCGTCAGAGAGTTCAGATACCAGCGGGTTACGGCAAAGAAGAGTCTGAGCGAATTACAGTCATTCTATATGACACCTCGGGTTCGATGGGTGGCGACCCGGCTCGTTTTCAGGCTGGTTTAATTTCGGCCTTTACGGCAAAAGCCTTAAGTGATGTGGCTCCAAGTGGTAAGCATCGTCACCGAGTGTTGATTGTGCCTTTTGATACGGTGCCAGGTAAACCGGTGCGGGTGACTAATACTCCTGAAGCTTTAGATGTCATTCGTAATTATCAGGATAAGCTTAAAAATACAGGCGGCGGCACTGATATTCAATCGGCGTTAATGCAGGCCTTGAGTCTTATTGCCGACGCCGAGAAGCGCGCAGGTGAGCCACTGGCCGCGGCTAATATAGTCTTGATGACTGACGGTCAGGCTGAAATTGACACCGATAAATTGATCAATGCTCGAAAAGCGATCGATCGCGATACGCCGATTCAAACCATGTTTATTGCAATCAATAATACCAATGAAGACCTAATGCGTTTTGCTATGGACTCTCAATCTATGGGTGCAGAACGTGGGTTTTATCGCGAGTTTTCGCCAGCACTTATTAGCGATATTTTGAATCAGGCTGATCATCTGAAGCTAGAGGGGCGTAAAGATTTCTTCACTGAAAAGTCAGCCAAAGATCTGCCGCAGCACATTTTTGATATGCTTGATCAATCGTATCGGTTGGCGTCAGAGTTTTCTGATCAAGTTTACTACGGCAGTCAGTATATTTCAGCTCGAGAAAACTTAGAAGAGCTTGAGAAAATAAAATGGCGAGACATCAAGCAGTTGGATCGCCCGCTTGAAACCTGGATTCTGAAAGTTCGACAATTTTTTAGAAACCCTGCATTTGTTGATAGAAAATTAGTCGAAAGAATTGTGGCCGATCTTGTGAAAAATTTCGAGCGGCTATCAGGGGTCAGCAAAAACGAACTCAGCGACCACGAACAAGAGCAATTGCGACACTTGGTGAGGTATGCCGCTGGTCTAGAAGGGGCGGATTGATGAGGGGCGCGAGACGCTTGGTTTTGGCCGACGGTTTCGCGGCAGTTTTGGCGATGATTCTTCTCGCGAGCGGTGGGGTGGCGAATGCCACATTCAAAGATGGTGGCCAGGTGCCAAAGTCGGCATCAGTTGCTCCTCAAAAAGCAACGATAGTTAATTTTGGCGCGCATAAAGCAATTACCTCTACCTGAGGTTACCCCCGAATTTAAGCCATTCGGGACTAGAGCGGTCTTGCGTCAGTTAGTTTTCAAATTCCCTCTCAAAAGC
>CAILEP010000014.1 GCA_903833275.1 uncultured Bdellovibrionales bacterium
GGCGTACCTATAATTTCAACGCGTGCCAAGACCAGAGTCGAGCCACAATGCAATGGCAACGGCAATGCGAATGGCCATGAGTTCTCGCCTCAACTGGCAAATCAACGCATTACGCTTGGACTATTTTTCGAGTGACAAATCGGGATAATCTCGTCGAAAATTTACTATGCAAAATTCAAATAGCCCACCGACCGACGCTGTACCTCCGACGAAAATTACGAACGAGTTGCGCGACTGCAATCGCCAATTTCAACTCGTGTTCGAAAGCACCACTGACGGCATGGCCCTACAAGCCGCCGACGGTCGAATTATCCATTTCAACCACCAGGCCGCCGCGATATTAGGCCTCACTGAAGATCAACTGCTCGGCCGCACCTCTCTTGACCCCCGCTGGCATGCAGTGCGCGAAGACGGCTCTATGTTTCCGGGTGAAGAGCATCCGGCGATGGTGACCATAAAAACGGGCGTCCCCCAGCACTCAGTCACCATGGGCATTCGCACCCCCGATGGGCTGACCCGATGGCTGAAAGTCAGCGCCACTCCCTTTCAAGGCGAAATCAACGGGCAAGTAGCCTGCGTTCTTGTCACCTTCACCGACTTCACAACTCAATTTAACCAATATCGCCAACTGGCTGGAGTCGTTAAAAACTCACCCGGCATGATCTATCAGTTCTGTATGCGGACTGATGGCTCAATGTATTTTAGTTTTGTCAGCCCCACGGCCTATGATATTTACGAAATTACTCCGAAAGATTTCGAAAAAGACCCGGCCCTCATGATCAGTATGGCGCACCCTGACGATCAGACCGGCCTCATGACGGCGATACAACATAGTGCCGCCACAATGGCCCCTTTTAACTGGAAGGGCCGAATCATTTCTCGACTAGGCAAGCACAAATGGATTTCGGCTAAGAGCCTACCGCAGAAAGATTCTTTGGGTACAATTTCGTGGGATGGTTTAATTACCGACATCACCAGAGATATCGAAATGCAAGAGGCACTGAGCTTTGAACGGGCCAAAGCGGCTCAAGCCGCAAAACTCGCGTCACTTGGTGAAATGTCTGCCGGATTGGCACACGAGATCAATAACCCGCTCGCAATTATTGATGGCGGCCTAAGCCTGCTTTCGAGATTTAAAGACGACCCTGAGAAATTTGCTGCAAAACTTGAAGGTATAAAAAAAGCCACGCACCGAATTGCTCGCATCGTTCTCAGTTTAAAAAAGTTTTCTCGCTCAAGCGAAAAACTCGAAATGAACTATCTTAATATCAACAATATCATCGACGAAACTATGATTCTAGTGCAGGCCAAAGCAAAAAAACACGACACGATCATGAGCGCTGAATGCGCCGCAACGACGCCGATCTATTGTGATGAGGTTGAAATTGAGCAAGTTTTGATTAATCTGATTGGCAACGCCATTGACGCCGCCAAAGACCAAAGCGAACGATGGGTTCGCGTTTCAGCAACTGAAGATGCCCAAACCGTTATTTTGCGTGTCACTGATTCGGGCCCCGGCATACCGAAAAAAATTCGAGACCAAATATTTGAGCCGTTTTTCACCACCAAAAAAGTCGGCGAAGGCACAGGGCTCGGCCTGTCTATTAGCAAAGGCATTCTCGACGAGCACAAAGCCACAATCGCCGTCCTCGAAAACGAACCGAACACCTGCTTTGAAATTCGCTTTCCGAAGCCCGAATTGACTTAAATACGATGGGTGCCCAACCCAACGCGCTTGCCCTTTGGCAAATCGCCGATCTTTCTTCTTTTCGTGAAAAATTAACTAGACCGGGTCTCGGCCCCCGCAACGGGTTTCAGCAACTGCCCCGCTTCTGTGGGCTGCCGTCTGTTGACTGAAACTGTTATTAACCCCAAATACCACTATTCGTAGCGCTGAATGAGATGGTAGCCAAATCTGGTGCGAATCGGCTGAGAGATTTGGCCGACTTCTAAAGCAAAAGCCGCTTCGTCGAAGCTCGGCACCATACGCCCACGGCCAAACGAACCGAGATCGCCACCGCGCGCTTTCGAAGGGCATTTTGAGAATTTCTTTGCCAAAGATTCGAAAGACTCACCTTCGGCGAGTTTCTTTTGTACATCTTGAGCTTCATAAAGATGTTCGATCAAAATGTGTCGAGCTGAAATTTGCGCCATACGGTCTCCTTAACACTTTTTAATTTTGCCTATGCTATAGTAATTTACCGAAATATGAAAATACCTTTACTACGTCTTTACTTAAGCATTTTGACTGCCGTTTCGGCTCTGGCACGCCGCACATTTGCACAATAAGCCCAAACTCACTACAGCAGTCACTTTTAATTGCCGATTAGCCACTGAGTTATAAGTAGTTTTACCGGAGGGCCAATTTGAGACAGATAAATATTCTCGCTACGACTGCCATAGCCGTTTTTACATTCATTTCATTTTTATCCTTAGCCAGCTGCACCTCAACAAAAAATGCCTCAAGCACCTCGCTCAATTAATTTGCCTACATCGGCCAGGCCGCCTCAGCGATTGAAGTGAGCAAAATCACGGATTCTGCGGGCAATCTCACAGACGAATCAACAGCGGCCATAACTTCGGGGCAAGTGACCGCCATGGCGAGCCACCCAACTCTTCACGTGGTTTACGCCACAGCAACTGGCGGCGACGTCTATCAATTTTCAGCCGATAGCACCACCGGCGCACTCTCAACACTTGCGGCGAAAATCGCTGACGCATCCCACGTCTCACCCAATACCTTAGCCGTAACCCCGAACGGAAAATTTCTTTACGTCGTTGATAACGGCGCCGGCGCTAACGGCGAGGTTCGCGCCTACACATTAGATTCGACTACTGGCGCGCTAACCCAAGGCGCTGTCTACACCGCAGTTGACGGCTCAAATACCCCAAATGCCCCTTATTCAATCGCCTTCACTTTTGATAGTAAGTACGCCTTTGTTGGCTATTTCGGCAGCTCGTCAGTTTGCGCCTTTTCGATTAGCCCTTCGACAGGTGCACTTACCCAAGTTGGCACTTCATGTGTCAACTCGGCGTTGTCAGTTTTTCAGATTGCAGTATCAAGTGCAGGCAACGAGCTTTACGCCTGTGGTATCGGCTCAGGGATCGATTCATTCTCGATCAGCTCGTTAACTGGCGCCCTTAGCTCTGATACGCACATCGCATTACCCGGTACCGCCACAGCGGCTTGCCGATCTATGGCTCGGGCCGGAAACTATTTAATTGGGGCCGCTAACACAGGGCAAGTCAGCTCATACCTAATTAATGCTAACGGTAGTCTCGGTAGCCCCAACACTATTACCCTCACCGGCTTCACAAATTCTAGCAATGCTATCGACGGTATCGGAGTGAGCACCGATGCTACTTACGTTGGTCTTTCTGATGCCAATGAGAACATTGTTTTTTCGGTGAAGATCGGCGCAAGTGGGTCTCTTACTCAGTCGAATTTAAATTTCACTACAAACATGAACGGCCCCACACCGCTCACCTTTTTGGGAATGTAAATCCAAAAAGTACGACAATTCTAATCAATTGAACTACTCCCCAATCTGACAAGCGATCATCGCATCAACCACCGTGCTGTAAGTCGCTGTGGCTTTTTTAACCAAGACTTCATCAATTTCAGCCGGGGTCATCGCGTTGAAAATGCTGCTATTGAGTCGCTGAAGACGTAGCGAAATGCACTCATAGTTTAAACCCTTTTTACAGACCTCATGTTGAGGTGCCGGGGGCGTAATCGCTTGGCCGCCACAGGTGTCATACTGCCATGTTTGACCGTCTTGGCAGGTGATGCCATCGGCCAACGCTGGCGATAGAAACGCAAATTGGGCCAAAAATAGAGAGAATATAAGGCTTTTCATGCGAAGGCTCCTTTAGGGTGCGATTTGACATGGTTCTAGCACCCTAGCCTGCACTGCAACGTTAGAACCTTGTTAGAGTTCGATTCTATTGACCCCCGCCAAATCGACGGCCTAGAGTTTAGGTGCATTAGAACATAACAAAAGGCAGGATAAAATGAATTTATTTAAAACTCAGGCTTCAAAGATTGTGGCCATGCTGATCGTTGCGCTCTTGTCGGTTGTCTTTATGACAGCGGCGCAATTTGGCAAAAATCGAAGCCACTATTTCGTCACCCTAAATCGCGAGTTCTATCGCACTCACATTGATTTCATGAAGAAAAATAATTTCGACGTGGCGGGTATGGATCTCAAGAAAAACGTCGTCACTCTGATCGTCGACAAAGCTGGTCGCGATAAGCTTCGCACAATACTCACCACTGGCGCCATGGCCGTGGTAAAAACTGTAAGCGAAGCGAGCCCCGACGCTCAATTCAAAACCCCCGACCAAGTCACTAAGATCATCGGCGATTTCGCGACTCAATACCCCGAGCTCGCCAGCGACATTGTCATTGGCAAGTCGCTTGAGAATCGCGATATTCACGCCATCAAAATTACCCAAAACGTAAAAGGCGACGCTACCAATAAACCAGTTGTGCTCTTTAATGGCATGCACCACGCTCGCGAAGTAATGAGCACAGAAGTGCCGCTTGATATCGCCGCCACTCTTCTTGCCGGTTACGGCAAAGATGCGAAAATCACTCACTGGCTCGACAACAATGTGATTTATGTTTTGCCGATGCTCAATGTCGACGGCAACAATATGGTTTGGACTTCATATAATATGTGGAGAAAAAACACCCGCGGCGGCTACGGCGTCGACATTAATCGCAATTACCCTTACGCCTGGAACTCATGCAATGGCTCGAGCTCATCAAAAGGCGCCGACGATTTTCACGGCGACTCAGCCGCCTCAGAACCAGAAACCAACGTGATGATGAACTTTGTAAGCGCCATTCACCCGGTTTTCAGCATTTCGTTTCACTCTTACAGCGAATTAGTTATTTACCCCTATGGCTGCGGCAATCACACCGAAACAAAAATGGTGGTTGAACCCATCGGTGCTAAAATGGCCGAGCTAATCGTGTCTGACGATGGCCAAGGCCGCTACACCGCTGGCACTCCGCCCGAACTACTATACGGAGTCGATGGCGGCGACATCGATTGGCTGTATCACGAAGCAAAAGTAATACCGTTTGTGATCGAAGTGAACTCAGGCGAACAAGGCTTTCAACCGAGCTACCAACAATGGCGCGAATCAACCGTCACCCGCTTGCGCCCAGGTTGGCAGTTTCTACTCGAGCGACTTGATGAAGCTGGCGTCAGCGGTAATACCAACAGCGTTGCCGGCGCTACCAACGTTGAAGTGTCGAGCCAAGACCCCAATAGCCCCTACGAAGAAACGCACCCCGTGCGAAAAGATGGCAGCTTCTTCTTTGTGTTAAACCCAGGTGATTATGTGGTGAGAGTGCGAACGACCGAGAACAAAAATATTCTCGAACAGAAGGTTCACGTCGACCACTCGAACGTAAGAGTAAATCTCTAATGAGCCCTTCAGATCGCGAAGCCCTACGCAGACACCTAGAAGCCATCGGCGCGTGGGGCCGCGACCTTAAACATAAGGACGTCTCGAACCTTATCGAGGCCCTCAACCGCTCAGGCGAAACCGACTTGGCGGACCAGATTATCAAGCTCGATCACTTTACCGCCGTTACAGATTTTATTCGCCGTTACGTTGAGTAACGGCCGGATGCCAGACTGGTGTCTGCAACAAAACTATCGACGAATAAAAAGATTTTCAGTAGCTGGGTTGCCGTTCGTTGCAAACAATTGATGAAGGCTACCAGAAGAATCAGTCCACCACCAGGCCGTGCCCTTAACTTGGGTGGTGACGCCCCCTTTTAATTTAGCTGTGTCGACAAAATCAACTATGAGCTTATTTTCAAAACAGTAAGACGAATACACATCGGTTGAGGTTACCCCCGAATTTAAGCCATTCGGGACTAGAGCGGTCTTGCGTCAGTTAGTTTTCAAATTCCCTCTCAAAAGCGCTTGGCGTTCTCATTCCAATTGACGAGTGCGGCCTTTCGTCGTTGTATTCTCTTCGCCACTTTTCAATCTTCTTCTTCGCGTCAGCTAAATCGTGAAACAGTTCTTCGTTCAGGCACTCGTCTCGAAAACGTGAATTGAAAGATTCAATGAACGCATTCTGAATCGGTTTGCCTGGTTGAATGTATTCTATCGCAATATTGTTCTTGTATGACCAGTCCATAAATTCTCTTGATGACATTTCTGGCCCATTGTCACAGCGAAGTTTTTTTGGCAGCTTTGGCATTGATTCAAAAAAAGTTATCAAGTCGCGGCTCGGGATTGAGTATGCCGCATGCAGACCGGGACATTTTTTTGTGCAATCGTCGACGATTGTTAAGCACTTTAAGCTTCGGTTGCTTTCAAATCTGTCGAAAATAAAATCAAATGACCAAATCTCGTTTGGCTTGGTCGCTTTGACGTGCGGTAGGCGGGTGACGGCCATTTGTTTAATCCTCTTGCGATTCTTGATTTGTAAGCGAAGTTTTTTGTATATTCGCGCGGTGCGATGTTTACTGACGACGAGCTTCTCGCGTTTAAGTAAAAAATGAAGCCTGGGCAAACCGAATCGCCGGTGCTTGATTGAGAGTTCTTTCATTCGCCGCTCAAGAAGTTCATCTCTTGATTTGCGCGGCTTATAGGTCAACGTCGATCGATTCAGGCCCAAGACATTCGCGGTTCTGCGAACGCTTGCGAAGTATTTTGAAATCAAATACTTCGCAGACACTTTCTGAGAATTGAGCCCTACCACTTTTTTGAGTTAACATCCTTAAGCATGACAATGTCGAGTGCTTGGTCAGCCACAATTTTTTTAAGTTGGGTGTTTTCTGACTCAAGGGCTCGAAGCCGCTTTGCTTCGCTCACCGTCATGTTTGCAAATTTCCTTTTCCATGCATAAATCGTTGCGTTCGACACGCCGAGCTCTCGACTCAGATTTTTTGCGGTCTCGCCGTGGCGAGTGCGGTTGATGATTTTGATGATCTGTTCTTCCGTGAACTTCTTCTTCATTTGGCCCTCCGTAGGTCCAGTTGGACACAGGACGACTCAAGTTACAAGTGGTCTAAATTTTTGGGGTAACCTCA
>CAILEP010000015.1 GCA_903833275.1 uncultured Bdellovibrionales bacterium
GCTAAAAATTGAAATGCCTGCCCGGCCCAAGTGCTGTCTTGTGCTTCAGCATCAGCGCTTGCGTTAGCGCTCGGGTCAGCGCTCGGGTCAGCGGTTAGACAGCTCGCCGGATTGCCACAACATTTGTCAGCCAAAGTTGCCGCCAGCCCACAATCTTGCGATTTAAGCTCAGCTAAAATTTCTTCGCCCGATTTAGATCGAAACCCGCCATAAAACGCCGCCCGATCGCTGCCGAATTTTTCAGTAATGCATGCCCCGGCTGGTAGCCGCCCTGAACTCGAGGCGCTGATCGCGGAGTCTAGATTTGAGGTGCTGGGGGTGTTGCCGGCGCCGTTTTTGGTTGCGCGATAGTGGCTATCCAGCGAGACGGGCGCGGTAACACACGCATTAACCGATTGTGTCGCAGTTTCAACGGATGTTGGCGCCGAACCATCTGAACAACCCCCAATTGGGTCCGCCAACACATAGCAAGTTTCGCTGCCATTATTGCTAAGGGTGCCCAAAAAGAAGCCTGGTGGGCAATCGCCGTACGCAAACGCTCCAATAGATGTAAAAATGACTGAGAAAACAAACAAAAAGCATGACCAATTTCGATCTCTATCCATACAAGACTATTCGGAACTTTTACAATCTCACCTTAGACCAAAGTCGCATTTGTTAGACTTTCTCAAAATGAGACAATTCTCTCTTACTTCTGCATTAATCTTCGATAGTGATCGAATAACCATCGAATACCGGCTATGTCGTCAGCGGAAAGGAAGAAATTGCCATCACCCTTCATCGCGCTGTCAGGCTGATCTTCAGGCGGCGGCGTACCCAGCTCACAATTATTGCCGCCATAGGTATCGCAAAGACCAAACGCGTGGCCCATTTCGTGGATTAGAGCACCATAGGTGGTGGCCGCAATAACATCAGGGGCAGTATCAAGTAGCTGGGCAATATCAGCCGAGGTTAAATGATTCTCAAAACTCACATAGCGAATCGCCTGTACAAGCCCGAAATTAACACGCCCCAAAGCTTTACCAAGATCATCGAGCAAATCTTTAAAATCAAAACTAAATGCTTTGGTGCCATTCGTCGAAACAAATTGAAAATTGGAATCAAAATCAATTTGTGGATGATAGACTTGCCCGTAGGGCCGCACAAACTCAGCCGCCCCGTGATGACCTGAATATGGATCGTTTGGCAAAATCACAATTCGGAGGTCGCTTGGATCGACCCCACAAGGTGCCTTAATTATTGGCACATCACCCAAACGGTAATTTGCCGCCGTCAACCACAGACTCAATGCCGCCTCGACTTGCATCGAAATAGAAGCGGTGTCGTAGTCCTTTGGATCATAATTGTCGACACAATATCGAATTTGTCTTTTTGTCAGAATAGTATGAGTTAGACTGGCGCCACCGCTAATGCTTTTTGGGTCCACGCTATTCGCAAGAATCCCCCAAGCCATTGCGTTCGAACTCAGCACTTGAGTTGCGACAAGAACAACTGCGGCGAGGGCCGATAGATCAAATGACCATCGTGTTTTCTGCTGCTTAATATTTTGTGACGTCATGGGGGGGCTCCTGATAAAAAACTTCAAACCAAAGTTGCGTTCACTCACTTTTTTTAATTTCAAATCTTTCATCTCTTATTTCTGCATTAATCTTCGATAGTGATCGAATAGGCCCCGAATACCGGCTATGTCGTCAGGCGAAAGAAAAAAATCGCCATTGCCCTTCATCACGCTATCTGGCTGATCTTCTGGCGGCGGCCACCCGGGCGCGCAATGATTGCTTCCGACATAAGTGTCGCAAAGACCAAACGCATGGCCCATTTCGTGAATAAGAACCGAATAAGTCGAGTGGAAAATAACATCAGGGGCCGTATCAACCAACCTAGCAACATCGGCCGACCCGAGATGATTTTCAAAACTCACATAGCGAACGGCCTGCATAATTCCGAAATTTAGTCGACCCAAAGATTGAGCAAGATCGCCTACGAAATCTTTAAAATCAAAGATCGGCGCATTGGTGCCATTTGACGAAACAAATTGGTAATTCGCATCAAAATCAATCTGGGGATGATAGCTCTGACCTATCAGCCAAACCGCAGTCGAAGCACCATATTGCCCCGAATTTGGATTGTTCGGCGAAATAATTATTCTGAGCTCACTCGGATCTGATCCACAGGGCTCCTTAATTACGGGCACATCACTCAGGCGGTAATTTGCGGCTGCCAACCACAGGCTCAATGCCGCCTCGACTTGGATCGAAATAGAAACGGTGTCGTATTCTTTCGGATCATAATTCCCGATGCAATATCGAATTTGTTTTTTCACTAGCACGGCGTGTGCTAGGCGCGCGCCGCCGACAGCACTTGCTGGGTCTTCGCTACTCGCCAATATCCCCCAAGCCATCGCGTTCGAACTCAGCACTTGAGTTGCGACAAGAACAACTGCGGCGAGGGCCGATAGATCAAATGACCATTGTGTTTTCCGTTGCTTAAAATTTTGTGACGTCATGGGGGGCTCCTGTGAAGAAAATCAGTTACCACAAGAGCAAAATGGAGGCCAATGAGTCGCGATTTTTCGAAGACTCTGACTATTTTTTACATCGAAATCGCATGGGGTTTTAGGCGGTTACGGGCCGCCTATCGGCCGAAAGCCTACCCGCATTCTATCCCCCATAAACCCGCTGACAAAGAACTCAACACTGGGCCCAAAATTGGCCAAATTGGGCCCCGCATGGCGGTGGCCTCGCTCTCACGAGTCGTCGCAAAATTGCGTCGCTTTAGATTTTTTTCGGCCACTGCGATGCTTGTAAGCAATCGCACCGCAAGCCTCGAGTCTATTCTGCAAAACAGAGTCGCCCACAATCGCGAAGTCTCGGCCCCAATGGCCGATGCGGGTAAAAGGCCTGAGTGTCCATTTTATTTTCGTTGCCCTGGCGATGACCCCTGCCACTGCACGAACGAAATTATTGAAGTCATCGCGCCGTAAGATTTTTATTTGCAGATGCAGATGATTTGAATTTACCGCGCGGCCGTAAATTCGAACGCTGAAGCGGATGGCGAATTTGTCGAGCGTGTGCCGCACGTGATTTTGATGTTTTCGCAGCGAGCTTTCACGCGACTGGGCTCGAAGTAAAAAGTCGCCACGAAACACGAGGTGAATCGGCCTTCGCGTCGATAGCGGTCGTCGCGATTTGCGCTTGCCCCTCAAGAGCTCTCCGCCAAATTTGTTTGTGACATTTTCTTTAAATAACTCGAGCTGTTTTGGTTTTCGCAATTTCATCCGAAAAGTTTTAGCATGAGTTTTTAAAAGACCATTTTTTGGTTTTGCCAAATTTCGCGGCGACAATTGAAATTCGTGCCAGGTTAGTTTTCTCTAGGCCTACACACCATCGCCCCGCTTCGAAATCAGATAGGTCGCTAGGGGCCCAGCCTGCCGATTTTTTGAATGCCCACAAGAAAACCAAACAACACTAAATCGACGTCAATTATTTTTTTATTTCGACTATTGGCAGCGAGATATTTTTAAAAATTTTCTAATTTCTGCGCATTGACGAAGGCCTCGCTCTGGCGAGCGGGAGACCTGCCTGACTGAATATGCCTAGCTAAATATGCTGACAACGCCCGAACTCACCCACGATTTCTCACTAATGACTGACGTGCAAATCGTATCTCAACGCCCCCGACATACACGATTTATCGCCGATCATTTCAACATGACCAAACTCGCCGGTCAGGGTGAAACTCGTCGACATCATTGGCCCGTGAGCCGATTTCGTCTCGTCTGAAACTGGGCTACCGTCTGATTTGTTGTAGCAAATTTGGCGTAAAGTCGTGCCGATGAGAATTGAAGCCTCGGTGTAAACCCCGCTGACTTCGGACTGCGATTTTACATTGCGAACATAACTTTGAATTTGAACGCAATATTGCGTCTCGGTTGCTGTCGCTAAAAAATAATGAGCGAGAGAGGCTTTTTTAAATTCAAGCCGTTCGTTGCCCGACGGCGCGATGGCTTGCCCTGCACAATTTTTTTGGGTGACCTGCCAGACTGTATCGTTCGGGCCCGCCGCTAATGCCCTTAGAGAACTCAATGACAAAAACAAAATGCCAAAAGCAAACACTAAAATTTTCATGTAATTACCCCCATGCTCAAGCATGGGTTAAACTTTACTTAGCTTTTGTTTTTATTCAAGTCGACGAGTGCGGCAAACGGGTTGTTAAAAACCGGTGCCTTGTGTTGGCGCTGATCACGGCCACCATGGTCACGGTTGTGCCCACGATCTTGGCCACGACCGCCGCCATCGCGTCTATTGTCGTGACGACCGTCGGTTCGTTGATCGCGCATTTGATCGCGATTATCTGGCCGGCCGCCTGAATCAGTGCGACTTGGTCGAACACCAGCGCGAGAGGGTCTTTCTTGCTGATCACGCGGGCTGCGAGGCCCACGGGCTTCTTGCGGTCGCTGATTGCGTTGCTGATTTTGATCGCGGGGCTCTCTTTGGGGGCGCGGTCGGCGATCGTCTTGCTGGGCTCGCGGCGCTCTTGGAGCTTTCGGGGCCGTAACCGGTCGCTCTTCAAGTTTCATCGTCAAAGAAATTTGGCTTTTATCAACGTCGACAGCAAGAACCTTCACCGTCACTTGATCACCAGGGCTGACCACAAGACGCGGGTCTTCAACAAAATCATGAGTTAACTGAGAAATATGAACCAATCCGTCTTGATGCACGCCAATGTCCACAAAGGCACCGAAGTTAGTCACATTGGTCACTAGGCCCGGGCAGATCATCGCGGCATTAAGGTCTTTGAGCTCGTGAACATCTTCACGAAATTTAAAAATCTTATAAGGGTCACGTGGGTCACGACCGGGTTTTGCCAATTCAGTCAAAACGTCGTCGAAGGTGTACTCGCCAATAAGCTTAACCCATTTTTCGCGCAGCGCTTTTACCGGCTCAAGATTGCCACCGAGTGCTTGCGAAAGCGAAAGACCCGCTTCGTGGAGCATATCTTTAACAGCCGTGTAACGCTCAGGGTGAATGCCGGTTTGATCGAGTGGCACGCGGCCACCACGAATTCGTAAGAAACCAGCCGCCTGCTCGTAAGACTTCGTCGAAAAGCTCGGTACTTTTTCAAGATCAGAGCGCTCGTTAAATAGACCTTTTTCAGCTCTGTAAGAAACAATATTTTTAGCAATTGCGGGGCCGATGCCGGCCACGTATTGCAAAAGCGAAGCCGAGGCCGTGTTTACATCAACGCCGACTTGGTTCACGCAAGATTCAACCACTTGCTCAAGAGATTTTTTAAGATCATTTTGGCCAACGTCATGTTGATACTGACCGACACCAATTGATTTTGGGTCGATCTTTACAAGCTCCGCCAGCGGATCTTGCAGACGACGCGCAATCGAGATCGCACCGCGAACGGTGATATCAAGATCCGGAAATTCTTCGCGCGCTGTATCGCTTGCCGAATAAACACTCGCACCAGATTCATTTACCAATACGACCGGAACATCTTTTTTGATTTCAGCTAAAATTTCACGAACAAACTTTTCAGTTTCGCGCCCGGCGGTGCCATTGCCGACAGCAATTGCATCGATATGAATTTGGCTCAGTGTTTCGCCAAAAAGCTTAGTCGCTTTTTCTTTAGCATCGGCGCCCTGAATCTGCATAACTGTATGAGTTACAAACTTGCTGCTCTTGTCGATCAAAGCAATTTTGCAGCCGGTACGAATACCAGGGTCGAGACCCAAAACAACTTTCGGGCCGAAAGGGCTCGACATTAAAACTTTTCGCACGTTCTCAGCAAAAACATTGATCGCGTCGATATCGGCTTTTTCTTTAATTACGCTATGAAGTTCGTTCGTCACCGACGGCACAACGTGCACGGTTAAGGCAATTTTCGCACATTCGCGCAAGAAATCGCTGGTCTGATTTTGAGCCGTAACTGCCGCCGTTTCAAATTGCTTCAACAACTCAGCGTCATTCGCTTCAATTGAAACTTTAAGCTCGCCCTCTTGCCAACCTCGGCGCAGAGCCAAATAACGATGCGAACCCTTGCGGTTTTGCAAACTCTTAACCGACTCTCGAAATTCGGCGTACATAGAAAATTTTGAGTTCGCTTTAAATTCTTTAGTTTTCGCCGAAACCACCGCGCCATTTGCAAAATAATCTATTTTCACAACTGAACGCAGGTGCGGAGTATTTGCAAGCTTCTCAACGATAATATGCTGAGCCCCGCGCAGAGCCTCTTCGTAGGTGGCAAAACCGGCCGTAGGGTTTAAGTATTCTTTGGCTTTTACTTCGAGACTGGCCGCCGCCGACGCCGCATCAACACTCTCGCCGTGCCCTAAAGCCCAAATCCAATCCGCAAAGGGGCCAAGGCCTGCATCTTGAGCCATTTTCGCTTTGGTTTTTTTCTTTTTCTTGAAGGGGCGATAGAGCTCTTCAATTTCGTGTAGATCAAACGAGGCTTCGATTTGTTTTTGCAAATCGTCCGTGAGGCTGCCTTGTTTCGCAATTTCTTGCGAAACAAAAGCCTTACGCTTTACGAGCTCTTGCCAAATTTCAAAACTTTGTATGACCGCGCGAATTTGAACTTCATCAAGGTTGCCGGTTTTTTCTTTTCGATAGCGCGCCATAAATGGCACAGTGGCGCCCTGCTCGTGCAGCTCAAGAACCGCCTGAAGCGAATGCGTAGACAAACCCTGCAATCTTGTTTTGGTGTACTCTTTAAAATTTGGATCAAGATTAAAGCTCATATAGAACGACTATTTATGACGATACATGATCAGGCCGTGGCTGGGGTCATAAGGAGAAACCCCGACCGTCACCCGATCGCCCACAACGACGCGAATATTGAACTGGCGCATTTTGCCGCAAAGCTTGGCGCTAACATCGACTTCGTTGTCGAGCTTAACTTTGTAAAGGCCGCCCGCACTTGCGTCGACCACTTTGCCATCCATTTGTACTAAATCGTCTTTAGCCATGAGTCCCCTGAATCTGCCCTATTTATAATTAGAAATCAAATACTTGATTCCATCTCTAAAGAGCACTTCGAGACGATCATTTTTATTATCCATAATATAGCCCCAACCTAGCACTTTATGCTCAATACCCATCTCTTTTTCGTATTTGGCCTTCATATTGTAAGGTTGAGTCTCAAGAGTTTTAGCTTTGGAGTAGAATGATTGCCATTTGGCGACGATCTTTTGCTGATGCTCGGTGAGTCGAGCCTCAGCGACACTTTCTGCAGCTTCCGAGGCCTTTGATTTGGTGGCTTTGACTTTTGTGGGGGCCGCACTTGCTTTCTTGGCGACTTTTTTGAGGTCTTTAGTAGATTTCGGGCTCGCTTTTTTTGTTGGCATGGTGGTGACTCCTTTATCTGCTGAGGCGCATGTCTATCAAAAATCGTGTCTTTAAGCTAGACCCGGCCCGTAAAACGCTCTATTTTTCAATAGATAGAGGTAATAAAAATCGTGAATACGTTCTCAGAAACCACAGTTGATTCTATCGTTAAAGCCTTTCAGGAACTCATTTTGCCTGTCTCTGGCAATTTGAAAACAAAAGTTTCTGGTCCGTGTGCGCCAGAAACACCGGTTGCGGGGGCTATTTGCTTCACTTCGAACCCCGAGCACCTACTTGGGCTGTTTCAAAGCCGTGTGAGCGCAGTCGGTGTGCACCCGAAAATGGCGAGTCTTGTCAAAGATGCTCCCGCCCACATTGTCATATTGACGACGAAAAATACAAAACTTGCGATGACTTTGGTGAACCAAAAATTCTTTCCGATGCCTTGCCTCGGAGAGCCTTTTGACAGCCATCAACGGATTCATTCAACCGCGACCATCTCAAAGACCGCAAAAGTGGCGGCAGACGCCATTATCGGCCCGCACGCTGTGATCTCGGCCGGGGTTGTTATCGGCGCAGGCGTCAACATAGGCGCGCAAACATTTATCGGTCAGAACACAATCATTGGCGATCACACCCGGCTGCATCCATTGGTTTATATTGCGCACAATTGTAAAATCGGCGCACGCTGCGAAATTAAATCGAATAGTACAATCGGCTCATATGGTTTCGGTTTCGCTCGCGACGATAAGGGATTAAATCATCACGTCCCTCACTACGGTGGAGCAATTCTCGAAGACGACATTCACATCGGCGCCAACACCACAGTTGATGGAGGCACCTTTGCCCCCTCACACCTCGGCGCCGGCACCAAAATTGATAATCATTGTCACATTGGCCATAACGCCACCATCGGCAAAAATGTAATCATCACGGCTGGTTTTATTATGGCGGGCTCTGCCACCATCGGCGACAACTGCGTTTTTGGCGGTACAGTTTCGGTCAACGGCCACATCTCAATTGCCTCGAACACCAGTATTGCGCCATTAAGCGGAGTCTCAAATAATATCACCGTGCCTGGCGTTTACGGCGGTTACCCACCGATGCCGTTCAAAGATCATTTGAAAGCGCAAACAAGTCTTCAGCATCTACCGAGAATGCGCCGGGCAATCACCCGAATTGTAAATCACCTTGGATTGAAAGAAAGCGAGAGCTAGATGTCGCACTTCTATATAACGACCCCGATTTACTACGTTAACGACAAGCCACATTTGGGCACAGCGTACTCAACGATTACCGCAGATGTTTTGGCGCGCTATCATCGACTCTTTGGCGACAAAACCAAATTTCTGACCGGGGTCGACGAACACGGGCAGAAAGTGCAACAAGCCGCTGCCAAGCGCGGCATCGACCCGCAGAAACATTGCGACGAACTGGCTGAAGTTTTCAAGGCCGCCTGGCTGAAGCTGAACATTAGCTGCGATCAGTTTTTTCGCACCACCGACGCATTTCATAAAACCGCCGTACAAAATGTCTTACAAAAACTTTGGGATGCTGGCGATATCTACGCCGACACCTACGAGGGTTGGTACTGCGTTAGTGAAGAAATTTTTTACACCGAAAAAGATTTGGTCAACGGCAAGACCCCCACCGGCAAAGACGTCGAAAAGGTCACAGAGAAAAACTACTTCTTCAAAATGTCGAAGTATCAAAAAGCATTGATCGAGCATATCGAAAAAAACCCAAAATTTATTTGCCCCGAAAATCGCCGCAATGAAGTTCTCGGTTTTTTGCGCCAACCGCTCACTGATCTTTGTATCAGCCGACCGAAGGCCCGCCTCAGCTGGGGCATTGAGATCCCGTTCGATCACGATTATGTCACTTATGTTTGGTTCGACGCACTTTTGAATTACGCCACCGCCGTCGGCATCGCCCAAAGTGGTCGCGAAAAAGAATATGAGGAGTGGTGGCAAAATAGCGGTCAGACCCATCACCTGATCGGCAAAGACATTCTTATCACCCATTGCGTTTACTGGCCGACGATGTTGATGGCGTTTGGTGCAGCCTTACCCAAAACAATTTTTGCCCACGGCTGGGTGCTCAATCGCGACAACGAAAAAATGAGTAAGTCTAAAGGCAGCGTCATGGCGCCTGATGATATGGTGGCCTTCGTTGGCGTTGACCCACTTCGCTACTACTTGGTTAAAGAAATTCACCTGGGCAATGACGGCCCCGTTTCTCACGAACTGATCGCCGGTCGCATTAACAACGACCTCGCCAATAACTTGGGCAATCTTTTAAGTCGCACCACGAACCTCATCGATAAGTTTTTTGGCGGGCAAGCGCCGGATGTCTCAAAGGTCGCTCTCGACGAAAAAACGCGCAGCCTTATCGACCGTGCGGTTTCAACTGCGAACCAAGTTAAGTCACGTATTGAAGATTTTGAACCTTCTTTGGCTCTCGAAGCGGTGGTTCAGCTATTAAACGAGACCAATAAGTTTCTCGAAGAAAAAGCGCCCTGGAAGACAGTCAAAACCCATCTCGTCGCCGCCGGAGCTGATCTCTATTGCGCTCTCGAAGTTTTGCGAATTGCCGGCGGATTGCTATGGCCTGTAATGCCCGAAAAGATGACCGCCCTTCTTGAAACCATTGGCTGCCCCTACAAAGCAGGCGTCGAGACATGGCCGTCACTATCGAAGTGGGGCGTCATTGCGGCCGGCACGAAGGTGCAAAAAGCGCAGCCGCTCTTTCCGAGAATTGATATCGAAAAAAGCGACGCTTAATTACTTTTCACAGCCTAGAATAAATTGATTTTTACGAATATAAGCGAAGCCCGAACGGTCGGTCACTTCTTTCTCTAAATCCAACACTCCCTTAAGCAGCTGAATGTCGCCATCATAAGAAACGCCGTTGAGAACTGTGATGGTGGCAGACTCGAGCCCACCGGTAAGAACAGAGCGCACAGCCAGATCGCCACTTTTAGCATCGACAGCGAACGACACCACATCAAGATATTCGGCATAGCGATCTAGGACGCCATCTTTGGGGTAAATCGCGACTTTCAATTGTGGCAAAGCGCCCGGGATTAATTCGGCAGAATATTCAAAAATCGCACCATCTGAAAGAGTCTTTTCAGAGTGGCATTTGATTGATTTTTTGTTGATTTCTGAACTAGCGAAAGCTGCTGATTGAAAGCAAAGAACCAAACCTGCGGTCACTACGGCGGTCATAATGGTAGAGATTGATTTTGTCATTTCGGGCCTCCTAAAGGCGATTAATAGCACCGCACATTAACAGATGGTGAGCTAAATCGAAATATGAAAAAATGACATTGCAGTTGCTCGATGCATTCCGTGAGCCACTGCTAACCCATGCCCGCTTTGCCTGGCCAGCCCGATACCTAAGACAACATTGGCGCGATGAGAACGGCTACGATCGCCATGAGCTTAATCAAAATATTAAGCGCCGGCCCGGCAGCATCTTTCAAAGGGTCGCCGACTGTGTCGCCCACAACCGTGGCTTCGTGGGCCCGACCACCCTTCTTTTCGCCCTCAATGCCGCCGCCTTCGACAAACTTCTTAGCATTGTCCCAAGCGCCGCCCGCATTGGCCATAAAAAGTGCGAGGGCCACCCCGAGAACCAGGGCGCCACAGAGCAGGCCACCGAGGGCAGCGACCCCTAAAAATTTGCCGACGAGTGGGGGCAAGATTACGACAATCAAAACTGGCAAAATCATCTCGCGCAAAGACGCCTCTGTGGCGATCTCGATACAGCGAGTGGTGTCGGGCTTGCCTGTGCCGCTCAAAAGGCCCGGGATTTCTCTAAACTGTCGACGAATTTCATCCACCAACTTTTGCGCCGCGCGCCCGACCGATCGAATAATAAGTGCGGCGGCCACCATGACAATCATCGCGCCGAGAAAAAGGCCGATCATGACGTGCGGGTCAGAAATATCCATTTCAGTTTTGATGTTGGCCGCCCGAGCCGCTTGTTTAAAGGCGACAAAAAGCGAGAGTGCGGTCATTGCGGCTGAAGAGACTGCGAACCCTTTGCCTACAGCGGCCGTGGTATTGCCGAGTGAATCGAGTTCGTCGGTGACTCTTCGAACGTCAGCACCCATGCCGGCCATTTGCGCGATGCCACCGGCGTTGTCAACGATTGGCCCGTAACAATCGAGAGTCATAGTGATGCCCACGGTTGAAAGCATACCGACAGCGGCGATGGCGATGCCATAGAGACCAGCAAACGAGTAAGCCACTCCGATCGTAATTGAAATCAGCAAAAGGGGTGGGCCCGCCGACTCTAAGCCGAGCGCAAGGCCTGAAATTAGATTTGTCGCCGCACCCATTTGAGCGGCTTCAGCCAATCGATGCATGGGCCGAGCTGAGGTGTAATAGGCCGTCACTTTGCCAATAAGAAACCCACAAATTGCGCCCGCCAAAATAGCCCAGAAAATATTAAGACTCATCGCGAGCGAATTGATATAGGCCGCCATTGTACCCAACACCAGCACGAGAGCTAACAGCTCGGCGACATTGAACGCACGTGTTGGCTTAAGGCGCTTCAAAAAACTCAGACTTAAAATGCCAACGATCGAAGCCGCGAGACCCACCACTGCGAGCAGCAACGGAAACGACAGCAGCAAATCACGATCGACACCTGCAAATTTTTGCAGCAACTCTTCTTGGGTCATTGTTGCGGCAATGGCGATGGCCGCCACAATAGCGCCAACGTAAGATTCGAAAATATCGGCGCCCATACCGCCAACATCACCCACATTGTCGCCAACGTTATCGGCAATGACACCGGGGTTTCGCGCATCGTCTTCGGGTATACCCATCTCAATTTTACCGACAAGGTCGGTGCCGACATCGGCGGCCTTGGTGAAAATCCCGCCGCCGACACGAGCAAAAAGCGCAACGAGCGATGCCCCCATTGCAAAGCCGGTAATCATCGGCGCTGTTTGCGCGGTATGCCCAAAAAGAAAAAATAAACCACCCAACGAAATCAAACCAAAACTGGCGACCGCCAGGCCCATGACCGCGCTGCTATTAAAAGAAACCAAAAGCGCGCGCGCTAAACCGCTTTCTTTGGCCGCCGCTGCAGTTCGCACATTGCCTTTTGTCGCCGTGATCACTCCGATAAAGCCGCAGAGCCCCGAGCTCACGGCCCCGCCGACAAACGACAAGGCTTGCTGCCAACCGGCCAACGCAAATGTCGCACCCGCGACAATCACTACGAAGATCGCAATTTTTTTGTATTCAGCCGAAAGAAATGTCATCGCGCCCGAATGAATATCTTCGGCTATCGCTTGCATTTTGGCCGAGCCCATTGGCCTTTTAACAACCCAGATAAATAAAATGAGCGCGATAAGTAAGCCAACAGCCCCGGCCACTGGCGCAAGAATACCAAGGTCGAAAATCATAGATGATGCCCCTCAAATTGCTTTGCAGTTAATCAAGAATTGTAGGGGCTGAGTTTATTTTCGTCTAGAACAAACGTACCTGGCGGCTGCCTGTATCAATTGACTTTGTATTCGAGAAAGCGACACTCGATTGACCCGTTGAAAACCGGGCATCGGCGCGTCGATTTCAATTTCAAAGATTTGGTCAAATCTTCGTTGCCCGAAAGCAACCAGCAGGTCCAGCCCTTAAAATTGCGTTTAAGCGAGTAAGCCAAATCGCGGTAAACGTCTTTAAGCTCTTCAGTGACCCCTAAACGTTCTCCGTAAGGAGGGTTCACAATGATCACGCCTTTTTCGGCAGGGGCCTCGAGCTGATCAACCGCGCCATACTTGAAAGTGATATCGTTATCTACCCCAGCGCGCTCTGCATTTCGCCGAGCGATCTCAAGTACGTCGCCATCTTTGTCATAACCGTAAAAATGCGCCGGCGACGCCGCCGACTCGCGATCGAGCGATTCGGTGACCACTTTGTCCCACGCTTCAGCTTTGAAATCTTTCAATTTTTGAAATGCATATTTTTTCTGCCGTAATGACCCTGGGGCGATCGCCCGTGCTCGCAACGCCGCTTCAATGAGAATTGTGCCCGAACCGCACATCGGGTCGACCACTACGGTGTCGGGTTTTACATCGGCAAAACGCAATAACCCTGCCGCCAGATGTTCGCGAAGCGGGGCCTCGCCAGCCTCAGAGCGGTAACCGCGATTCGAAAGAGAATCGCCGGTGGTGTCGATCGCAATGCTCACTTGGTTCTTCACAATTTTCGCCATGATCACCAAGTCAGGCTCGTCTCTGTCGACTGACGGACGCTCGCCGAATTTCTCGCGAAATTGATCGGCAACGGCATCTTTAATTTTCATCGCCACAAAACGCTGATCACGAAACGAACTCTCGCGCACAGCCGCGTCGATTGCGAATGTTTGAGTCGGATTAATGTACTTGGTAAAATCGTGTTTCAAAATATTGGCGTAAAGCTCTTCGGGATTATAAGCCGGGAAGTCCATCACTGGCTTGATAACTCGAGTCGCCGTTCGCAGCTCGAGATTGGCGCGATAAACGCCTTCCCAGTTTGATTCAAAAGTAACGCCCGCAAGGCCTTTCACTTTGGCATCAAACCCTAGTTCTTTAAGTTCTTCGGCTAAGACGTCAGAGAGGCCGCGTGACGTAACGGCTAAAAATTGTGGCATGGCGAGTCTTTTCTCTTAATCCCGCCGCGAGCGCAAGCTTTATTGCTTCGTATACGGCTTCGCCTATTGCTTCGTATATGGCTTCGCCTATTGCTCAGTAGACTCCGACTCGTCAGAGTCCGAGCCCACCTTCTTCAGGTTGATCTTGAGAACTTTACCCTCGATGGTGCGGCGATCGAGCTTGGCTGCTGGATTCACTATAGATTCTTGAACTTTGAGGTCTTCTTCGTCTCGGCCACCAGGGTAATTTCGTAAATTTTTTGCGTTCGCGCTGCCGGTATTAGTACCGCTCGCGATTGTACTGGTCGCGCTTTTGCTTGTCGTGTTTGTGCTGTTCGCGTTTTTACCGGCGGCATTGGCGCTATTCGCACCAGAAATCGCCGCCGGGCCTCTCTCCTCAGCCTCAGCGATCTCGGCATAAGCGTTCGATTGATTTTCAATTTGAAAAAATAGACTCAGTAAAACTGCCAACATCGTCGTGCCCTCTTCGCTAGATTCGCCGATGATTCTTCATCGGTATTTGCGATCTTACCTTCGATATACGATCGGGTGTCAACTCGACCACTCCTTCAGCTGGGCCGTTTTCTTTCAGCTCAAACAGAACCTCTCCCCATGGCGCAACTGCCAAGGAGTGCCCAAAGGTGCGGCGCGAGTGCCCCGTTTGGCTCTTGTGCTCGCCCGCCTGGGCGGCGGCAATCGCGTAGCATTGGCCTTCGATGGCCCGGGCCCTGAGCAAAAGATGCCAATGGGCCTCGCCCGTCGGCACCAAAAATGCGGCGGGCACCAAGATCAAATCGACCTCTGCGAGAGCATATTGCCGAAAAAGCTCAGAGAACCGAAGGTCATAGCAGATCGACAAGCCAATTCGCCAGCCGTTGATTTCAATAATTTTTGGGTCTCGACCATGTGAGAAAGTATCTGATTCGCGAACCGGCGGCGCCCCGACCACGTCGACATCAAATAAATGAATCTTGTCATAAGTTGCCAGCAACGAGCCATCGGGCTTGATCCAAATGGTTGAATTCGTCGGCTTGGCAGAGGGTTCAGCTGATGATTTCGCCGTGCCGCCATCCGAGCCGTCGCGAGCCGCGCTTTTATACGGGACAGACCCCACGAGCACATGAGTTTTATATTTTTTTGAAAGCTCAGAAAAACGCTGCCAAAAACTTTCTTTAAGATCGAATTGCATCGGCTTGTCGGCGGCGCGGTTGATTCGTAAAAAAAGTGCATTCTCTGGCAGAGAAATTAAATCGCAGCCTTTTTTTGCGACCCGCTCTATAGCCGAAAGTGCCGCCTCGATATTCGATTCGACGTCTTCAGTCGATTGCATCTGAACGATGCCGACACGCAAGGGGGCTCTTGGCGCTGTTGTCATTGGCTGACTCTGCTCGTTTTTTTACTCACCGACTGTCGAAGTGATGGTGGTGTTGGTGGTTTCTTTGCACTTCCAACTCGACTTTTCGAGATTGATTTTAATGTTTTCCATTATCTTAATGCAGCTATTGATATTAAGCGCACGACCCACTTCTTTGCTAATACCTGATTTAGCATACTTAGCGACACAGTGCGGGCCGGCTGCCTCTTTTTCAATGCGTACGATCCGAAGGTTTTTTTGGTTGCGGCAGATTAAAAAATTAGGCTTGTCTTCGGCGAACGCCAAAGTACTGGAAATTATGCCGAAAAAGATGAACAAGATGTAAAACTTGATGCCTTGCATTCTTCACTCAGGTTAGCAAAAACAAGGCCTTAGCTCAAGCCGCGCTCAAGATTTGCGGGCTGAGGCCTTACCTTTGGCTGCTTTTTTGGCTTCTTTAGCTGCACGTTCGACGAGCTTCACGTTCGAATAATCGATGAAGCCTTCAGCTTTGAAGATGCCATTCTTTTTATCAAAGTTTGTTTGAACGCGAACGCCCGAAACTTTAATGCGAAGTTTTACTGGGTCAATGGCGACAACTGCGCCTTTAGTGCCCTTTTGAGCGCCTGCAATAACTTGTACGGTGTCGCCTTTTTTGATTTTCAATTTCATGGTGTTAACTAGCCTTTTTTAGCGGTTGATTTTTTGGCAGCTTTTGTTGCAGCAGGCTTCGCAGTCGTCTTTTCAGCGGCTTTTTCGGCCTTCATCTCGACTTTTGCGCCAGCTTTCTTCGGATCAGCCTTTTTTCGCAATTGTGCCTGAATTTTACTTTTGGTCTCTAAAGCGCGTTTTGACAGCTTTTCGTTAGGTTGAGTGAGCAAGTAGGCATCAAGTCCGCCAACGTGCTCCATGTCACGAATTGTCGATGTTGCCACTTGAAAACGCACATTGCGCCCCAAGGCTATGCTAAATAGCTGTTTCTTTTGAACATTTGGCTGAGCTCGAAATTTTGTTTTAATATTCGAGTGGCTCACTAGGTTTTTTACAACGGGGCCTTTGCCCGAAAGTTCGCAGCGTGACATATGGTAGCTCCTGATAGTTGCTCTAATTAACTATTTAGCAAAGTTCGCTTATAGAGAAAATCGTTGTTGTTGGCAAATTAATTTTGTCGTATATAGTTCAGCTCGGTTTAATTCTTTGTTTAATTTTCTGAAAGACGGCAAAAGGAGCTTATCTTGAAAAAAGCAGTACGATCGAAATACCGCCCCGAATTCCCTGGTGATTTTGTATTTGATTACAAAGACCCGATTACTTTGAGCCGGTTTATCATGGAAGGTGGCAAAATCGCCCCCGCCCGTATCTCAAAATTGAGCTTGTCTCAGCAAAAGCGCCTGGCTTTGGCCATTAAACAGTGCCGCAGTCTTTCGATTCTGCCTTACGGTTCGACAGCTTACGACAATCTCGGCCGCGTCGAGACCGTTTCTGCGAAGCCTTTCACAATCTAAGAATCTTTAGAAAATACTAATCGCGCAGAGAATCTGCGCCGCCAAATAGGCCCGTATCAACGGGCCTTATTTATTTTTTGCACACCTATTGAAACCCGGCACAATTTACCGAAAATAGCATTCTCGACCACGCATCATTGCGCGCCATGCGTGCGGCTTCGGGCAGCGATTGAAAATAGCCCTCTTGAAAACTGTCAAAGCGCTCTTTGCCAAAAATATTAACTGAGATGTTTTTTAACGAACAATATAAATTGAGATCGGCCGGGTCGAGCCAACCCTGCTTTTGCCCCGGCAGCGACGGCGGATGCTCACCCCACGCAAGACGAGCCATCAGGTCGAGTGTCGACCAAACTGCTGAACCAAATGCCGCATGGCCCGCGAGCTTCGAATTACACTCTGGAGCCACGGCGTGCGTGTTTTTTATAATCTGTTTAACCGACGCAAAAAGTTCGTAGCAACCTCCGGGCGATTTCGTGGTTTTGCAAATTTCAAATAGCTCTTGAAAGTGCGTGACCTTTCGCGATGGCTGCTTCGGATTAAGCGACAAGAGCCCAAGGCTCACTTTATTGAACTGGTCGAGCTGCGCATCACAAATATTTTTGGGTGGGTCTGAGAGCACGATGTAGAGCACCCCGACCGTAAGCACGAGAGCAACAAAGGTGGTCTTCGGTAATGATTTTAGCCATTCGAGCATAGGCTAAGGGTCTCATGGGGGTTGGCTAGGCTCAAGAAACAAAAAAAGTCGAGAGGTGGGTCAGGGATCAGTTATTTTTCTTTGAGGGCTTTCGAGGGCTTTGGCCTCTTTGAGCTCTTTAAGTTCTTTGAGTTCTTTGAGTTCGCGCTCGAAGCGCTCTTGGCGAAGCTCGAACGACACGAGTTGCTCGCCGGTGATTTTGTTTCGGTAATTTTGCTCTTCTAATAGGGCGAGCATTCGGCTTAGCATCGCCCGCATTTCGGCCATCTGCCGATTAAAGCTCGCGTCCATCTCGGCGAATCTGGCATCTACGCGTGCAAACCCTGCGTCCATCTTGGCATCCATATCGATGAAGCGTGCATCCATCTTCGCCTCTAGCTCAGCGACTCTGCCATCCACGCGCGCAAACCCAGCGCCCATCTTGGCATCCATATCGATGAAGCGCGCATCCATTCGCTTCTCGAGAGACTGAACCGAGCCCTCAAGAGAATATTGAACGCCACCGATGCGATCGACCAGCTTGGCACGAACAGACTCAAGCTGGTCTTGACTAGCTGGCCACTCGCGAATGCGATTGGATTTAACTTTGGGCGGGCTTTTACGTTTTGATGAAACCACGTTTGGATTTTTAAGCAAAACTAGGGCCATGGCCGTACCTCCAAGATCGTTTTTGGCGACCGTAACTGGCCGCAAATGGCCGATTGTGGCCGCGCACCGAACGGCCGATTGCCGGCGCACCAATGGCTCTCGCAACCATTGTGCTCGCACTCATTGCGTTCATTTCGACTGCTTATTTCGACGTCGTATTACTAACCGGTTCTCAAAGAGAATGGCTACCCAAAAATATACGCGTCGAGAGGGATTATTTTAAAATATCATCAGAAATGAATCTCAAGATTCGGGAGTACCGCCGACGCAGCGTCCACCAAAGTCGAGTGGGACAGCGCCTAACGCAGCGTCCACCAGAAACAGGGCCGGGTATTAAAAAAGCCGAGAGGTTACTCTCGGCTTTATATTCGAAAGGGCTCTCGTTGGCGGCCCTGTCCGATTGTAGAATCTATCACCAGAAAGTGCTTGGCGCCTTCTGCTTAGAACGTCAATGTCGACGCTAAGTAAATCTGAGATGCAGTCTCGCTGTGGCCAGTGTTGGTCTTAAGAACTGCACCAGGGCTAAACGTTGAATAATGAGCATTGATATTGAAGTTGTTTGTGTATTTCTTGGTCACTACAACATCGAGTTCGTTGCCGAGAGCCTTGTCGGTAGAAGCACCGTTTGAGCCGTTGGCAAATTGAGTTGTTGCATTTGTGTAACCATTTACAACCGCCTTACCCGCACCGGTGTAGTTGTTATCGGCGTTTTCAGTTTTACCATACATGTAATAGTTAACCGCAACGCTGATGTCGTCGCGTGGGTTTGCGCTCACACCAAGTGATGTATAGGTCAAGTTACCCCATGAGAAAAGACCCATTAAACCGCCATTTTCATGTCGGTCGTAATAGAAACCTTGATAGGTTTCGTCTTTAGTCGCAACTTTCGAGCCTGAATCTGTGTGGTAAAGAACATGTGCACGAAGACCCATCAATGAAGGCATAGAATAGCCAACTTCAGCGTCCATCATGCTAGCGGCCACGTCTTGAGTGGTCGGTGCTACTGCTGTTGACGTACGCTTGCCTGTGTACATTTCGTAATTTGCGCGATAGTCCACCCCCATTTTATCGCCCGCTACATTCACGCCGTAACGAACTGATTCTTCTTTCGGAAACGGGTTAGCCGCGGCAGGGCCGTAATCACCTTCGTCAGTTCTTACTAGAGCGTAATGAGCACTAACAGTTTTCAAGAAATCAGGAGCCGTCTTCCAAGCCACATCAGCGCCCCAAAGGCGTGCAACGTTGTTACCTGTCGTAACTGTACCGACCGTTGACGCTTGAGCAGCGCGTGCGCCAGCAACCACAACACGAAACATTTCCTGATCCCATTTAACGATAACGCCATCGATCGCGTTGTTAACGTTTTCATAATCATTTGCAGATATCCAGCGACCATCTCCGAGGGTTAGGCTGCTACGACCCGCTTTGATTGTAACTGAATCAGAAGCTTGCCATACGCCGTAGGCTTCTTGAACCGTTGCAACGTTTGTAGTCGCGCCCGAAGTGTTAGTCACGGGTGCGCTTGTTCTGCCAGCAGGCACTTGATCTGGGTTTTCGCCCCAATTTGCGTTATCAACCATTTTAAGGTGGGCCGACAATTTCTCGCCTGCGCGCCAGTTTGCTCCCCAACGCATACGCTGGTGAATACTCTCCGAGCTGGCAGTGCCGTCATAGTTGGTGTCTACGTCATGCTGATATTGCACGCGAAAATCACCGCTCTGGCTAAATTCTGTCCCGTCGCCTGCGTGCGCGTACGACACAAAACCGAACACAGCTAGTAGTGCTATAAGTTTTTTCATTCTGTTTCTCCTTGTTGTTTACAAAGTTGCTGTTAACTTTCTCTTACTTTGTTTTCTTAAACCATCATCACATTTCGTACTTATGCTTCGAACTGCTAAACCCGACCTAATCTCACGGCGTCTCATATATAAAGAGAACCTTGCCGCGACATAACCAACGCATATGGTTAATGGTAAAGGCCGATCATTTTCAAAGGCAAACTGTTTTGCATCAGTTAGAGCCTCGCGTTAGGACTAACGTCCATTGACGGGCCGAGTTCGATGCCTTACCTTCGCGGGACTGTTTTTAAAACGACACAGTGTTGAGCCGGTTATCTAAACCTTGGCTCAGATGACATTTCAATATCGGGGAGTAGCGCAGTCCGGTAGCGCACCTGCTTTGGGAGCAGGGGGTCGCAGGTTCAAATCCTGTCTCCCCGACCAAAAAGCGAAATCACCTTCAGGTGGTTTCGCTTTTTGCGTTTTGGGGCACTGAGATTCGTTTCGGCGATCAGGCTGGGTCGCGGTTTCATCGAATGCGCAGGACGACCTTTCGGAATGAGCCTCGGCAAAGCCGAGCGAGCCCGCCTCGAATGCCGACGAACTCGTCTGGCAATTTCGACTCATTATTGGCCAAGGAGTGGGAATCTCCCACTTGATACACTCTCCCACTTGTGGTAGTCTTAACAAGAGGTGAAAAATGAGCGCTGCAAAGAAAATAGATTCAAAAGGCCGCTTGTTGTTGGGCGAAAAATATGCGGGCACAACTGTTTTGCTTGAAGAACTTGAAAATGGTGAGGTGTTAATTAAACCCGCCGTCACAATCGCAGCGAGTGAGAAATGGCTATTTGCCAATGATGAGGCCATGGGTTTAGTCTTGGCCGGCTTAAAACAAGCCCGAGAGGGCAAAACGGTTACAAACCCAGCCTTTGATAAAAAGAAAGCCTGGAAAAGCAAATTGAAAGACTAACCTTCAATGTTTGAATTGGTGTGGCTTGAAGGCGCAAATAAAAAATATGAAGAGCTCGAATTAGCGGCCAAAAAATCTCTCGATAATCGAGAAAAGAATAAAAAAGCCAAAGCCTCACCAGTTGAGGGCGTGTTTAAGCAAGTCGATAAATGTCTCGAATATTTAAAAAATAACCCTCGCCACCCTGGGCTAAAAACTCATCAGTTCGATTCACTTGTTCACCCCTATGACCAGAAAAATAAAGTATTTGAAGCTTACGTTCAAAATAACACTCCCGGCGCCTACCGAATTTTCTTTTGTTACGGCCCAAATAAAAATCAAATAACGATCATCGCTATAACGCCTCACCCATAATCTTATGAAGTAAATTTCAGCGACGCGATATTGCTTACGGATATTTCGTCCGCGCCGGACACTAAACCGTTCTGATTTTTCTGATGAATCCGACAAATATATTTTATAAAATATCACTTCAGCTTTAATTAATGTGAGTTCAGTATCCCCACCAAAAGGGGGTCCTCGTGAAAGTTGGCAGAAATTTACTAAACCAAATTCTAATTACTCTTATGTTGGCTGGGTGCCAGAGCCTACCGAAGGCGTCAAGATGGGCCTGCCCTGCCGTCAACACGGCTATTGGCGAATTGCCCCATCGCGAATCGTATAATTTATGACGATGTTTGCCGACGAAAACCCATCAAGTGTTTTGCGCCGACGATACCCTAGGTAAGAAGCCCGAAGAGCTTTCAGCGGCCAAACGAAACCTGTACCGCCAAAAGATGTCTTTCGAAAATTGCGAAATGGCATAGGGCCTTAAGTCGTGACCCTGATCCCCTTTGACTCCACAATCGGCCGACAGGCCATTGATGCCTGCGCTTCTGGGTTTTGATAAAATGAGCTTCGTCGAGAACAAAATAATCAAAGCTTAAAAGGGCTCGGACCAAATCGGAGAACCCGGCTAATTTGTCCGAGATAATCGGGCGCAAAACTCACCTATCGTGTTAAGATTTCACTGGGCAAAACCGATTGAATTGACGATTGGTTTTGATATATTGCCCCTAATGTTTTTGCGATTTTTTTTCACTTCTCTACTTCTTTTGGCAACTGGTCACCTTGCTTTAGCAGCGGCAAGGAGTGATTCGTGCCCGACCGATTCATACCGTGTTCGTTCAACTGACCGAAAAGCCTATTATCGTGGCAACGGCACTTTTGTGAGAGCTACACATGTCGAGAGTTATTGCCGAAGTAAATCGGCAAGCTATCTTTTTTGGTCGGGCAAACTCAATGATGATCGACCAGACAATTGGCCTCTAAAAAAAGAAATTTCAACTAAATGGACCGACGAACAAAAAGAACGGCTTTATGAGGCAATGGCAGAAGTACCGAACGGTCTTTGGTCAAAATCGGTGAAAGGCATTTATCGTTTTTTAAAATCGCGTGATTACCCGAACCCTGGCAGCCAATATTTTAGCAAAATCGCCATATATGATTCTGCTTTTGATATCGAGCATCGCCTCACGGCGGTTTTGGCACACGAACTCGCTCATGTATTGTATGACGAACTGCCGCCAGCGGTAACTGATAGCTACGAGAACGCCACTGGCTGGACGAGAACATTGCATTCTGGCATAATCGTTTATACTGGACGAAAGGATGGTTACGTTGAAAAGGACGGTGATTTTTCGCCGACTGAAGATTTTGCGAACAACATTGAATACTATTTGTTTCTTCCCGCGATATTAAAGTCAAAAACCCCAACTGCATTTGAATGGATAAAGGCCAATTTAGGTGATAAAATTTTAATGAGGGCCAAATAATATGAAGTGCTTTAGCCTTTTGCTTCTCTTAATCGCCACAACTAGTTGCGTAAGCCTACCGCCAGGCGCTTCTCATCCGATTACATCTGCCGAACTAGAGCGGCTTAAAATAGGCGTGACGAAAAAAAATGATCTGATCGCATTATTTGGTTTACCAAAATCTCAAATCTCGAATTCAAATGAGTTGATACTCACGTACGTGGGTGACTCATTGAGCGGCCAGCGTTTGACTGCAGAGTTTGCACAAGGCACAAATGTTTTGCGGTCAATTCTTTGGGTACCCAATGGCACTGAGCCAGAATCACATCTAGATTTTTTGTTGAAACGATATCCAAAACTATCTCTCGACACGAAATCTAATGATAGCGACAACCCCCATGATCTTGGTCGTACCTCTGTATATCGCGATGAAATCGCCAAACAGGTTGTCCTTTTTGACGTGCGTCGCTCGCGGGTTGAAGCTATAGGTTGGTATGATTGTGACGTGCGCGAACCAGCAACCAATAGTAAAAATTCAACCCGTAAATTCGACATCGGCAAAAAATAAAAAAACTTAGACCTTAAATATTCAATTCACACCCTTCAATGCAAGCGGCTTGCCCCTTTGCAAAATTGAAAATTCTGTTCTTAAAAATGGTAGACCAAGGAAGCGAGCTTGATCTTTTTTGAAAGCCGCGCCCCTACGAAAACAACGCCTGTAGATCTTCTAATTTTAGGCCGCGAAGAAGACTCTTCTCTTGCGAGACAATTGAGGCCGCGAGCTGCTTTTTTGAGTTTTGCATTTCGAGAATCTTTTCTTCGACAGTGTCTTTGGCGATAATTTTATAGGCGAAAACTTTTTTGGTTTGGCCGATACGGTGGGCGCGGTCGATGGCTTGGGCTTCGGCCTGGGGGTTCCACCAAGGGTCGAGAACGAAGACGTAATCGGCGGCGGTTAGATTGAGGCCCACCCCGCCGGCTTTAAGGCTCAAAAGAAAAACTTTGATTGCAGGGTCACTTTGAAATTTTTCGACCCGTTCGGCGCGATCTTTGGTTTTGCCGTCGAGATATTCGTAACGAATGCCTTTGGCTTCAAGAGGTCGCGATAGCAAACCCAAGAGCGACGTGAATTGCGAAAAAATTAAAACCTTGTGCCCGTCTTCAATTATCGTTGAGAGCTGATCAAAAAGTAGATCAAATTTCGCCGACGACTGCGTGGCCAAATCTTTGTCGATAAGACCTTGATGGCAGGCGGCTTGGCGCAGGCGCAAGAGCGCTTCGAGAATTTTGATCTTTGACCGCGCGAGGCCCTTTTCTTTCAACTGCCCGCTCAGTTGCTCCCAGTAATAATTTTTAAGCTCAGTGTAGTGACGACGCTCTTTGGGCGTAAGTTCGCAATAGAGAATCTGCTCGGTGCGAGAGGGCAAATCTTTGAGAACCTGATCTTTTGTTCGACGCAAAATAAAAGGCCTAAGGGCCCGCGACAGGGTTTGCAATTCTTTTGGCTCAGTCGAGCGACACCAATGGGCAGCCTGCTCGTCGCTGATAAGGCCGGGGTTCACCACCGAAAGAATCGAGAAAAGATCAGCGAGCGAATTCTCGACCGGCGTGCCCGAAAGCGATATTTTCTTCGAAGCCGAAACAAGTCGGCAAGCCATAGACGCCTGCGCCTCAGGGTTCTTTATAAAATGCGCTTCGTCGAGAATAAAATAATCAAAAGTAATTTTTTGAATTTTTTCGATGTCTCGTCGAAGGGTTTGATAGGTCGTCAGAATTATATCGTAGTCGCTGAATTTTTCGACCAACCCATGGCGGTCTGACCCCGTAAAATTTAAGGCTTTAAGGCTCGGCGTAAATTTCTCGATTTCTTTTTGCCAGTTAAAAATCAAACTTTTTGGCGCGACGATAAGATTGAGTTTCGCCGAACCCCGACTTTGGTCTTTTTCGCCAGCTAAGAGTGCTAAAATCTGTATAGTTTTACCAAGACCCATATCGTCGGCCAAAATGCCGCCAATGTTATGCTTTGAAATCGTTTGAAGCCAGGCGAGCCCCTGCTTTTGGTATTTACGCAATCGACCCTGAAAAGACCTTGTTGGGGTCGCACTTTCGCCCGCATTAAAATCATCGACAATTGTTTTTAACGAAGCAAATTTCTTATCAGCTTTAAACTTGTCGTTTGGCTCAAGACTTGAACTTAAAAATAGCGCCTGCACGGGGTTCAGTCGAAGGCCCTCTTCAGTGTCGGCGCCCATAATGGCGATGGGGCCAAATTTTTTCAGCCACTCGAGGGGTAGGACTCCGTATGTCCCGTCGCCCAATTGCACCAGCCTTTGCCCCGATTGTATCGCCGCAATCAATTGCGGCAGAGTCGACGATTGCCCGTCGAAATTGAAATCAGCGCTCACATCAAACCAATCGACCCCCGAGCTCACTTTGAGGTGAAAGTCATTGGCTCGTCTGACGCTTTTTTCATAGGCGACGACTTGCCAGCCGAGCTCAAGCCCTTGCTCAATAAGCGCCAACGCATTGTGTGCGCGCGCGAGGTCTTGAAATTTCTGCGTGACCGTGGCTTCAAATTCGAAATTGCGTTTGAGTATTCTTCGCTGTGCCACTTGCACAAGCGCCGGCACCGGCGAATCGGCGCGCACATACTCGCCCAGATATTCGAACTCCAAATAAGATTTTAACTGCGAAGTGCTCTCAACTTGCGAAACCGTCAACCTGACCTTTGGAGTGATCGGCGGCGGTGTTTCAAATTTAATATCATCCGGCAGATTGAGCGCCGTGTTTGCACCCGTGCGGTAAAAATAGGCCAGAAATTCGTCGATTTCTTTTTGGGGGATAACCAGCGATTCACTTTTCTTAAAAATCTCTAGCCACTCGAGAGAAAGTTCAATAGTTGACGAGGCCATAAACTCGTCGAAAAAAATAAGTCTGCCCGCTCGCGCTATCAGATCTTTTATCGGTCGCTTTTGTTCGCCACTCGCCAGCCGACCCGTAAGAAGATAATTTTCGCCAGCTGGGGCGAGATTGAGTTCGATGGCCCACTTTTCAGACTGATAGGCATAGGGTTTCAGATTCGACTTTTCAACTCGGTAATAAGAATCAAAATCACGACGGCTTGGTGATAGATAAAATCGGCCGGTCGCAGAGATTTGGGTTAAAATTTCGTCAGCGTGCTCTTTTGCAATGGTCGCACTATTGGGCAATTGGTAGCTATAATGCGATTGCTGAATATGCATTTCAGATTTGCCAAGTAGAGCCCAAAGAATGGCGGCGTCTTTTTCGTCAGCAAAAGACGAGATATTGATTTGGTTTATATTCGCTGATTTCAGAACACCCAGGCTGCCATTTTTTAAATGGTCTTGCGTAAAAAAACTAATTTCAATTTTCGACGAACGAATGACATCAGAAAGTTGAATCGCATAGTGCGCAATCTTTTGCGGGCCCACGGTTTTTTTGTACGGATTTTCAAGCGCACTTTTTTGGCTCTCGACTCTACGTTCAGCGCGCTCGATGCTGACGCGCCAGTCTGGCTTGGGTGGGGCGTGGTCGAGGCGCTTGGCGTTTGCGGTGGTGTTTATGTCTGCGTTTACACCCGCGTCAGTGGTCGTGCCCGCGATGGCGCCTGAGGCGTCTATGCCGCCTATGCCGTAGCCTTTGCGGGCAGCGCTTGAGCTGTGGCGCGACCCGCGCGCTTCGGCACTTCGCACTTCGAATTGTTGAAAGAGCTGACTGTCGCTTGCGAACAATACGGCGGCCCAGACATGCTTACAGTTCGCTCCGTTTGCAAAGTGCGGGCACGAGCAAGCAAAGCCAAGATTGTTCGCCTCTCGGTGGTACGTGAGTCGAACAACGTAGAGCTTTGTGCCTTGAACGCGAAATTCTCCAAATGAATCGACCGCGCTGTGGATGACCCAAACGCGATTCGAATCGAATAGGGCCTGGCCTTTTTCTTTGCTGGCGAATTCAAATTGATCAGCCGCGTATCGCGCAAGTGTCATCTACCACCTCTGGCAAGGGGTGGCATGATAGTGGCTGGGCGGGTTTTATTCAAGGGTGGCGGTGTGAATTGGGGGTCGCGTGCCGGGCAACGCCATGAAGCGGCGCTAGGCCGGGTGGGCCCCCGCAAGAGTGGCGGAAGTGCTCGGCTCTAAACTTGTGAAGAATCAAGTTATTTTTTATTTGGGCGGATGGCCAGGATGAATTCACAGGCGTCCTTCGATGAAATCCGCCAGACTCTAATGGGGGCATCATGGGCGGCGACCCTAGGCCGATCATAAATCGTGCGTGAAGGGGTTGCGCAACGGGGGCAGCGCAAAACAATGGATTTTAACGCCGTCGCCGAAAACATCATTGAACTCACCCCAGTCTACTTGGGCAACTTCACCAGGCCTAAATTCTAATCGCAAAAATGCTTCGCGCGGTCTTAAAAACCGTGCTCGCTCATACTGCACAAGGCTCTTTAAAATACTGATGCCGCCGGCGTAACCTTGAGCCCGAAGCTGATTTAAAACTGCCGTCGCCGTAATTTTCGGATCTTTGCGAAGTAAATCTCGAACTCGCTCTTCATACGGGTCTAATATTGAACGCCGAGGGCCCACCTTTGCTTTTACTTCAACTTTTCGCCGCTCAATTAATCGCCCAACAGTCTTTCGATCAACCCCCATCTGGCGCGCGATTGAACGCACCGTACGGCGATCGTTGAAATGTAGATTTAAAATTTCGGCCTGAACTTCGGCTGGCAGTAACATTTTCGTGTCTCCTGAGTGATAAAAATCGCTGGCTCTTCTGCCAAACGATCAAAATAAAAACTGCGGCACCACAAATGCCGCAGCAATTACCCGAAGACACGGGTATCGCATAACTTCGATTTACTTTTGTAGAGTCATCAGTAACGGTTTTTTTGCCGAAGACGGTACAGCTTTTGCCGCTCCCGTTGGCTTTCGCGACCTGCCTCTGTCACGCTATAGGCCTTTTGGCTTTGTCGATGGCGCTCTAAACTAGAATCGCGCGCGCAGACATCAGAGCAATATCTTTGATTGCGCCAGCACGAACGACATATCGAAACCAATTTCGAACAGCGCTCGCACTTAAACTCAACTGCGGCTCGTGGCTCAACGCTTTGGCTTGACGTAGTATTCACTCTTTAATTTTAAATCAAAAAACCGTGGCCCCTCAAACTTCGGCGCTCAACACTGGACCATGGGACCGGCAAATCGGCCAAACTGGGCCCTCAGAAAATCGGCGCCTGCAACAAGGTCATGGTTTTTTGCGCATTTAACAGCCTACCTAGGCCAATGCCAAAAGTTCACCGCCTATATCAAAGCCCAGGTTTTGCGCCAGCCCTTAACCGTTCTCAATAAAAAACCGAAAAATGACACGGGTAGATCTGCTGAATGATTGGCGAATCTGCACTAGGGCATCAAGATTGCCGGAGGAATTTTTTGAAATTGTTCGCAATTTTATGGCGCCGACAATTCTCTCATTTTTTGTCGGCCAAATATCGGGGATAAGTACTTTGTTTAGGCGTTGGCTTTTAATATTTTTTCTAGCGACCATTTCATTCGCGCAGGCGTCGTTCTCGGACGATGCACTCGAGACTGAGCGCCGCGTAAGGTCGGCATTCATTTATCAATTTACTAAGCTTGTTGAGTGGCCAACGAAACCCGGCGATTTTATAATTAGCGTTATTGAAGATGACGAGCTTCTCGCAATTCTTACAAATACCGTGGCAGACAAAACCGTTGGCTCTCGCAAAATAAAAGTACAATCGGCGAAATGGGCCGAGGTTGTTCTATCGCCCCCAGATATTGTCATATTTCCGAAAGTAGAGAGTTCGTTTCACAAAGCGGTGATAAAAAAATTGGCCGGTAAACCGTGCCTAGTCGTTTCATACAGTGAAGGGCTCGGAGCCGCTGGCGCGGCCATCAATTTTATTATAATAGATCAGAAAATGAAAATTGAGGTTAACATGGGTGCCGCGATGGCAAACTCGCTAACGGTCAATCAAACAATTATAAAATTAGGAAAACGGGTAGATTAATTTCTATTTTTTTACAACACCGCTGTGCGCCCTAGCCATTGATGACTTAAATTGACTGAAGATTGAGTTCGGAGCGAAAAGTAAACCATGAAATTTGAAAAAACCGCAGAGTTAAAAAACGCCAACTTAGTTATGAAATTCTCTGGCCTGATTGGCGAGGGTGCTGACTTTGGCAATTATGAGTTCGATAAAATTAATTCGCTGATTATCGACTTTAGCGACGTAAAGCTTATCAACTCGGTCGGGATTTCAGTTTGGGTGAAATGGTTTTATCTGGCCCAGACTAAAAATGCAAAACTCAATATCCATTTCTTGCGCTGCCCGAAAGTTTTGGTTGATCAATTTAACAACATCCCGTCGTTCTTACCTAAAAACACTCTGGTCAGATCATTTGCCGTACCGATGTCTTGCGAAAGCTGCTCAAGCGAGATCGGGCTTACCCTACTTGAGGGCAAAGACTATATTTTAAATAAAACCACTAATGTTTATGACATCAAATTGCCAAATGCGAATTGCCCAACTTGTGGCGCGCCAATGACAACCGATATAAATGCTAAGCGGTATTTTAGTTTCTTAAAGCCGTAGTAGCCCCGTTTTGACTCTATAATTTGTGTAGCTGTGCTAAGCCTTCGCGCCAGGGCCAAACCGTAAGGTCTTTATAACCCCTTCGAGTCTTGTCATTTGAAAAAACCCACAACGAATCGGCCTTAATATCTTTTTTTAAGTTCACCAACGCCCCCATGCGATTGGTGTCGACATTTGAGCTGCTTTTAATTTCAATCAATAGAATCTTTTGGTCGGGGGTTTTGATAACCAAATCGACCTCGAGATCGTCTTTGGTGCGAATGTAACTTAAGCGAAAGTCTTTTTTAAGATAGGCGTTTATTTTTTGAATTTCTATCATGATAAAATTTTCGAAGGCCCTGCCGTATTCTGTTGTGGATGGCGAAAGTGAAACATTGAGGGTCTGCGCTAAGGCTCGACAGACCCCTGTATCGAAAAAATAGAACTTGCTGCGCTGTAACTGCTGCTTTCTGACCGATCGATCATAAGGCGGCAGAAAAAACCCGAGCCAGGTGTCTACTAGAATCTCATAATATCTTTCGACCGCTTTGTTGTCGACCCCGGCATCGTGCGCGATTTTCGTGTGATTGATTGGCTCTGTATTCATTTGCGCCGCGATTTCGAGAAAATGTAGAAATGGCTCGAGCTTACGAACAACCTGCTCTTCTTTAATTTCTTGCCGAATATAATTGTTAACATAACCACGTAGGTAATCTTTTTGTGACTCTTTCTCTTGGTCGCCCCAAATGGTCGGCAACAAACCCATTTCTAGTGCGGCCTGAAGTTTAAAATCTGAACCAAGCTCGGCGTGGCTCAAGGTAAATAGATTGTAGGCGTGCGCTCGACCCCCAAGCAAATTGGCGGATTCTCTCTTCAGCTTTCGCGCGCTAGAACCCGTTAGCGCAAACTTTAGATTTTTCGATTCGATAAGCCTCTGTACATAATTGAGCAACCCTGGCACTTTCTGAACCTCGTCAATTACGACCCAATCGCCCTTTTTTAAGTTTTGGCATAGGGCCTCAAGCTCTTTAGGGTGCAAGAGCAGCCGTCGATTTAGCTCTTCGTCTAATAGATCAATCCAAAGCTTGATGTCATTTTTTTTGAAGCTCGTCTTGAGAAGTGTCGATTTGCCGACCCCACGGGGGCCAAATAAGAAAAAACTGCGTGTGCGTAAGGGGGTCAGCTCTCTTTGATACATATGCCTAATTTATCGGGTAAATTGGGCATAAGCGCAAGTCCAATTAAATGTCGGCTGTTTGTGACCAGCTCAGACCTGGCCGTCGCCCCAGACCCTCGTCTAAAACACAAATCCAAAAATAGCTTTTGCAACTGTCGAATTTGCGGCCTCAGATAAACCAGCCCCGACGCCTATATTAAGCTCGAAAGGCCCGTGCAGTAAATCATAGGCTGCGAAAAGGTATTGCTCCGCCGAGCTTAAGCCGGTCATTTTGTCGATGGCGCCTGAGTCAAGATAGTACTCAACGCCCAAACCAAAACCTTTGTTGGTATCAAAAACAGTTTTGAGCGCCGGCTGAAAATCAGGGGTCGCCGAAGCCCCCTTCGTTAAATCAATATCAACAATTGGATTAAATAGAATCAACCAGCGCCCAAGCGTGTAGCCCACGATCGGGCGAATCTCTGAGCCAAAACGATCTTCTTCAAACTCTTTCGGAACACTCGAAATCTCAATGTTCACGGCCAGCTGAAGGGGGTCACCCTCGGCGTGCGGGACAATAAACTTCGAACGAAGCTTCGCGCCTGCAAATCGATAATCACCGCCTTCTTCGAGCGCCGACTGAAGGTAGGCGCCGAGCTCCCAATATTTATTCATGCCGCGCGCAAACTCGAAAGTAAGATGGGTCATATGGTTGGGGCTCAACTGCTCGGGGTATTCGCCCTCAGCCTTGCCTGAAATATTTGAATTTAAATGGGTCTCAAGCGAGTACTCGCCAATTTTATTGATTTCGCCATCGTAAACTTGATACTCAAAAGCATCGAGCGCATGCGCTGGCTTTGAAAATAACAATTGGGCCGACAATGATAGCATCGCCATCACAACTGCCGTCATCGTTGCCATCTCCGAACTTCTGGGCCGTACATTTTTGTGCTTTATATTTTTGCGTGTTATATTTTTGCCAACTTTATTTTTACCCATGTCTTCACCTGTTTCTTAGATTTTGTGTAAACGGTTTAAATCGAACTGGCGCGCAAAGGCCAGTGTAAACCGCAGGCCCACCTCAATTGAAAACGTATTGATGAAAGCTAGATGCGCCCGAGCCGATTTTGAGATACTCTCTAGGCGAGATTGAAATGCTCTCGGCTCGAGATCGAAAGAAGGCCTTTATGTATAAAGCTTTTGGCCCGCAAAGAAATCAGGCGCCCATGGTGCCGACCATTATCACTTTAAATGTCGTTATTTATTTGCTTTGGCTTTTTACTGCCAGCGAAACCGCAGAGGCCAATTTCATGACCAACAATTTTCTTGTCAGCTGGTCGGCGCTGACCGAAGGGCGTGTCTGGGTGCTTTTGACTGCCGCCTTTTCGCACAATTGGCTTTGGCACTTGCTACTTAATATGTTTGTTCTCAGCAGCTTTGGCCCCATCGTTGAAATGACCCTCGGCTCGAAACGCTTTTTGCGGTTTTACATTGCGGCCAGTTTAGTGAGCTCGCTTGGGCACGCCGCAGTATCTGCGTGGTTACTCGGTCAGCCTGAAATGCCTGCTCTCGGGGCGTCGGGCGCAATCTCAGGGGTCATCTTACTTTTCTCGATGCTTTACCCACGCGAGAAGATTTTAATATTTGGACTAATACCACTGCCCGCCCTTTGGGGCGCCCTTGCCTTTGTGGGCCTCGACATTTGGGGCCTGGCAAAGCAAGCGGAGGGCGGAGGCCTGCCTATCGGCCACGGAGCCCACCTCGGTGGCGCCCTCGCTGGGGTCCTTTATTACGTCTATCTACGCAGTGAGCGCAACACCCGCAAACCAAGCCAAGAGGCGAACTCTTTCGAATAGACCGCCCCCGCCTGCCTCATTTTGAAACGCTGCTAATTCGCTTTTGATTCGCACTTAACAAAACCCCGACTAAAGCCGAGAAGTTGGGTATGAAAAAGCGCAATGCTCCCGAGCCAATTGCACCAATTGAGGTCTGCTACCTCGACCTCACCAAAGCCTCAGCGGCCATCACAATGCTTTGGCCCTTGCTCTCGGTAACTGAAAAAGAAAAAGCCCTCGCCTATAGATTCGCCAATGATCGCAATCGCTTTATTTTAGGCCGCGGAGCCATTCGCCGCTGGGTGGGCCAACGACTCAACATCAAGGCTGAAGATTTGCGAATCGTTGAGAATGAATACGGCAAACCAATGGTGAGCCCCGAGATGAATTTCGCCAAAATTGATTTCAATATTTCACACTCGGGCGACCTTATTGCTCTGGCACTTGGCACTGACCGCCCTATCGGCATCGACATCGAACAAATTCGGCCCCTTGAAGAAAGTGACCAACTGACCCAGCAGAGTTTTGATGCCAACGAAAAGCAGCTTTATTTTTCTGCTAACCGAAACACAAGAAGTCGTCTTTTTTTAAACACTTTCTCGCAAAAAGAGGCGTGCCTTAAACAAATCGGGGTCGGCCTCTCATTGCCGATGTCTCAGGTGCACACCGCTTGCCTCGCGATCACGCGCAGCAGAGTGACCGTTGACCTCGCTCCTTTAGGCAAACACGTTACCCTCGAAATTCACCCCTTAGCTTTGCCGACAAATTACGTCGGCGCATTGGCCACTGCAAATAGCGAGATATCAATACGCTATGTCGCGCCTCAATTTCTAATAGCCGGGTAAAGTCTCTCAATGCGTCCCACTTCATACCCCGGCCTCGATTGCCATAATCCAGTTGATATAGTTGCGGCCAAGGCGAATCTGATTTCGATATTTGCTGAAGGCGCTTCTATTATGTTCGCGGTCTCTCATCCAGCGCTTGAGTACACGTAATTTTTCTTCAACATCAAGGTAACGCCCACGAAGTGCATCAATTACGGTTTTCTCGCGGTCAGTAATTTGAATTAACCCCCATTTGGTCTTAATTTTAGTAAGGCCCGTTTGATAATTCTTTTTTATTTGTCGCATAGTTTCGACGTCGGGGCGGTTGATCGGCGGGTATCCTTCGGGTACTAGCACCCATACCTTGTTGCCAATTGCGTTTGTATATCCGTAGTGAATAAGAGCTGTGATCCCGGACATTGCACAAGGCTGAGGTATAAGCGCAATAACTTGTTCAGGGGCCGATGACATCGTTTCAAGACCGTAGTAGCCGCGACTGAGGCGATAAATCTTACGTGCGTCGCACCATCGCTTCAACTCGACTGGTGATATGCCCATTTTTTTGGCTTGCACGGCCGAGACATGTGGGTGACTCTTTAGGTAAGACAATAGGTAGCCCAGCTTTGTTTTCATTTCTCATGTAGTATATTAAAGTATCATATAAAGATCAATAAAGATGTTTTAATATACATCGCGTAAATAATTTCCCAATCGTTACATATACTTGAAAATTGAAATTCTTCAGCAGGCGCTCTTGTTGCCTCGTTTTGAGAACCATGTGCTCATAATAGATGTAATTATGAGCACTCAGAGCTCATAATTACATTTAGACGTTCGTCGAGTTCTTACTTCATTAGCTCGCGCTAACTTGTCGCGCCCCACAGATTGGCTAACCTGATTAAACTCAGATGAGGGGGCAAAAGATCATGCCGAATCGACGTCTCGCGACCTGCACGCTTCGCACTTCAATTTTTCTGATTCTAATTTCGACACTTGCGACAGCCTCAGCAGTGGCGACCGCCTCGGGCCTGGCGACTGCCGCGACGCTCGCAACTGCCGCGGCTCGCGCTGCCGCACCAGTCGCCGACGGGGCGTCGGCCAAAGGCGCTGTACCGACAGCCGGCGCGTCGGCCCCAGACACGACACCCGAATTTCTGGCGCCACCCTACCTCTTCACCCAGGCCGGCGAAAAAATAAAAATATCTTGGAGCTACGAACCCACTCAAAGACCAATCGAGCCAGTCTCCGCTATTCTCAACCAGCGTTGGGGCCGGCAAAAATTAAATGTGACCCAAGAAAATGAACTCTACACCGCCGAGCTGCCCATCGCCACCTGCGGCTTTGACGAAAACCTCACCTACCAAGTGACTGGCATGATGGCGGCTGAAAAAATAAATGCAATCCCGTGCCCGGATGACGATATGTCAGAAGTAAAATTCGTTTTTCTCGCCGACACCCAAGCGAACACAAAAGACGGCACGAAGCCGGTGCGCGAATTCGCCGAGCGAGCCGCGCGATTTGGAGCACAAGCTGTGGTGATTGGCGGCGATTTGGTACAGACCGGCGCTAAATTCAATCTCTGGACTCAATTCTTTCGGGCTATGCAACCGGCCCTTAAACAAACAATGCTTGTGCCGGTAATGGGCAACCACGAATACCACGGTGATTCGTTCGTGCCCAATTGGGCGCACTTTTTTAAAGTTGAAGCGTCTGAGGCCAGCTACACGACCTATCTCGGCGAAGTTCAAATTATTGCACTCAATTCGAGCTTCACTGACGACCCCTCGCTCGTTTTGCCGCAAAAGTTATGGCTCGAAAGTCAGCTGATGCTCACACAACCTCGCTGGCGCATTGTTGTTTTTCACCACCCGCCCTTTAGTATCGGCCTTGCCAACAGCCCGCTCTACCCGAAAAAAGAATTTAAGACTCTGCAGCAAGAGTACGTCCCACTTTTTGAAAAATACCATGTCGACCTTGTGCTTAACGGCCACGTACATCTCTTTGAACGCTCAGAAAAAGAACACGTTCAGTATCTTATTACGGGGCCGGCGGGTGGCAAAATAGGAGCCTACGGCGGCACCAACCCGCACTCGATCAAAGCCGCACGCATTCGAACCATGATTGAACTCACGGCCTCACACAATCAGCTAACCGCTTCGACAATTGACCTTCAGGGCCATGTGGTCGACGAGCTCAAACTCAAAAAATAGACGAGGCCCTAATAACCAATCCAAAAGCCAAGATGACCGGCTCGTAACGCGGCTATTTTTTTTGAGCTTTTTGTTTTTTTTGAGCTTTTTGAGCTTTGCGCCTTATCGCGCTTGACCGGCGCCGCCGCTCATCTTAAAAAATGCCATGGCTGATGAGACGAATAAAACACCCGATGCGAAACCCACGACCAAAGAACCGAAACCCGAATCTCGTTATAAAGATACGGTTATTTTGCCCAAAACTGACTTTCCGATGAAGGGCAATCTGCCCCAGACCGAACCGCTCACCATCGAAAAATGGAAGGCCTCGGGTCTTTACGAAAAAATCATCGCCAAAAATAGCAAAGGCAAAGCTTTCGTCATGCCAGATGGGCCGCCTTATGCGAACGGCAATATCCATATCGGCCACGTGCTCAATAAAGTTTTAAAAGACATCGTGATTAAATTTCGCAATATGCAGGGTTATCGCGCCGATTTTATCCCGGGTTGGGATTGTCACGGACTGCCAATCGAACTCAAAGTGACTTCAACTTTGGGCGACAAGAAAAATCAAATGTCGAAAAAAGAGATTCGCAATTTATGCCGCGACGAAGCCACCAAATGGATTGGCAAACAGCGCGATCAATTTGTACGCCTCGGAGTTCTCGCCGATTGGCCGAACCCCTATCTCACAATGCACCCGCAATATGAAGCCAATGAAATTCGAGTTTTTTCTCGCATCTTTCGCAATGGCGTTTTGTTTCGCGGCAACAAACCAGTTTACTGGTGCCCCGCTTTACAAACAGCTTTGGCTGCAGCCGAAGTCGAATACCACGATCACAAATCGCTCTCTGTTTACGTTAAGTTTTATGTCGAAAATCTAACCGGGGCGCTTAATTATTTAAATTCGCAGAAGAAGCCCGTGGCCATTGTGATCTGGACGACAACGCCCTGGACACTCCCCGCCAATTTCGGTATCGCGCTGAACGCAAAATTCGAATACGGCGCCTACGACACTGGTAAAGAAATTTTGATCGTCGCCAAAGACCTCGCTGAAAATGTCGGTAATGAGATTTCGGCCGCATCGGGCACTGAGTTGAAGCTTGATAAAACCGTTGCGACCTATTTAGGCTCTGAACTTGAACGGCTGAATGCTCGGCACCCCTTTATGAATCGCGATTCGCTAATTGTTTTAGGTGACCATGTTAGTCTTGAAGCGGGTACCGGAGCGGTGCACACGGCCCCTGGCCACGGTCTTGAAGATTATCATACGGGTCTTGAATATGGCCTGCCGGTTTTTTCACCTGTCGACCCGGCTGGTAAATACACCGCCGATGTACCGCAATACGAAGGCCAGAGTATTTGGAAGGCCAACCCGGTTATCGTCGAAGATCTTCGTAAGTCAGGCCATTTGTTGGCGATGAAAGAGATTGTGCACTCGTACCCGCACAACCCGAGATCAAAAACTCCGCTTATTTTTCGCGCCACTCCGCAGTGGTTCGTGCGAATGGACGACGAATTTGGATTACGCAAAAAAACTTTGCAGGCGATCGAACGTGACATTCAGTACTTTCCGAAATGGGGGCAGGCGCGCTTGCAGGCGATGGTTAGTAATACCCCGGATTGGTGTTTAAGTCGTCAACGCACCTGGGGCGTGCCGATACCGGTATTTTATTGCTCGAGCTGCGAAGAGCCACTCGCTAAGCCTGAAGTAATGGACCGTGTCGCTGAACAGATGGAGAAAGTCGGGCCGAACGGAGCCCCCGGCATCGAAGCTTATTTCGATCTGCCAGTTGAGACCTTCACGCAGAATGAAAAATGCGAAAAATGCGGCGGTAAAAATTTTACCCGAAGTGAAGACATATTAGATGTTTGGTTTGACTCTGGGGTTTGCCATACCGCCGTCCAACGCGCGCGCTTGAAAAACGAAATCGCCGATATTTATCTTGAAGGCTCTGACCAACATCGCGGCTGGTTTCAAACAAGTTTAATTTCGTCAATCGCGGCTTACGAACATCCGCCGTTTAAAGCCTTAATCACGCACGGCTTCGTCAACGATGCTCAAGGCCACAAGATGAGCAAAAGCAAGGGCAACGTAATCGACCCGGCCGAGGTTATTAAAAAATACGGCGCCGAAGTTTTACGCCTTTGGGTGGCACACGAAGATTACGGTGATGACGTCACGGTCAGTGACGAAATGTTTCAGCGCGTGGCCGAGACCTATCGTCGCATTCGCAATACCATGAGATTTTTGCTGGCGAATCTTGGCGACTTTGACCCCGAAAAAGACCGCGTTGATTTTAAAAATATGCCGTCACTCGATCGCTGGGCTCTCGTTCGACTCAACAACGTGATTGCAGCCACCACGACCGCTTACGAAGAATACGATTTCTTCAAAGTTTATCACGCCCTTAATCAGTTTTTCACAACTGAACTTTCGGCGACCTATCTCGATATTTTGAAAGACCGCCTCTACACCGGCAAACAAAACGGCAATGCTCGGCGCTCATCGCAAACCGTGTTTTTTGAACTCGTGCGCGTGCTCAACGGCTTGATGGCCCCCATTTTGTCGTTCTTAAGTGAAGAAGTACAACAACACATGCCAGGCAAAAATAAAGCCGAAAGCGTGTTCTTGACGGCCTTTCCGAAAGCGAATGCGCAATGGGCTGACTCTGAGCTTGTTCAGCAGTTCGGTGCCTTGACCGAAATTCGCAACGAGTTAGCTAAAAACCTAGAAGAGCTGCGTCGCCAAAAAATCATCGGCTCGAGTCTCGACGCCGATGCCTTTATCACGGCCAAAGGTGCCAACTTTGCTACCCTTCAGGCCATGAAAGAGCATTTGCGCGAGTTTTTTATCGTCTCGTCTGTGAAGGTAACCGAAGGCGAGCCCAAAATCGAAGTGCGCCGGGCCGAGGGCGAGAAATGCGAACGCTGCTGGCACCATAGCCTTCAAATCGGGGCTGACTCACGCTTTCCGGGTGTTTGCCCTAAGTGCGTGAGTGCGCTAAGCTAATCCCATATGATTATTGGCAAAAAATATATGATCTTGATCGCCGTCACCTTTACTTTGGTGGCGCTTGATCAGTTTACCAAAATGGCGATCCACTCTCGTTTCGAATTAGGTGAACAGATTAAGTTGATCGAAGGCTTTTTCAATTTAACGTACGTACGAAATCAAGGCGCCGCGTTCGGCATTCTCAACCAAGCGCAGCCGACGTTTCGCGAAATATTTTTTCTTTCAATCCCGCCCATCGCGGTTTTTATTATCGTGCTCTTTCTTTATAATTTGCCCGAAAGCGAAAAATTAGAAACTTATGCGCTTTCGTTAATCAGCGGCGGCGCCATCGGAAATTATATTGATCGCCTGCGCTTCGGTTACGTTATCGACTTTCTCGATTTTCATTTAAAAGATTTTTATTCGTGGCCCGTCTTTAATATTGCTGATTCGGCCATTGTGGTCGGCGTCGGGATTTTATCTCTACTGATGTTTATCAAGAAAAAGAAGACAGATGTGGCCGTTAATTCACCTGTCAATTGAATCGCCCAGGTTCTTGGCGTTCGATTTCGCGTTACCAACTTATCTCGTCACCATCAGCCTCACCTACTGTCTCTGCATCGGCTTCGCTTACATTCGCGCAGTAAAACTCGATCGACCCGTAACCATGGCACTCGATATTTGTTTAGCCATCATGGTTGGCGGCTTTTTTGGCGCGCGCCTTTTGCATGTTTTTTATGAAGACCCCTCCTACTATTTTTCTAACCCCCTCGAGATCTTCAAGGTCTGGAGGGGCGGCTTTGTTTTTTACGGCGGCCTTTTTGGCGCCTGGCTTGCCTCGTGGATATTAATTCGTAAACGCGGAGAACTATTCGGCCCCTGGGCTGATTTTTTTGCCCCCGTACTTTCTGTTGGCTACGCCCTGGGCCGTATCGCTTGTTTTCTAAACGGCTGCTGCTACGGAAAGTTTTGTGAATACCCCTGGGCCGTTGATTTTCATCGCCCCGGGATGCCAATCGGCCCCCGCCACCCAACGCAACTCTATGCCTCGGGGTTCGAATTTCTGGTCTTTGCTCTGCTTTTATTTCTCGAACCAAAATACCGGCGTCTTTCGGCCCAAGGCTCGAAGTGGGCCCGGCCAGCGCACTTCTTCACTCTATGGCTCGCGCTACATTCAATCGGCCGCCTTATCATGGAGCACTTTCGCGACGACGACCGCGGCCCTCTAATCGCCGGCCTAAGCCTCGCAACCTGGATTAGTCTGTTACTACCCGGCCTGTTTTTTGGTGGACGATGCGTTATCGAGCGGATGCAGCCAATAACGCGGCGTCCACCAAAAAACAGGCCGGGTGGTTCTTAGAAACACAAAAGATTTGCGATTTGTGTCGAACCGGCGATCGTCACTTTCGATAATGACAAGAACATGCGACCGGCGAGGCCACCGGCAGTGACGACGGCTGAATAACCACCGTCTCTGACCTGTGGCTCAGAGCAAGTTAGCAAAACGTAAGTGCGATCACAGCACGGCGGAGCTTTCTGTTTAGACGCTACACACTGAAGAGTGGCGAGCTGTTGTACTCCAGCGATCGTGACCTCGTCGACACTGGCGCGACCACCATCAGTCGAAATCGACACTTGATAACCATTGTCTGGCCCAGCGTCCACTTCTTTGCAGCGCAATGCCGACGCATTTGCCACCGAACCAATCCCAACCATGACCAGAAATAATAAACTGAGAGTTTTCACAAAAGCCTCCTTAAAAAGTTAGGCCTTTTTAGCATTAGGCGACTGAGCACTCAAAGTTCGGCGGCTTTATGTATCGGATTGAAAACAATATAGCGAAAAGTAATGGCGTTACTTTTCGTAATTACCTTGTTACTTCTTGGCACCCATATCAAACGCAGATTCGGCCTGCTCGGCAAGAATATTCGATAAGCCCTCAGAATGGGCGTCGCCAACGATAACCAGAAGGGTCTTTTGCTCGGGGAAGTTACAGAGAACCTGAATGATATTAGAGGCGAACCGACGATTTCTCGCCGATATAAGTGGCATATCGGAGCCCTCGACATTGCTGGCCGTGGCCTTAGAGCTCCACCCCTCAATGGCCCCGTATTCAATGCCGATATTGATCGCCGAATTTGAATTAAACATCGTGCCCTGCCATTCTTTCAGCATAACAAGATGAGAATCGGCGCCATCCAAGTTTTTGCGAATTTTAGCGACGGCCTGAGTGATTGAATCTTGGCTGGGCCCTTTGGGCGACGGAGCACCGGCGACCATGTTGCCGACGAGAACTCCGTTATAAGAAACTGTCCCATCAGGGCGATAGAAAAAGCCGATGTTACGAGCGTCGTGAATGGTCGACCCATGAAACCCAACAAGCGGTGCTACCACCTGCAAAGCTTTTGTCGCCGGCACAAGAACCGATGCGATCAGAGGGTTGATATCCGCAGCCGTCGCCCCTTCGAGCCCGCGCAACTGAAATTCGCTAAGTACTTTTTCGCCAAGCCTTGCGCTATTGCGAGTTTTAAAATGAGTTTCGCCGAAAACGACTACGGTTTGAGGAGTATGACAAACATTCAGATCAACAAAATGAACCCAAAACTTACCATTCGCAGCCGCCTCAACAAGAACGCGCTCTTGTCGCGCCGAAAGCTCGTAGGCCTGAGCCGAATTGAGGCCACAGAGCGATGCCGCGGCCAAACTTACGAAACAAAAAGTCGAGAGCAATTTTGTATTTTTCATAGATAGACTCATAGATAAAATCATAGATAAACTCATAGATAAACTCATAGATAAACTCATAGATAAACAGATGAGCAATTTGCATGCCGCAGCCTACTCGCCATTAGCGCCGTACGACTCGAGCCACGTGGATACTTTTCACAAAGCGGCGCTGATCGGTGTAACTGTTGCCCGACCCACTGCCATAGCGGCCGAAGCTACCCGGCCTGTTTTCTGGTGGACGATGCGTTGTCACCCGAATGCAGCCAATGATGCGGCGTCCACCAGAAAACAGGCCGGGTGGTTTTAAAGACCGGGGATTTTGAACACGGTTTGGGCGTTGTTGTAGAAAACGTCGCGCCAGCGAGCGCGAGGGATGGCGCGTTTCACGGCCCAGATGTAACTTTTCATATCGGTGAGCGGCCAGTCGGTGCCGTACATTAACTTGTGCGGGTCTTCGACGTATCCATAGGCCCAGCGAATCGGCTTAACCACGTACTCTTCGATATCTTCAGGCGACTTTCTTGTGAGATCGCCAATCAGAAAAGCCGAAACGTCTGCGTAGACGTTATCGTTTTTGTAAACGATTTCGGCGGCAGTCTGAACCCAAGGGTTACCGAGGTGAGCGATAACAAAAGTGACCTTGCGATATTTGACCGCCACTTCGTCAATGGCCATGGGGTCGGCGTACTTCAAAAGCGCGTCAGAATCGTCGGTGTCGCCCGTGTGAAAAACCACCGGCACGTGATATTTTTCAGCCAATCGATAAGCCGGGTCGTAGCGCTTGTCGTTTGCATATTGTGGCACATAGCCCAGAAAAACTTTGATGCAACTGTAGCGCTTTTCGCGCAACCCCGCCTCTAGCTTCTTGACATCGACCACGCTGCCAAGAATCGGGCAATAGATCACGTGTTGCGCTTTGAGGTCATGCCACTCTTCATTAAATTGCTTGTGGGCCACAGCCCCAACTACGTGATTATCGGCCATCTCTTTGAGAAAGGTCTCGCGACTGTCGACGATCAGACTAAAGCGGTTGCGCTTGCCGCTAAAGCGCACGTGTACGTGAGCATCGATGATCGGAAAGTCTTCGTCCTCTTTTACGCCTGGTGCGAGGTTGCCCTTGGTTTCAACATGCTTCACTTGCGTCGCGCAGCCTGAAAGTGCGACTACAATGACCGCCGATAGGCCTGCCGCGAGTACCAGAGCTCGGGTGAAAAATAAAGCGGCCAAGATTTGTCGAACGATGAAAACAACGCGCATCATAAAAGCACTCCTTGAAAGTTGATTTTCTAGAGAAATGCGCGATGCTTAGCAACTATGAAATTCGTGATCAGCATTTTAATTTCTCTATCAGCTCTCAGTGCCAGCGCGCGCGAAGGTTTGGTTTTGATTTATTCAGGAGCAGGCAGCTGCACCGACGGTTGCGCAGAGGCCGCGGCCGAGATCCCGGCGCGAATGGGCTTTCGAATTCAATATGTAAAACCCGAAGAAATTAAACCCGAGCTTTTAAAAACCGCAAAAGTTTGGATGCAACCAGGTGGCGATGCCATTGTCGCAGCGAAAGCCATGGGCCCCGAAGGCTTAAGTGCCATTCGAGAATTTGTCAGAGCGGGTGGCGGCTATGTTGGTTTTTGCGCCGGCGCCTTCTTATCCGACAAAACTGTCGACAATTCTGATGTCACCCCTGGCCTCGGCATTTTACCGATTGGCACCTTTGATTACCCACTCGATTCGCACAACGGCGATGGCGCAATGACCTGGATCAACTGGGGCGGCCGACCGCGCCACCTGTTCTTTAACGGTGGCGGTTCGTTTTACCTAAATAAATCAATTGGCCAGATAAGCCCCGAAGTTAAAGTTCTCGCCACCTTTGTGGCCGACGGATTACCGGCTACCATTGAAACTACCTTCGGCAAAGGCCGCGTCGTGGTCAGTGGCGCTCACCCCGAAGCCACTTACGCCTGGAAGTCAGAAGGCGGCCTGGTTGACGAAGATGGCCCCGACTTCGATTTAGCCATCGATATGGTTAGAAAAGCCCTACCTAAATAGTTCGTCGGGCAACCCCACCGATCGCCCGCCGACTGCCGGCAGATAGCCCGCTGATCATCACCAAACCCGAAGCGTCGGCATAAAAAGCCCCAAACCAAGCCTTCAAAGCCTCACTTCGCTATTTCTTTGTAAATTTTTGCTAGCAGATTTTCTTAATTTCCATATAACGCTATGCGTTTATTTGGTATATATGCGCCGAATCATTCTCACTAAAACTAACTACTTACGTTAGCAACAAGGTAGGGATTAATGGCAAGTATCAATCTGGCGAAACGCACGGCTGTCGTATCGACTCTCAGGTCTTCGCTGTTTACTTCATTGGCGTTTTTGCTGCTCTTCGCAAGCATTTCATTCGCCGAACCACTCGCAGACATCCTTAAAAAAGAATTGGGCGCCAACCCCTCGAAGTCCGAACTGATTCGCGCCCTAAAAAAGCACCGACCGACGGCTGACGAAATAGAATCGCAAGATGTGATGTTACCCAAAGAATACACCGAAATTCTCTTCGGCAAAAAACTCGGCAAATTTATAAGCACGGCCCAAGACACCAATCCATTTTTGCACCCCGAGGCTGCTAAATATGGCTTTATGGTTTCAAATGAAGTTGAAGAGCTGGCGGAGTGGCCTTACAGCCCCATCCATGGCCAGGCGTTTTATATTCCGCGCTTTATGATCCCGGCTGAAAAACTTCAAGTCGGCAACTTTGACGAGCCCAGCGAAATTTCGCCTGAAATTCGCAAACATATATTTGATGGCGAACCAACAGCTCGCAACCAAGATATCAGCTTTTGGATTCACCCTGATGATCTAGACGTTTACGAGAAATTTATTTCGGGTGGGGCAAAGAATACTCCGAAAAAAGGCTACGGCGTTTCATGGAATTTTGTTGGCATAGCGCCCAACGGCCCCCGCTCATTGATGATGATCGATATCGATCACCCCGAGCGTGGCGCAATTTGGGTGAAGGTCAATTTGCATAGAAAGCTTGAAGGTTCGGTGCGCCTGATACCGCCCCATAAGGCGGCACGCTCTGTGATGGCGACCCGCCTGCTTGAAGAAAATGTTTCGACGGCCGACCAAAAACGCTGGGGCTTTCGGTTTATGCCAGAAGTGGCCGCGTGGTCGTTGCCCTTTTCAGAGCGATCGAACGTTGTTCGCGACTTATCTATATTAGAGAGCCGCAACGTCGATTACGTTTATGCCTATTCGGCTTTTTCACCGTCAGGTGCTGAGTCGACAAAAGATATTTTGGCGGCAAAATGGCTCGGCCGTAACCCGACCAAAGAAAAATTCGAAAAGCTGGCGCGCAAAGTATTTGCTTTGATGGCGCGACCCTTTGCTTACAATGCCCTCGTCACCGGCCTCAATTTTGAATGGCATTCGGCCAATTGGGCAATGGCCGTTACTGATAAAGGTCTCGGCGACCATGTGGTCTTGCAAGATATGGAAGCCCTTCGTTACGACTCTCAAATCGGCATCTGGAATGGCGGCACCGCGCGCTCGATGCAATCATTTACTGAGCCTTGGAATCTCGCCAAATACTCAAACGCACACGGCGGCAGCTGGACTTGGCAAGAAAGCAAACGCATGAAGGACGGCGGTTATTGGCTCGAAGAACCTGAGTTCTTGGGCGACGAATATCTTTGGCGCGTGCGCGGCCTTAAAGAATCAAAGAGCCCGAAAGACCAATCGACGATTGATAACCTTTGGGGCTACAGCACGATCGTCGACGTGGTTCGCAATTTCGGTATCGGCGTAATGGGTTTTAAACTCACGAATGCTGAAGTTGAAAGCTGGATGGACGAAGAAATGGCCACCGCCTTCAATGAGGTTCTGCGCAAAGAACTTAAAATGACAAAAGAGCAAGTGCCTGACGTCACCGCCAAGCAAGTGTTGCGCGAAGTGATGCTAATGCGCGATTACGAACAAGTTCACTACGGCGGTTCTAAGCCTGCTGGCGTCGAAAATGTTCGCAAACTCATTCACGAAGAAGGCGGCCTGGTGCGCGCGCTTTGGCAAGTGCGTGAAATTCGCAATAACGCCATTACCGAAAAAGACGCCGATGCTTCTCTGCAAAAACTGATCGCGGCTGAAGCCGATCGCCTTAATGAGATTCAACGTAACACTCGAAAAGACTGGTACGACCTAACAAAAGACAAAGGTCTCTATTTTATCTTTCACGAAGACGCTCGCATTCTAGAAGCACGCGACAAAGAGGGTTGGTTGGGCTTTTTCTCTCTTGAGCCAGACGGCGCTAAAAGCACAAAAGCGTTTTTCGAGTCTTATAAAAAAATTAAAGGGCGTTACCCAAAAGATGCAACCAAGGCCTCTATGACGGCCTGTCAGAAGCTTCTCGCTTCAGCTGACGTCACTCGCCGGGGCATGTCGTTCGGCGACCGAGTTGCAAAACCAAAAGGGGCTAAGAAAGGTGTTGGCAGCAATGATTAAGCCGCGCAAAGCCTTTATCGCCAGTGCCGCGGCAGGGCTTTTTGCCCTGTTGACGATCATTTCGACTCTGTCGATTGACCGCGTGTTTGCGGCGCCAACTAAATCAACGCCAACTGCCACTGCAGCGCCAACTAAAGCGCCGATCACAGCGGCAATCACTGCGGCAATCACAGAGCAGACGCAAGCGGCCCATCGCGCGGCCGTGCTTTCATATTTTTCTGCCATCGCTCCGATCGCCCCGGGTCAACGCTTAACTATGGGTATCGAACTCGAAGGGGTCTTTCCGGGCGCCAGTCGCGAAATGACTTTTCAAAAGCTCGGCGACCTGGTTGAAACCGAATTTAGAAAACATATTTATACCGGCGCCACTATTCAACGCACGCCTTATAGTTTTCAAACCCGCAGAGGCGAGCCTCGGCAAGCGATAAAACTAACGGTCTCTTTTGCTGCGCCGTCAAAAAAAGTTGAAGAGTGGCATTTGCGCGATGACGGCTCCATTCGCCCACCATTGGATTTCTACGGGGTTGAATTGGTAACTCCGATTCTTCGAAAACAAAGTGATGTCGAAAAATTTCGCCGACTTGTGGCTTTTCTATCGGCACAAGGTCTTCGTGCCCAACCTGACTCAGCGGCCCTTCAGGCCCATGTGGGTTTTACTGAAAACGGCCCGATCGACAAGCAGAGTATTACACCGGCATCGAAAGTGGCCGAGGCTCTTGTTATGATTTTGACCTTTTCTAAAATTGAAAAAGAACTTATGCGGCTTTTTGCTGTAAACCCGGCGCGCCAAAAGTTTACCATGCCGACCCCAGAGCCATTGGTGCAAGCCATACTCAATGGCGAAATTTCAACGGCGGACACCAAACTTTTTGATGTCGTCGAAAAATACTACGAATATCGCTATTGGGCGCTCAATGTTCATTCGCTTTTTCAATTCGGCACGGTCGAAGTTCGCTTCGCCAATAGCACAGTTGACCCCTCGACTACCGACGCATTTTTAGACCTAAGCTACAAAATTGTTCGCGCCGTTCGATCGAAAGACCCGCGACTTCTTGCGCTACTCAATCAGCACATTGATGAAGAAATACCGTTGATCGAGTTAGCGAGGGCTTTGGATCTTAAAATTATAAAATCCATTTATGAACGCGAATGCGCCCAACTTCTTAGAGAGCCATTGTGAAACTAAAAACCATTGCGCTATCAATTCTAAAGCCGATCGCAGCCCTTTTGGTATTTGTGGTCGCGGCGCAGGCCGTCGCGGTTCAAGCCGGCGCGACCCAGGCCGTCGCGGTTCAAGCGATACAGTTCGACGACTATTATTCAGACCCTGTAGTTCGAACCGCTCTTTCGATGGGCGTGCAATCTGGCGCCTTGACCAAAGCCAACGCTGCGCAGATTTACACGGCGCTTGATTTTGACAAGGCCGATCAGCGCAAGCCGATCCCGCCCGAATTGGCAGCGACTTGGGCTGAGCTTTTGCGCCTTGCACAGATTCAAACTTTTCTTAGAACCGCAGTGCCGCATTATTTCGCGGTTGGGGTTGAAATCGAAAGCTCGAGCCCCAAAGAAAATGCCTGGAGCCATTTCGATAACGGCGCTTCAGAAGTTTCGAAACTTATTGCGGCGCGCTTTGGCCAAAATAGTCTCACCTACAAAGTTGACCCCAACACCGAAGATCGCTTTTTAGAATTTCGCGATGAGCTCAATCGCGAGTGGGCGATGAAACTCGAGTGGGTGCGCGATGCTGAGGGGGCGCTCTTCCCGAGCGGGTGGGAGACTAATACTCCACCATTTTTTAATCTCGACGATATGGAGCTCTTCAGTTCATTTCTTTTAAGCCTCGGCAAATCTTCTTACGGCCAGATTGCCGACTTTTGCGGAATACATCAGAACTTTGATATCTTACCGCAAGGCGCGACCGATAGCGAAAAAGCTGACCAAAAGCTTCAGGCACGCATTGTGGCCAATTTTATTCTACTGCACGAACAATTTCTGCCCACGATTTTAGAGACTTTAAAGATCACGCGGTACGGCGGCTACGACAATGTCTTTATGCGCCCCTATCTTTTCGATCATCAAGATTTTCTTAAAGAGATTATGGCGACCCCTGCCTCTGCTCTTTCAACCGATTCGATTCAGAATTTGCAGCAAAAATATTTGCGTCAAGAATTCGAAGCTCAAATTGCAAATCACGTAGACGACCCAGCGGCTCGAGTTAAATACGAAAAGAACTGGCAAGAATATAAAATGAACTGGAAGGCCCGTGACGTGCGCATCAAGTGGCATAAAAATACCGCCCGCACGATTCTTGAGAGCCGTTCGATGGACTATAAGCCCGCTGACCCAAGTGTCGTAATGAAGGGCCACCTCATTATGCAGCTTCTGCTCAATCGCGCCTATGCCCTTGCCAAACACGGCCGACTTCACAAACTCGACGTGCCCTGGCGCCAAACGGGCGAAAATGTGGCGCAATATTGGTCACGACTTAAAAATGCCCCTTCGACCAATATGTCGGCGATGTTAAAGGGGTTAGGCGTAAAAGACGAAAATCTCGCAGCCGTTATCGAAGATCGGCCGTTTCATACGACTAAGAAATTTGTGGCTGGCAGCACCTTTAGCTTTGGTTTCGAAGCTGAATTTATTTCGCCTAAAATTGCGAAGCTTCTTGTGCCGAATCTGCCCGAATTGCGTTCGACTTGGGTTCACCTCAACGAAGAGCAGCGTTTGCGCATCTTAAAAGACCTCGGCTTTAATTTTGACGGTGAATACACCTCGCAAAAATATATGATTTTGAGCTCGTTCTTTCGGCTCGATATTGAACACTTTCCGCAAATGGAAATTCGCCCCCACCTTGAACAAAGCGGTCGCCTTGAGGTGATGTCAAATGGACGTGGTTTGCAAACAACAGAAGATTTGCGCGCGGCCATGGGCAAATTGCACAGTGTTTTAACTGAAGACCCCGAGAACAACAAAAATTCGGCAAGAATTAGCTATCACATTCACGAATTTGTGCCCCAAATGTATATCGATCGCCTGACCGTGACAGAGAAAAAGAAACTCGTGCGGTTGATTGAGCGCCTCAGTCTTTACATGAATCTAGCCGATTACGCTGAACAAGATTCGGCGAAGCCAAAACATTACATCGACAGCTGGAGTCTTGATCGTTACTCGCCGCGCGATCTCGCTGAAATTGAGGCGCATTTGATTTCAGGCAAGGGCCTTTCTAACACCGATCAAAAATACCACAACCTGGGTTTTCGCCCGGTCGATGGTGGCATTGACTTTGAGTTTCGCGCCAATGGTAACGATATCGAATACGGCATCATGCTCACCAATGTCTTGCGCAATGCAATTGAGAATCGTGAATTTGAAAACTTCGGCGCGCTCGATCAGCCTCTGTTTTTTATGGAGCCTCAACATTACTCTTCGCCAAGTGACTATTCGGCCTTTACTCTTTCGGGTGCTTTGAAGTCAGCTGAACGTTCGGCCGCCGCCATGCCACTTACAAAGCAACAGCTTGCCATCGCCCATAAGCTTCAGTTTGAAATCTATAAACCAAGCCTTTGGGATTATATGTATATGCCTCGCGGCAACTCGATGCACGAAGCACCACCTGAAGATCTCGACATCACCCATCTCAGAGCCAACTATGAGAGCAATATTGCATTGCCTCTTCAAGATTGGCAGGCCCAAACATTTCTTTCGGCTGACGAGAAGAAAGCGATTGCGGTCGCACGACAAAAATATTTGAGTAAAATCGAAGCCCTTATTAAGCGCATTGAGGCAACCCCAGCCGATCAGTTTATTTTAGAGGCAAAAGACTTTTTGAGCCTCTGCGACTATCTCGAGCGCTCAACGCACTCTTCGAAACCAAATCTCTTGAAGGGCCCCGAGGCCGATCGCCAGCGCGAGGTTCTCGAGAACTTGGTTTATGAAATTCGCAGTTACGCCGTCGAATTCGTCAAAGAAACCAAAATTGACGAACTGGTTTTGAGATCGCTGACAAAAAAAACTAGCCAAAGTGATGGCACAAATTGCAGCGAGCTGTTGAAAGCAACGAGCGAGTCAGGCCACAAGTCATTAGGCCATTAACGCTAAAATGGGGGGCGCCGATATGAAGAATAATAAATCATTTAGAAATATCTTTGCCGCTCTATTTTTATGTGTAGCGACCGCCGTTTTTGTATATGCACCGGTCGATGCGGCGCGAACGGCCGAGCTTTTTATTTGGCAAAACAGCGAGAGCTCTGCACGCCTGGTGCTTATGCGCACAGGCAAACAAACCTATGAAGAAGCCGCGCGCAAATATCTTAAGGCCTACAACGAAAAAAAAGACCTTCGAAAAATCGCTGAAGGCCCGTTAAAAATTAAAATCGATTCGGAAAGCTTTCATTCTTTGAGTTCAGAGAGCGCGACGAACAAGCCGCGCTTTATCGTTATTGCCGCCGACCCTTATCAAGCCTCTGGGGCGGTCACGGCCAAAAATTGGTATCGTGGTCTTGATACGGCCGGTGCTGATGTTTTCGTGATGCCGACCGCCGCTGACATTGGCCTCTCGAAAAGTGACTCCAAAACCTATCAAGACCTTATCGCCGAAAACTTTGCCGGAATGCTTTTGCTAGGCGGCAACGACATCGACCCCAGCCTGTACGGCGAGAAAAATACCGACTCTGAAGATTTGGCCCCAACTCGGGACGAATCAGAATATGAAATGCTTAAGGCCTATATGAAAGCTGAAAAGGGCTCGGTTTTTGGTATTTGCCGAGGCCAACAGCTAATCGCCGTGGCGAGCGGCTATAAGTTGATTCAAGATATTCGAAATGACCAGCCCGACGTCACAATCAGACACCAAAGCCAAGAGCATCTCGTGCGATTGCTGCCTGTTGCCGGCTCACCCCTCACCCATGCTTTTGAAGATAAAGAGTATCTCACCGTGGTTTCGATTCATCACCAAGCTGTCGATATCGACTCGAACAAATCGGGGCCATTAAAGGTTTTGGCTCGCTCCGTTGTTTCGCGAAAATCAGACGCAAACCCGGCCAAAGACAGCGAGGCTCAAATTGTTGAGGCGATCGCTCTTAAAAATGGTCGCGGTTTTGCCGTGCAGTTTCACCCCGAGATGGTTTACAAAACTTTGCTTGGTAGAAAAATATTTTCTGAGATGGTGCGTGTTGCGCGCCTGAAGAGCAAAGTTCGAAAAAGCTGCCTCGCTGAGCTGAAATAGTCAGCGCCGAGCCTACCCTTAGCCATCGCTTCTTTGTTTACAGTCGAAATCGAAATTACTTTGCGTCGGCACTGCCAGCCGTTGGGGCCTCAACAAACGCTGGTTTCGCGGTGGCGGGTGGTGAGGTTGCGGCCTCGCCGACTACAGCGGCGTATCGCGGGTCAGAAATATTTTTGCAAACTGTGGCAATAACGGACACCGGTTTTTTGTCTGAAAGCGCCGTGCAGGATTGTACACCGATTAGTGTGTCTCGCCCGCCGTCTTGGCTGCTCAGCAAAAGTGCCGAACCCGAGTCGCCAGTGTTTGTTGTCACCGCACTCGCGCCGGTCGTTATACCTTTGAAAATAACTAGGCTTGAATCTCGCAATCGAGTTGGCGCTTCGGGGCCTTGAGCCACGACGACGGGCCCATGCAAACCGAAATCGTGATGCCCTGGCTCACCCGCCAACGGCTGTGTTTCAGAAGGGTTTTCTGAATGTGAAAAATGCGCTTTGAATAGTTTGCCGTCAATGGCGCGGGCATCAAGTTTTCGATTGAGCGCATCGCACTCTTCTTGATCTCGCGGCAAGCGTGGGCATCTTACATTGGGCAGTAACTTTACTGGTTCCTTCAGTTTCACTATCGCCATGTCTTCGTCGTTTACGGACATTAGCTTCGCCTGAAAATCTCTAAATTCTTTATACTCTTTCGAATTGGGGTCGCTGCGCTTTTTTGAGGCCAGTGGTTCATAGTGAAATATCTTTCGTTGATCTGCGGTTTCTACTTTCGGGCCAGTAAAAACGGCGCTCGCACCCATCGCGAGGTTGACGTAGTTAGGCGACTTCTCATTACCAACAGAAATCCGTATCGTTTTGGTCTCGGTTAAATTTTTGGTGTCCTTGATTCTTCCGCTTGAACCATTTGTGATGTAGTCGAGGCAATGAGATGCCGTTACGAGAGTTTTTTCATCTATCATCATCCCTGAGCATTGGGCCCGGTCAAAATCTTTATTAATATCGTTGTCATTGGGGCGATCGCCCATATACAGCCGAACTGCACAAGAATTGGGATCTACAACCTCACCTTTTTTTAAAAGTAGGCGGCCTGACTAATCGAATTGGCAGCCAGAACAGTCGTTATGATTAAAAACTTTTTGTTCATATAAATATTATTTCTCGGGCCTTGCTGGGGGTCAAATCAAGGCGATTTCTCAGGCTTCATGGTTGGTAAAACTGGAATTTAGTCCACCCCACTCCCGCCCTATAAATTTGTTAAAACCGGTGACCAAAATGGGCACTGTCGAACAATTTACCGAACATATCGCGCCTAAATAGGCTCAAGACCCCCTCAATTCGAATTAAAAGCCCCCTTGCGGGTGGCACAAAACGTGAAATGGCTAAGCTCAGAACAGGAGTAATTTTTATGAAGAACAGCCTTAAATTATTTGCGATGCTCTCGGTTTTAACTGCGGCCCTTTGGGGATGCGGTAAAAGTGATAGCGGCGTAACAGGTGCAAATTGCGCAGCCCAAGGCTGTTACAATCAGTATGGCGGTTACGGCGGCTACCCAGGCGCCTACAACGGCGTAAGCCCTTCAGCTGTGGTACTTCAAGGTTTTATTAGCCCGGCCGGCAACAATGCCGCATGGGGTTCGTTTCTGCGCGGCAATCAACTTTGCAACACCATGTTCAACTCGTGCTCGGGCCTTGATGGCGGCGCAGGAGTTACTCTCATTGTGAATGATGCTAGTTTCTCGGGCCCTCGTGGTGCCTCGACAGGCAATTTGACTATCGAAGCCCAAGCCGGCCAGTTGCCATACAACGTTAATTTTCTAAAAACGGCTAATGGGTATTCGGCTGGATTGCAAACGGCTCCTTATATTCAGCTGAATTATCACAACACAAATGGCGGCTCGACTTACTTTTTGCAAGTCGTTGGAGCAGTGAGTGACTCGACGCAAACGGTGCAGTTACTAAATAACGGCGCGGTCGTTGCGCAAGGCACTTTGTCTCGTATACAATAATCGCCAAATGGCGCCTGATGACCTAAAAAAAAATAATCAAGAAAATGCACAAGCCCCTGCGAAAAAAACAGTGGCTTGCCCGACCTGCCGTAAGCCCGCCGAATATTCAGCGAGCAACATCTATCGCCCATTTTGTTCAAATCGCTGTCAGCTAATCGACTTGGGCGAGTGGGCCGAAGGCAAATATGCCATTGCGGCCGAGCCGGCGAGCGGCTCAAACGAAAGCCCTTCTGATTCTGAATCTGATGAAGCGTCGTCTGAAGTGTCAGACGAAACATCAGGCGAGATGTCAGACGAAACATCAGACGAATAACCGATGAAAAACCACCACGGAGTACACCTTGGCGCAATTTGACCCAAAGAATCTAAAAACCATCGGAGTGTATGCCAGCGGTGGCGACGCCCCCGGTATGAATGCCGCTATTCGCGCGGTCGTGCGAACTGCCATATCGCAGAATCTAAAAGTGGTCGGCATCGTTCAGGGCTACACCGGCTTTCTTGAAAAGAAATTTATACCGATGGATCTGCGCTCAGTGGCCAATATCGTACAACGCGGTGGCAGCATTTTGAAAGCCGGGCGCTGTGTTGATTTTCTACAAGCTGAGGTTCGAAAAACTGCAGTCGAAAATGTTCGCGCGGCGGGTATCGGCGGTTTGGTTTGCATCGGCGGCGACGGTTCGTTCACTGGCGCCAATCTGCTCTGGCAAGAGCACAAGATGCCGATCGTTGGCGTGCCCGGCACCATCGACAATGATATTTTTGGCACCGATCACACCATTGGCTTCGACACCGCGGTGAACACCGCCCTTGATGCCATCGATCGCATTCGCGACACGGCCGCGAGCCATGACCGTTTGTTTATCGTTGAAGTGATGGGTCGTGATTCTGGTTTTATCGCCGTAGCGGCCGGTCTTGCCGGCGGTGCCGAAGATATTTTTATACCCGAGCACCCGTTTCAAATTGAAAAGACTGTTGATTTAATTAAGCGCGGCGTGGCCCGGGGCAAGATGTCATCTATTCTGGTCACTGCCGAAGGCCAGAAGCCGGGTCGGGCTTATGATTTGGCTGATTCGATTCGAAAACACTCCGGCTATTTGGCAACCGTTTGCATTTTGGGTCACATTCAACGTGGCGGGACACCGTCGGCATCCGATCGCTTGCTCGCCAGCCGAATCGGCTCGGGCGCTGTTGAGAAATTGATTCAAGGCCAGTGCGACATTATGGTCGGCACCTCGGGCGAAAATCTTGTTGCGGTTGAGCTCTCGCAATGCTTAAAACAGAAAAAACACGTCAATCGCAAGCTCATCGAGCTCGCGCAGATTCTGTCGAATTAAAAAGCAAAGGCGCATCGCTGCGCCCCTACCTTAGTGTATTGTAACTATTTCTACCCAAAAGTGCTTGGCACCTTATGATCTCTTCAGGTTAATAACCTCTTGAAGAAGTTCATCTGTCGTAGTGATGGTCTTTGCGTTCGCCTGAAAACCACGTTGGTTTTGAATCAGGTTCACGAACTCAAGAGCCAAATCCACTGTTGATCGCTCAAGAGATTTCGCAAATAACTTACCGCGACCGCCCTTATTGGGTTTACCAATCGAAGGCGAACCTGAATCTCGAGCTTCTTTCAATCGGTTGTTACCAACCTTGAATAAAGCTTCAGGGTTTTCAAATTTCGCCAAACCAATCTGCGCCAAATCTTGGGTCGTGCCGTTTGAATACAGAGCCGTCAAGTTGCCTTCATCGTTGAATGAAAGGTTGACGATTGTACCGGCGGCGGCACCATCTTGACTCCAGCTAATAAGATCTGATTCTTTACCGTACTGTTTCGTACCGTCAAGGCCGTCACCCTTATCTGTGGTGATCGAGTTACCGAACGAAACTTTAACTTGTTGGTTTTGTAATGCTCCACCTTTAAAGTTGAACGCTGATTTCGTCACCACCTGGGTGTCGAGTTTACCATCTACGGTAAAGCCAATGTTACCAGTCATAACTTCAGCAAGTTCGCCGGCTTTACCACCAGTGACTTCGTTACCGTCGGTCATGCCATGGTAGCTCCAAAGTCGATCGGCAGTTTTGTTGAAGAACATCGTCACAAGATGCTTGTTACCTTGTGAATCGTACATCTCAACGCCCGTCGAATAATCTGACGTGGCAAAGGGTTCTTTGGGGTTAAACGTTTTTAACTTGTCGAGACCGATACGTGAATCAAGGTTAAGATCAAGTTTGATATTCGCGGTGCCTTTGGCCGGGGTCAATGCACGCGGAAAGCGAATGTCGCCCATTTTGTTAATGATCGTACCTTTGTCATCAGCCTGAAAACCCTGAACGCGTTGGTTATCGTTTGAAACGAGATAACCTTCACGATCGAAGTGAAAAGAACCGTCACGACTGAAAGATTCGCCGTCTGTCCCTTTTAAAGTAAAATAACCGTCGCCTGAAATCGCGAGATCTGTCGCTTTCTCTGTGGCGTCAGTTGTACCTTGAATAAGGATCGGGTTTACGGCGCCGATCTTTACCCCGCGACCGATCTGGTTACCACCCAAAATGCCTTTTAAGCTTTTCGAAATGATATCTTGAAACTCGGCTCGTGATGCTTTGAAACCTGTGGTATTCGCGTTCGCGATGTTGTCACCGATAACGCCTAACGCTTCACCTTGTGCAGTTAAACCGGATACACCGGTATAAAGAGAGGATAACACTCCCATGATAGACCTCCATGTCTTCCGCCTCAATCAATCAGCGGTTTATGTAGGGCCCCCTCTACGAGGACCAGCCCTGTTTAGTTACTTTACTCTCGCAACATCACCATCCTAGCGATGCTACATTCTTGCCTTATACAATTCGTACCCTGACCTAATCTTTACGCGAACACCGTGCTATCGATATTCGTAAACACACTCTGCTTCAGCCCGGCTTTATCCATGACTGTTACAATCGTGTTGTTCTTCAAACTGACGATCAAAGCATTTTCGTCGCTGATGATCAGCGCTTCTTTGCCGCCTTTTTGATTGGCCTTACCCGCCGCCTGCTCGATCTTAGTGATCTGCTCAGGGGTGAAAAAGATGCCGCGCGAATTCATTCGCTCAAGCGCATGACTCGAAAACTTCAAAATGGGCTTGTCGCCCTTGGCCTCTTCAGCCGCTTTTGTTTTGTCGAGCTCTTGCGTGAGGGCTGCCTTAAAATCCATTTGATCAGCCGCGCTCATGTTCTTCGTATCATTAGCCTTCTTGTCGTTACCGAGCGGGCCAACCGCTGCGATACTCGCACTAAGGGCCGGGCTAATTTTCATATCTGCCATTGCTCACCTCTATCTCTTCAGTTTGGGCCCGGGTCTTCCTGGCTTCGAGGCTTCTGCTGGTGCACTTGCCTTGGTTTCAGGTTTTGACGGGCCCGACAAACGTTGACCTGCTTCTGTGTCGTTTGTTTGACTGGCTTTTGTTGCTTCTTTTTCTATCGTATTAATTAAATCTTGTGACATACCCACTGACTCGAGATTGCCACCCATAGCAGCCGGGTTCACAAGGTTATGCGCATCTTTACCCACAATCGACTGCGATTCGACTAGTTTGGCTTCTTGCTTGAGGTCGGTGCTGTCGAAAATTCTCTTCACGTCTTTCAAGCGAATCGACTGCTTGCCGATCATGAGCACTGGGCCTTCTTGTGTGAAGTTAACGCCAGTGACTTTGCCCGCAAATCTTGTCTCAGCCGCAAGCTTTTGACCTGCGTTGTTTTTGGCTTCGATGTCGATATTGTACTCGCCCTCAGGCGCTGCTTTGCCGGCCTCGAGCATACCATCCCAAGCGACTTTGTTTGAACCGGCTTTAAGATTGCGCGCCACAAGTTTTCTAACCTCTTGGCCTGCCGCATTTTTAATCGAAAGCGACATTTCAGAAGCCGGGGCCGCAAGAGTGAACGTGATCTCATGTTTCGAAGTTTTATCAGACCGCAAAATTTTCGAAGAGTCGCCTGAAACACCACGACCAATAAGCGCCAACGCATCGTAACTCTTATTAGGGTCTTGTTGCTTCGCCATGTTGGCGATACCCGTATCAATGTTGCTCAATTTCTCAAGCGAACTGAATTGGGCCAGCTGAGCCGCGAGCTCATGGTTCTGCATCGGGTTCGTGGGATCCTGGTTTTTTAGCTGCGCTAAAAACAATTTCAAAAAGGCATCTTTATCGAGGTCAGGGTTACCAACTCGACGTGTTTTTTGCGGATCAATATAGTTGGGGTCGGCGACTTTATTGAGGTACTCGCCAATATTCTCATCACCGAGCATCGACTCGCGCTCGCCCGCACTGAGTGTTTGCTTGCCATCTGGGCGAGCCGAACTCTGTTGGGCAGCTGGGGTAAAAGCCGGTGTCGAGCGTTTCACATTCATCATATTTTATGCCACCAGATCAAGGCGACGACTTACATCGCGCCGTTTATTTGTCGCATAGGCCTTCGCGTTCGAAGATTCATCATGCCGCTGGCTTGAAGGCACTGCCGGGCCCGGGTATTCAAACATTTCTCTACGATTCATGCCGTTGCGATCTTGAAAGTCGCCCAAGAACTTCTGCTGAAAGCCACGCTCTTGCTCTTGTCTCTGCTGAGAAAAATTATTCGACGCATCTTTGGGCGTGTCTATGCGAACAGAATCTAAATTCAATTTGTGGCTCGCAAATGCCTGCTTAAGTTCGCCCAAGCCTTTTTCGAGCATGTGTTTTGCTTCATCACTTGAGGCCACCATTTCAACATTCACTTGGCCATTTTGCATTTTTACTTTTAAGTTCACTTCACCAAGGCCGTCGGGGTTGAGTGAAATCTTCATTTCACCGCCACCGCGACGAGATAAGAATTGGGCCTGCGATATAAGTTCTTTTACGTTAGCTTGAACTTCTGCTGTCGAAATATTTTTGGGTGCCTCTACGTTAAAGGCTTTGCCGGCCTCGCCATTTTTAACTTGAGCCTGCTGATTCTGTTGAAGTTGACCATTATTTAGGTCATCTGATTTTTTAGAGCCATCGCCATTGGCCCCGGCGCCCGATTGGTCAGATGACTTCGCTTGAACAATCGAATTGCCGGCGGCTGCTGCGGTCGCCGCCGCAGTCGTTGTTTTTACGTCGGCCGCGCTTGGCGCGGAGACATTGGCTTTATCAACCATCGCGGTTGAAGTGGCCATGGGGCTCGAAGCCGCTTTAATTCCACCGTCAGATAGAAGCTTCTTCAACACACTCTCGGTGCCGTCATCAGACTCAGCTGCCACCGCATCGCCTGACGCCGCTGCCATCTGTTCATTCTGATTAACAAGGGCCGCAAGCTCAGCCGGGGTCATTGTCGCTGTCGTTGCAGCTGCGGCTTGTTGAAACTTAGACACATCAATTGTGCCTTTGCCATTATTTGATAAATTCTTTGCAGCTGGATCTAATGAATTCTTATCATCTGCCGAGAAGTTCGATAGAGGGTCATTTGCACCGTCATTCTCATTTAACGCAATTTCATTTAATGCATTTTGACTGTTAGCTTGGGCCGCATATGCCGCCTGCGCATTTGCTGCTTGCGGGGCAAATTGGCCATTCATAAAAAACTTGTCGTCCATTTTGCCAATTGAAGAACGCAGCTCTTTTAAGTTTGCCTGGGCCTTGTCTTCGACGTGAATCGCGGCCGACTGTCCGTTTTTGGCTAAATATTGTGCCATTCCAGTTGCGGCCATCATTGAAAGCATTTCGTTGTATAAGCCCAAAGCTTTTTTTGATTGGCTTGGGTCAAGACTCAATTGTTTTATAAAATCAGCTGACGACTCTTCGGGGGCTGACATGAGCTCTTCCGGCGACAGCTTCGAAAACGCTTCAACCACACGAGCCGGGTCAACACCCAACTCATTTTGCATCTTATCTAAAAAGATTTGCATTGCGGCTTGGCGTGTCGCCGTCTGAACTTTTGCCATTGCCTGAAGTGTTTGGGTTGGCTTTGGTTCAATACTATTTTTAGAGAACGGCTCGGCCGACTCGAATGGCGCTTGATAGTCGGTTTGTTGCGGGCGCCCGACTGGGGCGGTGGTGACTCCGCCTGCTGAGTCAGCCGTAATTTCATCTGACTCTGATTGCGTGTCTTGTGGGGCCAGTGACAAGGCCGTTGCGCCAAGACCGCCCGTTAAACTCTGCGCTGATTTTTGCGCTTGGAGTGGTGATGACGATTGAGCCGAGGTTTGCGCTGCGGTTTCACTTGATGATGATTGCGCCGGTGCTTTCGAGGTCGATGCGGCTGATGTCGATAGAGAATGGGCCGCCGGTTGCTGCTTTGGCGCACTGACCGTCGCAGACTGTAATTTCGCAGGTTGCGCAGACTTTGCTTGAGGCATTGATCGAGTTTGTGATGAGGCCTTCGCTTGGGGCTCTGATGTATGCTTCGGCTCTGATTTAAATTGCGGTTCAGGCTTAGCTTGTGAGCCGGCTTTGGCAGCAGGAGCTGAATCAAGTGCAAATACAGATGGCTTTGAACCTTTCGGTGCAATCGGCGCCGGGGCATTTCGTGCGCCCGAGCGAGGATTCATAATAGGTTTAATGCCAAGATCCATTGCCATATATTCTTTAGTCTCTCTTATATCCTGTGAACTTCTCGCTCAGAACGCGCGCCTTCGTGGGGTCAAGAAGATTTAAAATGTCTGCCGCGTTCTTCTTTTTCATCTTACCTAGTACCTCAACCGCCAGATCTTCATTTAACTTCGAGAAGACGTCGGCAGCCTGTTTGGGTTTCATGTTAGAGTAAAATTCCACTAACGTATTCACCCGTTGCTGGTCGACCTCGACTCGATCTTTCAAAACCGTCGCCACCTCTTCTCGTATCTGTTCGAGTTTGGCGATTCGAGCTTCGACCTCACTTTTCTGTTTATGCAATTCTTCTTCCAGCGCAGTGAGTTCGCTTTCGCGCAGGTCGAGTTCTTTCTTACGCTCATTTAATTTATTGAAATGACTCAACTCTTCTTCAGTAAAACCTTTCGTATCGGCGCATTCGGCTTTGCTTTGCCCTTTAGTCGAATCGGCAGATTTTTCTCCATCGCCGTTCTTAGTCGCGGCAGATTTTTCTCCTGCGGCCCCGCTCTTCGTCTTGTCACCCGGGGTCTCAGATGCAGCTGACGCGTCGGTAAAGAACCCAAATGAATACTTCTCAGTCAGCTCATGGACCTTCTCCGGAAAGTAATACCCAGTCCACGTACCGAGAACCCCGAGAACCACGACCAAAAACGCGGTTAACGGAAAGCCCTGACGCTTTCGCGGCTTCTGCTGGGCCTTCACCCGCAAGGCCTGGCGAAGGTAATCTTCAGCGGTTTCTTCTTTTTTGCCGGCCTTCGTCGCCTGCCCCGGCTTCTTGGCTCGGGCGGGATCTCGATCGCTGCCACTTTGTTTATTCTCTTTGGCTTTTTTAAAGAACTGATCGTATCCCTGACTCATCTTTCACCTCGGTGAGCGGTTCGCATAACCGTCATATCATCTAAATCTTTAGCCTGTTTTTTCTTATATTCTTTTTTAAATTCGAGTTTCTTTTTGTCTTTTAGCTTCTCGAGCACTTTATAGGCTTGCATTTTATCGACAAGAATCTCAAGTTTCTCTTCTGCCACGGCCATCAGCTCTCGGGCTTTTTCTCTCGCAAGACGAATGCGTATTTTTTGACCATCTATATATTCGTCAATTTGAACAAGACCATCACTTTTTGCACCAGGCGAACTTTGCTTTTGATCACAAAGTAAGCGCGCATTATCAAGTTCTTCATAAAATCGTTTAATCAAGGCCAGCTGAACTTGAACTTGATTTTGAGCTTCAGCGTAAATTCTTTGGGCGGCATCGCGCTCGGCACCTCTTTGACGCATCAATGTTTCGAGCCGAAAGTTGAATTTCATTAGCTCGCCCTACCCGAAATATTTTGCATAAGCAGTTCGGTGTCGGCAAACGAGGTTGAGTCGTCAACGTCTTGTCGCAGAAATAAATTAATCTTATCGATCATCTGAATCGCTTTATCAATTCGTGGGCTCGCACCCGTTTTGTAAGCGCCAATATTAATCAAATCTTCGGCGTCTCGATAAACTGCGAGGTTTTCACGAACCGCTTGCGCCCACTTGGTGTGTTGGGGTGTTACCACGCTGCGCATGACCCGACTTGTGCTCTGTAAAATGTCTATTGCCGGAAAGTGAGCCCGTTGCGCAATCTTTCGATCAAGCACGATGTGACCATCTACGATTGAGCGCACGGCATCGGCGATGGGTTCATCCATGTCATCGCCTTCGACAAGAACAGTGTAAAGACCCGTAATGCTGCCGCCTGTGGTGAAATTACCGGCCCGCTCTAGAAGTTTTGGCAAGAGAGAGAAAACACTCGGAGTGTAACCTCTTGACGCCGGCGGCTCGCCGCTACTCAGACCAATTTCTCGTTGTGCCATCGCAAATCGAGTCACAGAATCCATCATCAAAAGAACACTTTTACCTTGTTGAGCGAAATATTCAGAGATCGCGGTCGCCAAGAAAGCGCCTCGCATCCGCACGAGAGGGCTCTGATCTGACGTCACTGCTATAATTACAGAACGGGCAAGACCCTCGTCGCCCAAACTGGACTCAATAAATTCTTTGACCTCTCGACCGCGCTCACCAATAAGGGCAATCACATTGACCTGAGCGTTTGTTGAGCGAGCCATCTGCCCGAGAAGCATTGATTTACCTACTCCTGAACCGGCCATGATCGCGACGCGCTGGCCTTTGCCGACCGTCAGCAAACCATCGATGGCGCGAACGCCCACACTCAAGGGCTCTCGAATTAATTCGCGCTTCATCGGCGTCTCGGCCTCAGTGTAGAGCGGCATTTCGTCGATAAGAGTCAACTGCCCCTTGTCATCGATCGGCTCACCTTGGCCGTTGATAATTCGCCCGAGCATGCCCTGACCGACGCCAACTGAAGCTTTTGATTTCAACAAGACTACCTTTGAACCGTGGCCAACCCCGTGCATTTGGCCAAGTGCCATCATAAGAACCTCTTGGCCACGAAAGCCCACGACTTCAGCACTAAACTGGCGCTGACCGTTGAGTGAGTGCACCTCGCAAATACTGCCCAAGCTGCAGCCCGGTACAAACGCCTTTATCAAAAGGCCCGTCAGCTCGGTGACCTTGCCAATATCGCGCGTCAGTATTGCATCGTTAATAGCGCGACTGTATTTTTCAAGATTCATTGTAAAATTCAAATCTTAAGCTCCGCTGCTTGGGTCATTCGATTTGGTCACGGGTAATTTCGATTCAAGCGCCTTCCAGGCTCGTTCAATACGTTGCTCAATAGTGGCATCAATTGTGCCGAAATCGGTTTCAATACTACAACCGCCGCTTTGAATTTGTTCATCAACCTCAAACTTCACACGCTCAAAAGCCTCAACGGATTTATCTTTTTTGGTTCTGAGGTTTTCGATAAAATTCATATCACCTGGGTTAATTCGAACGACAATGTGAACGGCCTCTTGTAAATCGTGTACTGTGCTTTTTAGCATTTCGATTATAGGGGCCGGGTCTTGGGCAATAGCCCGGCGAGCGATTTTCTCGGCAATCTCATAGGCCAATTTAACCAAAATCGATTCGTTTTCTTGCGCCGCCAAGCCCAAATGAGATTCGACGTTCTTGCACAACAAATCAAAACGCTCGAGGCGCATCAGAAAATCTTGTTGCTTCTCTTGAAATGCCTTCTCGGTACCTTCGATAAGACCCAAATCATAGGCTTGCTTATAAGCCTGCTCTTGGATTTCTTTGAGTCGCTCGAGCACGGTCTCTTCGGCTTTGTCGTCGAGATTTTTCTGCTTCATGGCCGCAATGCCGGCCTGTTGAGCCACCACATCGGCGATTTCGAAATCCGAAGATTTGCCTTTCTGCATATTAACAAAAGAGGTCGCCGCCGTTGACGGTTGCGAGCGAATGAATTTCGGGCTGTGTCTAAACACAACTTTTTCAGCATCTTCTTTTTTGAGAACTGTGCTCATCAAACCACCTTAAACAAGTGAGTCTTCGCTACCGCCACGAGCAATCAATATTTTGCCTTCAGCCTCGAGGCGTCGAGCTATATTGACAATCTCAACCTGCGCACCTTCGACATCAGAAAGGCGTGCTGGGCCCATGTTGCCCAAGTCGTCTTTAAGAAGATTGGCCGCCCGTTGAGAAATGTTCTTAAATATTTTAGTTTTAATTTCTTCTTGAGCTGTCTTAAGAGCCAACAACAATTTGTCATTCGGAACTTCTTTAAGAAGCGTTTGAATTCCTTTGTCGTCGATTTTGGTAATATCCTCGAAAACAAACATCAATTTGCGAATCTCTTCGGCGAGAATGGGGTCCTTTTCTTCAATGCGGGACATAATTGAAGTCTCCGTCCCCTTGTCCATAACGTTCAGCATTTCTGCCACAGGTTGTACTCCACCAAGTGAAGCTTGTTCGACCGTGCCGAGATTTGCCAACTCTTGCTTTAGTACACGATCGACTTCGGCAATAAGCTCAGGGGCCACATGGTCAAGATTTGAAAGACGCAAAACCACTTCAGCCTGCAAAGCCTCAGGCAAGCGCTTTAGCACTTCGCCTTTTTTCTCGGGTTCGAGATGGGCCAGAATAACAGCAATGGTCTGCGGATGTTCGTTAATTAAAAAATTTGAAAGCGACTTCGCGTCGACCACTTCAAGACTCTCAAGAGTTCTTTGTGCCGGGCCGCTCGAAGCCATGTGACCAAGAATGCCGCGCGCGCGCTCTTCTCCGACCGCGTCGATAACCGTTTCTTTTTGCAACGGTTTTTCTGAGAAAATGTAGTCTTGCGATTCACTGATCAGCTCATAAAATTCTTCGAGAACCTTTTTAGTAATATCAACTGAGGCGATTCGAAACTTCTGCATAGTCGCGAGTAACTTGCGAATGTCGCCGTCGTCGACGTGTTTAAACAAAAGCTTTGCCGCACCTGGCCCGAGATAGTTTAACAGAATTGCAGCTTTCTCAAACCCGCGCAGTTTATCAAACGCGATGTTCTCTGCTCTTTTAATCGCCGCCATTTAGTTCTCCCTTCTCGAAACCCAGAGGTTGAATGCCGCTGAAGATTTCTCAATATCCTTCTCGATAAGGCCCATAATGCGCTCTTTGAGCAATTCGCTTTCGGCTTTATTTGGGTCAATCGATTCTTCGAGCACCGGCAAGGCCCCGGTCATACCAGGCAGGGTGTTGTCGCCGGCCTGAAGCTCTTCGAGCTCTTCGATCGTTCGCGGCAACATATCTTCAACCGTGTCTTGAAACGAATCTGTAATCCAACGCATAAAGGGTTTCACGACGATAAAGAAGAACAGGACGAGCGAGAACCCAAGTAAGGACCACTTGAATAGTGCGCGTAAAATTTTATCGCGATCAAGAGACGTCAAAAGCTTATCCGCCTCAGCAAAATCTTCGCGCTCAAACTTGATATTCTCGATTCGCACCGAGTCTCCGCGCTTAGCATCAAAACCGACTGCGCTCTTTACGATATTTTCAAATTTTGCCAATTCTTCGGGGGTGCGCGGCGCCCACTTCTCGGCCATTTTGCCGTCAGCGCCTTTTTCTTCAGTGATGATGCCGTCAACGAGTACGGCTACACTTACGCGCTGAAGATCGCCAGCGGCCTGTTGAACCTTACGAGTGGTCTTCGGCACCGTGTAGTTTGTGGTCTTCATTTCTTTTTTCACGTTTTGCTGAAAACCAACTTGGCCCTGGTCTTGGGCCCCCGGCAGATTGGCTCGTGAGCCCGGCACACCGGTGGGGTTTGTGCGTTGACCATCGAGCATTTCTTCTTCGGTAACTTGAGAACGAATCGCCGTCGACTCGGGGTCAACATTCTCTTCGATACTGTCTGTACTTCGGGGGTTTAAAGTGGTGCTTACGCGCGCAATGACTTTGCCGGCCCCAACGACGCGAGAAAGTATTGATTCGATTTGCTCTTCTAACTGCATCTCTTGATGCTTCTTCATGTCCGCTAATTCTGCAGAAATGCCGGTTTGCGCGTCATAGTTCTTAGATAAAACTTTACCCTTTTCGTCGACCACCGTTACTTTACCCGCGTCTAGGCCCTCAACTGCACTCGCCACGAGATGTGTAATACCGCGAACCTGGTCGGGCGAAAGAGTTTTGCCCGGGTGAAGCTCTAAGACGACTGAGGCCGTCGGCTGACCGCCCTCTTCGAGAAACGTTTTTTTATTTGGCAAAGCTAATAGAACCTTAGACTGCTTGATCGCCGTTAAGGTATTGATCGCGCGCATCAACTCGCCCTGAATCGCTCGCTGATAATTAATTTTCTGTGCATATGAGGTCACACCGAAATCTTGCTTTTCAAAAATCTCTAAACCCATTGAGCCGACTTTCGAGCCGCCCATTTCAGCCATAATCGCCATCTGAGTCGCCGGCAAAAGTTCGCGCGGCACCATAATCGAATGGCCTTCGTCATCCATCTTGAACGGTATATTCTTCTTTCTCAAATTCTCAAGAATGAGAGTGAGTTGATCGGCCGCAACGTTTTGAAACAGCGGCACATAGTCGGTTCGAGTTAACATCGTCGACACCAAGAAAATGCCGAGGCCTGCTACAACTGTTGAAATTAAAATCGAATTACGCTTTAGCGGTGGCAAAGCATTGTAAAACGATCTGAACTGCGCCATCAACGTGGCAATAATTTTAGGCACCGGTTACCCCCAGCAATTAAACCTGCATCTTCATTATTTCTTGGTACGCATCAATAATTTTATTACGCACCTGCGTTAACAACTTAAATGCGACAGTGGCTTTCTCTGTCGCGATCATTACTTCCGGAATATTCTTTGTTTGCCCAGTCGCCAACTTTTGCATCTGGACGTCGGCTTCAGTCGACAATTCGTTCACTTTATTAACGGCGTCGGAGAGCGTGTCTTTGAAGCTTTTAATATCCGACTGCGACCCGTCAATCGCGTCGTTATTTATCTGATCGTTGCGAATCTGGCTCGTCGTATGGCCCGAGCGCAATATTGAATCAGAATTTGAAATGGTGAGGCCGTCCATGGCGCTGCTCCCGTCGTAAAACGTTAAAAACGTTCTACAAAAAGTTTATCAAACACTCTGCTCTTACTCTACCGAACACTTACTACTACCGACCAATTTCAAGCGACGTTAAAGCCATGTCTTTAGTGGCCTGCATCGCCGAGACGTTAGCCTCGTACGAACGCGTCGCCTGAATCATATTTGTCATTTCTTCCATTAAATTTATATTCGGGTAAGCCACAAACCCTTTTTCGTCTGCATTCGGGCTGTCGGGCTCATACTTTAGTAGCGGTGCGCCCCTATCAACCGTCACATCTGTCACTTGTACACGCTGCAAATTTCGATCCGGTTCGCTAGTGAGAATTTCGCCGAAGTTCTTGGTCTCGGGCATGCTTTCAAAAACAACGTCTTTGCGCCGGTACGGGCCGCCCTCGGGCGTTTTCGTCGTATTTATATTCGCAATGTTGGCGGCAATCGTATTCATACGCATACGTTGCGCCGTAAGACCGCTACTTGAAATGTGCATTCCTGTTGCGAAATCCATTATCGGATACCTCCGCCTTCAGTGGCTGCGTACGCCAAGCCCGCGAGCTTCTTATTTATCAACTGTATTGTGGCCTTATAGATAATCGTGTTCTCAGAAAGCTCAGACATTTCACGCTCGAGGTCGACCGTGTTCCCATCATTTGTTACGGTGCCCTCTGGGTTTTCGTAAACATCGGCGCGCACGCTGCCAATCGGGCTACCGCCAACAGTAAATTGATCTGGGCCGTCGGTGGCCATCTGATTGAGGCCCGATATATCGACAGCTCGTGAAAGCGCCTCTTCGAAATCGAGCTTCTTGGCCTTGTAGTGCGGGGTCTCTGCATTGGCAATATTCGACGACGACACCTCTTGCTTAAGCTGCCGAAAGTTAATGGACGCGCCGAGCGCGTTTGTGGTTTTATCAAACAGTCCGCTGCTCATACTCACCACCTTGCAATCGAACTTTGTATTCATTTAGCTTATTTCTAAGCGTTCGAATGCTGATACCCAAAAGTTGTGCTGCCTGCGTTCGATTTTGATTTGTATATTCAAGTGTTTTCAAAATAAGAAGCTTTTCAACTTCGCCAATGGTCATACCAGCTGAAAGCTCAACTTCGTCTGTCTCACTGTTCGGCATTTCGATTGCGACGTCTCGATCTTCGATCACTTGAGCTCTTGATAAAAGAACCGAACGCTCGATGACATTTTGCAATTCGCGAACATTGCCCGGCCAGCGCCAACTTTTAAGTTTAGATAGTGCCGTTTCGCCGAGAGTCTTTCTTGCGAGGCCGTTTGTTACACATGAAAGCTCAACAAACGTATGACTAAGAAGCTCTATGTCACGTACCCGCTGACGAAGTGGCGGGATTTCGATTGGAATGACATTAAGACGGTAATACAAATCTTCGCGAAACTGGCCGAGCTTCACAAGTTCGGCGAGATTGCGATTAGTGGCCGCTACTATTCTCACGTCAACTTTAATGGGCTTAAGCGAACCGAGTCGCTCGATTTCGCCTTCTTGAATAACTCGAAGAATTTTGGCCTGCAAATTTAATGGCAGCTCTGAAATCTCATCGAGCAAAAATGTGCTTTGATGGGCATGTTCGAATTTACCAATTTTTCGTGCATCTGCACCGGTGAAGGCCCCTCTCTCGTACCCAAACAATTCGCTTTCAAGAAGGCCATCTGGCACCGCTGCGCAGTTAAGCGCCACAAACGTTTTTTGCGAACGATTGCTGCGGGCGTGAATATAATGTGCCAGCAGCTCTTTGCCTGTGCCGCTTTCGCCGTGCAAAAGAATGGTCGCGCGGCTGGTGGCCACGTTCTCAGCGATCTCAAGTATCTTTTTCATTTTGGCGTCAGCAGTGTGAATGATCTTTTCTTGCATTCTATTCGCCTCTCACTTTAGATCTTGGGCCGCGGGTATACGATCAATGTACTTGCGATACGTGTCTTGCCATTCTGCTTGGTGAATCTTTTCTTGCGCCAGCCGCTTATAAAGCCCACCATTCTTGTCGTCGAGTGCATTCCAAATTTTTTCGGCGCCCTTAAGGTCACCCTCTTCAAATAAAATCTTACCGGCCTTATAGCGAATTGAACTGAGTGGTCGCGTGTGCTCATAGGCATCAAGAAGCTTTTGATAGGCCTGAACTGCCGCAAGTTTTTGGCCTTGGCCGAACAAAATATCACCCTGCATTTCAAGAACTAGAGCCCATTGCTCTTCACTCATCGCCTTGGTCTCGTTCATTTTCTCAAGTTTCTTCAGGTGATGATCGGCACTGACGAAATCTTTCTCTTTTAGATAGAGTTTCGACAAATGAAGTTCAGGCTGAACCATAAGGCCTGATTTATCCGAGGAGTCTGCGGTTAACTTATCTAGGTTTCGAATCGCGGCCTTTATATCGCCCATTTGCTCTGCGACATTGGCCGCAATCTGCACACGCTCGACCTCTTCGCGAGCCACAAGGGGTTGCTTTATTTTTTCTAAATAGCCAAAGGCCTCGCGATACTGATGTTCACTCGTGGCTGTAGCAGCCAAACGCAGGTTGATTTCATCTTTTGTCGGCAGATGCTCATAGACCCGGCGCTCTTTCTCTTCTTTCGTGCCGGCGATTTCAGCGAGGCGATCTTGAATTCTATGATACGTTTTTGCCGCCTCTTCAGGGTCACCGGCCTGCTCAAACGCGAACGCCTGATAATAGTCGGTGTCGATACGATTGGCATTTTTCAACCAGGTCGTCGCGTATTTACCGTAAAAGTTAAGGGCCTCGATATACTTATTGCCATCAACATCTTCTTTCAAGATATCTGAAAGATTTCGTAGAATACGGGCTTTAAAGACATTTAGATTCGCATTCGTCGGATGTTTTTGAAAGTACGTAAGCAAGCCGTCAAGCGCTGGCTTATACTCGCCCCGTCGAGATAAACCATCGGCTATCACCAGCGTTGTGAATTCTTGCATCTGCGGCAGAGTCGATTTCTTAGCAATCTCATTAATTTCTTCAATGGCGCGCTTCTTCTCGCGCTCTTTCATCCCCTTAAGGCCTTGACTGAGCATTCGAATTCGCGCCACTTCGCTACCCTGACTATTGGGGTAACGAAAGTAGCTTTCAACATAAGCACCGACGACTCGACTTTGTTCAGCCCCCAAAATTTGCAATAGCTCGCCGATTCGAGTGAGCGCAAAGCCGCCATGTTCGTGGCTCGGAAACAAACTTACGAAATCGATAAAATCATTTAAGCTTTGCTTGTAGTGACCGATCCAAAATTCGCTCTCGCTTAGATTGTATTTTGCGTTCGGGTACGTTGACTCAAACTGCGGGTATTTCTTTAAAACCTCTTGGTAACTTGCAATCGCCTTGGCATAGGCCTTTTCGCCAAAATAGACGTCGCCGATTCGATAGGCCGCTTCGACGCCAAACGACTTCTCGCGTGGATTTTTAGCAATTTCTTCGTATATTTTAATCGCATCGCTCGGTCTGTTTAAAAGCACATAAGCTTCGCCCATGGCCATGCGGGCAAAGTCACGCTCTGTGGTGGTCGGAAATTTCTGCAGAAGAACCTCAAGATTTCTTACGGTTTCTGCGCCGTCGCCACTGGCGAGACTCGCGTAGGCAACAATTTCAAGATTTCTTTCCGTGAGAACTGAATTCGGGTAAGTTCTCGCCAAATATTGATTGAGCGAACGAAAGGCCTCAAAATCTTTCGGGTCGGCATCTCGTTGAAACAGTCGATAGTGCGCTTCGGCAGCTAGATTTTTAACTGTCTCATCGTAACGAGAATTCGGATGTTTTTTTACAAAGAAGTCATATGTTTTGAAAAATGCACCCCAGCGTGCTTTTTTGTAGAGCGTTAGCAAAAATCGCGCTTCTTTGTTCTCGTCATTATTCTCTTCGCTTAAATCATAAATGGGCGTATTTTTCATCAGCTCTTCGAAGCGCTTCGACTTCATCGCCAACATCGGATACCGAATATAGATGTTCTGTTGACTCGCGATTACAGCTTCTTCTTTAACCTGATAGTCTTTAATTCGAAAACGATTGTAATTGGGGTCACCGCCATCGAAAATACCGCGCTCAAATTGCGTATTAACTTCACCAGCCTCTTCGGGGTTTTGACTGAGCACTTGGGCTGGCTTACCGGGGCCAACAGCGGCATCGACTTTTAGAATCTCGTCGCTGGCAGGGCTTCTATCTCTCTTTTTATACTCCTCATTGGCAGCAGTTTTTGCCGATTTCTTTGCGGCACCCTTGGCATTTGCTGCCTTGGCTTTCTTCAATTCTGTTTTATTCGCTTCGCTTGGCGATTTGTCGCCAGCAGCGTCATCTGTCGCCTGCTCCGAATTTTTGTCGGTACTTTTTTCTTTGGCCTTTGATTTGTAGAAATCAAAAACTAAATAAGACGGGTCGTCCGTTAGATAATCGAACGAATCGACGTCCTTGTCTGCAAGTCTAATAAAAAGCTCGTAGTTACCATCTGGCCCGCGGCGATTAACATCGATTTTCTTTATAAGTGGGCAGGCCCATGTTTGAAGCGAAACGACGGTTTTGTCGTCAAATGGCGGCAATACCACTCGAATCGTGTCGTTTTCTTTTTTCGGCGAATCGTAGGCCCATTGTTGTCGACCACGAAATTCAAGGTGTGTGGTATCGCCAATCCGTGAGATTAACCCTGCGATTGGTGCCACCGACGAATTCTGTACCGAATTCTGTATCACTGGCTGCGCCGCCGAGGCCTGCTGGGGCTTCGATTGCGCATTAGCAACGACCGCCGCCAAAGCGACAACCAGCACGATCAAAGTCATGCTAATGTAGAACCCTATCTGTCGTTCGTCCTGAACTCTTCTCACCCAGACCTCATGTCGAGATGTGTTACTAGTCTACTCTAACGGTCTAATAAGCAGTTTCGGTGCCAACACCAAACCGGCTTTTTTTGCCTATTCGACCTCGACTTTCTAACTCAACGTCGAGAACTTGCGCCGACATCTTGGCACAGGCCTGCCAAACTCATGACGTTTGTAAAACCTGCCGATAATAACAAGACGCGTGAAGGCATTAACATCTATGAGTATTTCAATTTTTATTTCGAGGCTCGCCAAACTCGCACTCGCCCTTACTTTGGGTGGTTGCGTTTCTCTCAATTTCGGCGGCGCTAAAATTATTAAATCAAATGAAGTCAAATTTAAAGAGCCGGTTAAACCATTTCGCGAGGTAAAAACAGCAGCTCAAGATCACACTTGGCGAAATGAACTGAACGGCAATACGATTTCTTACCTAAGCGAATGCAATGACCCCTCAGACCCGTCGCTCGAACAAATTGCCACCGGCATCACTGGCGAAATCGACGATGCTCAGAAAATTGAGAGCAGCGAAGTTGATTTTAATTCAAGGCCCGCACTGCACTCGATTGTCGACGGCAAAGTTGATGGTATTGCGACCCGCTTTGAGCTGATGATCTTAAAAAAGAACAGCTGCATTTACGTACTGACCTACGCCGCAGTGACGAGTGACTTTGCCGCCAGTCAGAAAGACTTTATCGCATTTGCTAAAGGGTTTCAGGTGCCATGAATACGAGAACGGCCCGCTTTCTCAATTTTGTCGGCGGTAACGCGATCCTCTCACGAGATATCACGCGCCAGCTTTTCACCCGCCCTTTCTATTTCGACTTGCTATCAAGTCAACTTCTAACCATCGGCGTCCGCTCGCTTCCTCTGATTTTTGTAGTCGCGATTAGCGTCGGCATGGTAATGGCCTTGCAATTTGGCATTGGCCTCGAGAAATTTGGTGGCAAACTTTATATTCCGAAACTTGTTTCAGTTTCGATAACCCGCGAGCTTGGGCCCATCTTCGCAAGCCTTATGTTCGCGGCCCGCGTAGGCGCCGGCATCACCGCCGAAGTCGCCTCAATGGTTGTCAGTCAGCAAGTCGATGCCCTCCGCGCTCTCGGCACTTCGCCGGTCAAGAAAATCATCATCCCGCGTGTACTGGCTTGCCTCATCGCGCTACCAATACTCACAGTTATTGGCAATGCCATTGGCCTGATGGGCGGTCTTTTCGTTGGCGTTCTCGACCTTAATTTGAATTCGGGTTTTTATCTTCAAAAAATTGAAGCCTCTGTGACCCTCGCCGATTTCTTTTCAGGAGTTGGCAAAACGGTATTTTTCTCTTTGTTTATTTCGATCCCGGCCTGTTACTACGGGCTGCACGTTCAACGCGGCACTCGCGGGGTTGGCATCGCCACCACTGAAGCCGTGGTCACCGCCTCAATACTGATTTTCATTGGCGACTATTTCCTAACCAAATTCTTTTGGATATTTGAGTCATGGAAGTAATTAGCGTCAATCACCTCAGAAAAATGTTTGCCAATAAAACGATCCATCGTGATGTAAGCTTCAAAGTGAAAGAGGGCGAATGTCTTGGCCTACTTGGCGGCTCTGGCGCTGGCAAGAGTGTCATTTTGCGAAGTCTAATCGGGCTCGAAAAACCCGATGGCGGCGAAATTAGAATCGATGGAGTTGATATTAGTAAGCTGTCAGAGCCGCAACTCTATGAAATTCGAAAAAAAGTAGCCTACGCATTTCAAAACGGGGCCCTGTTTGATTCTCTGACTGTATTTGAAAACGTCGCCTACGCTCTCAAAGAGCACACCACACTCAGTGACAAAGACATCCGCCTAAAGGTTCACGACCTGCTAAAAGACTTCAACCTCGATGGATGCGAAAACCTCTTTCCGAACGAACTCTCGGGCGGAATGCAAAAGCGAGTGGGCCTGGCCCGCGCTATAATTCTGGGGCCACGCGCGATTCTTTATGATGAGCCTACGGCCGGCCTAGACCCCGCCAATACGATAACGATTCAAAATTTGATTTTACACCTTAAAGAATCGGGCACTACATCGATATTGGTGACCCACGATATGGATACCGCACTTCGCGTTTGCGATCGAATTTGCTTTCTTGATAAGGGCGAAATTGAAGATCTTGGTTCAGTTGAAGAAATTAAAAAAGATCGAACTAGACTCATGAGTCTTTTCGTTCGGGGGTAGAATGACTGAGAAATATACGAATCTAAAAACCGGCCTCTTTGTTCTCGTCGGCGTTGGGGTTTTTCTTGGCTCCATTCTTATTTTTGGTGGCGCCCGCAACTTTATGCGTAGCTACAACCACTACAATGTTAAGTTTCGATCGACCCAAGGCCTTTCTACCGGCAGCGTGGTTTCGCTTTCTGGGATGGAGGCCGGCAATGTCGAAAGCATTAACTTCGGCGACAATTCTCTAGTCGTTGCTCACTTAAAAATTGATCGGGCCTATGGCCAACTCATCACTGACAAATCACTTGCGACCATCCGCACCCAAGGCGCGCTCGGCGATAAATATATTTACATCAATCCAGGCGAGGCCTCAGGCAAAACCATTGCCAACGACGGCGTTATACCAACCGAAACCTCGCCCGATTTAATTGAAATGATAACCCAAGGCAAGGGCCCCGACTTCTCTCTCGTGCTTGATACACTCCATGAGTTCAATGTGCTTTTAAATAATATAAATGCCAATGGTCGTTCTGCAAATTTGATGGATAACCTTGTGGGCGCCTCACACGACGTTTCTCATCTTATGAGCGAGCCTAGCATCCGAGATTCGTTTGCTCGGCTTAAAAGTATTTTAAGCAAAATTGACCGTGGCGAAGGCACGCTTGGGGCTCTGGTAAACGATGCGACTCTTTACAATCGCCTTGTGTCCCTGGTTGGCGACGAGCCCCGCAACAAGTATTTGAAGCCCCTTTTGCGAGAGGCCATTAAGCAGAACGAGAAGAACGAACCGCCGCGATAAACGCGAGGGGACTACCTTACTTTTCGATAAATGACTTAAATTCTTCTGAGGTTTCTTCGGGCGCCGGCACATCTTTGCGATCGAGAGTAAATCGAATCGATCGCACCCATCTCTTGCCAATAAAAGTATTAATTTTTTGCATCAAGGGTCTGACCATAAAAGTCAGCTCTTGCATGCGGGCCGAAGATTTACACCAAACATAAAGAGTGCCCTTGAGATAGCCAACTGGCAGCGAGCTCGCGGCGATTTCAGCACCCACAAGTTCGGCCCATGAGTTCCAAAGGCGCCAACGCAAAAAAGCATCCGAAAGGCCATTGCTTTGGCCCTTCATAAGATTTTGCAAAACGGCTGCCGCTGAATCGAGCTGAGAATCACGCTCGTTTTTTTTGTTCGACATTGGCCCCCTTGAGACAAAAGACTATTACCAGGGGTCGCCGATCGGGACAATTAAATATTCACCCCCTGTTTCTCGACATAGGCTCGTATATTTTGCTTGGCGAGTGGCTGGCATGAGCTCTGACCGCCCTGAAGTGATTTACCGAGCCTATTCGACTAAAAAATCCTTGGTTTATACACAAATTAACCATCGCGCCTTGCGAAATCTTGCGGTTCTAGACCGAAGTCGGTAATAAAACGCAATGACACAAGAAAGACCAATTTATGTTGTGGGTGGCGGCCTTGCGGGCTCCGAGTGTGCTTGGCAATTGGCTGAGCGCGGGCACTCGGTAGTTCTAATTGAAATGCGAGGAGTGCAGTCGACACCAGCGCACACCACTGATCGCCTCGCTGAACTTGTCTGTTCGAACTCGTTTGGCTCACAGACAGATTACTCCGCGCCGGGGCAATTAAAATGGGAGGCCGAGAAACTCGGATCACTTATTTTAAAAGCGGCGCGCGAATCGACCATACCGGCCGGAATGGCTCTCGGAGTTGATCGTGTTGTTTTTGCCAACAGCATTACTGAAGCCATCGCTAATCATCCGCGAATTCGAATTGAGCGCCGAGTGGTGCGGGATTTAGCTGATATCCCTCGACCGACGGTCATTGCCACCGGGCCCCTCACCGACCAAAGTCTTGCCGAGAGCATTCGCAATCACCTTCGCGATGACGGAGACGCGGCTACGAGCGGCGCTGATGCCGTCGGTACGGCAACCGCCGGCGCCGAATCTGAGTTTTTGTACTTCTTCGATGCCATTGCGCCCATTATCGATGTTGACACTATCAACATGGACATCGCCTTTAAGGCCGATCGCTTCGATAACGGCACCAATGACTACATCAATTGCCCCTTTGATAAAGAGCCGTATTTTAAGTTTATAGAGGCAATTAAAAATGCGCGCAAAATCGAACCGAAAGAATTTGAAAATGTCCCCTACTTCGAAAGTTGCATGCCCATCGAGGTCATGGTTGATCGCGGGCCATTGACTCCACGCTTTGGGCCAATGTCGCCGAACGGAATTCGTCATCCTAAAACTGGCGAGAAGCCCTACGCAGTCGTTCAGTTACGCCAGGAGAATCGCGAAGCCACCTCTTACAATATGGTCGGCTTTCAAACCAAAATGGCCTACGGTGATCAAAAAGAAGTTTTTCGAATGATCCCCGGCCTCGAGAACGCCGAATTTCTAAAGCTCGGCAGCATCCACCGCAATATGTATATTCACTCCCCGCGAAAATTAAGCCCGGTGCTTTCGAGCAAGAAAGATGCAGAGTTATTTTTTGCCGGCCAAATTACTGGCGTCGAAGGCTATTTCGATTCGACCTGCATCGGCCTACTTGTTGCGCGTTTTTTACACGACCGCTTGAGTGGCCGCGAAGTCGCCATGCCCCCGCGCGAAACCGCTTTCGGCTCTTTGTTAAATGCGATCACTGAGCCTAAAAAGCACTTTCAACCGACCAATATTAACTTTGGATTATTTCCGGTGCCTGACATGAAAACCCGCAATCAGAAAGACCGCGAGCTAAAACGAGAAGTTCAACTTGAAATAGCTAAGGCTGCGATGACAAAGTGGGTTTCTGAAACGACCGGCCTTGGCTAGTGCCTCGATGGCCTAGCAAGCGACACAACATCCGTCATTTCGCCTGCGACGAAAACCACTTACGAAGTTCATATTTTATTTTTTCCGGCATTTGTATGGGCAACCCGTGAGCGGCATCGGCGTACTCAACGTACTTCGAGCCCGGCACGGCTGCTGCCAAGGCCATGCCCGAAGCGCACGTCGCAATTTTGTCTTGGGCCGCCGAAATCACGAGGGTTGGGATCTCTTTCAATCGCCCTAAATCTTTAAAGCGATCATGCGACTTCAAAGCGTTAAACTGTTTCATAAGCACTGGCGGGGTCACTGCCAAATCTCGACCCACAATTTTACCCACTTGCGCCGCGAAAGAATTCAATTCAACCCCGCGAAGAAAACTCGAGGTAAACAACATTTCTAAAAATGCTCGACGCCGTTTTGCCAAAGAACCGACTCTTGTTCGAAAGAACATCCACAATGACCAGAATGTAAATCGGGCGCCGTCGGCACCGCAGGCAAAGGTGCACATCAGAGTCAGCGATTTCACTCTCTTGGGTCGGTTTAAGCCCATCTCTTGGGCGATAATACCGCCCAGCGAGTGGCCCACGATATGAGCGCTCTCCCAGCCGAGGTGATCCATGAGGGCAAAAGCATCCTCGGCCATCTCAGCAACAGTCACCCCGCCGGAGTTAATTTGGCTAAGACCAATACCTCGGTTGTCGAAACTCACAGTTTCATGATCTCGGCTCAAATCATCGAGCTGAGGGCGCCACCCCTCGCCGGTGACTCCGATACCCTGAATAAAAAGCACCGGCTGCCCCTGGCCGCCGACCTGATAGTTAATATTTGCACTGGGTGTTTTTAAAATTGGCATTTAGTCTTGCCGCTTACTCAACCGTCACAGATTTTGCCAAATTTCTGGGTTGATCAACATCATGGCCCAATGCCGAAGCCACGTGGTACGCCAGAAGTTGCAAAGGCACCGCTTCAAGCAACGGGTTCACATTCCATTCTGCGCGAGGCAGAGTCAGATAGCTTTGGCTGATGCCGCGCAGACGTTCGTTGCCCACTGTACCGAGGGCGATAATCACTCCGCCCCTGGCTTTCGCCTCTTCGAGATTGCTTAAGGTTTTTTCGTAAAGATTGTCAGATGGGGCCAGCATTACGACGGCCATGCGCTTATCGATCAACGCCAATGGCCCGTGCTTCATTTCGCCAGCGGCATAACCTTCGGCGTGCATGTAGGCGAGTTCTTTGAGCTTCAGCGCGCCCTCGAGTGCCAACGGATAGCTAACTCCGCGACCCATATAAAGAAAGCCTTTGTAGTTTTTTAGAACATCGGCAGCGGCCGCGAAAAACTTATCGCAAGCAAGTACGGTCTCCATTTGCGCCGGGGCTGCGAGCAATGCGTTCACGTAGCGCGCCTCATCTTCAGGCGACAAACGGCCCTTGGCTTTTGCTATTTGGAGTGCAAGTACGTTCATCAGTGCGATCGTCGAGGTAAACGCTTTCGTGCTCGCGACGCCAATCTCTGTGCCTGAATTCATGTAGAGATGGCCATCGGCCTCGCGATCAATTGTTGAATTCTTTACGTTGCAAACACTTAACGAGGGCACGCCCAAAGTCTTCAGCTGGCGCAAAACGGCGAGGGTATCAGCGGTCTCTCCGCTTTGAGAAATAACAATAGCGAGGGTATCGGCGCCCATCACCGGTTGGCGATACCGAAATTCGCTGGCGATATCGGTCTCAACCGGCACTCGTGCCATGATCTCGATTAAATATTTGCCCACCATTCCAGCGTAATTCGAAGTTCCGCAAGCGACGATCAGCACGCGCTCAACACGCGCCCATTGGGCATCAGTTATGCCTGTGCCACTCAGCGAAACTGTTTGCTTGGCCACATCGATATGGGGCGCCAAGGCTCGCGCGACGGCACGAGGCTGCTCAAATATTTCTTTAAGCATAAAATGCGGGTAGCCCTCTTTTTCAACACGATCGGCACTCCAGTCGATCTCGACCACTGGCTTAACGATTGGCTCACCCTTCGAATTATAAATTCGAAATGATTCACCTTTAACGTGCGCAATTTCAAAATCATCAATGTAAACGACTTTATTTGTGTGCGGCAAAATTGCTTGCACGTCGCTGGCGACAACAACAGCGCCTTTAGCCTGACCGATAATAAGCGGCGGGCCATTCTTGAACGCGATCATTTCGTCTGGGTGATCTTTCGACACAACCAAAATTGAAAACGCCCCGTTTAAGCGCGGCAATATCTTCAGAACAGATTCAAGAAGGCCTTTAGTGATTTCAAGTTGGTACGCGATTAAATGGGCCACCAACTCGGTGTCGGTTTCAGATTCGAAACGAATAACTTGGCCGCGAGCTTTGGCGTCGCGCGCGAGTTCTTCACGCAGCTCAAGATAATTTTCGATAATCCCATTGTGAACAATACTAACACCCTTCACTGTGTGCGGGTGCGCATTGCGTTCAACGGGCGCCCCATGGGTCGCCCAGCGCGTGTGCCCGATGCCCAAATGACCATCAAAAGGTTCATTGATAAGCTTTTCTTGAAGTATCGAAAGCTTGCCCTCGGCACGAACTCTTTTAAACTCGCCCTTATGAAGGATTGCAACACCGGCGCTATCGTACCCGCGGTATTCTAGCGATTTCAAACCGCCCATGATTACGTCTTTGGGGTTTTGCGGGCCCGAGTAGCCGACGATACCACACATAAGTTTATTCCTTTTTAGTTGGCACTTTTTGTGCCGCGAAGTTTTCTTTAATAATCTGTCGACCGCGCGCAACGGCCAGTGCGTTTGCCGGCACGTTTTTCGTTATAGTTGAACCGCTGCCTATAATCGCACCGTCGCCAATCTCAACGGGGGCAACAAATTGCGTGTCAGAGCCAACAAAAACATTTTTGCCAATTTTAGTTTTATATTTCTTGTGGTCGATTGCATAGTTGCAGGTGATCGTACCGCAGCCAATATTAGTGTTTTCGCCAATTTCAGCGTCACCGAGATAAGTCAAATGACTGGCCTTGGCCCCTGCACCAAATTTGACTTTCTTAAGCTCGACAAAATTTCCGACTTTGGCGTCGACGCCGATATCGGTGTCGGGGCGAATACGTGCATAGGGCCCCACAGAGGCTTTTGAGCGAATGGCGCAACCCTCAAGATGCGACCCCAAAAGCACATGAACACTATCCTCAATTACGGCGGTGTTAATAAAAACATTTGGTTCAATCACGCAAAACGAACCGATGCGCGTCGCCCCGCGAATAAATACTCCGGGGTAAATCACCGTCGAGGCGCCAATGCTGACCTGCTCGTCAATGTAGTTGGTCGACGGGTCTATCATGACGACGCCTTCAGCCATCAATTTTTCAGCTTTAATCATATAGGCTTTTTTCGAGGCGCGAGCTAAATCGATCTGTGAGTTTACTCCAACCGCCACATGCTTACCAAGGTTCACCGGGCTGATCGCAATTCGATGCTCAATCGCCAAGCGAATTATGTCGGTGAGGTAAAATTCGCCTTGAGCATTTTCGTTTGAAATTTTTGGCAGAAAATCATTAAGCAACTTGGCATCAAGCATGTAAATGCCCGTATTGATCTCGCGTATTTTCAGCGTGTCACCCGACGCATCTTTGGCCTCGACGATTGCTTTAACATCGCCATCTTGTCTGACGATTCGGCCAAACGAGCCAGGATTTTTCAAGGTGGCGGTCACCAGCGATATACCCTTCGGGGCACTAAAAAAATCTTCGCAGACCCGTTTAATATCGGCGACCTCAACCAGAGGGTGGTCCCCGTTCAAAATTAAAACCGGGCCTTCAAGATTCTCTGGTCGGGCGGAGCGAACTGCATCGGCCGTACCGCGCTGTTCGTTTTGTTTAAAACAAATTGCGCCAAGCGGCTCGATCACCTGCCGAACCAAGGCTTCGCCATAACCGAGCACGACGCGCACTTCTTTGGCGCCCGCTAAGCGGGCCTGGTTTACCACCCGCGAAATCATCGGCGAACCGGCCACGGGGTGTAGGACTTTGGGCAAGCTCGACTTCATACGTACGCCCTTGCCAGCTGCCAATATAATCACAGAAAAAGTTTTTGATTTCATGATCAAACAGAATTACGGCGAGACCCTCGAAAGGTCAAGACAAGCACGGTAAACTCAACTATGCTTTTTGGTATGAGTTCGACAAAAATTGTTGAGATAAAACATTGGGCCCTGTCGGCAAAAAAACACACAATTTCGCTTACAAAATCGTGCGAAAAGCCCGATCGACCAATCCTGCTAATTGGTGGAGTGCATGGCGACGAACCCGAGGGCGTCTGGCTTGCCGAAGCCGTTCTCGCGTGGCTTAAAAGTAACAGTGCACAGACCTCGGAGGCTACGCAGTATATTTCGGCTACGCCGCATATTTCGGCTACGCCGTGGATTGTCATAACCTGCCTCAACCCCGACGGCTACGTTAACTGTGAACGAGTCAACGGCAATAATGTTGACCTCAATCGCAATTACCCCAGTAAAAGTTGGTCGCCGACTTTTGAAAAAGAGCGCTATAACCCCGGGCCCGCCCCCGGCAGCGAGCCCGAAATTAAGGCCCTCGTACAACTTATTAACGAAACCCAGCCGCGCCTGATAATTCACTGTCACTCGTGGCACCCTTGCATTATTTGCACCGGCGAACCCGGCATGGCCGCTGCGCAGGCCTTAGCCGATTGTTCGGGTTATGAACTTAGAGATGAAATTGGCTACCCGACACCCGGCAGCTTAAGCCAGTACGGTTGGCATGATTTGCGAATCCCGATTATTTGTATCGAAGAGGCTGAGGGCACGATGCAAAAAGAGGTTTGGCCCCATTTTAGTAAAGCCTTTGAAACAATATTTTACGGCCGAGAAAAAGAAAAAGGCTACTCAAGTTACAACCCCGATAAGCGCTAAACACGGAGCTTCATGCAAACGGCGGCCACAACATCAATTCTTAGATTGAAATCTCTCGATGAATTTAACGAAACTCATCATGCCGTAATTGTTTTGCCGGTTGAATCGGCGAAAATGAGCCAAGTTCAAACCGTCCTTCGACGCATCGATGAAGAAAACCCGGTTGCGGCGAAAATTCTCGTTGGTAGTGATTTGACTTTACACCAAGTATGCGAACTGAATAATTTTTCGAAAAATCTATTCTTTGTCTCCGAATTTGAAACCGATGATTTTGACGCCGCACTTGTCAGCGCACAAGAATACGTGCGCGGTCGACAGCGCCAGTTTGAAGACGTAAAAAGCCGCGAGCGCACTCAACGGCGCAAACAGAATCTCAACAAGCGCGTAGACTCACTTCACCGCGCCTTGATTGCCGTGCACAATTCGTCGTCGGTTTCAGAAATCGAGAGCTCGCTCTTCGAGGCCTTAAAAACGAGCCACGCTCTGTCTTGGGTTCGTATATTTCTTCACACAGGTGATCATCTCGAAGCCCAGCTTAATAGAGTGCAAGGGCAATTTTTATTTAAACACCCGCTTTTTCTCGGGCCCGTACACCTCGGCAAAATCGTTTTCGCCCGAGTGTCGGCGCAGGCCTTTAGCAAAACCGAAGAAGAAGCCCTTATGCAAATCGGCGGCAGCGTTGCCCTCGCGCTCGATCGAATCGCCAAAATTGATCAGGCCGCAAATCTCAAGCAACAATGGGAAAGCACCTTCGACGCCATTTCTGAACCCCTCTGTGTCACGGACGATAAGTTTATGATTATTCGCACCAATCGGGCCTTCTTGCAGGCCACGGGTCTCAAAAACGCAGCCGCGTTGGGCGCGAACTGTTTTAAGGTTTTTTGTGATGAACTCGTACCGATTACCGACTCTCTGGTCGTGAAGCGAACTGTGCGTAAAGGCAAAGAGTCGCAAGTGCGCTCGTATGAGGTGACCACTCAGCATATTCGCTCAACCGACCCCCACGCCACCCCCGATTTAACCCGACCGGGCAGCCAAGACCGCGCGATACTTCTCGTACTTTTTCGCGACGTCACCGAACAAAAGCAGATTGAAAATAGAATTCTTGAATCGGCAAAAATGGCTGAGCTTGGCACCGTAGGCTCGAGCATAGCTCACGATATTAATAACCCTTTAGGCGGTATGCTCTCTTTTCTTCAATTGATTAAAATGGACCTCACTTTAATTGACCCCATTCGCCCTGACATAGAAAAAATGGAGGCCGCCTGCCACCGCTGCAAAGAGATCGTTGAAAACCTTCTGCTCTTTTCGCGCCGCCAGGACTCAGGGGCCGCTGAGACACTTGACCTTCGTGCAGCGGTTAAACAAGCCTTAAAAATAGTAGAGCTGCAGACTCGCTCATTGGGTATTGAAATTCAAATTGTCGAGCCCGAAAATGAAGTGAAAATGTTGGGACATTTCAACCTTTTATCGCAAGCGTTAAGTTATATTTTTCAGTCGGCCTTTGAGTCGGTGGCCGAACGACTAAAGGGCAGCCCGGGCTTTCTTGGCAAGATCGATGTCGAGATTCAAAGCTCAGAAAACATGACCGTGGTTTTGGTTCGCGACAACGGGGCCCCGATAAGTCATGAACATCAGAACAAAATTTCAGGAATCAGCCAGTCACTCGCCCAACAAATCATCGGTGAACACGGCGGCCGAATCGATTTTTTTGCCCAGCCCAACGTGGGGACATCGGCAAAAATTGCTTTCATCAACGTCTAGATTTTGCCTCCGAAGCCAACTCTTTGACGGCAAAATTTGACAGAGCCAAAATATCGACTCTACACTTTAACCATAGGGACATGCTGAACAGTCGTGACAAGAGGTTACGATAGAATCCCATAAATTAAACTTGCTCGTTATGAAATGACGAACGCCCACGGAAGGACGAAAAATGCAGGTTCCCAGAATTCTGATAGTCGACGACGATATCTCTCTACGCACGGCTCTCTTCAGAGCTCTCGATCGCAAAGGCTATCAGGTCATCACCGCTGCTTCTAAACAAGAAGGCCTGCAACTCGGGCAGACCGAACGCCCGCCCGATCTCGTTCTTTGCGACCTTCGTCTTCCTGATGGCGACGGCATTGATTTCATGGGTGAGTTCAAACGCCTCAACCCCGCTTCTCTATTTATCGTCCTTACTGGTTTCGGAACAATCGAGTCAGCCGTACGCGCCACAAAGAGCGGCGCCGAACATTTCGTTACTAAGCCTTTTGAGCTAGACGAAGTTCTCAATCTGGTCGACAAAACTTTGTCGCATCGTAACCTTCAGCAAGAGAACGTCAATTTACGCTCTGCGCTCCACAAAAAGTATCGCTTCGACAATATAATCGGCCAAAGCGAGGCCATCACTCGCGTTCTTGAATTGATCGAGCGCGTGTCCCAATCAGATTCTACCGTATTGATCACTGGCGAAAGCGGCACAGGCAAAGAGCTTGTCGCAAAAGCCATCCATTACAACTCTGACCGAACCAACAAACCTTTTGTACCAGTCAACTGCGGGGCTATCCCAGGCGAGTTAATGGAGAGCGAGTTATTCGGTCACATTAAAGGCGCCTTTACGGGCGCCATTAGCAACCGTATCGGTCGCTTTGAAATGGCCGAAGGCGGCACTATGTTTTTCGACGAGATCGGAGACATGAAGCCCAACTTGCAGGTTAAACTTTTGCGCGTCTTGCAAGAGCGTAAATATGAGCCCGTTGGCAGTGCGAAGATTTTTGCTTCAAACGTACGTTTAATCGCCGCCACCAACGTCAATCTCGAACAAGCGGTTAAAATGGGCGTGTTTCGCGAAGATCTTTACTATCGATTGAATGTGATCCCAATACACATCCCGGCGTTGCGCGAGCGTCGCGCTGACATCCCATTGCTATTTCATTATTTTATGGAGCTCTTTAATGAGGGCAAAAAAACTAAGCTGGCCGGCATCACCCCAACGGCCCTCGACCTTTTGACTCAGTACGCTTGGCCGGGCAACATTCGCGAACTTGAGAATCTTGTTGAGCGCCTAACTATACTAAAAAGCGGCGGAGTTGTCGACGTGGCCGACCTCCCCGAGCGATACCGCGGGGCCGACGAAGAAAGTTCTTCAGATGCTGACGCCGCACTTTTGGCTGAGATCCCCGAAGACGGTCTTGATTTTAACAATGCTGTCGATGCCTTTGAAAATTCGCTTATCGTGCGCGCCCTTGAAAAAACCGGCTGGAACCGCAATCAGGCCGCGCTTCTTCTCAAACTCAACCGCACGACTCTGGTTGAGAAAATTAAGAAAAAGGGCTTACGCCAACCCGAAATCTAGAAATTGTATAATAGAAATTGTCTATTAGAAATTCCATCGAACGCCGACCAGATCTTTTTGCTGATCGGTTGCGGTGACGTGAGAGTACGCCACGGTGGTTTCAGCAATTTTACGCGAAACCTCAAAGCGAATTTCATTCTGAACGGCTACATACGAAACACTTGATTCGACCGGTAGCTCGCCCTTGTAGCTGATCTCGGCTCGCGCCTCGACTGGTCGCACTCGAAATTGAATCGAATTTTTCTCGTCGCCGACAGAGCTCTTCATATTGTTGTTCAATTTTTGCGCACTCGCGAGCACCCCGGCATTTCGGTCTTGCCGCCCATCCAGAAGGTTCTGCATGGTGTGCTGAATAATTCGCCTGGCCACTCGGTCGCCGCTATCGCTATCGGCAAGACCTTTTAGCGGAACGTAATCTGCCATGTTAAATCGGTAAGGGTCAGACATTCGGGCGAGCATCGAAAGCGTGCTTAGATCGAGTTCTTGCGTGGCTGGGTTAATCAATTCGGTAGAAGCATAGTAGTCATAGGCCATCACCGGCACCATCGCCGCGGCTTGAATTGAAAAAAGCATCACGATCGAAGCCAAAATGGCTCGAAGAATCATCTCAAAATGAGACAGCGATCGCACTTTTCACCCACACCTTCGTTAATCTATTCTATCGCACTAGTGACCTTTAAGTTTTTAAAGGCTTAAAACGTCTTAGTTTTCGACACCCCCATAACTTCTCGACACATTGGGCCGCCCTCCGCGATTTAAAGGTGCCCTTTTTCGGCACAACTTCTGCAGTTAAGAGTGGTAAGTGGGGAGCAAAACTGTCTCGATAAGAGACAGAAAAAACAAGAAGATGAAAATCAATTTACTCAAAACGCAAAATCAAAAAAACCAAAATGACCTTTTGAGTTTGACCGCGCGTGGAGCACTCGGTTTTCTTATATTTCTTGCCTCTATCCCCAGCCTCTCGGCTGTGCCCTATCGCGATGCTTTCGAAGAGATGGACACCATCAATCACCAAACCAACGAACTTAATCTTGATGTGTTTGCCCGCATGCAAGCTGTGATAGATAAGATGGCCTTTAAGCCTGAGAACTATATCCCGCTTAATGGCATACCTGACCGCTCAAGTGGCGATCGCGTCAGCGCAAAAATTCTGCAGAAAACAGTTCAAACATTGATTGATTCAAATACCCAAAATAGCGCAGTTCGCGAAGTGCAGAAATACACTTCGAACTATGAACGCTCGGTCAGCAAAAGCGATTACAAAATGAGCTTTAAAGTCACTAGCACCCGCGCCAAAGCCGAGGTTAGCTACGCAAAATACGTTACGGCTGTTCTTTCTTACGACGTCATTGAGCGCGGGAGCGGCATGAACGTAGAAGTGACACACCCTTTAAATAACGACCGAGTTCTCGCTTACACCCACGGCATGGGCACCTTCGGCACGGTAGAAGACCGCCTCGGCATCCGCTGGAGTTTTTAAAAGGCGCCAAGCACTTTTGGGTAGAATATTTTACAAGTTGCGCGCGCTCACGGAACGAGCAACCCTGCGCTTCTTACTAGCGTCCGAATTAATTTAATCTTGGATCTTACCGATGTCATCGCGCCACTGGGCGCCCGGCCAAACAATTTGATTGAGCTGCGCATAGGCTTGCTTCAGCGCTAGATCCAAATTGGGCGCGCGTGCCACCACGTTCAAAACACGGCCCCCCGCTGTGACAAATTGCCCATCGATTAAGTTCGTACCAGCATGAATAATCTGAACTGTTGAAGCTGTGGTAGTTTGAATCGCCGCTGACGCAGCAGCCGTAGCTGTCTGCGAGGGCACAGCCGCCGGTATGGGCGCTGCCGTCGGCTTAAGCGCTGGTATTGGCACGCCCTTCACGGGATTATCGGGGTACCCCTCAGCCGCCACAACAATGCACGCTGTTGAATCGCTACGCCATTTCAATTTAGGCACAGAACCTTCTGCCACAGCCTTCAGTGTCTGCGCCCAATCGCCGTCAAGCAGCGGTAAAATCGCCTGCGTTTCTGGGTCACCAAATCGAACATTGTACTCGAGAACTTGCGGCCCGCGAGCCGTTAGCATGACCCCGACAAACACAACTCCGCGATAAAGAAATTTGCGATCTCTCAACCCGCGCAATGTGGGGTCAATAACCGTTTTACGAATCTGCACATCGAGGGCTTCACCAATATTGATCGGAGCAATTACGCCCATGCCCCCTGTGTTCGGCCCGCGGTCACCACTTAAAAGACGTTTGTGATCGCGCCCGTAAGGCAAAACTTCGTAGTCGTCACCATTTGTCAAAACCAATACTGAAATCTCGCGCCCTGGTTGAAACTCTTCGAGCAACGCGCGACGACCGGCATCGCCCAATTTATGTTTTTCAAAAATATCGCGAGCCGCTTCTGAAAGCTCGGCTATGTTGGAGCAAATGAAAACACCTTTACCCGACGCCAAACCGTCAGCCTTCAATACGTAAGGCGCCGCGAAGCCCGAATCCGCGACTGCTTTTAAGGTCGCGGCGACTGATTCGACAACAACGGCTCTCGCGGTTGGCACGTTAAATTCAAACATAAAATCTTTGGCAAAAATTTTGCTCGCCTCGAGCTGCGCCGCCTGTTGGCTGGGGCCAAAAACCGCAACTCCATTGGCGCGTAAGATATCTGATACTCCACGCACCAATTCAGATTCAGGGCCCACGACTGCGAGTGCTATTTTATTTGCCCCCGCCCAAAGTCCGAGCTCTTGGTGACTGCGCACTTCACTCGGCAAAGGTTCAGCATCTAAAAATATACCGGCATTGCCCGGCCAAGCAAAAACTCGACTTACTAAAGTTGAGGTTTTCATTGCTTTAACAAGAGCGTGTTCGCGGCCGCCAGAACCTATGACTAATACTCGCATAACACATCGGCTACCTGCTTGAAAACGTCCTGTCAATACCGGCGACCATGGACAGTTTCATTGATTAGAAATAAAATAAATAAATGGCCGAGAGTTCATTTCGCCTCAATGATAAAACCGTCGTACTGGCCGGCCCTTACGGGCTGCTGCTGCAAAACCTCACGGCCCAACTTGCCGAATGCGGAGCCGACGTCGCCGTTCTCACAGATGACATAAAATCAGCCCAACGCGTCTGCCAAAACATTATGGATATGCGCGAGGTCAGCGAAAAATTCGGCCGCGCCGCCGCGATTGAGGTCAAACTTCACGACGAAAAAAACGTCAATGCCAGTCTCAGCCGAGCCGCCGAACTTTTCGGCAGCACCGACATCTACATCGATGCTTATCTATTTGGCCTCAAAGTGCCCTTTTATGGTGACGCGAACCCAGGGCCTTCCGGCTCAAAAAGCACAATTGAGACCCAATTTCACTCGACACTCGAATTCTCTAAAACTCTCTCTCAGGCGGCACTCGCGTTTCTCAAGTCGCGAGCCCGTGGCCGTATGCTCTACCTCTTTCATGAGCTCGACGTCATGATGGCCGAAAAGGTCGAATCTAAGGTCTTCGCCGAATTCAACGAGTACATCGTAAAATTGGCCCACAGCTTAGTCGAAAGCCACACCGCCGTTAATGCGCTCGCGGTTGGGGTCAACGAAGAATATCTGCTTTCACGCTTTCCGAAAACTCCGACAATTCAACGATCATTACAGGAGCTCGTAAAGGTTCGCCCTCAAGCCCGACTTGTTGACTACAGCGACATCGCACAAGTGGTGTCGTTTCTAGTTAGCCCCGTCGCCAACGGGCTCAGTGGTCAAGTCATCCACCTCAATCATGGGACGTAAGGATGAAGTTGCAGGCAGCCCTCACAATTAGTGCGGTGGCCCTCTCGGCAGCTTCGGCCGCCCTTGTCGGCTGCACGGGGCTCGGCGATCACATGGCCGGTAGTACGACGGCCTCTCGCTCGGCCGCTTCTGCGGCTAGCCTACAATCCCCAGGGGCGGCCTCAATGAAAAACGGCACAGCTCTTTTCTCCACCGATTTTATCACCGCCCACCACCCCCAGTGCCTGGGGATGGTTCAACATTTCTGTCAGTCGCTCTTTTCTGCCGACCACCAGGGCTCGTTAGAGTTTGATATCGATCAAAATCACTATGAAGTGCGACTTGGCGAAACCTCGAATGATTTTAAACAAAAAGATTACGAATATCTTTCAGCCAAAGTGCAAGGCTGGTGGCGTTTGCCATCTGATTTAAGAGAAGCCCTCAGCTCGCGAAACTTACTCGAAAAAATCAAGGCCTACCTAGCGCATTCTTCACGCCAGAACATGAGCCTCTCTGAACGAATTCGCACCATGCGCGCCGACGAAGAAATTGACGTTATGTGGAACTCAGCCGTGCACGAGACTCTTTTGATTCGCATGGAGAAGAACTTTCCGGGTTATGCCAAAATAAAAGAGGATTATATCCCGCTCGAATTGAAATATGAGTCGCAACGCCAGCTCAAACTTCTCGAGGCCGAGGTCGCAAAGGCCATTTGGGGCCACCACAAAAATTGGCAGAAAGTGGAAGTGCGCTTTGAACACGTGCGACAAGCCTATCGCGAGGTTATCCCCACATTGCCGGGGCTGTCAGATGAGCTTAAAAAAGAATGGCTCGAGCGCATCAACGCAATTAAATTAATTATCCCAGGCTCTGACCCTGAAATTGATGCTGACGCCTGCACCAAAAACGAAAACAATGCTTACTTTTATACAGAGAAAAATGAATTAACTGTCTGCGCCGGCGATTTCAATACTGAAGAAATCGGTCAAACCTTGGCCCACGAAATTGCCCATGCACTCGACGTCGATCGAACTCGCTTTCTCTTTCAAGAAAACTCGGTTGGAGGCCGCGCGTTTCATGCTCTTAAGGACATGAACTGCAGTCGCAAACCGCTCGATTGCGAATCTTGGCAGAATCAAAAAACACATTTTACCGAAAACATTCGCGAACTTGAAAAGTTCAAACCCCAACTCGAATCTTTTAATTCGTGCCTACAAGATCGCGACGTCCACCCGACGATCGACGAAGAATATCTCTCTCGCATCGCTCGAGAGCAGGTTGAGGCTGTTGCCGGTGATCTGGCCGAGCGCAATGTGTTTTTGCGTCTGATAAGCCCACGCATACCGCTGCCCGATGGCAGCTCGCAGGCCAACCCGATGTACTTAAACCCTTGCGGTTATTATTTATGGGACAACCAAACCTACCCCGTCGATGAAGACGCCAGCATGCTGCTCTTTTTCACAGCTGAGTACCGCTGCTCAAAAGCGGCCGACCGCGATGTTAAGTTCAAAAGCGCGATCGACACCGCCCAAGAATTGCAATCCGAACTCACCCGCGCTCATCTCAAAATTGAAGGCAAGTTTTCTTCGCATGAGCGCCTAAATCTCGATGGCTTTGCGGCCCCATCAGCTGAAAAATTTGCCGATGCGATCGGCCTTAAAGTTTTTGCCCACATGCTTAAAGAAGACGATGCCAATGTCCACAGACGTCGTGCTCGCTATTTGGTTAATAACTCGTGGCTCTGTCGCCGGCCGTCTTTACAACAACTCTACCCGACCGAAGCTCGAATTCAAAAAAGCTACTACGTCGAACCGCACAGCGAACATAGTCAGCGCCAAAAAGATTTGCTCTCGGCAGAAATGCGCGAGGCCCTTGACTGCGAACCCGACTTCGAAAGCCGCGAGTGTCGCTTTAAATAAAGCGTCTCAAATGATTAAAGTTTTCTGCTGATCATAATTTTTTCAGCTTTAGCGATTTGCTCGGGCGGCACGTACAACCGCTCGATTCGGCGAATCTCGTCATACTTCTGAAAGATCTGCGTCGATTTCTCAATCGGATAAGGCTTGGCCCGGCGATCGTAAATATCAACCACGTAAATCGGAAAGTTTTTCTCGATCGAATTGCCGCCGTGATATTTCGAAAGTCGAATGCTTGAAGATGCCGAAATAACCTGAATACCCTCGCCCTCTAGAATTTTTTGAATCTTCTCAGGTCGACCCGCTTCACCGGTCGAGTGCAACTCAAATAATACACGATAAATTCGGCGTTCGGTAATTCGGCGCGCCCATTCATTATCGACTGAGCTGAGATGTTGATAGAGCGCGTAGTCGGTGCACTCGATATAAGCTTCAATTTCGGCCGGCAAAAAGAATTCGCATTCTTTCGAGGTCAGATAGCGCATCAACATCTCTTCATAGATGATCGACTTGTGATGAAAGTACACCATCAAGTTCATATGATGGCGGGCCAGCAAGTAGTCATCAAAGGCGTACAGGGCGCGACGATTGAGCGCGAGAAACATTTCGTTCTCGACCTGACAGTAAGTTAGGTTGGTTAGAATCCATTCAGCCTCGATACGACCATAGTTTGTGCCGCAAAAATAAGCGTCACGCTCAAGATAATCGAGACGGTCGGCATCAAGCTCAGACGAAACAATTTGACTCAATATAGAGCGAAAATCGATCTCTCGATCGATGAAAAAATCGCCTGGTGCCGCCAGCCGTTTATCGACTAAACAAGCGACCGCCAGAGGCGGTATATCCGAAAAAGTACTAGTCAAAACCTTGGTCAGCGACGAATCAGTGATAAATTTAATTGTGTAGTCTTCGTGGTTAGCCTGTCGACCGGTCGCTTTAGTTTTCTTAGATCGGCTCTTATGGGCCGGCACTTCGCTCGGGATTTCAATATCAGTTCGAAATTTTTTATAGGCTCCGACTTTAAGGTCTTTTACCGGTGGCATGACTTCTTCAGAAGCGTGGCTGAGGGGCCCGTGCCCAATATCATGAAGAAGAACAGCCAACTTCAATGTTTGGCGCAATCTCTGACGAACGCTTTCTGAACTGAATTTGTATTTTCGAAAGATATTATCGAACATTTGGGCCGCAACGTGAGTCGCGCCAACCGAATGTAAGTATCGATTGTGAGTCGCCCCCGGAAAGCTAAACTCAGCGAACCCCAACTGCTTAATTTGACGCAAACGCTGAAAGGCGAGGGTATCCAGCACCATCGCTTCAGTGTCGGGTATATCGATGCTGCCATGTACGGGGTCGCGTATCTCCATCCAATTGCTTATACAGATGATGCACGGCTTAATCGATACATTGGGCGCCGTGTTAGAAACGGCCGATTTGCTACTCCACCGCCAGGTCGATATTATGGCCGACGAGTCACAACAGGAGCCTCATGAAAGCCTACCACGAACTACTTAGACACATTATCGATCATGGCGCTCAACGCGAAGATCGAACCGGCACCGGCACTATCGGAGTCTTTGGCCACCAGATGAGATTCAACTTAAACCACGGCTTTCCGATGGTTACGACCAAAAAGGTTCACCTTAAATCAATTGTGCACGAACTCTTGTGGTTCTTGCGCGGTGACACCAATGTTCAGTATCTGAAAGAGCACGGCGTTTCGATCTGGAATGAATGGGCCGATGAAAAGGGCGAACTGGGCCCGGTTTATGGAAAACAGTGGCGCTCGTGGCGAACTCCTGACGGGCGCTCGATTGATCAAATCTCTCAGGTTATCGAGCAAATTAAAGCCAACCCCTATTCGCGCCGTCACATGGTTGTGGCCTACAACCCGAGTGACGTCGACAAAATGGCGCTGCCACCGTGCCACGCTTTTTTTCAATTTTACGTTTCGCAGGGCCGGCTTTCTTGCCAACTTTACCAACGTTCGGCTGATGTATTTTTAGGGGTCCCGTTCAATATCGCGAGTTATGCGCTCTTAACTATGATGGTGGCTCAAGTGACGGGCCTGGCCCCAGGTGAGTTCATTCACACTTTTGGCGACGCACACCTGTACTTAAATCACATTGAGCAAGCAAAACTGCAGCTGTCGCGTGACCTCAAGGCTCTACCCAAAATGGCCATCAACCCAACAGTTAAAAATATTTTCGACTTTAAGTTCGAAGACTTTCAATTGATCGATTACAACCCCCACCCGGCCATTCGTGGTGAAGTGAGCGTTTAGTTTATGTCAAAAGTTCGAGTCGCTCACATTGTCGCCGCTGCAGCAAATGGCGTGATTGGCCGAGCTGGCGATTTGCCCTGGCATATCCCTGAAGACATGAAGTGGTTTCGAGATCGCACTCGTGGGCGCGCTTTGATTATGGGCCGAAAAACATTTGAGGCGGTCGAGCATCCACTGCCCAAGCGGCTCAACGTTGTCATCACTCGCCAAAAAAATTATAAGCCCAAAGATTCTGGCAACGCCGATACACCCGTTCACGTGGTGGCCACGCTCGATGAAGCCATGAAATATTGCCTCGCCTGCGCTGACAAATACGAAAATGAAATTTTCATTATTGGTGGCGGCGAAATTTATCATCAATCGGTTCCGCTGGTCGATACGATCTATCTAACCCGAATACATCAAAACTACGAGGGTGATGCCACCTACCCCGACCCTGACCCCAAGCTATTTGAATTGGTTGAAAAAAGCGACCGCACCTCGCCCGTTTCGTTTTCATTTGAAACCTGGGCTCGTCGCTAAATTTAAATTTTAATATTTGCCTTTAGTACGCAACACCGAGGCCGAGACCAAACATCTCGGTTGAGTTTGCAGCCTCAAATGCAACCTGACTATCGCCTTTTTTATTAATGAAGCTCACTGAATTTGATTCAGCTACTTGCCAATTTCGATAATAGATCTCACCCGAAATATCAAGATCGGGCAGCAAGCGACGGGCCCCGATTGATAGCTTTGTGCCCGAACCACTGCTCTCGGTTAACTTAGCCACCGGCAAAGCTGCGTTTAGATCAGTATAGTGCTGTCGACTTTGGCCGATAAGCACCAAATCGTTTTCAATACTTGCACGCAATTGCAATTTTGAATTTAAGCGATGATCGAACCCAACAGTGACCGGAACAAACCACAACACCTGTTCGTTTTGCACGACTCCGCGATCGCGCACGTGGCTATCAAGATAGCGATAAGAAAGCCCTAGGTTTCCGTCAACACTCGAAGTGGTTTCGCCGATTTGCTTTCGCGCGCCCCAGCCCCCACCAAAAGTATAGAAATTGTCGTCAGATTTTTTTGTCAAGCTGGCGCCCGTCGCCGAAGACGACCCCTCAAAGGTCGGCGTGCCAGTAAAGTATTCGATGCCCCAAGTGAGCATTTGCGAGGTCGCCTTAAGATTGTATTCGCCACCGATATTAAAACCAGCCAAATTACCCGAAGTCTTTTTAACCCCCGCCTCGTTAAATAAATAGGTCGAGTAAAGCGCTTGAACTTTATAATGCGCTCGACGCACTTCTTCAGGAGTAACTTCTGTCGCCGTCGTAACGGTAGTCGTCGTGGTCGTAACGGTAGTCGTCGTGGTCGTCATTGCGCCGACTGTCGGCGCCGCTGCGCTCGATGCTGTTGCAGGCGCTGCTAATACCGTTGTCGAACTTGCTGCCGCATTTTCAGCTGCCGAACTCGAAAGTGAAATACCAAGCGTGATCGCGGCCGCCACAAGAACAGTCAAACGTTGATTCAAATTTTTCATGTAAAAGAGCCCCCCAAGGCATTTGCGCCAACTTACCAAATGGGGTGACTCTGTCAACGGCCTATAACAGAAGAGATGGTGCCACCTTCGCCCAATCGGTGGTGGGTGCAAGTAGATGAAATCGTATGGCTTTCGGCATATGAAACAAGCGGGTTGGGCGAAGCCAAACATTGGTTTTTTTCAAAAAATATTGAGCGAACTCATCGCCCGATCGAAAGGGCTTTGGCACACTCAGTGTCCCGAAATAGCCTTGCGCAAAATTATGCGACAATCGGCCTGGGTTCTTTTCAGCCCACTTCTGCACCAGCTGCCGATTCTGATCGGCGCGGGCTAAGTTGGGCGCAGTCAGCTCTGACCAGTGCTTCACTGCCTTCAGGCCAGCGCACACGCTGAAGGCCGGCATGTCGATGTGCAAATTCAATCCGATGTTTTCAAATTTTTTACCAACCCTGTTATCAGCCCGCAGCCAACCGAGCCGCAAGGTCGAAAGCCCCACCGACTTACTTAGGCTACCGATCGTTAAAATATTTTTAGGCCGATCACCGTCGAGCAAGCTCATGCGCCCCCGGGCAAAAAGCGGCAAAAAAACTTCATCGACAATTAACGTGCCCACTAAATTAGACAGCTTCAGAAGTTCTTCGCGCGAATAAACTTGCCCGGTCGGGCAATTCGGGTTCGAAAGCACCAAAATTTTGGCTTTGCCGCGCGATTTCTTGAATGCGCGAATGTCTTTTTCGAAATCTTGCGAGCGCTTAAAGAACTTAACCTTGAGCCCCAAAAATTGCGCGCTGCTGACAAAGGCATCGTAGGTGGGCGACTCAATCAACACGGTGTCGCCTGGTTCGCTGACGGCGGCCAGCACTTGGGTAAAAACCAACGAGCTGCCGACTGAATAATGAAACTCGTGGGCCTGCGCTTTTTGTTGAGCGGCCAGCGCCTGAGCGAGCTCGAGTTTTTTGTTTTGCAATTTTATCGGATCATAAACCATTTCGACGTCATTTAAAAAATCAGCATCGCCGCAAAACGGAGGCGTCGACCCGCTCAAATTCAATTGGCATGGGGGTGTCTTATAAATCATTTCGTGTAAATAGGGGCTTGCCGGTCGCATATAATCACTCGCTTTAGCTGCGCATTAAATCTATGGGCTGCGTGGGTATTCTGCGGCACACCCCGCTTAACGTCCTGCTTGCATTTAACGTCTCTGCTTGCATTTAACGTCTCTGCTTGCGCAGTCGCACTCAGTGTGCAATATGTGACAAACTATGACAAACAAATCACACAGCAAAATTTTCGGTTATCTCGCCTGGCTCTTAGGCTTCATGGGCTGCCACCGTTTTTACTATGGTCGGCCCGTCACCGGCACGCTCTACTTCTTTACCTTTGGCTTATTAGGCATCGGCTGGATTGTTGATTTTTTTCTGATCCCGTCAATGGAACGCGAAGCCGACCGCCGCTACGTTGAAGGGCCCTATGACTACGATCTCTATTGGCTGCTTTTAATCTTTCTTGGGGTGCTCGGCATCCATCGATTGATGCTCGGCAAAACAGTTACAGGAATTATCTATTTACTGACCGTTGGCCTTTGCGGCTTCGGCTGGCTTTACGACCTCTGGACATGGAACGAACAAATCGACGAAGCCAACCGCCGCGAGAATTCAGCGGCGGCCAGGTAACAACCGTAAACTTAAAATAGTAACTAAGAAACAGCTATGCGGATCAACGTGCTTTTTTGCGAGCGCCGTCGACTTTATTTGCGGCGGCAGAGGGTGTTGGCATAACCACACCGCGTTCGTTCACCCGTGGGTTAACATCAAGTAGGCTAAGGTCAAATGTAACCGCGCTGTTGGGGCCAACAACTCCATGCCCGCGCATTCCGTATGCTAGCGCTGACGGCACAACTATTTCAATCTCGCCTCCGGCCTTAATCAGCTTCAACGCCTCTGCCCAGCCAGGGATTACATCACGAAGCGAATAGATCACCGGGTGGCCGATCTCCTTTGTGCTTTCAAAAACTTGACCACTTAATAATTTGCCGGTGTAAGAAATTTGCACAATATCGGAAGCGGAGACTGGGGCAGCACCGTCGCCCTCTTTGACGACTTTGTATTGTAGGCCAGTGGTTGAAACTTGCCAGCCCGGGGCTGCCTTATTTGTCGCAAGAAATTTTTCGCTTTCACTTTCGTTTATGGCACCGTCGGCAGCCGCCTTCTTCATTGTCTCGTGTTGCATTTCTGAAATTGCCGCCTGAATTTGCTCGACTGACAATTGCGAATCTTTATCTTTTATCGCATCAGTTATGCCGGCAAAAAGTGCGGGCAAATCAACTTCTGTTGGCTGATTCTTCAAACTGTTTCCGATGTTTTGACCCAAAGCATACGCCGACTTCTGGTTGCCGGTCTCAAGTTTTGCTTTTTTTGTGCAAGCAACACCGAACAGACAGATGCAAGCAAGAAGAAGCATTTTTCTATTTAATTTTAGTTTTCGCTCATTCGACTTCATTTTCTCTCCTCAAATTAATTAAAAAATAATTCTCAATATGCTTCTACTGACAGATTATGAGCTTTTTGGTGGCGCCACTCATACATGCCTCAGACAGATTAAGGGGCTTACAAGTGAGCCCGATTAAACTTGTACAAAGCCCAGCAGAAGTCATTGTGCTAACCGCACCCGACGCTGGGTAAGCCCAATATCCAATGGCACCAGGGGAACCTGATGTAATTTGCGGTTGCACCAAACAACTTGCTGCCAAATACGTACCACTCAGTGTGCCATTAGAACAGGTACGAGACTGACTTAGACAAGTATCGCCAAATGAAACTGTCGAGGCTAGATACGCGGTTACGCTCGCACCGCTTGCAACGGACGCGCCATTAAAAACACAATTTTGGGTGGCCGCGCCAACCCAGAACTGCAATGACGTTTGAGTCGCGGTGAAAGCCCCCGAGTCGGTAATTTGCACCGTAACCGTGTGATAACCAGCCGCCAAGGTCGGCAAAGTATATGAGCTAAATGTGTTACAATTTACTAGCGTCCCAGCATCGACAGCGCACTTTGCTGAGGTGACTGTCAAATTGTCCGCTACTAGAAACGTTAACGTCACTGGTTGGGTTGCGTACACCAAAGCCAAATTTGTAAAAACAATACTCGGTGGGGTTGGAGGGGGCGCTGCAGGGGCCGGGGGGGCTGCGATCGCCCCTATTGGCGGTGCCGGCAAAACGGCCGTTTCGAGCAAAAGGCCTCTGTTCCACGAAGTTGTAGAATTGAGATTGGATGTGAGCCTGGCCGAAATTTTGATCCACCCCAAATTTCCAGGGTCCAGCGTCAGGTTTGTTGATCGAACTCTTTCTCAAACTGATTTGGCGTTTTCATCTTGAGAGATGTGTGCGGTCTTTTCTCGTTATAATACCGCCGCC
>CAILEP010000016.1 GCA_903833275.1 uncultured Bdellovibrionales bacterium
TGCGCGATAAGCACATCGATCTCACGCATTTTAATCACGGCCTTTTCAGCCGTATATCTCACTCTTGCCATCTTTAACCTCCCGGTTATTGGTTATATCAGTCCGATTGGGACTGGTCCAATTTTCGGGGGGCAGGTCAGTTTAATTCGACCCATTAACTCAACAAATTCAACCGTATTAAATCGCGAAGCGGTAAATATTCTTTCACTAGCCTCGCCAGAAACAGTCGCCCGCATTTGTTCAATTTGGGACGAAAGCGCATTTACGCCTGACTGAATAACGTTGTTTAAAAAATATCCTGAAATCACAATAAGAACTATAGCCAGAACAAATACAAAAAGTAATGTCACACCCTCTGAGGGCGTAATGAGTGCCACACACGCATTCAATAGAAGATTTGGCCGCAAAGTCAGGGCGCGAGAACTACATATCGGAAAGAACGACATTTGATCGGAAAGAAAGGGGCCGGAGACTATCTCATTTGCCTTAATTTGACTTAGGTCAACCTCCGAAAGGCCACCGGCTTTAATCGAAGTCTTCATGTGATCCAATGCCATCGCCCAGTCGCCGGCAGTGAGACCCGAATCAAGAGTGCTTACCATTACCGAAATCTTTTGCTGCAATTCCTGCTTCTTGGTGATCGTAAGAATCGCCAAGTAAGAACCACAAATGACAATCGTAAAAAGTGCGGCCAGTAATCCGACTCTCTTATAGTACGTCATCTGCACCAAATCTGAAATCGTTAAAACAGGTTTACTAGCATCCATTGAATCCCTAATTCATAAAAGGCCGATTGAGGCTGTAAAGATATCATGCACCTGAAAAAATTGATATCCGCCGAAAGACGATCTGAATTTGTTTCTCGATTGTATACCTGGTAGACAGGTGAACTAGTCGCCTACACAAACCGTCACATTGTATAAACCTTAGACAATATTGAGTTCGCCAGAACCGCTAATTTCGAGTTCACCTGGTGATTAAATTGCATTGGTTCAATGCGGTTTATGGCTCTTAAATTTAAGGGGTTTTCAAGGCCACAGAGACCAACTAAAAGGACGTCTAATCACCCGCTTCGAGAAACTAGGGATCAAATGGCTAAAAAATATACTGTGATAGAATACAGAGACCGAATTGATCTGCGAAAAATGCTGATCCGTTCGGCTTTGGTCTTTTCGGTATTTCTAAGTACCGCCGCCGGCGCAGTCGACGAGCCGGCCACCGCACAACATCAAGATCAACATGAGACTCAACAGGGCGCTGTCTACGGCACCGAGATCGAAGGCCAATCCGTTCGAGAGGTCGCGGCTAAAATTTGGCAGACAGACCCAAATGCCATTATCGCCGTACCAGAAACCGAGAGCCAAACCATTACGAACGAAGGTTCGCTTGTCATCGAAACCGGCCTGGCCACATTGCCGCCGACCCCCTCAATGTCGGAGCCAAACCCGCGGCCGACCTCAAACTCGATTCAAATTCAAAAACCCGATTCGCTGAATACAATGTTAATTGCTTTTGATTATGGCTACGGCAATCTCGTCTTCTTTTTGAGCCCAAAGTACACCTTGGTGCAAGCCTTCTCATTGGTCAGCGCGAACATGGTCTATCTCAAATATATGGAACTCAAATTGGGCCGCTGGTCGTTACTTTTACAAAAGGGTGGGCGTGCCTTTGCCACAGGTCTCGAAAAAATCGGCCTTGTCTCTGAGGTTGAAAGTAAAGATCGCGCTGAACGCGTCGGAAATTTTATCACCCACGGCGTATTGGTCTACGCGTATTATAGTTTATTTCAAATGATGGCCAATATGCCAAACCTTCACGATGGGTTTTTTAGTATCGATGCGCAACTCAACGCTCTGAAAATAACGGGCTCGGGGTTCTTAAGTGGCTTTGGCTGGGCCATGGTTGGCCGTAAATGGGATGCCCAGCCTGACCGCGAGCGCCCCATCAGTCGCCAAGCCTTTACAACTTTCAACAATGCTCGCGGCCTTGCTTTGGGTATCTTTGTGCCTTTTCTTATCGGAACCCCGAACAATATTTCGCTCGCCGAATTTGCGGCTCGTAATTCGCCATTTTTAATTTCGGCCGCCGTCGGCACGGCCTTCTATCTTTGGGGCGACCCCATTCTCGAGCGCTACCCGCAGATTAAACAATCGCTTGATCGCTTTGAGAAACTCACGCAAAGGCTCAACGAAAAGCTCGACTCAGCTCTTAATAGAATTCGAAATTCGTCGGCCTGTTCTTGGTTTTTGAAAAAATAGAATTCAGCAAGATCGTTTATTTTTTTCATGGTTGTAGCAGCTGAAATTGGCGTCGCTCACATATCCAATTAATATGAGACCCCATTTCAACTATCGGGACAATTCGTCCCGAACACTTCGAAAACATTGTGGAACTTCACTTTTTTGCCATCGAAAAAGTGCGAAAAAAATGATACATTACTGCCGAAGATCTAAACAAAAGAAGCCGACCATATGTCTACCTACTCACTGACCGATATAACAGATTCCGTAAAAGCAAAAGGCGAAAACTCTACCTTGCTGCGGTTCTCGAGCGAAGGTATTAGCCCCGCGTACGCCTCGAAAATTCTGGTTACTTATCTGTTGGCCGAATGGCCACTTACGGGCAGCGATCGCGAAGCCCTCAGATGTTATGCGATGGTGCTACCCCACGGCAAAGTTCACGCGGTTGAAGTTTTTTTTCTGCGCCAAACAACGGCGGAGACTCTGACCGGCGATTATCTGGGCTCTTCGAAAATATTTTCCGTTAATTTTAAAGATAACCAATACGACCCAGCCGTCGATGACTCATTGTCTGAAAATATTTGGTCGAAAGTTTGCAATTATGTGCCGAGCTAGCGCTCTGTTTGCACTTTTGTTTACGTTGACGGCGCAAGCCGCCGATGAGGCCCTTGAGCATTGCACTCAGTGCCACAGGACATTTTCCAGAAATACCACTTCTCTCGAAACTGCAGGCTTTAAGAAAGACCACCCCGAATTTGAAATGCAACACATGAAGAACCCGAAGGGCTGCATTCTATGCCATGCCCAGAGCAGCCCAAATCATCTCGTCGCACTCGATGGGCGATTGCTAAAAGTCGATGAGACCCCGCAGCTTTGCGGCCAATGCCATGGGCCCATCTTTTTTGACTGGCAATCTGGTCTTCACGGAAAACTTACTGGTAAGGGCACCGAGCGCGAGCATCGATTGCTCTGCTTCGAGTGCCACAACCCGCATAAACCAAAATTTAAAATTATGAAAGCCGAGCCGCCACCCGCTCGACCGAAACTTGGCATCAACACAAGAGGACACGATGAGCACAACTGAAAAACCAAGAGGCACGAAGATTGAGAAAATGACCGAGGCCGCACTTGCCGCCCCACTGAAGCGCCGGTCATTTCTAAAGGCACTTGGTATTACTGCCGCTGCCGTCTCAGCACCCATTGGCACCGCCACCGCCGTCACTGATAAGCTCAAAGACAGTAATTTTTGGGAAACCTACTTTCAAAAGCACTACAAAGAGATGAGCGCCGAAGACAAGGCACAGGTGTTTGCTCGTATCGAACGCGAAACAAAAACAACTTACGGCGTTGATGTTCATGTTGGCGATCAGCAACCAATACCGGGTGTGAAATTTGCCTACGCCCTCAATCTCTCTCGCTGCAATGGTTCACGTCGGTGCGTTGAAGCTTGCGTAATTGAAAACAATCAGTCGCGCCACGAACCGCAGATTCAATACATCAAGGTTCTTGAAATGCCCCGCGGCACGCTCGACCCCGAGCGCGGTGATCTCTATTACGAGGGCGAAGCTGTACCGAAAAATGACAAGTTCTACCTGCCCGTCCAATGCAATCACTGCGACAACCCGCCCTGCACCAAAGTTTGCCCTGTAGAAGCCACCTGGAAAGAAGCCGACGGAATCGTTGTCGTGGATTACGACTGGTGTATCGGCTGCCGCTATTGCCAGGCCGCTTGCCCCTATGAAGCGCGGCATTTTAATTTTGCCAAACCCAATATCCCGGCTGAAGAAATCAACCCCGTTCAAGGCTATTTGAGCAATCGCATTCGCCCGAAAGGCGTCATGGAGAAGTGCACGTTCTGCCTTCACCGTACCCGTAATGGGCAAAACCCCGCCTGTCACGATGCTTGCCCAACAGGGGCGCGAAAATTTGGCAATATTTTGGATCCAGAAAGTGAATTGTCAAAAATTTTAAAAGAAAAGCGAGTGTTTGTCTTGAAAGAAGAACTGAATACGCTGCCTCAGTTTTTCTATTATTTTGACTGATTAAAAAAGGTAGACTTTATGCGCCACTTATTAAATTTGAAATCTCTTTTCGCCTGCGCGGCGATGATTATCGTTTTGTCGGCTTGCTCTGACAAACGCGCGGCCCCTTCAGCTGCCGATACGACACTCAGTAGCCCTGCTGATAAATCGTCGGCCTACTTATATCCGCATAATGAAAACTGGAAGACGGACCACGTTGAATTTTACGCCAAGAATCGCAAACAAATTGAAGGCTCGACACATGATTGCGTTCTTTGCCATAGCCAGAGACAGAACGCTGGCACTCCGAAAAATTTAAGCTGTGCCGTGCAATGCCACGCTCCGATTTCAACGCCAGATGGCAGCAAACCCATCGATTCACCCATTACGAAACCAAGCCAAGTTTGTTTCGAATGCCACAAAGCGAATTTCACTCGCCAAAAGCACCACTACCCGGCCGCGACGGGCCTTTGCACAACTTGTCACACGGTGAACCCCTCGCACTTAACCGACAAGTCAAAAGCCTCGGTTACTACTGATAAATCAAATGAGTCCTGCCTCAAATGCCACAGCAAAATGGACACTCACTCCGAGGTTCATAAAGTTTTGATCACCAAGGCGAATGCCTGCATTTATTGTCACGACCCCCACGGCTCTACAGCAAACTATTTTACGCGCGATAAGATGCCAGAACTTTGTCTGGACTGCCATGGTGATTTGCTGCACGACAATGCGGTTTCTTTACATGGGATTATACCTGGCACCGATGACAACAAGCGAAGTTGCGCCAACTGCCACAGCCCACACTCATCCGATGTTAAGCCGTTATTGCTTAAAGAAAAGAAGAGCCTTTGCATTGATTGCCATGATCGAGAATATCAAACTAAATTTGCCGACGGATCGCCTCGTTTGATACCAAACATCAAAGGTAAAATTACTGGCCCTAACTTTCACCGACCAGCGAAAGACTCCGCCAACTGTGCGGTGCGCTGCCATACCCCCCATGACAGTCAATACGCTGCGCTTTTGAAAAAACGCTACCCAGTAACGCCGTATGAGAAATATTCTCCGGGCAGCGAACCAGATCAAAACTCGTATGACCTCTGCATGCTTTGCCACGAAGACTCGATGCTCAGCAAAGAAGTCACCGCCGAAGGCACGGCCTTTCGCAATGACATCAAAACCGCCGACGGAAAGATTGAACGAACAAATTTACATTGGTTTCACGTCGTCAATGCGGCGGGCTCGCAGGACCCGAGCAAGGGCCGATCTTGTTTTGTTTGCCACGACCCCCATGGCAGCGAACAAGAGCACAATATTAAAACTTCATTTCGACTCAATGGCACGACCAACGTCAATATTGTATACAAGGCCACTGCAACAGGTGGCTCTTGTGCGATGACTTGCCATAGTGACGACATAAAGAAATACAATCGAGTCGAATAGCTTTCTGGAGTAACTGTAATGGGCCTAAAATCATATGCAATTTTTTGGTTTCGGATGATCACCTATGCATTTAGCGGAGGTAGAAATTTTAACCTTTGGGTTTGGTTTCTACTGCTGCTTATGGCGCCGGGTTTCTGGGCCTACTATCATCAATTTACAGAAGGCCTCATTGTCACTAACATGTCTGACCAAGTCAGTTGGGGCGCGTACATAGCCAATTTTACTTTTCTAGTGGGTGTGGCTGCAGCGGCCGTACTTCTCGTTGTACCGGCCTACGTCTACCATCATCAACCCACTAAAGAGATTGTGCTTCTGGGCGAGTTACTTGCTGTTTCGGCTATCTTCATGTGTCTGCTTTTTATTATGGTTGATATGGGCCGACCAGACCGATTCTTTCACGTATTGCCGATTGTGGGTCACCTTAACTTCCCCCGCTCGGTGCTCGCCTGGGACGTGATCGTGTTGAACGGCTACCTCTTTCTGAATGCGCACATCTCAGGCTATTTGCTCTACATGAAATATTTGGGCCGCACCCCCAATAAGATGATCTATATGCCCGTCGTGTTCATTTCAATTCTTTGGGCCATTAGTATTCACACGGTGACGGCGTTTCTCTACTCGGGCCTCGGGGGCCGACCGTTTTGGAATACGGCCATTTTGGCACCACGTTTTCTTATCAGCGCTTTTGCCGGCGGCCCCGCTATACTCACGATTGCTTTTCGTACTATTCAGAAGTTTAGCAAAATGAACGTAGATGAAAAGGTTTTCGATCTGCTTAAGCAGATCGTTGCGGTTACAATGCCGATAAATATGTTTTTACTTGGCTGCGAGCTTTTTAAAGAATTTTATACTGACAGCACTCATGTCGCGTCGGCGAAATACCTATACTTCGGGCTGCACGGCGCCCACATGTTGCAACCTTATATTTGGGGTGCCATAACCATGGACACCATTGCGCTCATCATATTTGTTACCCCGTACTTGCGGCGAAACAATCGCGTTTTTTTAATTGGCTGCGTGCTCGCGATAGTTGGGATTTGGGTTGAAAAAGGAATGGGGCTAATAATACCAGGCTTCATACCGTCGCCCTTGGGCGATATCGTCGAGTACATTCCTTCGTTGCACGAAACGCTCATTTGTATTGGGATCTGGGCGTGGGGCGGCCTCATCTACTCTCTACTTGCCAGAGTCGCCATTGGCGTCCTAACCGGTGATCTCAAAGAGAAAACCATTTAGATTTTGTGCGCCTCTTCGCCTGATTCGAATTTTGGCCGAACGGGCGGTGGCGAAGCCTTCATTATTTTAAATCGGACTGAATGCGGCGAATGGCAATCGATACAATTCAGTTGCTCCTGATCGAGCGACCACCCACCGGTCCGCTTGCCGTGAAGGCCCTTTTGCCAATCGAGAAATCGATCTTGGTGGCATTGTTTGCAGACGGGCGATGGGTTTGTGAACGAAACCGAGGGGTCATCCGAAATTCTTAATTGATTAGAACGATTACGATCGTGGCAGCTGCCACATGACAAGACAACTCGACCGTGCTGTTCGTGAATAGTTTCATGAGAAAGTAGCGTCTTAGTCTTTGACGAAATGTACTCATTTGCTTTCTTCGCATGGCAGTCTTGGCAATGAGCTGCTTGGGCCGGTGGAGAGTGCGGCCTCAAATGCACAGCCGAGGCCGCGGAAGGCTGGGCAACGGCGAAACCCGCAGCCACCCCTACCAACACAATTGCAATACTCTTTTTCATTTTACTGAATCCCATTTGAACCGTGACAAGTTAGGCAATACCGAGACTCGCCACCGTTTTTTATCTCCCTGTTAAGTTTATCGACATCAATACTCGCGCCCGGCCGCTGATGAATATTAAGTGCGGCGTTGTGGCAAAGGAGACAGTCCTTTCGGCCCCAACCTGCCCAGTGCTTAGCAGGGCTGTCTAAAATTATCGCCCCGGGCATAGACCCCAGGTCGCCGTAATTTTCTCGATCTCGAACATCAGACCCACATCCTACGGTTGCCACCAAGAGCTGAGATAAAATAGCTAAATAAACAAGTCGCCTCATTTAACCCCCAAATGGCAATCGGCGCAGTAAGACTTTGTGTGACAAGCATCGCATCGCTGGGGCTGTGCACGCGCCTGCACCGAGTGATAAAAACGATAATTTTTAGGGTGATTCTGCAGGTCAATATCGTTACGCCGCAAATGGCATTTTGAGCATTGTGAAACTGCATGACAGTCATTGCAAGACTCGCCTTTTACTTTGGCCTCGAGCGAGTGACTATTTCGCCAAGAAATACTCTCGTGGTTCACCGGCTTGATTTTCTTGATGTCTTCCATCCCCTTGTGGCAGGTAAAACACGCTTTAGGCGCTTCTTTGTATTGCGAAAGATCCGAGCGATGACACTCATGACAAATTTCTTTAACGGGGCGATTTAAAATGCTTTTTGTCGCTGCCACCGAAAACGAAATTCTCTTTTCTTTTTGGTCCATATTAAAATTATGGCAATGCATACAATCAATCTTGTTTGGCTTAAAAACTTTAGATAAATGGGCTTGGTGGTCAAACCCCGCCGTCATTTGCGAAAGAGCAAAAGTGGGCTGGGCTGTTAAAATGAACCAAATGCCTATAAATGTCTTCATCGCTCGCCCCAATAGAGATAGTTCAATCGCGCCAAGGTTCTAAAATCATCCTTCAAAATATTGTTTGAACTGGCCTGGCCACCGACCGTAAGTTTAAAGGCATGCCCCAAAATACGACTCCAACCGACTTCACAGGTGTAAGCTTCGCGCTTCGAAGAAGTGATTTTTTCATAATGAGTGACGTCAAGCAGCCCGTAATATTCGTTGGCTTTCGACAATGCCTTTTGCCCGCCCATGCGCACGCCGACGACCTTGCCTCCGTAACTGTCGAAGTAATACAAAACCGTGTTGAAATTAAGCCCCGGGTCGGCCGCAAATCGCGCTTCGACCTCAGCACCAGTGCCGTGAGTACGCTCTGTTGGTAAAAGTTGATATTCGTCATAGAAGGTCGAAACACTGGCGATCAGGCTCGAGTTTAATTTGCGTTCAAGCTGAAATCGCCCCTCATAAAGCCGACCAGTCGAGAAAATCGAAAAAATAGGTTGTTCGATACCCGATCGAGCGGGCACGTCGTAAGTCATAAACCGAAATTTAGAGAAGGTCATAATCGTCGGGTACACATCGACGCCAACTTCGAAGCGATTAAGATTCGAGGTGTTGGCATCCGAAACCGAATCAATCATGAGCTCAGGGCCCCAGGCCGAAGCAATCGGTTTGCGACCTGTGACCTCCACCAAATTCTCGGTAGAGTTGCCGTTACTGGGGTTTGTTCGATTCATGAATTTGGTGCCGACAAAGAGTGGTAGCGCCTCATCGGTGTGAAAATCGGCGCGCACTCCTGAAACGTTTGATTTCAAATCTGAGTCGAATGCTTCAAGCGCGCGCTCGACCCCGACAAAGCCACCCAATTTAAGCTGCCGGCTAAAGAGACTGAGCTCTGCCGAAACCATATCCACTGACGAAGCCCCAATCGTGTTAATCATATCAAACGAACGTCCAACACGTACGCTCAGACGATCGGGCACGGCTTCGAAACGAGCATCAAAAATATAGAGAGACGCCCTATTGTTGCTATTGCTCGTGGGGTCAGTAAACAAACTGAAATCGCAATTGATCTCAACGTCACGTTTCTCAGTCACATAAGACGTCGAAACAAATTCATAGGTCGGCGACTCAACACGAAACTGCTCATTTCGACGAAACGAATTAAGCGTCTCTGACTGGGCTCGAAACAGACCAGCAAAAACTGGTAACGAAAAAATGAGAGAAAACGATAAATAAAGATATCTCATCTTCGGTTACCGCCCCGGCTCGTTGCTAAACGGTTTTACACGGTCGTATGTTTTCTCGTTATGACAAGCCGCCATGCAAGTACCGCCCGACTTTGTCGCCTTGAATTGAATTGGCACTTGCCATTCATCAAATTTCATTTCGGTTCGAATCAGGTGGGGCTGGCCCGCGGCGTGCGCGTCGTGACAAGAAAAACACTGCGCCTTAATTCGACTTTGTAAATGAAAGTCGTGCAAATTCTCGAGCCCATTTCGAAATTGAGTGCTCGAATCACCAACCGCGTTCTTGATAAGCAAACTTTTATGACAACTTAAACACAAAGCGAAACCCGGCGCTTGGTATGGGGTTTTCAAAAAAGCTGCAGCCGACGAGCCGTGAGGGTCATGACACAAATCGCATTGCCCCTCTGCCACTGGCTTGTGCTTAAACGGATTGTCTTTAAGCAACTGGCCGATGTTAGCGATCGACTGCCCATTGCGTTTCGTCTGAATCTTGCCATGGCAATTTAGGCAAACTCGGCCTTCAGGCGCCTTTAGCAAATGTTTTTCTTGCGAAAAATGACCCTCGTGACAGTTGAGGCAACCTCGATCTTGGCTTAGCACCGCCCCATGGGCCTCGTGAATCTTAGTCTTGATCTCAATATGACAAGATAGACAAAGCTCACTTACAGGGTTTCTCTTCAAGAGATGGCGATTCTGCGAACCATGCGGATTGTGACACTCTACGCAGCTTTTTTCGGCAATTGCTTTGTGAACGACCTTGTGGCCCCCGCTTGATTTATCATCGTGACAGACTATACAAAGTGCATTTACGTCATCGCGCGAAATCACTTTCAATTTAGGGTGAGCCGTAGCGCTCTTAGATATGGTCTCGCCAGGTCGATGACAAACCGAACAGTCATTCGCCCTTAACGGTCGATGCAAGAAAGGGGTTTTTAGAAGCTGGTCATGGCAACCACTTGTGGAGCAAGACTGGATTTGCCCCGATGCCTGCGCAGAGTGCGCAAAAAACAGGACCAAATAGAAAATAAAACTAACTAACCTCATAGGGCCCTACAAATTCTAAGTCGACTCGATAAGTTGTGAATTTATGCCGACATTTTGAGGCGCGCACCAATTAATTTGAGTTCTTTTTGTAACCAACCATTTATACAATCCCGGTTGGTACTCGTTTTAAAAGTGAGACAAAATGTCGCGGCCCAAGTGCGTAATATTAGAATATTTTACGAAGCTAACGACTATTTCTTGAGCAACTACTGCCGTTAAAATATTGTGAGGGTAACCACGAAGCATCACTTCTCAGGCGAAGTGTGGAGGTCTTATGAAAAAAGCATATTGTCTGATCGCACTCACTCTCTTTCTCTTCAATCACGCCTTGGCTGATGACATCGGCGAAATTGCGAAGGCGAAATGCCTTAAGTGTCATGCAAACGACCCGGCTTCTAACGACTCCCCCCGACTAGGCGCCCAAACCCCCGAGTATATATTCCAGACCCTCAAAGACTATCAAGCTGGCAATCGACGCGGTGTGGACGCTCTCAAATTAATGACCAAGAAACTGAAAGGCATGGATGAAGCAACCCTCAAGGGTCTTGCCGAGTACTTTGCTAAGACTGAACCTCTGCCTCCGGTAGTCGGCGATGCAACACTCATGGCTCAAGGCAAAGATATTTATGAAAATGGAATCAAAGGCAAAGACGTTCGCGCCTGCGCCGATTGTCACGGTCATGCAGGAGAAGGCGGTGGCGATAACAGTGCCCTAAACCCTCGCGTTGCCGGCCAGTGGCAGTGGTTTCTGTACAATCAACTCGCCGCCTACAAAAGCCAAGATATCGTCAATCAAAAGAAAATGACAGAAATGGCAGCCAAAATGTCGGATATTGAAGCCAAGGCGGTCACAACCTACATGCAGGCTCTCTAAGAAAAAAGGTACGCCGTAACTTTTTTCCTGCCCAACCGCCTACCTAAACTGGCACTGCTTCGAGTACGCTCGCCATCGATACGGTCTCAACAGCGCGAACTAACTTGAACTGACATTTTGCTAGAAGCTCAGCGTATTGTGCTGCCGTTCGCTCGATACCACCGGCATTGACGAGCATCTCAAGATCTAACATTTTAGAAAAGTGCGGCACGTTGGGCGCCGCTACGACACTCTCGACTAATACCAATTTACCGTATCGCGGGATAACAGTTCGAATGTTTTCGAGAATCTGAATGCACTTACTTTCTTCCCAATCATGAATAATATGTTTCATCACGTAAGTGTCGGCGCCTTTCGGCACACTCTCGAAGAAACTGCCGCCAATAATTTCGCAACGACTCTTAAGATGTCCACTGGCGAGTTCGCTTTCGGCCGTCGCAACGACCTGAGGCTGATCATAGAGAACGCCTTTGAACTTTACCTGACTGTCGAGAATCGCGCTTAGAAAGCTGCCGCGACCTCCGCCGATATCGGCAATAACCTTCGACCCGGCAAAATCGTAAGCCGAAAGAATCGCCGCGATCTCCATATTCGAAACCGTGGTCATAAATGCATCGAAATGGTGCTGAGCCTCTGGAGTTTTACCTAGAAAACCAAATAGGTCTTGGCCGCGAACTTTTTCAACAACAGTCTCGCCGGTTTTAACTGAATGAAGCATCTCAGCCCAGTGCGCCCACTGGTATTGGCCCTGAAAAATTGCCATTGATCGAACGCTTTCGTCCAAATCACTTCTTAAGCAGCGACCATAAGCAGTCAATTTAAATTTGCGCTCTGGTAATTCAACAAAAATATTAGCGTTTGTTAGGCCGCGCATGAGTCGATAAAGAGACTCCGGGTGCGCCCCGACTTTTTTAGCGATATCGCCAAAGTGCATTTCGCTATCTTTCATGACGTCGGCGACGCCAAGTTGGGCCGCCACGCTGAGCGCCTGAGCCGTCCAGAAACTCGAAATCATTTCAAACATTGCAATTTGCGGTGGGACCAATTTCTGATGAAACTTACCGACGCGCCCTCGAATTTTGTCAATTACGCGCACAACTTTTACTGGAGGGACTTTGCTTCTTTTCGCCAACGCTTTTTTCTTCGCAATGCCATTTGCAACCTGTGCTTCACGAGCCATAACCACCTCTTCGATATTATTTTGAACGCTTTATAGACTACGCTTTAGGGTGCAGACCCCGTCAATCTCAAACAAACCTCGACGTGCCAAACTGGGCCGATAGCTGGCCAGATTTGAAGTGACGTCCTTTGTCGCAGCGGTGAGACCGCCAGTCGGTCGCGCAAAAAGAGGCCGCGACTAATTGACATGCCAAATGAGCAGTGCCGATACGACTTCACTTTCGGCCGTCTCAGTAAAGGGCGCGCCGCCTTTGTTGTCATAGGCCGAGGCGTTGGACCAAGCCTGCCATTTGTCAGCAAAAAAACCGCCAAAATCTATGTCGCGTGCGATGCGATACAGGGCACCCAAATAAAGCCAGCGCTCGTTTACCGACCGGTGACCGTAATTAAGCGGCAAATCGAATTCGTATTGCAAAAAAACATTCATAAACGGCAGTTCATTTTTCAGCCAAAATAAAGTAAGCCCTGGTCGAAGCATCAAGGTCTCGTCGCCGTTTAGAAAATCATGAAGCAAACGTGATTTAAGCTCTGCAGTGGCATTGCGCACGGGCAACCCCTGCACCAGAAACTTGGCCGTAGCATCTAATATTAAAAAATCTTCGCCTCTTGAATTGCTATCGGCCCAAGACCATCTGCCATTGATCGACTGCCAATCATTGTCATGGCGCAACCCGTAGGCTCGGCGATAAAATCCACCGATGGTGAAAATTGGCAGAATGTCATGGTAGGCGCCAAGTGTAACTTCGCGATAATTGCGTCCGTCAGTTTCGTCTACACCGCCCGTCTCGGCCAGCAACGTTGCACCAGAAATATCTTTAAAGGCTCGCAAAAACAAACCTGGCTCTGTGCCTTTTGCAAGATCGGTAGGTGCCGGGGGGGCCGCTTGCGCTCCCAGAGAAAGCAAAATATTAACGACAACGAGGCCGGTGAAAAACCATTTTCTATTTTTAATCATACTTATACTTCAATAGATCTTTGTATTTTTGCGAATCAAATTGGCTGTTGTCTTCAACATCACCCGCAGCAGGGTCCATGTTCCAATTTAACTGCTTCGTCCACTCGTAGGGTTTTGGTTCGTCAATTTTTTGATCGGCACGAACGACGATCCCGAGCCCTTCTTTGACCACAATGGCCGGCCGAGAATCTAATGGCACGACTTCGACCGAGCCCTCGTGAACACACAGCCACAAATTCGGAGTATTTTCTTTATTGTCGAATGACGTAAAGAAATCAGTGCCGCGAACCCCAGCAACAGCGGTCGGCGTTTTGACAAAAAAATGTGGCTCTTTCTTTTTTGTTACCGCAGCAAAAAGTGCACCGATTATTAAATTAGCGCCAACCTTCTCTTGCGGAGTATCCACCAAGTGAACCACGACTTCGCTATTCTCTTTAAGTTTGATTCGCGAGCCATCTGGGTAAACCAAAACGGCCGTTGAAGCGGCGCCAGTTTGCACGGATTGGGCCTCTGCTATCTTATCGCCGATTTTTAGAGCCACAAGCTCACCGGCCTTCTTGGTTTGCACCGACCCTTTGACCGCTGTCACCACCGCCGAATCGGCCATAGCATGAGACGACGCAAATGCGACGCCTGCAAATAGAAATAGAGTCATAAATAGTGCTTTTGGCATGCGACCAACCTCAGATTGTTTTGCGATGCCTTAACTCTGATTCGACTCTTGCCAATTTGCAAGCGCACTTTACTAAAATCGGTAGCGCCTCGCCTGATGTTTGGCCAAAGAAACAAAGTGGTGACGCTCGTGCCCGCTCACACGCGATCGCGCGATTGATTTTGCTATTGGGCGGCTGTTGGCGCGAACGAGAGACCGCGAATGCGCCGCTCTCTTATTATAGGCCAACATCCCCGGCATTCTTGGCGAAGGCCCGATCGATGCAGGCGACGGGGATTGCGCGTCGAGCTTTTTCTCGGTGCTACGAATCCACGGACGATAAGCCGGCACCTTGGTGTAAACCACCTGATGGGCACAGTCATCGGGGGCGCGATCGGGGTAACCGCGATTAGTGACTCCGGCTAATTCAATTTTACCGCCGTGATTAACGAACGCCGGCCCACCCGAGTCACCATGACAGGCACCACGGCCGTGCGATTGATCTAAAATCATTTCGCTCTTGCCGTGGCGCCCATCCAATACATCCACCTTCGTTTTGCGCAAACGCCCGGCGCCGGTTTTGGTTTGGGCGTTCGAAATCCCGTAGCCAGCCAAGGTGACCTCTGAGCCGGCTTGAATTTCTTTGTCTGAAGTCACGGCTGCGACTTTCTTGTAACCCGCTGGTAGGCCGCCGTCGAATTTCACCAATGCAATATCGCCTTGATCCATGCCTTTGCCCTGGTGAGTTTGCCATTTTGGGTTCACCGCCACCGCTTCAACTTGTCGATGAATCGCACCAGGCGAGTGAAGATCTTTGCCAAAAATGACCACTGGCCTGGCCGCACCTTTCGGTACGCAATGCGCCGCTGTCACCGCCATGTTATCTCGAATCAGTGTGCCGGTGCACAACGAACCCGATTGCCCATCTGGAGAAGGATCAAATATCCCGACAGTCGCCGCTCGCACCGGATCGAGGTCGCCCACGTCCTGCCCGCCCACAATGTAGTTTCGAGCCCAGGCGCTTGGGGCAAATAGACTAACGAAAAGAATTAATTTGAATATCGAAGTTCGCAAGAGACCTCCCTTTTTTGTATTTTGGTTCGCTACTTCAGCCCCGGGCCATTGCAAGTCGCGTACTACGCGAGAGCCTACAGAATGTATTTCGCGTTACAAAAATTTCCGAAATACGCCGAGCGGACGGATCAAATCCAAACGGCTATCAGTGGGCCCCACACGCCGGTGGCGCTGTCCCATTCAACTTCTGATGAACGCTGCGTCAGGTACAATTCGACACAAAAAGTGACATTATGGCCGATTAGAAAATCACGCCGGCGACAATTCATGCCGTAGATCATCTAAACGCACGCTCAACTGAGCGACCAACTGGCATCTAAAATGCAATTGTTACAAATAGCTAAAATAGCAAAAAGGGGGGGACAGTGAAAACTGCAGTTGTTTATTATTCGAGAACTCACACCACAGAAGACATCGCCAAAGATATCGACCTCGAACTAGATGCTGATGTCCTGCAGGTTAAATCCAGTTTATATCCACTTGGGTTTACGGGCTATGTGCGCGCTATTTTTCACGCGCTCAATGAAAGTATGCAGCCAATCGAAACAGACCATTGGGATTTGACTCAATATGATCTGGTGATCGTCGGCAGCCCCGTTTGGGGCGCCCATATGTCGTCCCCGATTAGAAGCTTTCTGATGCAATATGCCTCGCAAATTAAGGACGTGGCCTACTACGTTACCTGTGGGGGCTCAGGCGCCGATGCGGCGATCGCAAAAATGATCGAACTGGGCCAAAAAAGGCCGGTGGCCACAATGAAAATTACCAGCGCTGACATTACAGATGAAACCTTTGAACGAAAAATTTCGGCATTCACTGAAGAAATTCGTCGGGCGAAAATTCACACACTAGGGCACCATACGAATTTGCCTGCGTAGCTATGGAAATCGCAGTAGAACGAACTATGGACTCTAAAAAGAGCGACCTCGAAACGATGGCCCTACAGCCGGCACTCAACGGTGGCGCGCGACCTCCAACCGGCGGCCTTTCGCGAGCGATGGCCCTTCGGCGCCAAGACGAAGAAGGCTTCAACGAGTTGCCCACCGCCAAACCGAAAAGATTTCTATCGATCGTCTTCAATATTATTAGCGAACCGATGGTTTACCTGCTACTGGGATGCGGCTTGGTGTACCTGCTGATTGGCGACCGCAATGAAGCTTTCATGTTGATGGGTTTTCTCTTTCTCATCATCGCCATCGAAATATTTCAAGAGCACAAATCAGAAAGAGCGCTAGAGGCGCTGAAAGATCTCTCGAGCCCACGAGCCCTCGTATTGCGCGACGGGGTTAGAGAGCGAATTGCCGGCCGAGACCTCGTGCGCGAAGATTTAATCTTTCTGAGCGAGGGCGACCGCGTGCCCGCCGACGCCGTATTGATTTCGTCGAGCGGTGTTGCCACTGACGAATCGATGCTGACCGGCGAATCGGCCCCGGTCGAAAAAATGGCCGACTCAATGATCTACGCTGCCACCACTATTGTAAGAGGCCAAGGGGTCGGCATTGTGACGGCCATTGGTTCGCAGACCGAATTCGGTAAAGTCGGAAAGCTCATCGAAGGCTCTTTGAGAGAGCCGACCAAACTCGAGGCTGAAACAAATCGCCTCGTTCGCCGCTTAGCCTGGGTGGCCGGGGGCGTCTGCGTTTTGATCGCTCTCATTTACGGCCTGACGCGAGGCCAGTGGCTCGAAGGGGCTCTTTCAGGGCTGACCCTTGCCATGGCGATTTTGCCGAATGAGCTACCGGCGGTTTTAACAATATTTCTGGCTCTCGGCGCCTGGCGAATTTCTCAGCGCCGCGTTCTCACCCGCAAACTGCCGGCCGTCGAAAATCTGGGCGCGGCCACTGTTCTCTGTGTCGATAAAACCGGAACGCTCACTCTCAATCAAATGAAAATCGAGCGGCTCTTTGCTAACGGAAAGTCGGTTGATCTGGCCGATCAAGACATTGAAGCACTGCCCGAAGAATTTCATGAAAATCTCGAATTCGGTATTTTAGCCAGTCGGCAAGACCCCTTCGACCCTATGGAGCTCGCCTTCGTAAGCACCGGGGTCAAATTCTTAAAAGGCACCGAACACCTTCACAACGATTGGTCTCTCGAAAAAGAATACCCACTGAGCCCAAATCTACTCGCCATTTCTCACGCCTGGAAGCCAGGCCGCGAAGGCGGCTTCGTGATCGGCGCCAAAGGTGCGCCCGAAGCCATTATTGATCTCTGTCACCTGGGCGCGGCCGAGGCCGCTGCGACCACTCTGGCCGCTGAGCAAATGGCTCGAAGTGGCCTTCGTGTCTTGGCCGTTGCAAAGGCGCACTCTGCTGTGGCGCCACTCCCCCCTCAGCAGCATGATTTTAATTTTGCACTTGTTGGATTGATCGGTATCGCCGACCCAATACGACCGGGCGTAGCGGCGGCCATCGCCGAATGTCACTCAGCCGGCATTCGCGTCGTCATGATCACTGGCGATCACCCGGTCACCGCCTGTAGTATCGCTCGAAAGATTGGCCTTCAAAGCCCTGATCTTGTTGTCACCGGCGATCAACTGACGGCAATGACTACGCTTGAAGTCGCGAACGCGGTCAAAACAGTCTGTGTGTTTTCGCGCGTGCGACCTGAGCAAAAATTAAAAATTGTCGAAGCTCTGAAAGTGCAAGGCGAAACAGTCGCTATGACGGGCGATGGGGTCAATGATGCCCCCGCGCTCAAAAATGCCCATATCGGGATTGCAATGGGCGGTCGGGGCACCGACGTCGCGCGCGAGTCAGCAGCCCTTGTTCTGATCGATGACGATTTCGGCTCTATTGTCGAAGCCGTGCGCATGGGCCGCCGAGTTTACGCCAACCTAAAGTCAGCCTTTCGGTATCTGTTTGCGATCCATATACCAATAGCCGGGATGTCAATTTTGCCGGTGGTTTTAAAAATGCCCTTAGTTCTTTTGCCAGCCCACATTGCGCTTTTGCACTTATTAATTGAGCCCACTTCGTCGATCGCGTTTGAAGTCGAACCCGCCGAAAAATCGATTATGACTCAGCCCCCACGCAATCGTGACGAGCCACTTTTTGGCGCTGCCATTTGGCTACCAAGCCTTTTGCATGGCACCAGTATCTTTCTTGCACTCGCACTTATCTTCATCATCTCGCTTCGCCAGGGGTTTACAGAAGCCGAAGCGCGAACCATGGTCTTCACGACCCTCATCTTTGCAAATCTAGTTTTGATATTTGCGAGTCGCGGGGCCCACCGATCTTTTTTTAAGATTGTGAACGCCAAGCGAACAAAGAACCGCTGGCTGAATACAATAGCGCTGGCCTCAGTTGGCCTACTTGCCTGCACGGTCTACACCACGGCCTTGCGCGAAGTTTTTCGTTTTTCAATAGTTCACCTAAATTCGATTGCGATCTGTGCCGCCGTCGGCGCCGCGAGTGTCTTGTGGACGGATTTGCTGCCGCGTCAACTGTTCACCAGGCTTCTTCAGGACAGAAAGGCCTAATGCTCTACATGTTTTGGGCGGCAATCCAACCGCCAGTCCAGGCGTTTTGAAAGTTAAAGCCGCCGGTGATGCCGTCGATATCGAGAACTTCGCCCGCAAAATAAAGGCCAGGGCAGATTTTGCTTTCCATCGTTTTAAAATTAATTTCTTTTAAAGTGACCCCACCACACTCGACGAACTCGTCTTTGTAGCGATTCTTACCGGCCACCTCGAATTCAGTTCGAAAAAGGGTATCGCTGATTTTTTGAATTTCTTTATTCGAAAGATCGGTCCACTTTTTATCAATCGAGACTTCACTTCGGCCCAAGACTTTGACCCAAAAACGCTTCGCCACTTGATCGGGGCCGACATTCATCAATTGAGCTCGCAAATTCTGCTCTTTCAGTCGCTTTATTTGGGCGATGACATCTTCAATGGTTTTTGCGCCCAACCAATTGACCAGAAGTTTTGCTTTGTAATCGGCATGCATCATATCGCGCGCCGCCCAGGCCGAAATCTTTAAGACCCCGGGGCCGCTTAAACCCCAATGGGTAATGAGAAGCGGGCCCACTTCTTCGAATGGCTTTTTGCCATCAATGAGAAGTTTAACCTTTGCGTTCGGAAAGCTCAGGCCGGGCAGCTCAGCCAACAAAAAATCGGTGATCTTAAAACTAAACAACGAGGGCGCAAGTTCGGCAATGGTGTGACCCAAAGCACTGGCGAAGCGATAACCGTGTTGCGAACTGCCTGTGGCAATCATCACCGAATCCGCCAACATCGGCTCTTTGTCTTTAATGCTAACGACAAATCGCTCAGGCCCAGCGCCCGGCGCTACGTTTTCGGCCTGAACTCTTTCAATCGAGGCCACGCTGTGATTTAACAAAACGTTAATGCCCAATTCGTCAGTGGCCTTAAGAAAGCATTGGATGACGGTGTTAGAGTCATTGGTATCAGGGAACATTCTGCCGTCTTCTTCCGCGACCAAATTGACCCCACGATTGGCGAACCATTCGACGGTGTCGCGGGCCTGAAAACGCTGCATTGCCGATAGCAATTCTTTCGAACCACGGGGGTAATTTTCGCAAAATAGCCTCACATCAAACTGATGATGAGTGACATTGCAACGACCGCCGCCAGAAATTCGTACTTTTCTTAAAACGCTGTCAGAAGATTCAAGAATGCTAATGTTGACGGGTCTATTATTGGCCTTTGCAAGGTCTGCGGCATTGATGGCGGCAAAGAAACCGGCGGCCCCGCCACCAACGATAATGATTTTATGTGTTTGCATGGGCCGGCCTCGATTGAACGTTTCATCATTTACTATTTTACCTTTTTTATCGGTACAAGCGAAAAGGTACAAGGGTTTAGTAAAATACGCTTCAGTCGTAACGCTAACACTGCTAATCTGCCCGCTATGAACACCCCTGACGATACGGGTAAGCCTAAACGCCGGGTTCGGTACAAAGGCACTCATCCGAAAAAATTTGCTGAGAAATACAAAGAGCTCAACCCTGATCGCTATGCCGATGACGTTGAGAAAATTAAAGGGCGTGGCGACACCCCCGTCGGCACCCACCGCCCCATTTGCGTAACCGAAATTCTTGAGATTCTAAAGCCCATGGCAGGCGAAACGGCGGTTGATGCGACAATGGGGTATGGTGGGCATGCCTCGGCCTTACTTGAAAAGTTGTTGCCCGGTGGGCGATTGATCGGCGTCGAGCAAGACCCTGTCGAGCGACCGAAGACCGAAAAAAACCTTCGAGACAAATGCCCTAGCGCGGCTTCTCTGCTGATAGCTCCGATTAATTTTAAAGACCTCCGAAATTTTTTACAAAAAAATGACATCGAAAAAGTCGACATGCTCTTGGCCGATCTCGGAGTGTCGTCAATGCAACTCGATGACCCGAGCCGCGGTTTTTCTTTTAAAATCGATGCGCCCCTCGACCTGCGCATGAACCCTGAAGTCGGTGAATCGGCCGCGGAGTTATTGAGTCGTATCACTGAACTTGAGCTCTCAAATATTCTTCGCGACAATGCCGACGAGATGCGCGCCAACGTCATCGCCAAAGCCCTGATTAAAGCCAAGCCCAAAACGACGGCGCAAATGACTACTGTGATTCGCAAAGTGGTCGCGGGGTTTTCTTCACGAGTGAGAGAGCAAGAGGGCGATACCCCGGTTCGGCGAGCTTTTCAGGCTTTGAGAATCGCGATCAATGGCGAACTGACCGCGCTCGATCAGTTGCTAAAAGATTTGCCAAGTCTATTGAAGCCCAAAGGTCGGGTTGTGATTTTGTCTTTTCATTCGGGCGAAGATCGTCGGGTGAAAAAATCATTTCAAGCACTTGAGCGCTCAGGCGAATACAGCCAGGTGGCCCCTGAATTTATTCGACCTAGCTTTGACGAGCAACACTCAAACCCGCGATCAAAATCGGCTAAGCTCCGTTGGGCAATTAAGAGTTAAGCCCCTCGCCTCGCTAAAGGTCTAGATCTCAAGCAACAAGCGAAGACCAGTTCTGCCCCATAGCGAGGCCGCGCTAAGCTTTAAGCAACCACCTATCGAAAGATGACATGGAAGCTCAGACTTATCGCCAATTGTGCATTACGTGCCTACAGCCACAGGTGACGTGCTATTGCCCGCATATCAGACGGTTCGACCCGCTTATCAATTTTGTTATTCTTATTCACCCTCTCGAATGCCGACGCCGTATCGCCACCGGCCGCATGTCTCATCTCTGTTTAGAAAATTCTTTCTTGATACGCGGGCACGACTATTCGAAAAATGAAACGGTAAACGACCTTATCGCCGACCCTCGCCGACAGTGCGTCATGCTCTACCCAGGTGTTCAATCTAAGAATCTGTCTTCCCTTTCGAGCGTTGAGCGGGCGGCCATTTTTTCACCCGATAAAATTCTCACTATCTTTGTCATCGACGGAACTTGGGCCACGGCGAAAAAAATGGTCAAGCATAGTAAAAATCTGATCGATTTACCGCGAGTTTGTTTTACCCCGCCGACCCCGTCAAATTTTCGAGTCAGAAAGCAGCCTCACCCCGGTTGCTACTCAACCATCGAAGCGATTCATCACACCATCGAATTGGTAGGCCCGAGCCGCGGCTTTCAAACGAACTTGCGCCAACACGATCGCTTACTTCACACTTTTGAAACCATGGTCGAGCAGCAGCTTGCGTTTATAGAAAAATCAAGAGAACGCTCGGGCCCATCGAGATATCGGCAGCCTTTAGAAGTTTAGCGAGAGGCTCGCTATTTTGCGGCGAGCTATTTATAGGCTTCGCTGGCTTTCTTCTTAACCCAATCGCGAAACGCCAGATTGAGATCATTTATTTCGCAATAGGTTTTAATATAGTCTTCCATCTTGCGTTCGACGCTTATTCGAATCAGATTCTCTAAATCGCATTTCTTATCGAGCATCTCGGCGATGGCTTGCGAGGCTTTGTAACGATAATCAATTTCGATTTGCGAGCCTCGCACCGGGTGCGCCAAAAGCCGAACATCGGCCGGCAGCGGCTGACTCGAAAGCATTTTATAATTGACCTTATCTGCACTCGAATAATGATTGGCCAAGCCTTCTTCAAACCATTTCGGTATTGAGCTCTTATACTTTTGGCCGACGATAACATGCACAAGCTCATGCCCAAAGGTTTGATCAAAATTGCTCTGGTTTACTTTAGGCCCTAAGTGCACCACAATCTCGTCGCCCTTGCTGATCGTCACGGCCATTATGTAAGGCCCCATACTGTGGGCCTGCTGAAAATCAGCGTCGGTGTAATACCAACGAACGCTAACCCGATGAATCGTCCACTCAAGTTTATTGAGGATATGATCTGTCACCTTTTCAACGCGAGTTGCCGTGAGCCAATCGGGCGCGTTGGTCATCGTCGTCGCGTTGGTCAGAATTTCTTTGGCGTGACCAGTGTTCACACACAAGCTCAAAACCAAACCCAGTGCGACGGGGCAAAATTTAGCCACGCAGGTGCCAAGCCTTCGGTTGCAAAAACGTCTGTATACCCAAGGTTGACAGAGTCGAGCCCATACCAGAATGGCCACGACCTGACCACGGCAATCGAGGGCTGACGCGATCACAGCAGTTCCAATAAACAGAACCGCTATTGGCTTGCGCCAAAATCGTGTGGGCGCGCTCGCGACTTGCCGAATAAACGGCTGAGGTCAAACCGTAGGCCGTGTCGTTAATGAGCATAAGAGCCTCGTTGTCATTGGCCACTTTTTGAATGCCAATCACTGGGCCAAAAGACTCTTCACGCATAACGTCCATCGAGTGAGTCACGTTGGTCAGAACTGTCGGTTGAAAATAGTGACCTTTGCTGTTGGCAACTTTCTGCCCGCCAACCATCAACTTTGCGCCCTTTGCCATGGCGTCGGTCACCTGATTCTTAACAACGCTGAGCTGGGCCGCGCGGGTCAATGGGCCGATATAGGTTTTCTCGTCATTGGGGTCACCGGTGACAAAACCTTTTACTGTGTTTACAAAATGCTCGACGAACTGGTCATAGACTTTCGCATGAACATAGATTCGCTCAACCGAACAGCAGCTTTGCCCATTGTTGTAAAACGCGCCGTCAGCAAGGCCTTCAGCTGCGTTTTTCACATTGGCATCGTCGCAAACGTAAGCCGGGTCTTTGCCGCCCAGCTCGAGTTGCACTTTGATCATCCGGCTGGCCACAGCTTCAGCGATCTTCTTGCCGGTGGCGTAAGAGCCCGTGAAAAATACTCCGTTTACTGGGTTTTTCAACAATTCGACGCCGATCGAGCCGTCGCCGACCACCAGCGAAAATACATCGGCCGGCACGCCGCTGGCGTGTAAACGTTCGGTAATGGCAATGCCCGTAAGTGTGGCAAATTCTGAAGGCTTATAGAGAACCGCATTGCCAGTGAGAAGAGCGGGTATAAAAACGTTCGAGCCGACAAAATAGGGGTAGTTCCAGGCTGAAATGTTGGCGACAACACCGAGCGGCTCGTGACCGATGACCTCTTCTAACGGTGCCGCACTGTCTTTAAAAACAGATTCGTCGCGAATAACGCCAGGGGTTTTCTCAAGAAAGAAATCGATACGCCCCAACGTCCCCTTAATCTCATTTCGCGATTGAGAGATGGGCTTACCCACTTCAGAGGTGAGAGTGTGCGCGAGCTCTTCTAAATCTTTTTCTAACAGCGCCCGAAATTTACGAATCACTTCGAGGCGTGAATTCAAAGGCTGCGCCGCCCATTTTGCCTGAGCGCTTTTTGCTTTTCGAAACTTATCAGACACCGTTGTGGCTGTGTCAGTTTGAACTTCTTTGATGGTTTCATTGTTCGCGGGGTTTACAACTTTTAACATGGTCACGACCTCTTTCTTTTTTTTGCGGCTTGAATAAATTCTTCGAGAATGGGTTCGGTACTTAATAGCGATTGATCTTTTGAGTCTTGAAATTCAGGGTGCCACTGCACGCCGACAACATAGCGATCACCCTCAAGGCGAACGGCCTCAACGATTTTATATGGGGTCGAAAAGGCCTCGGCCTTTAGCCCCCGCCCCAGCTCTTTAATGCCCTGATGGTGCACACTGTTTATTTTGCAAACAGCCGGCGCCTTTGGGTAGAGTGACGCCAATTGCGAGCCTTGCACAAGTTCGATCATGTGAAAATTTTGATCGTAAATATCCCAATTGCGATGGGCGAGTGATTTCGGAACTTGCGTATTGATATCTTGATAGAGCGTGCCCTTAAAGGCGACATTCAAAAGTTGCATCCCCCGACAGAGACCTAAGATGGGTTTTTTTTGCTCGAGAAACTCATTTACCAATGTAATCTCGTACTGATCGCGAACCGCATCACCGGCCCACTCTGGCTTCAACGGTTTTTCACCGTATGATGACGGGGCGACATCAGAGCCCCCTTGAAGAACGAGACCATCGAGGTCAGCCACAAGATCGTGCAGGGTGAGAGGGCTCTCGATTGGCAATGTGGGGATCAAATAATTAATCACGCCTTTAGCCAGCAGCCAATGCCCAACATCTTGCACAAGATACAAGAGCGTCTTGCCCTTAAAGGTGGGGCGAAGGGGGTCGGCGTGAAAGAAACACGAGCTTACACCAATTCGCAACATCGTCTAAAAAGCCTCGTTAAAAATAGAACGAAAATCTTCTTTGGTCACAGGGCGCGGGTTGTACTCGTGACATGAATCTTGAAATGCTAAATCAACAAGCTCATTGAGCTTGTCTCTGCCGACCTTCGCCTCGGTCAAATTTTTTGGGATGCCGAGCTCAGCCTTGAGCGAACGCAGCCATTGCAAAAAACCGTCTCCGCTCTGATCTTTAAGCCCGACCGTCATCGCTAGATTTTTAAAGCGGTCAGCGCGCACACCGAGATTTATTTTCAGCGCGTAATCGATCATCACTCCGTTGGCTAAACCGTGATGCATGTCGACGGCTGTGCCTAGGGCGTGAGCGCACGAGTGGGTCACACCAAGATCTTTTTGAAAGGCAATACCGCCCATAATTGAAACCATCATCATGGTGCCGCGAGCTTCGACGTTTTGCGGCTCTTTAGTCGCCTTCACTAAACTTTGGCTCGCCAAACGAACGCCCTCGAGGGCGATACCGTCACAAATGGGGTGATAGTCTTTAGCCAAATACGCTTCAACACAATGAGTGAGTGCATCCATACCGGTTGCAGCCGTCATCGGCGCTGGCAGACCCAAAGTCAATTCAGGGTCGGCAAAAATTGAAGCGGCCAAAAATTTTGGCGAAAATAAAAACTTCTTAATGTGCGTTTTTTCATCAGAGATAACAGCGCTACGGCCAACTTCACTGCCCGTGCCACTTGTTGTTGGCACGGCAACCCACATCGGCACAGGGCCATCGATGGGCTTTGCTTTCGGATTGCTACCCTCGTAATCAAAGAGATCACCTTCATGGTGTGCTAGCAAAGCGATGGCTTTTGTCACATCAAGTGCGGCACCACCGCCCATACCAATCAGCGAATCGGCGCCGTGATCGCGATAGGCTTTTGCCCCAGCTTCGACTTGCGATTTAACGGGGTTGCCCCACACCCCTGAGAAAGTCGCAACTTCAAGCCCAGCGGCTTTTAGAGTTTTCTCAAGCTCGCGGCAAATCGGCAAGGCGCCGACGCCTTTATCAGTCACAAGCAAAGGGCGTTTTACATTTTTAGACTTCAGAAACCCTGGGATTTCTTTTCGAACGCCCGCGCCAAACTGAATAATAGTCGGAAAGCCAAAACGATACATAGCTGAACCTCTTTTTTTTGTAAGCAACTAAATAATTTCGAAGTACCTTTGCAGTTCCCAATTCGTGACAGAGTCTTGAAACTGGCGCCACTCCCACAGACGAGTTTTGACAAAGTGGTCTACAAACATATCGCCAAAAAGTTCACGCGCCAATTTCGAATCTGACATCTTCATCGTCGAGTCATAAAGATTTCGCGGCAAGCGAGCGGCGTCTTTGTTGAGATAGGCGCTGCCCGTCACTGGCTTGGTCTTTAGTTCGAGATTATTTTTCACTCCATAAAGGCCGCTGGCAACTGTTGCTGCGATCGCCAAATATGGGTTAACGTCTGAGCCTGGCACGCGCGCTTCGACGCGGGTCGATTTGGCGCCGCCGGCGATTACGCGAAAGGCCACGGTGCGATTGTCGAGACCCCACGAGACTTTCGTCGGGGCCCAATAGCCATCTACCAGACGCTTGTAGCTATTTACGGTCGGGGCCAACATCGGCAGAATTTCAGGCAGACATTTGAGGCCACCGGCCAAAAAACTTTTAAAAAGCGGGCTCATATTGTGCGGGGCTTTCTCACTGTAAAATAGATTTTTGCTGTTGGCCGTGTTCCACAGACTTAAATGAGTATGCCCGCTACAACCCGGCAACTGAGAATTCCACTTGGCCATAAAACTAGGCATAACCCCAAAGCGATGGCCGATTTGCTTTGCCGAGGTTTTAAAAAGCACGGCGCGATCGGCCGCCGTCAATGCGTCAGAATAAAGAATCGCCGCCTCATAGACCCCAGGCCCCGTTTCGGTGTGCAAACCTTCGATAGGTATATCGAACGCCAGCATCTCATCCATAAGAGCGGTAAAAAACGGTTGAAACTGTGACGAGCGCAACAGGCTGTACCCAAACATCCCTGGAGTAATCGGCTCTGGCTTTATGTAACCCTTCTCGGCCAATGACTGAGGGCTTTCGTTAAAGTTAAACCACTCGAACTCCATACCGCAATTGGCTTGATAGCCAGCCTTGTGAGCTTGCGCCACAATTCGCTTCAACAAACGACGAGGGCAAATTTCAAGGTCGTCGCCCTTGTCGTTTATAAAATCGCCGAGAAAAAATGGCTGCTGATTCTCCCACGGGATTTCGCGATAGGTACTGAGATCAATGTGGGCCGTTGCATCCGGAAAGCCCGAATGCCACCCGGTATAAGTGCCGTTGTCATAGCAGACATCAGCTGAATCCCAGCCAAAAACAACATTACAGAAGCCAAAACCACTTTTCGCAGCCGAAAGAAATTTATCTTTGTGCAGATACTTGCCGCGCAAGACACCATCGATATCGGTCACTGCGACTTTCACTTTTTGAATCGGCGAATTTTCGATTCGCTTTAATATTTTAGCTATAGAAAGTTCTTTTTGTTTCTGGCTCTTTGACTTTGGCATAAACCACCCACGCTATTGTTGCTATATATCGCGACAGCGCTATTTGCCTAGGCTGTTTTCTCAGAAATGAAATCGACAATACAGTTCAAGATATCTTTCACAGATAGCATACCGGTTAAAACACCGACGCTGTCGGTGATAACAATGTGCCGAAAGCCACCGATGCGCATCGACACGATCGCTTTCTCGATGCGATCATCACTCTTCAGGCACTTCGGCCCTTTGGTCATATGTTTTGAAATTAAATCGTCACTCGAGGCCGTGCTCTTAGCGTAAATTTTGGTAAGCAAATCGCGCTCAGTAAAAATCCCGATCGGGACTTTTTTTTCATCAACAATAACCACTGCGCCAATTTTGTAAGTTTGCAAAATGGTGACTACGTCACCGACCGTGGCCGTCGGCGAGCATGATCGAACCGATTGTAAAATAATAATATCTGAAATTGTTTTACCTTCGAAAATATCAAACGCCATTTTTTACCCCTGGCACACCGAATTTACTGATTGAGATTCAATCGAAGCCCGTGTGCATAGTGATATATTTCAACACGCCCTCGATTTTCGAGCAATTTCAAAATGCCTTAGACCGTATTGCTCTAAGGTCCAAGAGAACAAAAGGCCCCGACCAAGGGCCTCAAAATTGCTGTTTTCAATGAAGACATTTGGCTAGGTTTTAATGTAAGACTGACTCAAGCAAACCACGTATGCAGGGGCCTCGTTTCAATGAATCGCGAACTCACATGGCAACAAAACAATCAATCGGTGACCATGCGTTGGGTTTCTGAGTCGGCGCACTCAACGCCGAAAAAGATTTTACTCGGTGACGACACTCTCAAGGCCGACGAATTCTATCGTCAGGCCAGCCAAGGGGCCGCCTACGTTTATGTCGGCGATTTTCAAAACGCCAAGCAGCTCTTGCAGGCGGTCAATCGAAGAGTTGAAAAACGAAGTGGCATCAGTGCCAAAACGCAATCAACGCCAGACGTCTTTAACCGCCATCGATTGGCCCAGGCCCATCGCGCGCAAATTCTTTCGCGACTTCTAATTTGTGTTGAAAGTGATTTTACCATCAAACTGTCGCGCGCGCCCGATGTGCGCGAGGCAATCAGTGAGGCCCACGGCCCGCCGAGCTCAGGTTTCGTGGTCAGCTTGCGAGAATTGCTAGGCTACATCGGGTCTTATGAGTGGCGAAAAAAGGGCGTCTTTATCTCGGCTCTCGACTCAACGATCCACCCCAGTTACGGTTTGTTCTCGCCACTTCGCGGAGAATATTTGGATCTCGTGGCCTCGGCCCCCTTGCCGACCCCGCTCGAACAGGCCTTCGATATCGGTACGGGCACCGGGGTCATCGCCGCAATTCTCGCTAAACGAGGGGTGCCGTCCATTGTCGCCACCGATCTCGACCCGAGGGCCATTGCCTGCGCGCGCGAAAATATTTTGCGGCTTGGTTTTGAAGAGCAAGTGAACGTGGTGAGCACGAATCTCTTTCCGGCCCAGATGACGGCCGACTTGATCGTTTGCAACCCCCCTTGGTTACCGGCCCGCCCGACCTCAAATATTGAACGTGCGATTTATGATGAAAACAGCCAAATGCTTAAAGGCTTCTTGGGCGGCGTTGGTGCTCACCTCACTGAGCACGGCGAAGCCTGGCTCATCCTCTCAGACCTTGCCGAACACTTGGGCCTTCGCAAGCCAGACGAATTGCAGTCGTTAATCAAAATTTCTAATCTTAAAGTCGCGGGGGCACTAGAGGCCAAACCGAAGCACTCTAAAGTGCAAGACGAGAACGACCCCCTCTATGCTGCGCGCTCAAAAGAAGTCACCAAGCTCTGGCGCCTCAAAAAAGCTTAACGAAGCAGTCGCGTTTTGAGGGGTTCGCGAAACTTCTTGGCTATATCTACTAGCTCTTTGCCAATTTCGTGCTCTTCTGGGTGAGCTCGAATGTATTCAAGAAATTCGAGTATGACTTGCTCATGCGAGCGCGAATAATGTTCGAAAATTTCAGCTTTGTTCGCCCCATTATTATTCAACAGGTGCTGAAATAAATCAGACAGAGGCTGAATCTCGTGAGTTGTTTTAGCGTAGTCGGCGGCAATATGGCCGTCTTTAACTTCAAGCATATTGAGTAGCAACGAAGTGGCGATACCGGTGCGATCTTTACCAAAAAGACAACCGTATAAAATCGGCTCATTGGCGCCAGAAACCGTTTTGGCAAATTGCGACCACGATTGAAGATTTTTTTCAAAAATTCGTTGATAAAGCGCAATCCAGTCATTGGCTTTCGGCAGTCGCAATTTTTCAAATGTCGGGTCTGACGTATTGATCGAAAGACTCAACCATTCGACCCCCTGCCGAATTAAAGCCTCGGGTCGACCAAATTTTTTAACCTCTTCGGGTGTGCGTAAATCAATGTAAAGCTTAACGCCGTGCTCGCCAGCCACATGCTCCGCCGCTTTGTCACTCCAATGCGCGACATTGCCGGTGCGAAAAACTAGGCCTGGTTTAATCTCTTGATCGCCTTTTGTCGGCAGGCCGCCCAAGTCTCGAAAATTATAGAGCTTCATTAACGAAGTTCTAGCTCACTTGACGAGAGAGCTCAAGGGGCGACCGCCCCGTTTCGATCTTTAAAGGGCCGATTCGGTCACTTTGGCACCAAGAATTTTAGCAAAATCACGAGCGAAATCTGTATCCATTTCTTTTGAACAGATAAATGGGTTCATTAGAACCAGGCGCAAAAGCAATAAATCTGAACCGTCATTTAAAATCGAATTCAGCTTGCAAAATCGCGCAATGAACAAATTATAGTCTCGCTGCCCGAGGGTCGTGCGACTAACGCTAAATTCGGGCCCCGATTCGATTCGTTCAAAAAGCTGAAGAGCTCGCTGATTGACCATAGCCAACGGCTCTTTTGGATTGGCGAGGCTAAAACACAATACATTGGTATCACTGGGTTGGGCCAAACAAACACCCTTGACGCGAGAAAGTTCGTTCGCGAAAAGCTCTCGCGCCTCGATTGTTTTATCGAGAACCCGACCGAGCCCATCGCTATCAAAACCGAGCGCTCTGGACGTCAACCATACGGCCGCCGCACCGGCCGCCGATCTCGAACCCTCAATGGTCGTCGCCCAATCGACTGCCGACACGCCACTTTTTAAATAAGGGGCCGTCACCTGGCGACACTCATAGTGCTCCTGATCTCGGGCGATAAAAGCGCCGCAAGCGTAGGGTATATAACCCAATTTGTGGGGGTCAATTGTGATCGAAGAAACGCGCGCAAAGGCCTCGATGGCCTTCCGAATATTCGGCGCTAATTTCGTCGCCAAACCAGAAGATGGCACCTTGCCCGCTGAACGTAGGGTCGCGGCAAAAAAACCACCGTACGCCCCATCGACATGGTGCCAGAGCGAAAGATCTTTCACTTGCTCAAGCGTGTCTTGCACCCGATCGACCGGGTCGACCTCACCCATTTCAGTTGTACCCGCCACCGACACGACCATCAGAATCGGTCGGCCTTCAGCGCGGGCCTGCGCGATGCGCGCCTCAAGGCTTTCAATATCGAGGCGCCCCTCGGCATCAAGCTCTATTGACCAAAACGAGTCTAGCCCCAAACCAAACATCAAGACTGCTTTTTGCCAAGAGTAGTGCTTATTGCCAGGCACCAAAACTACTGGCGACAAATTTTTGCCGGTTAAACCGGCTGGCACTTTGACATTGCAATGTCCGCGATTCAATACCGAGTAGGGCTCGAGGTCTTCGAAACGAAGTGTGTGCGCGAGTAACAGCTGCTCAAATTGCATTTTCGACGAATGGGCGGTGGCGTAGTAATTCGAAATATTGAGCACTCCCCTGTCGATCAAACAAAGAGCCAATGCCAGATTCTGATCGATGCGATGCAGGGCGCGCCACACTGCTTCGAAATTGGCAAGAGTGCCCCCTGAGGTAAAATGACCACGCGAATGGCTCGAGTCGAAACCAAGCATGCGAGCCAGATCGGCGATACTTTCGGTCTCGATACGCGCGCTGACTTTTGCAACTTCAGGGCTCGCGTTGTTTGGGTTATGCAAAAGCATAGCGAATTCGGCCAGCAGAGCCGGCAGCGAATTTTCAGAAACCATGTGGCCAATATAACGCGGAGTAAATTTGGGGGTCTCACGCTCTAGCCGCCCGAGCAATTCGTTCAGCGAAGTCTCGAGCCGCGCTCTTAGCTTTAAAAACGAATCATCATTTTGATCACCAGCTGAAATCGCGCGCCCATCTGCAGGATAGCGCGATCGTCGCCACCCGATCGTGTGCTCAACGATGCGCCTCACTTCTGCGACAAACCAATCGCCATTTTCTGATTGAGGCCCGAGAAAGAGCGATTTCAATGCAACATCTTCTGGATTACAAATGTCTTGCTTCGACTTGGGCACGCGCTCACCTCATGCCCCATAGTGCCCCCATTCAAAGACACCAACAAGCTTGAGCCTCAGCAATTCACTGGCCCGTCAAAATACCGCGTAGAAATTTCGAAAAATCGGCCTAGATTTATGATCTAAGTCACAAACTGAACTTTAGCCGATCATCGCCTGAATATTTAAGCCTCAGGTAGCATTCGCTCGAAACATTCAGGCAGTGGGCTCGCTAAGACCTGGCCACGAATTTCAACCCGAGAACAATGCAGAAACATTCTCGGTTCATGATAAAGTTCACTCATCCGTTGATTGTATTTTGGATCGCCATACCTGGGGTCGCCGACGAGAGCATGTTCTGCGAGTGCGCAGTGCTTGCGAATCTGATGCTGGCGACCCGTGATTAGATTAAATTCGCAAAGCGTAAAATATTTCGACTGCCGAATCACACGAAAACGTGTCTCGCAGGGCACACGATCTTTGGCCACCCCGGCCGGGCTACGGCGCCCCTCGCCCTTATCTGAAAGCGCCTGAGCCCAAACACCAACTTGTGTTTTTAGCGACCCTCGTAGCACTCCATAATAGATCTTTTGAACAGAATTTTTTTGTTGAAATTCTTCAGCGAGACCACGAGCCGCGGCCTCATTGAGAGCCAAGAGCTGCACGCCGCTGGTTTCTTTATCCAGTCGGTGCACTGGGTAGACCTTCGCCACCTTCAGCTGCGTTTGAGCCAAATCTAAGAGATTCTGCGGGTCTTCGACGTTATGAACCGAAAGGCCGGCTGGTTTATCTAGCGCGACGAAATCAGCATTTTGAAAAAGTATCTTAAGCTCCAAATTGTTCATTATTTGAGTTTAATACGAATGACTTCGCTATGAAATTAAATTAGTTTGGGCGCTCAATGTCGAGCTCACAAAACCTTCTACAAATCCAAAACGGCCACAAAGCCTTTGGGGCCCAAGTGCTCTTTGATGAGGCCACCTTTGCGGTCAATACCGGCGAACACGTCGGTGTCATCGGCCCCAACGGGGCCGGCAAGACAACGTTATTTAAAATCTTAATTAACGACGAACGGCTCGATGAGGGCCAAGTCATTCGCTCACAAGCGATGCGCCTCGGCTACCTTTCTCAGCACGACAACTGGACGGCTGAAGAAACCGGTGACAGCTATCTCGAACGCATTTGCCGCATTCCGGTTTGGCAGGCTAAAGCGGCCGGTCGCGAGCTGCAGGTTCGCGACGAAATTTTTGCCAAGCCCATTATGAGCCTAAGCGGTGGCTATCGCATGCGCATTAAGTTGATCGGCCTGTTGGGCATGGACCCAAATATCATGCTGCTTGATGAGCCGACAAATTATCTCGATCTCGAGACCACGCTTTTACTTGAACGTTTTCTGCAAACCTACGAAGGCGCCTTTCTTCTTATTTCGCATGATCGTGAGGTTCTAAGACGAACCACCGATCATATTTTAGAAGTCGAAGGCGGCGAAATTATCAAGTACAGCGGCAACATCGACGATTATTTCGAACAAAAAGAACTTTTGCGCACCCAACTTTCAGCCAAAGCCCAAAACCAGGCGATCAAGCGCAAAGCCATTATGGATTTCGTCAATCGCTATGGCGCCAAAGCCACTAAAGCTCGCCAAGCCCAGAGTAAACTTAAGTCGCTGCAAAAAATGGAGACCATCGAATTTAAAGCCGTGCCGATTAAAGCGGCGATCCATATCCCCGATCCGGCCCACGTTGGCAAGCAAGTGCTGAAACTAGAAGCCGCCGAGTTTGGCTATCAAGCCGATGGCGTTCTAAAAAAGGTTCTTCGCGACGTCAATGTTGAAATCAAACGCGGAGACCATGTGGCTGTCGTCGGCCTCAATGGCGCCGGTAAATCGACACTGCTCAAGGGGCTTGCTGGCACGCTCGCCCCGCTTAAGGGCAAGCGCGAACTTGGCTATCAAGTTGAGCTCGCCATATTCAACCAACACGTCATTGAAATCTTAAACCCTAATCACACCGTTTATCAGTCGCTCGAAGAGGTGACTGAGTTCAGCACGACCCCGCAAGAAATTCGCGCTATGGCTGGGTCATTGCTTTTTTCAGCCGACCACATTGAAAAAAAGGTGAAGGTTCTTTCGGGCGGCGAGAAATCACGCGTCGCCCTTGGGCGCATTTTGCTTCAGAAGGTACCGCTCTTATTGCTCGATGAGCCGACCAATCACCTTGATTTTGAAACCGTTGAAGCCCTCACCCAGGCCCTGACAAAATACAAGGGCACCTTGGTTGTGGTCAGCCACGATCGTAGTTTTATTCGCCGAGTGGGCACTAAAATTCTTGAGGTGTCAGACGGCCAAGTGCTCGTTTACCCCGGCACCTATGACGAATATGTCTGGAGTCTTCAACAAAAATTGGCGGCTGAAGATTCGCCAATGCCCGCCTCAAGAGAGAAATCAAAAAATATTTCGTCTTCGCCTTTGGCCAGCAGCCCTAAAGCGACCGCGACGCCCACCGCTTCTGGCGCACCCAAGATTAACCCCAAAGAGCAATCGAAGCAGCTTCGCCAATTAGAAAAACAGATGGATGTCTGCCAAAATAAGATTGATAAACTTCAGCAAGAGAGCCTCGTTCTCAACGAGAAGATCGCCGCTGGCGAGGCCAATTCGCGAGAGTTGATTCAATCGCTTTCTGACACCGCCATAAAAATTCAAGAGCTTGAAGCCGAATGGCTTAGGCTTGCGACAGAGACTGATAAAAACGCTCAACGATAGGGTCAGCCTTAATCGACTGCGGCTGCCACGCCTCGACACGCAAATGGGTGGGGTCGACAATTCGGCTGAGAGCCACGTAGGCCTGACCGGGCTCCCACAGCGCATTGAGATTCACCATCAAGCGATCAAGAGTCATCCCCTGGGCTTTATGGATTGTCGCTGCATACGCCAAAGTAATCGGAAAGTTCGTCACCGCCGCCATGGTTATACCCTCGGCGCTTAATAACGAAAAACTCATGGGTTCAATTGTGATCTCGCGGCCATTGAGCAACTCGATGGTGATTTCACTTTTGGTGATTTGGCGCACGTACCCGGTGGTGCCATTTACCCAGCGCATTTTGGCATCATTTTGCCGTAACATCACAAGCGCATTCTTTTTCAAATACAATTCATCTGGCAGCGGCGAATTTTTCTTTAGCTGCTCGATTGAGCGCTCATTACCAGAGAACACGGCCGGAAAGCACGACATCTCGCCCGGCAATTTTTCTAGCTCACGAGTGTTAAAGGCATCGGTCTGATTACGTCGCGGAAAGAGCCGCGTGCCCTCGAAAAAATCGTCAGCATCGACTTTCTTACGATTTAAAAACGATTCAACGCGATCGTTGGTTTGCCCACGGCGAATGTCATTCAGAATGGATAAAAATTCGCTGTTGGCACTTCGCATATTTTGTTTGAGCAACACAGATTGAAAGCCCGTGCGCTCCCAAACGGGGTCAAGAAAAGCCCACGCTCTTTGGGCGCTGCCATTTTGTATCGGCGGCAGTTGTGCGAAATCTCCAACCGCGATCACCCGCAAACCACCCCATGGCGCAATGTTGGCTCGGGCGATTTGGCAAATTCGCTCAGCCGCTTGCAAGGTCGGCCCTGAAATCATCGAGATCTCATCAACAATAAAACCTTCGGCATTATTTAAGCGCTTAAGCAAACGACGGTCATTGAGGGCGCGCTCAATCGTAGCTTGCACACCGCCCTCCATAATCCCGAGGCCCATGAAGCTGTGAAACGTTCGCCCGCCGACCAGAACGGCCGCAGCCCCCGTGCTCGCGAGCACCGGAAACTTCTTGAGGTCCTTGCCCTTCATAAAATGTCGAATGATAAAACTTTTACCGCTGCCGGCTTCGCCGGTTATAAAGACATTTTCAAGGCCCTGTAAAAGGGCCCATGCGCGGTTTTGATCGTCACTAAATTCAATATGATTTGGAATGCTCACGCGCCTTATTGTGCTTTGAATCTTTGTTGTCGTCAAAGCGGCGTTTGTCTGTTTGATGTTTGCCGCGATAATTGCCGCGAATCTCATTTCGTACGGCTACTGGCTTTTCGCTACGATTTTCGACACGAGCCTCTGGGCGCTTTTCTGTACGGTGCTCTGCACGGTGTTCTGTTCGCACTTCATCGCGATTATCTGGGCGCTGAAAACCCTGACGTCGATCGTCGCTGCGACCATGATGGCTACGGCCACCACGCTCATCGCGTCTGCCACCATCGCGACCGCCATCACGGCGACCTTCATAGTGACCCGGGCGGCCACCATCACGGCGACCTTCACGTCTATCGTCTCGTCTATCGTCACGTCGACCCTCGCCACGTGCGGCGTAGCCCGGCAATACTTCTCTGACATCTTGATTTTCAAAAAGTTCAGGCATGAGAATGCTCAAAAATCGGCCGACGATCTCGTCCGCTTTCATATTGGCCAATGCGAGAGTCCAATTGCTATCCAAATGCTCAGCCGCCCGCCCGTAATACTTTTGCTCTTGAAATTTCGCAAACATCTTGGCGACTTTTTTAGCTCCAATATCTTTACGAGTCGGGATCTTACCCTCTTTCATGCGGCTTTTGGTCATGGCCTCAATGCGACCGATCAAGCCACGATGGCTGGGGGTCACAAGGCTCATGGCAATGCCGGCTTTACCACTTCGGGCTGTTCGACCAATTCGGTGAACATACACATCGAGCTCACGCGGGATCGAATAATTGATAACATGCGTGAGGTCTTTCACATCTAATCCACGCGCCGCCACATCAGTGCAAATTAGCATTTTCACTTTACGATCGCGAAAAGCCTGCATTGTGCGTTCGCGCTCGGCTTGCGTCTTATCGCCATGAAGGCAATCGACTTTATAGCCACGGCCCGAAAGATATTGGCTGAGATCCATTACAAGAGCTTTAGTTTGACAAAAAATAACCCCGTAAAAATCTTCGGCCGCTTCAATAAGTTTGCAGAGAATTTCGGGTTTATCAGATTCGCGAGTGGGGTAATAGAGCTGTTCAACTGTGCTCGAAAGCATTTCGGTACGGTTGACGGCCGCTTGCTTAGGATTTCGCAAATAGGTATCAGCCACGCGCCGCACTTCTTTGCTTAATGTCGCTGAAAATAGCCAAATTTGGCTCGTCTCACGCGGAGCTGCAGACAAAATGCTCTCAAGGTCTTCTTTAAAACCCATCGAGATCATCTCATCGGCTTCATCCAGAACAAGAGTCTTAAGATTTTGTAAATCGAGAGTGCCGCGCTCTAAATGATCGATAAGTCGGCCGGGTGTACCCACGACAATTTGAGCGCCATTACGAAGGCCCCAAATCTGATCGCTGTAGTTTGCGCCGCCGTAAATCGGTAAGGCCTTAATGTTTTTAAATTTGCCAAGAAGATTAATTTGACCACAAACTTGCAGCGCGAGCTCGCGAGTCGGGCATAAAATCAAACCTTGAACCGACTTTTTAGCGGCGTCGATTTGCTCAATTAACGGGATACCAAACGCAGCGGTTTTACCGGTACCCGTCGCGGCCTGGCCGATAAAATCGGTAGGCTCGCCCAGCAAGATCGGCAATGCCTGAGCTTGAATGGCGCTCGGCTCAGTGTAGCCAAGTTCTTTAATTGCACGCGCGACAGGGGCACTTAGTTCTAATTCTTCAAATGTTTTCATGCGGCGGAAGATAACACGGTGCTTCAATAAATGATATAATTAATCACCCCTACCCTTTTGAAATTTAAGGTATTCTAAGGATCTTGGTAAAAAAGGGGGCCACTCAGTTGCTGAATATATACATAGATGCGGATGGTTGCGCGGTTAAGGACGAAATTTACAAAGTGGCGGCCCGCTACTCCTTAAAGGTTCTGGTGGTGGCAAATAAGCCCCTAATCACCCCCCGAGATACCAATGTTCAAATGCAGGTTGTCTCTGGGGGGTTCGATGCGGCTGACGACTGGATTGCTGAAAATATCACAAAAGGCGACATTTTGGTCACCTCTGACCTTCTCTTGGCCGACCGCTGTATCAAGCGCCAGGCTCGAGTGCTCGGGCCCAAGGGCAAAGAGCTCGATGAAGAGAACATAGGTGCTGCGCTGGCGGCGAGAGAATTGGCCTCTCACCTGAGGCAATTGGGCAACACCAAAACCGGGCCGGCGCCAATGGCTAAAAATGACCGCTCGCAATTTCTATCTAAACTTGACCAGATTATACAGTCTGTTCGCCGAGGCGCCTGATTTTGCTTTAAGCAACGCGCGTTTTGTATTCACCTAAAACGTCGAAGATCGCTTTCTCGTTGTAGGGTTTATTGATCACCCTGTCGAATTTGTACTTGGTCTCAATTGAAATATCACCGGTGACCAAAAACTTGGGTATCTTTGGGTCCATCAATAGCGCCACTTCGTCGCCGGTCATCGTCTTCATCCGAAAATCTAAAAAGACCAAATCGGGCCGCGATCGCTTGGCTTCTTCAATCGCTTTTTTGGGGTCGGTAAAGGTTTTAACTAAAAAATCAGCAGATGAGAAAAGTTCTGAAAAATTGTCGCAAATATCGGGCTCGTCATCGACATACCAAACGTGAAACGCCATTTAACTCTCGCTCAGCTTTGCAAATCGAATTTCAAAGCAGGTGTTCGCGTCTTCTTGCTTTATCTCAAGGCTCGCATTGTGCTCTTCGAGTATACCCCGGCAAATAGAAAGGCCCAAGCCGGTGCCTTCGCCAACTGCTTTCGTCGTGAAAAATGGCTGAAATATTTTCTGCTGCATTGAGGGCGCAACGCCTTGGCCCGAGTCTCGCACCTGAATTACAATTTCAGCGCCCTGCTCAAAAAGGTCGATCTTAACCCACCTGACGGCAAGGTCTTTGATCACATCAACCGCATTGTTGATTAAATTAATAAGCACCTGTTCGATTTCAACCTGATCACATGATATTTTGCCTTCACTTCGCAAATCGACAGTAATCGGCACGCGCTGACGCTTGGCTTTGCCCTCCGTCAGTACTAATGATTCGCGAACAATGTCGGCGCACACGACAGGCTTGTAAATTGGTTGTTCGTTAACTCTCGAAAATCTTCGAAGACCATTCACAATCTTAGTGATGCGGCCGATTGAGCGATTGATCGCCTCAATTTTAGCCGCATATTTTTCAGGGTTGTCTCTGTGTTTCTCTAAAAGCAAAACTGACCCTAAAATAATCGCAAGTGGATTGTTAATTTCGTGGGCGATGCCTGCTGACAATTCGCCAATTGAAGCCAATTTAGCGTTCTGCACACTTTTGGCACGTTCGAAATCGAGCGCGGCTTGTTGCTCTACGAGGTCAGTCACATCACGCGCGACCCCAACCACTTTGGTCACTTGGCCATCAGCGGCCTTGACAGGGTATGCGCGATCACGCACCCATCGGGTGGCCCCATCGGCTCTGATAATTCGATATGTTTCGTTGTAAGCGCCTTCGGCTTGTTTCGAAAAAGCGCTTAAAACTCGATCTCGGTCTTCAGGGTGAATCGCCTCAACAAACGACAGCGGGCTTTCGTAAAGACTTTCACAAGAGCGGCCCCAAATTTTTTCGTAGCCGGGGCTAATATAAATCATTTTGCTTTTCGCAAAATCCGTCATCCAAAAAACTTCTTCTACTGCATTGGTCATTTGCTCGAGCCGAAAGGCCATATCTCTCTGCTCTGTGACATCCACTAGTAAAAGACAAAGCGTCATCTCGGGGCTACCCAAAGTTTGGCCGCCGGCAGTGATCTGAAATATTCTCTGTGAACCATCACCTATAGCTATCTCGGCCTCAAAAGTCTGAGTAGTGCCGGCGATCGCTCGAAGAAGATGCGATCGCGCCTTTTCGAAGGCCGCTGCGCCAATGAGCTCAGAAATATGCGTACCCAAAAGATCTTCGGGGCGTTTACCAAAAACCGTGGTGAAAAAATTATTGGCGGCTAAATTGAAAAAATTGACATCCCACTGCGAAATCAGGGCGGGCACCACCTCAAACAAATTTCGAACGTCGCCCTTTTCGCTTAGCCGCTCATACTTCTCAAATTTCTGTAGATCTGAACGGCCTTCCATGTTGAGCCCCCAGAACATCAGATCATGATAGTTACTTTATTGTAAATAACTTTTGGCCGCGAAAAACAAACCGCGCACCACCTTGACGCGCGACCACCGATACGAGATTTCAAAGTGAGCTACTAGACTTTAGGCCGCAATACGACCGGCTGAAGCATTTTTGAATTCAACTTCAAAACAAGTGTTTGGCATGTCGACAAGTATGGCCATAGTCGCCTGATGCGCATCGAGAATACCTTTACTAATCGACAAACCCAACCCCGTGCCTTTGCCAATCGGCTTGGTCGTGTAAAACGGGTCGAACACTTTGTTGCGAACAGCCTCCGGCAGACCCTCACCTGAATCGATGACCCGCAATACGACCGACATACCGCGCTCAAAGACCTCAATTCGAATCCATTTTTCTTCGTTGTTTGCCACGGCGTCGATACCATTGTTAATCAAATTGATCAGCACCTGCTCGATTTCGGCAACGTCACAGAATATTGAAGCCTCGGTTTTGATATCACATTTAACCGGAGTATTGTGCCTCTGTGATTTGGCCTCGGTCGAAACCAAAGCCTCTCTCACTATATCACCAAGAATTTCGTTAGCGTAAGCGTTGCGATCTGAGCTGTGTGAAAATTTCTTTAATCCGCTTACGATCTTGCCAATACGGCCGGCCGCTTTTCTAATGGCATTTAGTTTGGCCTCAACCTTCTCGGGGTCACCCATGACTTTTGGCATTAAATTGACAGAGGCTTCAATAATAGTTAGCGGATTATTAATTTCATGCGCTACCCCAGCTGACATCTCGCCGAGGGTCGCCAACTTCGAAGTGTGAAGCAACTTCATTTCGGCGGCAGCAATAATCTTAAAAAGATTTTGAATATTTCTAACGATAACTAGGCCCGAAAAAAGGCCAATGCAAGCACCCAAAACAAGAGTAAACAAGAGTGCCACGCTAGCTTTTTCGGCAAAAGCGGTCGACCGAGCGAGCATTTCTTTCGAGTCAATTTGGGCATAGAGATTTATATTCTCCATCTTGTCAATAAGGAGGTTTAGCTCGTCGATGGACGCGAGAAAATGAGCTGTTTGGGGCTCCGCCGATTCGGCCCGTGGCCCAACCTTTTCTCGCCATTTCTGCCAGCCGACTGTCCAACTTTCGAAGTAAGCTTGGTAAACAGCCCCCTCAATTGCATTATTGGTCGCAAAACTGACTCTCTTATCGATCTTGCCAATAATGACGCCGACGTTTTTAAGTGATTCGCTGCGATCGGCCTGCGAAGATGTCACGCGACCCAGGTACACGAGCTCTTGATTCAGCGAATTTAAGTTCGTTAGCAAATCGCCGAAATAAAATGCGGCTTCAAGTGTTGATTCGCTCAATTCTTTTAGAGCTTTTGTTGAGCGATAGTTGACGTAAATTCCGATACCGCCTGTGACACCCAAAAGAAAAGTAAATAGGCTCACCATCGCGATAAATTGGCGAATCACTTTTTGATTGCTTATTTTCTTTTCACCAGGCTCTGACATCGCGTCCCCAAAAAAATTCGAATATACCAATAGTTAGCGCGAAAATCGGGGGTTAACTTGACGGTCTGGGCAGGTTGAGAAAGACGTCGTTATCGCTTAGGGATACTGGCTATCGGCGGGGTTTTCTTAACGATCTCAGAGATCTTAACAATGGCCTCTTCGTTTAGATGAAGGATTTCAATTCCGACCCCGTTAAATATATCGCCATGAGCCTTATTAGTTTCAAAAACCACGTGGCCGAAGCCGGCTAGCTTGAACTGGTCTTTTGACGTGCCGAAAATCAATTCAAACCTTACATCTTCACCGACCGGCGGCGTATTTGAAGTCATCTGCAAAAAGAACCCGTTTCGACCAAATGATATCTCGGCCCGCTCGAGAGCGTCATCTAAACTTGCATAACGTTTGGCTACTCTGTTTGGCGTTGAAATATGCGGTTCTTGACGCCAACGATCGGCCGCTGAAACCAATGATTTTCGAATGCAATTGCGAATTTGGGTTGAATCAATTGGCTTATTGAAAAAACCATCAACCCCGGCCGCATAAAGATCTTTTATCGAATAGTCGGTGAAGCCCGAAATGGCGATAAATTTGGGCGTATTTACATTTTCTTTCTTAATTTTTGTCAGCAATTCAAAGCCAGAAACATTGGGCATACGAATGTCTGAAACAACGATGTCAAAAATCTCATTTTGAATTTGGACGAGTGCCTCTTTGCCATCAGAAACCCCGGTAACACTAAAACCGAAAAGCGAAAATAGTTCGCAAATGGTCTTGCGCAGATCCTCGTCATCTTCTGCGACTAGTAACTTGATTTCTTTCTTCTTCATTCTGTCTTACCTGATGACGCCTAGCTGCCGAAATAATTTACGAGCCCTGCCAGTAAAACATGAGGCGAGACTCTGACCGTTCTAATCAGCTCACTCTTCGCAAAAGCTAAGTGATTATAAAAGATTATAGGTCACGGCAGGCCTTTCGGCCAGAGAGTCAAATGCGAACTAGAGGCCCCAGGCAGAATATGTTCTAGGCTGCCGTTTTTTTCAAATCGGCATCTCGACGCATAGAGTTTGTGGGTACCAAACTGGCCTTTGTGTCAGCCATAGAACTGCGAATAAGCTCAGCCTCAACGCGACCTGATTTGGCCAACTCGATGGCGGCATTCAAAGCCACAAGTCTGGCAGCCGCTTGGCGCAACGATTTCTTTTTCATCCTGACTTCCTCTTTCTTTTTTGGGGCCGACCCATATCAACAGCTAAAGTGTCATCAATATGCGCTTTGAGCTTTGAAAGCTCGGGTTGCAACTCTTCTGTGAGAATTTCACTCAACATCTCAAATGACTTAAGTAACCGAGCCATTTGCGACCCGCCGACCTTTTCAAGAGTGCGGTCGATTTCTTCTTGAAGCGGTCGTAGCATCGGAAACTGATCTAAAAGTCGATCACGTTCTTCGATCAGCTGTTGAATTAAATTTTCGTCAATCTCAGACATTTCTCACCATTCGCTGTAAACGCCACTCTCGGCCTAAGAGGCCTTTTGAGCTTTCTGCTGAAGTGACTTTCTCAATTTTCGAGCCACTTCACCCTCGCCGGTGGTCTTCTTCTCAAGTTCGATAAGCGCTTGTTCGGCTGACAATTTCTGGCGACCCGAAGAAATCGAAGTTAGCGCATCAAACTCGTCAGCCAGCGCCAAAAGAATCGAATCGCGACAAAGTTTGCCGCCACGCAATTGCTTTGGGTAGCCCGTGCCATCGAGCTTTTCGTGGTGATGCAAAATCGCGTTAATCGCTTCTGGCACCAATATAATCTTCTTTTCTTTAGCCATCGATACGCTGTCTTCTGGGTGCCTGTAGAAAATAGCGCGCTCTTCATTGGTCAGTTCGCTCAGTTGCTTTTTAACTATCTCTTCTGGGCATTTAGCAAGACCAACATGATAGAAAAGCCCGGCGACGGCTAGGTCTTCTGGCATGCCCTCTTTTATAATCAATGAAAACATAGAGGCATAAGTCGAAACGCGAAGCGATTGATCGTAAAAATCTCCCAAAGCTTGACCCGTCTGCTTAAACATACTTTCGAGCACATTTGAGATCGAATCGGTTTTCACCAACTGGCTAACTATATTTTGCGCGTCACTTAAGAGCGCCTTGCCGCCATCGAACGATCCGGCATCTGGCGCGATTAGAGAGTGAAATATACCGCGAACCTGACTGTGCATTCGTTCTTTTCGATCAAAGCAAGTCTCGCCATTTGAATTCGCGAGGCTCTTTAACTTTATATAATTTCTAAACTGTGCTTCTTCATTTACTTTGATAAAAACCACATTGTTAGATTGCGATTTCAATTTCGCAATAACCTCAGGCCGAACCACTGTACCTTTTTTAAAGATACGCACGTACTTCTTGTTAAGCGGCAGCAAGACCATTACGTCGAAGTCGATGGCAGCGCCTTCTTTGAGCTCGTCAAGAGGCACCGAAAGAAATGACGCCTGATCTTCACCGAGCAATTCGGCTTGAATCTTGATCAACGATTTATCTAAAAGCTCGCCATCTAGCGGTAAAAAAAACGACTTGTCGAAACCATTCTTAAAAAGAGTTTTATCGTCAGCTCCATATTTCTCAGAGGCAATAAACATCAAAGGGCAACCCTGCAACGAAGATTTAAGGCTCTGCGCCATTTCAATTGGTGCGAGGTCCGCAATGGCCGGCCCGCAACAGATCAAACTAATTTCTTCCGCCGACAATTTGTCTAACTCGTCAGCGAATTGATCTGACGTTTCAATAGTTTTAAACGTGACCTTATCGCAAATCGCACGAATTCGCTTATCAACAGGCTTCTCAACCCCGCACAATAGAAAGACCAGTTTCTGGCTCATGGCTCCTTCATTTGCCTTCGAGAGCGATTTCCATTTGAAATGGGCCGACGCTCGACTCGAACGGCAAAATAATTACTTTCTCTTTTGTCTTTTGATGCAAATTCATTTTCTCACCTGAAAGCACAGTCGGTATTGCGGGCTGAAGATCATACCCGGGCATTTCGTTTACTTTAGTTTTCGCAGTGCCATAAATAATATTAAGAAGTTCGGCGGCGCAGTCTTGAATATCGCCCGTAATTTTATCGTGCTTTTCTGCAAACATATTTTCATAGATTTTCAGAAATACCGGCTCGCTGAAAACCAGCGAAATGGTGCCATTTAATTTTGTCGTTGCGAGCGTGATAATGCCAACGATGCCAACACCAGGCGCGTATTTCTTATCTTCGACTTTCAACATATGGGGCTTGCCTGGGTGACAGGGCGTCTGGGCCTGAACTTTGAGCGTGTTGGTAACTGCCTCGATAAAAGGATTGATTATATTCACGTCGAAAGTCTCTCTTGGTTTTACGGTGGCCGCCGACTTTGCGATATCTTCAGAGGTAAACGGATTAAAGGCCTGAATTATTCCGTCACTCTTCAGTTGCGACGCAAGCCTCGACTGCATATTGATACTGACAACTTTTTTGTCGCCCTGCTTCACTAATTTTGCAAAGACAATAAACGCTCGATAAGCCTGCATGTTGATTTTTGAGACATTTTTAAAATCAAATACAAACGATTCGACACTCATAATGAGCCAACTCTTTGATTCGACCATCATTTCGTCCGCAAATTTAGCGTCTAGTTCGATTGGCAATTTAATTTCAAGTGCAGTTTTAATTTGTTTTACTTCAATCATGCCTACATGTCGGCATCTACAAGACTAGACTCAAACTCTTTGCGGAATCTTAATTAGTCTCACACAAAGACATTTGTTAAATTTGTGTAAACACCTTTAATCTTTCTGCAAATGGCCGAAATAGAGGGTTGAGTTACGTGTTAGAAACTTACCATTTGCAGCACCGAAACAGGAGAATAAATGAGCGACATAAAGCTTAGCGATAAGCAAAAAAAGATTGTGCAAAAAACCTTTAAGGTTGTTGCTCCAAAGGCCGCCGTTCTTGCGGCAGATTTTTACAAACGTGTTTTTGAAATAGCGCCTGAGGCTCGTGCTCTTTTCAAGGGCGACATGACCGAGCAAGGCGAAAAACTAATGGCCACACTCGCTCTCGCCGTCAACAGCCTCGACAAACTCGAGTCGTTGATGCCGGCACTCGAAGCACTGTCTCATCGGCACGTCGAATACGGCGTTCAACCTGAACACTACGGTGTTGTGGGCCAAGCACTTTTAGAGACCCTCAAAAAACATCTCGGCGCCAAATTTGACGCTGAGACAAAGAAAGCTTGGCTCGCAGTCTACACATTACTTTCAACTACAATGATTAATTTAACCCAAACTAAAAAAGGAACCCAAACAATGAGCGACGCAAAAATTGGCAGCACAGCAATGCTGAAAGATTCAGAAATTCTTTTCGAAACAATCAATCAAACCGGCACCAACCTTATGATTGCTGACGCCGATTTCAACCTTATATATGTCAACAAACGCTCGGTTGAGACCTTGGGCTTGATCTCAGATGTAATTCGCCAAGAACTTAAACTCGAGGTCGACGAACTTGTCGGCGGCTCGATTGACCGCTTTCATAGAGGCCCGGCTAAAGAGCGCGTACGTCGCTTGCTTTCGGATCGCCGTAACTTTCCGTACAGAAAGACGATCAGCCTCGGCGCCCTAAGACTTGATCTTGCGGTTAACGAAATCGTAAAGGGCGGTAAAGTTCACGGTTACGTAGTGAACTGGGAAGACGTAACATCACGTGAAAAATTCGAAGCGGATACCGCGCGCTTGCAGTCAATGATGGACAACTTGCCGGTCAATGTTCTACTTGCCGATCGCGATCTAAAAGTGACCTACATGAACCCGTCTTCTTCGAAAACTTTGAAAACGCTTCAAAGCTTGTTGCCGATGCCGGTGGATAACATCGTTGGTTCAAGTATCGATGCCTTCCACAAAAACCCGTCGCACCAGCGCAATATGCTTGCCGATGTTAAAAATCTACCCCATCGCGCCAACATTAAGTTGGGTGAAGAGAACCTCGATCTATTGGTTAGCCCAATTATCGACAAAAACAGAAACTACGTTGCGGCCATGGTCACCTGGTCAGTTGTGCCTGAGGCCGTTAAAGCCTTTAAGAGAACTGCTGGCGAAATCGTGCAGATCTTAGGCTCGTCATCTGTTGAGTTGACGGCCTCAAGCCAGAGCATGGCTGCGGGCGCAGAAGAAACAGCCAATCAAGCACAGACAGTGGCTGCCGCTTCTGAACAAGCGACTCGCAGCGTGCAAGCTGTGGCTGCCGCGTCAGAAGAAATGAGCAAGAGTATTAAAGAGATCTCGGGTCGCGTGCAAGAAGTTGCGAACATTTCGCAACAGGCCGCAAAAGATGCGACTACAGCAACAACAACTATGGGTTCTCTCTCGAAATCAAGCGAAGAGATCGGCCAAGTTGTAAAAGTGATCTCATCGATTGCCCAGCAGACTAACCTGCTCGCCCTTAATGCAACGATCGAAGCGGCTCGCGCAGGCGAAGCCGGCAAAGGTTTTGCGGTTGTGGCGAATGAGGTAAAAGAACTTGCTCGTCAAACAGCTAAAGCGACCGATGATATCCATCAGAAGATCACGGGCGTTCAGAAAGACACTCATAGCGCTGTTGTTGTAATTCAAGGCATCTCGGGCGTTATCGCGAAACTAAACGAAGTCTGCATGACAATCGCCGCCGCCGTTGAAGAGCAAAATACCGCAACTGGCGAAATTTCGCGCAGTGCGAGCGAAGCTTCAAAAGGCACGGGCAGCGTCAATCAGAACATCACTGAGGTTTCAAGAGTGGCTCAAGACTCTACTAAAGTGGCGCTCGAAGTACAGAAAGCTTCAACGCAGTTGTCAGAGATTTCTACGAAGATGGACACAACAATTCGTGATTTCTTGAAAACGATGGGCCTGTAATTATGCAAAGTGAAACTCAAACCTATCGCGAGAAGATTCGCGAACGACGGATTGAGCCTCAATTGGTGAACGATATGAAGGCACAATTCGTCGAGACCCAACCAGCAAAGAAACCAGCGCAAACCAAATGGGTTGCGCTGGCCATTTGGGCGGTTGCGGTTGCCGTTTCGGCTCGCTATGTGACCCCTTACATGGTGGCAGCGACAATTGCATATTCTGCAATGGTGGCGGGTGTTCTTAATAGAAAAAACAAATGGGCCCATTCACGTCTTATGGGCTCGGCGATGTTAATCGATTTGGCCATTGTGCTGTCACTTGAATTTCAACGAAGTGCGATAAAAACCGCTCTTGGTTTTTCTTTGTCGCCCCTTCAGCAGTTTCATATTGGCGCCTCAACCGTGGCTGTAGCTCTTTACTTTCCGATTGCTTACTTCGGGCTAAAGAATTACCTCGGCAAGGGTGATCAACAGACCCGCACTCGACATGCACTTTTAGGCAAATGGGCTTTTGTATTCAGAACCATCGGGTTCTTGCTCATGTTCTCATTACTCTGGAAGAAATCATGACCGGCTCGTCGACGGCACCAAAAGAATTGAAAACTAGAATTCTCGTCGTCGACGACTCTCCGATATTCAGAAACTACTGGAAGAAATTGATTGCCGGCCAAGAGGATATTGAGGCGGTCGGCATTGGCGATAATGGGCAAGTCGCATTAGATAAATCTAAATTGCTACTGCCTGACATCATTATAATAGATCTTGAAATGCCAGTGATGGATGGCCTCACCGCCATCCCGCTTCTTATGAAAGAACGACCTGAACTTAAGATTATTGTGGCGAGCTCTCTTACGACGGCAGGCTCAGATCGCGCCGTTGAAGCCCTGTCGCGTGGTGCTGCCGACTATTTGGCAAAGCCACAGGCCATGGACCCTAACGTTTCGCTTGATGCCGTGAAGGCTGAAATTTTAAGAAAAATACGCGCCTTAGCACCGAGAAGAAAAGCCCCGGTAAAGAATTCTACTCAAACCGCTGCGCCAGCCGCCAAACCTTCACCGACGCCGATTCGAACCACTGCCAGCCATAGCGGCGGCGGTATCTCAGCCATTGCGATCGGCAGCAGCACCGGCGGCCCCAATGCTCTTGAGAAAGTATTAAACGCGATACCGGCCCATATTACTCAACCTATTTTTATCACCCAACACATGCCGAAGTTCTTTATTACGGCATTGGCCCAACGAATGACCAAAGTGAGCGGCCGACCTTGCGTCGAGCCCGCGACTGGCGACACCATCAAAGATGGGCATATTTATATTGCTCCTGGTGATGTTCATTTGGTTTTTAAGAAAAACGGAACGTCTATTGAGGCCGTGCTTTCAGATGCCCCCGCCGAGAATTGGTGTCGCCCCGCGGTCGACCCGATGTTTCGTTCTCTCGCTGATATTTACGGAAAAAATCTACTCGCTGTCATTCTCACTGGGATGGGCGAAGACGGTACGCTTGGCGCCAAAGACATCGCGCAAAAGGGCGGTCAGATCATTGCGCAAGACGAAGCGACAAGTGTCGTTTGGGGCATGCCCGGCGCTATCGCCAAGGCCGGCCTCGCTTCAAAAATTCTACCGATCGACCAAATTGGCCCGTGGATTTGGGATCGCGTCGGCGTGAAAGCGGAGTTGCTACACCATGGCTGAAATTAACCAAGAAGACTACCTGCTCACTTCTCATATCGTAAAAGGCTATAGTGGCCTCGACCTTGGCGACGATAAACACTATCTGCTGTCGAGCCGACTCACTCCCGTATTAACAAAATTCAAATTCAAAGACATGGCTGAACTTTTCGGAGCCTTGAGAAAAAGCGATCGCAATATGGCACTTGTTAAGGCCGTATCTGAATCGTTAGCAACGCATGAATCTCTCTTCTTTCGTGATATTGTGCCTTTTCAGTACTTAACTAAAACGATGATACCGAATCTCTGCCGCGAAGGCGGGCCACAACGAAAAATTCGAATATGGTCGGCGGCGTGCTCGATCGGCCAAGAGCCTTACTCGATTGTCTTCTCAATTGATCAGGCACGAGCCGCTCTTGGCAACCCGAGCGTTGAATTGTGTGCAACCGATTTTTCAAGCTTTGCTGTAGAACGCGCAAAAAAGGGTGTCTATTCGCAGTTTGAAGCCCAACGAGGTCTGACCCCTTCTCAAGTTGATTCTTTTTTTGAAAAGCTGCCCGCGACGAGCGAAGTGCAAGTGCGCGAGCGCTTTAGAAAACAAATTGAGTTCAAAGAACTTAACTTTTTGGATTCGTTTATTGGGCTTGGCCTTTTCGACATTATCTTTTGCCGAAATGTTTTGATCTATTTTACCAACCCAATGAAAAAACAAATTCTAGAACGTATGGCCCAGATATTGAAGCCCGACGGCTATCTCGTTTTGGGCAACACCGAATCGATGCATGGCATAACTGAAGTTTTTGACCGAGCTGAAAATTCAAATTGTGCAGTCTATTCTAAAAAACGCGCGCCCGACCTAACAACTCTCAGGAAGGTGGTCTAAAGTGGAATCCGGCTTTTCAGAAGAAGAACTGAATGAATTTAAAATAGAAGCCCTCGAGCTTCTCGACCTCGGCGAACAGGGGCTACTTGCTCTCGATAACCAAGGTAGCTATCGAGAAAATTTCGACGCCATCTTTCGTGCCTTTCATAGCATTAAGGGTGCCGCCGGGATGATGGAGCTTCTTGACCTACAGGCTCATATGCATCAACTCGAAAGCATTCTCATTCGAGTTAAAGACGCGCCTACCCTGCCAAGACATTTGGCCGATCTGTTCTTGCGCGGTATTGATGGCGCTCGCCTTATTCTCGAAGGTCAAAAAATTCAATTCGATTTCAACACAGACCCCGGGCACGTAGCGCCCATGCAAACCGCCCCCATCGCCGATCAGGCGCCAGTGGCCGCGAGCCCAGTCGCGGCTATTGTGGCCGAAGTCGCTGTCGCGCCAACGCCTGAAACTGTCGCCCAAGCAAACGCCAAGAATGAAGAGACCATGCAAGATTTGCGTGAGTCATCGGCTGTTGAATTTTTCGCCGAATGCGACGAAATCAACACGCGCCTTGCCGCCGACTTCGAAATTCTAATCAAGAGCGGTTCAAGCCCTGAAATTATTGCCTCGATTTACCGCGATATCCATTCTCTAAAGGGTGGAGCGTTCTTAATGGGTTTCGGCGATATTGGCGACTTTGCGCACAATCTTGAGACTTGTCTCGATTACTTGCGCGAAACCAATGTGACCCCCAGCGGGCCCCTCATTGATGTGCTCTTTAAAAGTAATGATTTGATCGAGCGAATGCTTAAGGCTGTGCAAAATCAAACTCATGAAGATTTCAAAAAAGAGGTGCATGCACTTGTGCCACTGCTCTCTTCGCTACTGATCGAAACCCCTATTTTATCTAAAATCACTCAAGGAGAACCAATGAGCACTTCACCCGCAGACACCGAAATTTCTGACGCCCCTCAACAACCGGTGGCGACGAACGCTGCCCCGCCAGCCGCCCCTGCCGCTGATGTGCATTCTGATGGCGACAAAGCCGACGCCGGCAATAGCACTATTCGCGTACCCGTTGGGCTGCTTGATAAACTTATGACCCTCGTGGGTGAAATGGTTCTCGTCCGCAACCAAGTGATTCAATATTCGAATCAAAGCGACGATCTCGACTTTCTAAATCTAAGCCAGCGATTGAACGTCGTGACCGGCGAAATTCAAGGCGAGATGATGAAAACTCGCATGCAACCCATTGGTAATATTTTGGGTAAATTTCAGAGAGTTGTTCGCGATCTTTCTCGCGAGCTTAAGAAAAAAATCGACCTTCAAATTGAAGGTAGCGAAACTGAGTTAGATAAAACTCTTCTTGAAGCCGTAAAAGACCCGCTGACCCATATTATTCGTAATTCATGCGACCACGGAGTTGAAACCCCCGAAGTTCGACGCGCGGCGGGCAAACCCGAAGGCGGCACCATTCGCGTTCGCGCCTTTCACGAAGGTGGCCAGGTGATCGTTGAGATCGCTGATGACGGTAAAGGTCTACACCGAGATAAATTGGTAGCAAAAGCCCTTGAACGAAATTTGATCTCGAAAGAGAAAGCCGCCTCAATGAGTGATCGCGATGCGATGAATTTAATTTTTGCCGCTGGCTTTTCGACTGCCGCACAAATTACTAACGTTTCAGGCCGCGGTGTCGGGATGGATGTTGTCAGAAGCAATATCGATCGCATCGGTGGCACCGTCGAACTCGACAGCGTGCAAGGCAAAGGGACGACGATTCGCTTAAAGATCCCACTCACATTGGCGATTGTACCTGCCATGATCATTCGCAGTGGCGAAGATCGTTACGCGATCCCGCAAATTAAACTCGCTGAACTCGTTCGCGTAGAAAAAGGCGCCACCGACGGGCAAATTGAGTATTTGCAAGGCCAGCCGGTATTTAGACTTCGAGGCAATCTGCTACCTCTTCTTGATCTAAAAAAGGTGCTTCAATTCAAAGACCATGACACCAAGAAATTTGTTGAAAACGCCGACGCCGTCAATATCATCGTGCTTTATTCTGAACGCCAATCGTTTGGTTTGATCGTCGATGAAATTCAAGACACGGCTGACATAGTCGTCAAACCTCTCACCCGCTTTTTGAAATCACTTGCGGTGTACTCGGGCGCCACTGTTCTCGGTGATGGCTCGGTCGCACTCATTCTTGATATCGCCGGCATTGCCGCTCAAAATCTATCGACCAGCCAAAGCGAAGATGCGGCTGCCAACCACAGCGCGCGCTCAAATGACGGAGCCTCTGCAATGGAAGAATCTCAAGAGTTTTTACTTTTCAGACTCAACTCACCGACCAAGCACGCCGTTTTCTTGGGCTATGTACACCGGCTCGAAGAATTCAAGCGCAGCGCAATTGAGGTTTCGGGGGCCCAGCGGGTTGTACGCTATCGTGATGCAATCTTGCCAATCTATTCACTCAATGATGTTCTGAAGTACGAAAGCGACTCGAAGAATCTCAACGACATCGTACCGGTTATTGTCACCCAAAAGGGCTCGCAGTATTTCGGCATCGAGGTAAATGAAATTCTTGATGTCTTCGAAACAAGCGCCGACATCGACGCCTCGATCAGCGATCGCGAAGGCCTCATCGGCAATATCGTCTCTGACAATGAAGTGGTTGTCGTCGTTGACCCACACCACTGCGTGCCGCAAAAACGCAATGTGAGTGTCGTGCCGGCCGTAAGGCAGTTTGAAGCTTCAGCTATGGGCGCACCAGTGGCCATGCACGCTCAGGCTCAACATCAGCAAGCCCCACAAGAAGGCTACGGCTTTTCGCACTCGAAACGCTTATTATTTGCCGAAGACACCGCGTTCTTCAGAAAGCATGTCTCAGGAGTTCTTTCTCGTTCTGGTTACGAAGTGACCTTAGCGAGAAATGGCGAAGAGGCTTTGGCGATACTAGAAAATCGCGGCGGAAATTACTTCGAAGCGGTTCTTTCAGATATCGAAATGCCAAAAATGAATGGTTATGAGCTTGCCGCCAGCATCCGCAAAGATGCGCGCTTTAAGCATATGAAAGTGATTGCGCTCACGACCAAGGCCTCCCCGAAAGATCGAGAGAAGGGCCTTGAATCTGGTTTCTCGGCCTATCTAGAGAAGTTAAACGCAGAAGAGCTGCTCAACACCCTTGAGGCACTAACACCAACGTCAAATAAGTCAGCGGCAATCGCTGAAAAGGCGGCCGTATGAGTTCAATAAATTCACCAACTGCAAAAGCAGAGTCGAGCAAACAGTACGCTACGTTCTTAATTGACGATCGACTCTACGGCATTGATGTCATGGAGGTTCAAGAGGTCACCCAGGCCCTTATGCCCACCACCATTCGCTTAGCCCCCGATTACGTAAAGGGCCTTATCAACCTACGCGGGCAGATCGTAACAGCGGTTGGCCTTCGTGAGCTCTTCGGCTTGCCCAAGTCGGTCGATGCCCAAAGCCATGCCTCTGTGGTCTGCCGCATTGACGGCAACCTCTTTTCGCTCTTAGTTGATCGCATTGGCGATGTCGTCGAAGTGTCACCCCGAGATTTCGAAGCGACTCCGAGCACTATAGACAATGGTCTAGGTAAATTTATGTCGGGAGTTTACAAAACCGCAGGCTCGATATTAAGCGTACTTAACATTGCATCAATTTCGACAGAGTTGAACGCTAAATGACAGTGATGCCATTAACACATTCTTAATATTGGCGGCGCGCTAAAATTGCCGAAGCCATTGCACTTAAAATTCTTCATCGTTACCATATCGAAATGGTAACCGACTCAAAGATAGATCAAGCAAAGACATCGCACCTAATTGCGCCACTGCAAGAAAAAACTCGTGTTCTCGTCATCGATGACGAGCCCGATATTCTTGAGTTGATCGTCGATTGCCTGTCTGACGAAAAGTTCGAACTTTTTCCGGTCTCTTCTGGTGACAATATTATTTCTGTTATTGAACGCTTCAAACCCGACGTGATTTTAACCGACAAAGTGATGCCGACCCTTTCGGGCGATGATGTGATTAAAAAAATCAGGCAGAGCGCGCTTTATTCGATGACCCCTATTTTTGTTATAACTGGGCAAACCGGCGAGACTGAAAAAATCGGCACCTTTGAGATCGGCGCAGACGACTATTTGACCAAGCCCTTTTCGCCGGGCGAATTGAAGGCCCGGGTTATGGCGCTAGCACGCCGAACAAAAAGAACAACTAGCCCCGTTCGGCCAATAGACAACTCGCCACTTAAAATCGATACCGCGGCCCACAGAGTGAGCGTAAACGAAGCCGAAATCGCACTGACCCTAACTGAATTTAAAATTCTTGAAATTCTTCAGCAGAAAGTCACCCACACTGTTTCGCGTGATGAGCTTCTAAAGCATGCACTGGGTTCGCAGTTCGTATCAGGCCGAACCATTGATGTGCACATCACGGCTCTACGCCGCAAGCTTGGCACCTACGGCAAGAATATTATTACAGTTCGCGGCGTCGGCTACCGGCTCGAGTCGTAATCGCCTCGAGCTTTTTTTCTCGAGCTTTTTTCTTAAGCTTTCTTTTTAAAGACTTCCATCTCGATACGCATGCGAGCCATAACTTTTTGGTATTTTTTGGCTTTAACGATTTCGTCGGCCGGCAAGCTGCTGCTGCCATAGACCCGATCAATCTGACTTTCAGCCTTGCGCTGAAGCAAACCGAGGCTCAAAGCGCGAGTCATCACTTTAAAAACTTCATCTGTGTTAAAAGGCTTGTCTAAAAAATCAGTCGCATCCAGCCGAATAGCTTCAATCATCGTTTGCTTATCGCCATAGCCAGTTACGATCACAAACGGAGTCAAATAGCCCATGCCACGAATTTCAGCTAAAAGTTGCAAGCCCGTCATATTTGGCATCTTGACGTCTGAAACAACCGCGTCGATCACTCCTGTTTTCACAATGGCGAGGGCCTCTACACCGTTGCTGGCAGTTTTGATTTTCGCGCCCAAAGGGGCCAGACAATCAACCATCACTTCGACAATACCCGGCTCGTCATCGACCACTAAAATTGTGCCATCTGCAAAATTTAATTCTGCTTTATCCATATTGAACCCCACTACAACAATAAAATTATGACCCAAAAATCAAACAGTTCAAGCGAACTCGCTGGTCGAAATACGAACTCGACCACCCGCTGGGGGCAGAGCTATGGCGCTTGAAGCACGGGGTTAACGATTCTTAACGAAACATGACGTTCGCCATGTCACCGGTTGAGATTGGGCAAAAAAAATCGCGCTGTACAACAGCGCGATTTAAAGAAATCAGAATATTATTTATTATCTAAGTTTCTTGCCACAATCGAAGCAGAAGAGATGCCGGTCTTTTCGTCGCACCGCATGTTTGGTTTCGTCACATCGAGATGTGACAGCGCCATTCACTTTCTCTCCACATTCAGGGCAAAAACGGATCGAAACTACGGCGCGGCCATGATTAAAGTTGCCGCACCTAACTCCAGCTGACATAGACACCTCAATTGGAGCGTTCTGTTGAGTAGCTTCTTGAACAGTCTTCTTGCGAAATTAATTTCGCAAAAAGATCTTAGTAACGGTCTCTGCCGCCGCCGCGAGAAAAACCGCCGCCGCCGCCACCAGTGCGGGGTTCTTGGGGTTTAGCTTCAGAAACATTAACTTGGCGACCTTCGAAATCACGTCCGCCAACTTCTTGAATGCATTTTTGTGCTTCATCGGGGCTCGCCATTTCAACAAAAGCAAAACCTTTGCTGCGGCCAGTGTCACGATCAGTGATAACTTTAGCTGATTCAACTGTGCCGTATTGGGCAAACAGCGAGCTAAGGCTTTCTGATGTTACCGAAAATGCTAGATTACCGACATATAACTTCTTACCCATAGAACCTCCTGAGGCTGGGGCCGCAAAGGAGGATGAACGAAATGCTCAAGAGCTCGAAGTGCGACAAAACGATTGGGCATAGACTAACACGGATCGGCGCACCGCGTACAAATATTTGCGTTTTATTTTGAGACGCGCCCAATTCGATTGTGGTGGATTTCATCTCGAAAAGCAGAGTTTCTGAGAGCGAAAGATTGCCAATATTAAGGTTGGGCCGCGCTAAGTATTTTAATTCATTCCGCAGCACAAGCGTGCCGATAAATAAGTGAGTTATCACTCGCGTAGAAAGGCCCAATGCTCAAAGGTAAAGTTGTTCTTATTTTAGAAGATGACAGCGAAATGCGAAGCATTTTTAAAGAAGAGCTAACGGCTGTTGGCGCAGAAGTGCTCGAGGCTCCGAACGGAGTTGTCGGGTTTCAGATGATTAAGTCGTTTAATGTAGACATCGTCGTATCGGACCTAAATATGCCCGATGGCGACGGCCTCGAATTTTGTCGCAAAGTGAAAGCGCTACCTGGCAAGAAACCAAAAATTCTTCTATGCTCGGGGCAGGTCGGTCTCAACGCGACCATGATGCAAAAAGCAGGCGCGACCAGATTCATTTTCAAGCCGTTCGATATGCTCGTTCTTATTAAGACGATCGCGGTTGCCCTGCGAGATGAAGCCGCTTAAATATCCAGTGTCAGTTGTGCCGAAGCCGGCTCGGTTTTTTTTGTCGCCAGGCGAACGCCGATACCAATCAGTCGCACCGGTTTATTACCTCGAGCAAATGCCACCGCCAGCAGTTCTCGGAAAGCTTCAATTGACGGGGTCTTGAATTGATTTGTCTCAACTGTCGTTTGCTTGAAATCATGAAACTTTAATTTCACCACCAGCGCCTTGATAATTTCGGGCTCCTGAATTGCCTTAGCCATTCTCCGAGTAAAGTCTTCGAAGATTTCGGGCAGCTGGGCCTGACAGGCGGCCACAGTTTCAAGATCTTTATCGAAGGTGGTTTCAACGCTCAGTGATTTACGCTCACCCTCGTCTGAGACTTCGCGAATATCAAGCCCACGGCAAAGATCGTAAAGGCGTACTCCCCACGAGCCGAATTTGTGCTGCAACTTTTCAATAGGCCAGGTTTGCAAATCGGCGCAGGTAAAAAGCCCAAGATCGTGCATTTTCGCCGCGGTCACTTTGCCGACGCCCGGAATTTTTTCGACCTTGAGTTGCCGCACGAATTTTTCAACCATTGGCGGGGCAACCGTAAACTGCCCGTTCGGCTTTCGCCAATCGCTCGCCACCTTGGCTAAAAACTTATTTGGAGCAACGCCGGCCGAAGCCGTCAATTTGGTTTCAGCGAAAATCTTTTGCCTAATGGCGCGTGCAATTTCGGTAGCGACCCCGCCAAATGCCGGGCTATCGGTAACATCTAAATAGGCTTCGTCGAGCGACAGGGGCTCGATCTGCTCCGAAAACGATCGCATTATCTCTTGCACTCGCCGACTTTCGACACGGTATTTTTCGAAATTCACCGGAAGTAAAATAAGACTCGGGCAGAGTTTAACGGCTCGCGCGCTTGGCATTGCCGAGCGCAAGCCGAATTTTCGTGCTTCGTAACTAGCGGTGGTGAGAACTCCACGCTGATCGGCTCGCCCGCCAACGGCCACAGGTTTACCGCGAAGCTCGGGGTTATCGCGAATTTCAACTGCCGCGTAGAAACAATCCATATCAATGTGGATAATTTTGCGCCCGCGCGTTGGCGCCGCCGATGTGGCGACTTCAGTTGGTTGCTTTAGATCAATTGGGGTCGATGACATCGACTGCAGCGTAACACATTAGGCGCAATCAATTACCGCTAGGCGGCTTAGCGTCAAAAAAAAATACTCCGCCGGCGTAAATTAAGCCCCGATGGGCAGACAAAAAGACCAAAAGTTACGGCGTACCTTTTTGCTTGCCTTTCAAATAAGCCGTGTGCTTCGATTGTGGCTCAACGGTTACTAAACCAAATACAGGGAGGATCTCGTGATTAAATCTTTTATCGTTGCTGCGGCCATGATGATTGGCTTACAAGCACACGCTAATTTGACTCAGGTTGAGTCGACAGTTCTGGTTAATGTTCTTACGAAACCGGCGTTGTTTGATGATTTATTTACAGTTGGCGATTCGGCTGACTACAATCTAAGCGGCGGCATTTTGAACGGTACCGTTCATATGTTTGTTCGCGAACTTGCAGCTCAAGGCTGGTGGGTTGAACAGGACATTAAGTTAGCGATGCTTGGCGACCAAAAAGCTGAAGCGCTTTATGACAAAGATTCAGGCAAAGTGATCAAGTTGATCGTAAATGGCAAAGAGCAAGCTCCGCCCGATCAAAGCAAAATGAAAGTAATCCAAAGCCACAAAGATAAAATCACTGTGCCCAAGGGTGAATTTGATTGCATGTATCTAAAGATCCATGACGATGCTCAAAATAACGACACTGAAGTTTGGATCAACGCCAAAATCCCAGTGGCTCGCATGCTAAAACAATTGTCACAGTCGCAAATCGGCCCCGTGACTCTTGAACTTACTGATTTCGTTAAAAAATAAGTCGGTATAAATATCACCGCGCAAGGCTTGAAATTTAATTGAGCCTAAGCTTGGGCCTCGTAAATCGAGGCCCTTTTTTTATCCAAACGACTAACCCAAAATGTTAGGCCCAAATATTAGGCCAAAATCGTGTATACGCCGAAAATCACAAATAGGGCCGCTGCCACTCGATGCAAATTCTTCATCGGGATTATTTGGGTCACCTTTTGACCGAAGAAAACGGCCAAGCCATCGGAAAACATCATGCCTAGTGTGGTGCCAAAAGTAACAAGTGCAACATTTTGATAACGCGCGGCCAAGGCCATGGTTGAAACCTGAGTCTTATCGCCCATCTCGGCGAGAAAAAAAGCAATCACCGTGGTCAAGAAGGGGCCCCAGCCCGATTGCGCCCTAAGCTCATCTTCTTTGTCGGGCTTTAAAACCCATAGCGCAAAGAGAACTGATGACAATCCAATAACCCACTTTAAAATCTGAGGGGGCACGAAACTGGCTAAACCCGACCCAATGCTTGCTGCTAATAAATGATTGGCTATGGTGGCCACGAGTATGCCCCCCATAATAGCCCAACGGGCATTAAACCGACTGGCCAAAACCAGAGCCAAAAGCTGTGTCTTATCACCCATCTCGGTGGCCGCGACGAGAATAAATGAGTTTAATATGGCTTCCAATTGTAATCCTTTATTGCCTACTGAAATTTTATTGCCACCGACCAACCGGTAACACTACACTCGAAAACGTTTTAACACTCTGAAATTAAAAATGAAATATAAAAGGAGCCGACCATGTCTGACACTGATTTGCGCGCCGAACTCGAAAGACTTAAAGCTGAAAACGAATCTCTTAAAAAGACCAAAAAGCCCGGTGCACTTTCGATGAAAGTCAGCGAAAAAGGTGCCTTGTCGATTTATGGTATGGGCCGCTTTCCGGTCACTCTTTACAAAGAACAGTGGCTTAAGCTTTTAACCATCGCCGAAGACATCAAATCATTTATCGCCGCTAACGATCATGCCTTAAAAACAAAAGACTAGGGCGCACTTGGCATCGAACGAATCATTTTCGATCGAGCAGTGCTTAGATTTTCTGCGCGATTTTCAAACCAATAGCGAAAAGTTCGCCGAGCTGAGTGAATCTCAGCGCGTCGAACTTATGCGCCTTGCAGGCCAAATTTCGCGACCCAGTAAGCTCGAGTTGCGCGAGCGCACTCGCAGCTTACACCGTGTGCTCAAGAAAAAGATCAGAACCCATGACCGGGCGGCGCGCTCGATGACCGGCATTCGCAAAGCCCGAGAGCAAGCCGTATTCACTGCACCCGAAAATGTATTGCTGGCCGCCGGCCCCACGTCGAGTGCCGATTCTGAAAAAGAAACCAATGAACTCAAATCGCCGCGCAACTGTTATGTTTGCAAGGTTGAATTCACTCGCCTGCATTTTTTCTATGATTCAATGTGTGCAAAATGTGCTGAATTAAACTATCAAAAACGTTTTCAAACTGCCTCTTTGGCGGGTCAGGTTGCCGTTATCACCGGCGGCCGACTCAAAATTGGTTACCACGCCACCACGATGATGTTGCGGGCTGGGGCTCGGGTCGTGATGAGCACCCGCTTTCCGATCGATGCGGCGCAAAGATTCGCGCGCGAAAAAGATTTTGCCGACTGGTCAGACCGTTTGCAAATTTACGGCCTTGATTTGCGGCATACCCCGAGCGTCGAAATTTTTTGTCGCTATTTGCAACAGAAACTCGACCGCCTCGATATTCTCATCAACAATGCCGCCCAAACGGTGCGGCGCCCACCGGGTTTTTATTCTCATATGCTCGAAGGCGAAACGCAGTCCTTTTTGAGTTTGCCTCCTGGCGTACAAAAAATTCTGCACGACTTTGAAACTTGTAAAGCCGAACTCGTTCGCCTCACCAACTTAAAATCAGCGGGCGACATTTCAACCGCCGCCACGACGTCGGCACACGAACTTGCAACATCGAGTGCCGATGCACAGAAAGCCCTCACCGTTGGCTTTAGTGCTTCGGGCCCGGGTATCGGCCTCAGAGCTTCTGCTGAACTTTCGCAAGTGCCTTATTCTTACGACTATGACTTAGCAATTGAGCAAGTCTTCCCGAAGGGTGAACTCGATGCCGACCTTCAGCAGGTCGATAGGCGTTTAACCAACAGCTGGCGTTTAAAAATTGATGAAGTGCCGACGCCAGAAATGCTTGAAGTGCAATTGGTCAACTCGGTGGCGCCCTATGTTCTGTGCAGTCGCTTGTTGCCAATTATGAAGCGCGACTTTACGGGCCAGAAACACATCGTCAATGTGACTGCGATGGAGGGTAAGTTCTACCGCTTTACTAAAACTGACCGCCACCCGCACACCAATATGGCCAAAGCGGCGCTCAACATGTTGACCCATACTTCGGCCGGCGGCCTCGCCGAATTTGGAATTTTTATGAACGCGGTCGACACCGGTTGGGTGACAGACGAAGACCCGGCCTTACTGGCCGAACAAAAAACAATTGTGCACGACTTTCAGCCCCCCCTCGATATCGTCGATGGAGCGGCTCGTATCTGCGACCCATTTTTCGACGGCATCATCACCGGCAAGCACTGGACCGGTAAATTCTTGAAAGATTACTTCCCGACTGATTGGTAGGCCACGAGTAAAGAGCCCTCGGCGTTAGCGCTGGTCTTTTGCGCTAGTCTTTGAGCCTAACGGCCCGCTTCAATTTTTACCAAAAATTAAGATCTCTGGCGGCAAAACCGAAAAGAATATCGCGGGGGTACGCTATTTTGGGTGCACGAAAATTAGTAGAAAATCAAAGCCCGGCAGTTGGCCTATTGCAATCTGTCGTTAAGAATGTCGCGAGCGTTATCAAGGGCAAAGATGAAGTCATTTTAAAAACCATCGCGACCTGGGTCAGTGGTGGTCATGTTTTGCTTGAAGACGTGCCTGGTACCGGCAAGACCATGCTCGCACGCGCCATCGCCAAATCAGTTAATGTTAGTTTTAAACGCGCGCAATTTACCCCCGACATGTTGCCGTCAGATTTACTTGGCACCAATATTTTCAATCGCAAAACCCAAGACTTCGATTTTCGCCCGGGGCCTATTTTTTCAACTCTCTTTCTGGCCGATGAAGTCAACCGCGCGACCCCGCGAACGCAATCGGCTTTGCTTGAAGCCATGAGCGAAAAACAAATTTCAATTGATGGCAAAACATATGCGCTCGACCCTTTGTTTTTTGTGATCGCCACTGCAAACCCCGTGGAGCAAGCCGGCACCTTTCCGTTGCCCGAAGCCCAACTTGATCGCTTCGCTGTTCGAATGACGCTCGGCTACCCCGACGATGCAAACGAACGTGAGATTGTCTTGGCCCAACAGAGCGTGCATCCAATTGAATCGGTTGCCCCAGTGATTGAGGCCGAAACACTTTTGCAAATTCGAAGTGCCGCTGAAGCGATCGAGATACATAAGCCGGTACTCGATTACGCCATTGCAATCGTGAAAAAAACGCGGGCTCAGTCGCAAATTGCATTGGGAGCAAGCCCTCGCGCCACAATCGCTCTGATAAAACTAGCAAAGGTTTTGGCCATGATGAAGGGGCACTCGTTTGTCAGCCCTGACCAAATTCAAGATTTAATTAAACCCGTTCTTTGCCATCGCATTCTGCTCACCGCCGACGCTCGCTTTTCGGGCGAAACCGCGTTCAATGTTTTGGATGAAGTGATGCATTCTGTACCGGTGCCGGTCGGTTTATGAAAACACCCGTCGCAGAATTTCTTGCCAACGAATATTCTGAAGAGTTTCGCTCGCACTTTCTCGAAGTGTCGCAAACACCTTTGCAATTTTACAGTCGCGGCTATTGGATTATCGGGCTCAACCTCGCACTCTTTTTCTTCGGCCTCTGGTCTCAACCAATGCTCTGGAGCGCACTCGCCCTTTCGACCGTTATCGCCTACCAATATTTTCGCTTGAAGAAAATCGCTCGGGGTTTGGTCATAAATCGCGAACTTGAGCAGTTTCGCTTTGAACAGGGCGGAGAATTTAAGATTAATTACACGATTGAAAATAACTCCACGCAGCCTTGCCCGCCATTTTTAATTTCAGATCAAACTATGTATCTCGCGACGACACCGAACGTGCTCACCCGCACCGAAGGCCTGCCAGCGCACGAAAAAACAAAGTTGACGACCTACGCCCGAATTGAATCGCCGGCCGGCCGCACCACTATGGGCCCTTTTTCAATACGCGTACGCGACGAGCTTGGGCTATTTGAAGTCGTCGCTTTTGGCGAAAATGAAAACCCGCTAGAGGTCTATCAAGGGCTCAAGCACCTCGGCAATCGTCATTTGATTCAACCTCTCGACAGCGCGATGCCGGGCGATTTAGAAATCGCAAAACGCGGCCAAGGCATCAACTTTCTGGGGCTTCGCGAGTACAACGAAGGCGACCCGATGAGCCGCATCTCTTGGCCAAAATCGACACTCGAAGATGTGTTAATGGTGAAAGATCTTGAGCGCGATATCACTCGCCGGGTTTCGTTGGTCATCGATATGAACCCACGGCTTCAAGTCGGCTATGGCGCCGGCAGCACGATAGAGGCGACCAAAACCATCGCCAATCAACTTGTAGACACTTATCTAAAAGCCAACTCGAGTGTTTCGCTTTTTGCGGCAAAAACCCACGTCAAAGAAATCACCGGTTCGCAAAATATTGAGTTTCTCAAGCGCACGATCTCCGAGTTGCGACCCGACACCAAGGGTGCGGCGTTTTCTCTGCAACGGGTGGCGCAACAAATGAACCCTCCGTGCCTTGTTATTCTCGTCACCACCTATCACCCCGAAAACGAAGAGGGGCTCCTACGCGAGCTTGCGCTGCTAAAAGCAGAACAATTTGAGCCCTATGTCTATTTCGTAGACCCCGAATACTCAGCGAAACTTGTAATTAAAAAGTTCGGTTCGTTTCTTGAGTATTTTAAGCGCAGTGAAATCGCGCACCGAGCTATTGAACAAAGATTCTTGCGCGCTCAGGTCAATGTCACCTGGGTACAAGCGACCCAACTCACCGGCCAAATTGAGGTTCGACGCCATGGCTGATCGGGCGCGCGACCTTCGCCCTCAGTTGCGATCGATACTCGCGACCGTGCTCGGAATTCAAATATTTTGGTTCTACCTACTCGCAAGTCTCCGTACCAGCGGTGGTGTCGACGATGTTCTTTCAGGGGCCTCAACCGACCGATCACGTCTGATATTGGTCGGCTGTGCTCAGCTTCTTTTTCTATTGCTTCACCCACGAATTATTAATAGTTTCGGCTTTTTTACTGAACTGGCCGACTTTGCCGATCGTGGCCCTTACCAAACCGTCGTTGCTCTTGGCGATTGGCTTGAGAAAAGAGTCGATCTTAAAATATTTCGAGATCGCTCGGCGTGGTCTGAGTCGCCTTGGCTGAGTGGCCTGGCTATTTTCTATTGGTTTGTTATAAATTTTCTAGCAATGCGTTTGTCGGGGCAATTCTCGACTCCACTCTTTGCGCTTTCTGCACTTTCAGTTTGGATGTGGTCGTCACCGCGCGCGCTCATGTGGGTTCCGATTTCATGCATCACTCTTTTTTTGACCATGTGGGTGGCGAAAACTCAGTTGCTACAAATTTCGAGCGCCGGGCTGTTTCTGTCTTTTCTTTCGATCTATTCTTATTGCTTTTTCAGTTACAGCTCGCGCGCCGCCGCAATCGATCTCGGTGCGTGGGCCCGATCTCTCGTTCGCCCCATGTCGGTTTTCGTTGTGGCTTTTTTATTGGCGAATTACTTTCTTCCAGACGACAAAACCAAGGCCCACTTTGTTCAAGCCAAATCGTCGTTGGCCCAGAAAATTGCCCAACACACAGGCAAAAGTGCAGGCGCAAAGAAATCTAAAGGCGCACCTGGCCCAAAAAATAGCCAAGGCGGGCCGAACAGCAGCAGTGGCTCGGGTGGTGACGGTGACCCAAATGGCAAGGGTGACCCGAAAGGTCGCGGCAATACCGGCGAAGAAAACGGCGGCGACCCTAGTCAGAAAAATAGCAATGGTGCATTGGCCAACATGAACGGCCGAGACGGCGGAAATAAAAATGGCCCTCAAGCCAAGTCTGGTGGCCGAGCGGACAACTCAAGTGGCGGAAGTGGTGGCGAGGGCGGTGATGATGAGGCTTCTTCAGGGTCACAATCGGCCAATGGCGGCACCGAAAATCGCGCCGACAATGGCCGCGACGACGGCAACGAAAGTCGCCGAAACCAAGAGCGACCGGCCGACCTCGCCAAAAAAACTGAGAAAATACAAAAGCTACTAGACTGGCTTGAGTCAGCTGCAAAAGCGGTTCTCGCGCTTATTCTTTTGTTTATTGTGGCCCGCTTTCTTTTCAGCAGCCCACCGGCCACCAAGAAAATGGCTGAACGCCGAGACCGAAAGAAAATGAAAAGCCTCCTAAATGAAATCGAGGCCCTGTATTCACAAAAATTCGCCAGCCAAAAAGATGAGATTATGGCGACTTACCACACCTACCTCAATGCAATGACCACGATCGGGGTGAAAAAACTCGAATGGCAAACCCCCGAGCAATACTGCCAAGAGATTTCGAAATTTGGCTCGCAACACTCCGAAATATCAAAGACGCTTACTAAGAGTTTTACTCGCGTTTATTATGGCGAGTCTGAAATTTCAGACACCGAATTTAAGGAATTTCGCCAGCGCGCCCGTCAGATAAAACGAATTGTCGCTTAAATATTCGAGTTTTGCAAAAAACCCCGAACGTGCTACACTTCGTGGCACACCATGAAACTATTATTGATTTTACCGCCGCTTGCGCAAATGAACAGCCCGTACCCTTCAACGGCGTATCTCGCGGGCTATTTACGCCACCAAGGCTATGCCGTCGACCAAGTCGATCTCAGTCTAGAACTGACTTTAAAACTATTTAGTCGAGACGGCCTGTCACGAATAAATAAGAATCTTGCAGAGAAAAGCAAAAAAAACCCGGCCATTCGTTTTTTTGTCGAAGCTTTTGACGATTATCTGGCCACCATCGAACCCACCATAAGATTTCTACAAGGCAAAGACCCGACCCTTGCGCTCAGAATTTGTCAGCGCTCGTTGCTGCCCGAAGGCCCGCGTTTTTTGCCGCTGGCTGAGCACCCTGAACTTCTCGATGTTTTCGGCTCGATGGGCACGCAAGACCAAGCGAAATATCTCGCCAGCCTTTATCTCGACGATATTGCCGACGTCATACGCGACGGCATCGATTCTAATTTCGCATTTTCGCGCTACGCCGAATCTTTAGCCTCGTCGCAAGCGTCATTTGAGCCGCTAAGGGCGAAACTCGAAGGCGACCCCCACTCGTTGATCAAATGATCGAAGAAGTTTTTACTGACTCTTTCGACAAAAGCCAGCCCGATGTGATTGGTCTAAGCGTGCCTTTTGCTGGCAATCTCTATGGCGCCCTCAAGATCGGAAAAGTCTGCGCTGAACTTTCGCGCAAACGCAAAATCTCTATTCGCCGTGTAATGGGCGGCGGTTACGTCAATACCGAATTGCGCGAGCTTTCTGATATTCGGCTGTTCGATTATATCGACGACCTCTGCTTTGATGATGGCGAGCGGCCGCTCGAACTTATTCTTGAAGACGAAACGAATAAAATTAAAAACCGTAGTGCAGCCACGTCGACCGCGAGTGCCGCCCCGACCGGGCGCCTGCGCACCTGGCAGCGCGAACAGGGGCAAATCACTAAGCTGTCATCCGCCAATGAAAAAGACGTCGCTTTCAAAACACTGCCTGGCCCCGATTTTCGCGGTTTGCGCCTCAGCGATTATGTTTCGTTGCTCGAAATGCCCAACCCCATGCACCGGCTCTGGTCAGACCAACGCTGGAATAAAATGATTCTCGCCCATGGTTGCTACTGGAAGAAATGCACCTTTTGTGATGTGAGCCTCGACTATATCGGCCGCTTCGAACCAGCGCGAGTCGATCAATTGATTCAGCAAATTGAAGATGTCATCGAACAGACCGGCACCACGGGCTTTCATTTTGTCGACGAAGCGGCACCTCCTGCCCTTTTGAAAAGTTTGTCGCAAGAGTTGATCAATAGAAAAATTAAAATCACCTGGTGGGGCAACTTAAGGTTCGACAAACAGTTTACCCCTGAACTCGCGGCCTTGATGGCCGATGCCGGCTGCGTGGCTGTTACTGGTGGCCTCGAAGTGGCGTCACCGCGGGTTTTGAAATTGATCAACAAGGGCCTTGAAATCGAGCAAGCCGCGCGAGTAATGAAGGCTTTTACTGCTCACAATGTTTATGTTCACGCCTATTTGATGTACGGCTTTCCGACCCAAACCGATCAAGAGACCATCGATTCGCTCGAGATCGTGCGCCAGCTTTTTGTCGAAAATTGTATGCATTCGGCATTTTGGCATCGCTTTTTAGCGACGGCCCACAGCCCCGTGGGGCTGGCCCCCAAGAAGTTTGGCATTAAAATCCCGCAACCCGCAAAGCCGGCCCCCGGGCTTTTTGCGCGTTATGAAACTCCTTTTGTTGACCCTACCGCCAAGGCCGAGGGGCACCAAACTGAACTCGGAGAAGGCCTTCGACGCGCACTCTACAACTACATGCATGGATTGGGCTTCAAGACACCACTGAAAGAGTGGTTTGACATTCGCGTGCCAAAAACCAAAATTGCCCCGCAGCTCATTCGTAAAACACTTCGCTAACGCCCCTCGACGATAGTCTAGGTACGACCGGTAGCGGCAGCGTCGGCGGTGGCTTGCCACTTTGCACTTCGATCAGTAGCTTATTTCAATAGCACTCCCCTTTTGAAAGGAACAAAAAATATGCTAAACACAAAACGATTCGGTTACTTAACCACACTTGCCTTGGCCATTTCGGCTTTATCGGCCTGTGCCCCCACAGAAAAACAAATTCAAGAAGTGATTGAGAAGAATCCATCGATTATTTTCTCAGCAATTGAAAAAAACCCTGATCAGTTTATGGAGGTCGTACAAAAGGCCGCCCAGACCGCGCAGAAAAAAGGCGCCGAGAACGCTGAGAAAAAAGAAAAAGATCGTATTGAAGCTGAAATGAAAACGCCGTTAGCACCAGAAATACCGGCTGATCGCGCATTCAAGGGCCCAGATGGCGCACCAATCACAATTGTTGAATACTCTGATTTTCAGTGCCCCTATTGCGGTCGTGGCTTTAGCACCGTTCAAGAAGTTTTGAAAAATTACGACGGCAAAGTGAAGTTCATTTTCAAAAACTTGCCTTTGCCTATGCACCCCTTGGCGCTGCCGGCAGCGAAACGCTTTGAAGCCATCGCACTTCAAGATGCGAAAAAAGCATTCAAATATCACGATGAAGTTTTTCAAAACCAAGACAAACTTAACTCTGGTGGCGAAAAGTATCTTGATACGGTCGCTAAAAAAGTGGGCGCCGACATGGCGAAACTAAAAGCTGACATGGAGTCAGATAAAGTTAAATCACGCATCGATGCCGATCAGAAGGAAGCTGAGAAATTTGGCATTTCTGGCACCCCGGGCTTTATCGTCAATGGCGTTTCAATTCGTGGCGCTTATCCGTTTGACACGTTCAAGACGATCATTGATCGCAAATTAGCCGAGAAGAAATAGTCTCGAACCTAAACCTGAGGGGCGCACAATCACAATCTGTGAGACGCGCCTCTCTCATTTACCAGAAAATATATATGCACAAAGGTCGCCTCGAAGCATTCAGTGACGGAGTTATCGCCATCATCATCACGATCATGGTGCTTGAGTTTAAAGTCCCCGAAAGTGGCGAACTCACCGCCCTCGCCGCAATGCTGCCGACCTTTTTAAGTTACGTTCTCAGTTTTGTTTTTGTCGGGATATATTGGAACAACCACCACCACCTACTTCAGACCGCCCAACACGTTAATGGCCGCATCTTGTGGGCCAATTTACATCTTCTCTTTTGGCTTTCTCTTATACCCTTCGCCACGGCCTGGATGGGCCACAACGGTAGATCACCCTGGCCCGTCGCTATTTATGGGATTGATCTGCTTCTATCTGGTGTTGCTTATTACGTGCTCTCGCAAAGCCTACTGCGACATCATGGGCAACAGTCGATCTTGGCTAAAGCCATCGGCAGCGATGTGAAAGGTAAAATTTCTTTGGTGCTTTATCTTTGTGCTATCCCGCTCGCGTTCGTAAATAGCTATCTTTCTTTTGCGATTTATATTTCAGTCGCCCTGACCTGGCTGATACCCGACAGGCGCCTCGAGCAAGCCGTCAGAAAAGAGCATTAACTACTGACCGACCGGGTGCCAAGCCGTTTTGTACTCAACGTAGCAAAGCAAATGTTCGAGTGAGAGCGGCGCTTTTACCCGACCCACGACACGCTTCATATTGTCGGCCGCCAAAGTAATAAGCTCTTTACGAACTTTTTCATCACGCCCTTGGTAGCTCAGTGATTGAACTTCCATATGCGCGCCAATTTGCTGTGCCAACTCACTGAGCTGCCCGGTCAAAAGATTAATGACCCCTTTTGGCAAATCAGACGTGGCAAAAACTTCGGCCAGCGGAGCCAGAACGGCGGCGCCCTCTTCGGCCATGAGCACTACGAGCACCGAACCCGTTGCAATAACGGCTGCGATTTGCGCCGCCAAATCAGCAAGGCTAAATTTTTCGTCGGCGATCAAAGTCACAACACCCACGCCTTCAGCAGTGGTAAAATTGTGGTGTGGCCCACTCACCGGGTTGACTGAACCCATGAGCTGCTGAAATTTATCGCAGAAACCAGAAAAATAAACCAAGGCATCAATGGCGCCATTAACGGCGGCATCGGCCTCGCTCGCTGTTTGGCCAAGTGTTGACGAAAGAACATCGACGAACTCGTGTCGCTTGCCTTCCATCATTTCAGCCATTCGATACAGAATCTGACTTCGATTGTAAGCCGAACGATGAGCCCAGCCACCTGAGGCCTCGCGTGCGGCGGTCACCGCATTTCGGTAGTCTTTGCGCGAAGCCCGACAAATGTGCGCGTAAAGATTTTGGCTGCCATCTTCAAAAACTGGCAGCGTACGACCTGATTCAGTTCGCGGAAATTCGCCACCAATAAATAATTTAATCGTCTTGGCAACTTTTGAGGCCGAGTTCGCTGCAACGGCTTTACCTGATGAAACTTTCTTGCGTGCCATTATTTAACCTCCAAGTAAGAAAGCAGACCGTGTCGGCCGCCTTCACGACCAAAGCCGCTTTCGTTGTAGCCACCAAACGGCGAAGTCGGGTCAAATTTATTGTAAGTATTGGCCCAGATGACTCCGGCTTTTAGGCCTTGTGCCACTTTGTAAACCTTAGAACCTTTTTCTGACCAAATACCGGCTGCAAGACCGTATTGCGTGTCATTGGCTTTTGCGATGGCCTCTTGGGCCGTTCGAAAAGTCGAAATCGTCAATACCGGCCCGAAAACTTCGGTGCGGCTCAGAGTAAATGCGGCCGCCACATTATTGAAAAAACAAGGGCGATGATAATAGCCCTTCTCAGGCAATCGAATATCGGTCGGTTCAAAAAACTCGCCACCTTCAGCTTGACCCGTGGCCACCAGACTACGAATTTTTTTAAGCTCGCCCTCTGAATTGATGGCCCCGATGTCGGTGTTTTTATCAAGAGGGTTGCCGACGCGAAGCTTTTGCATGCGGGCTTTTAATTTTTCGACAAAAACATTTGCGATCGACTCTTCAACGAGAAGTCGCGAACCGGCACAGCAGACGTGGCCTTGGTTAAAATAAATACCATTGATCACACCCTCTACCGCCTGATCGAGCGCGGCGTCTTCGAAAATAATATGAGCCGATTTACCACCCAGCTCGAGAGTCAGGCGCTTGTTGGTGCCTGCGAGTGAGCGCATAATTATTTTGCCAACTTCAGTTGAGCCGGTGAATGCCACTTTTTTAACTTCAGAGTGATTGACCACGGCGGCACCTGTTGCCCCCGCGCCGGTAACAATATTAACAACCCCGTCTGGCAGGCCGGCTTCTTGAAAAATTTCGGCAAGCAAAAGTGCTGAAAGTGACGTGGTTTCGGCCGGCTTTAATACAACGGTATTGCCGCAGGCAAGAGCGGGGGCGATCTTCCAGGCCGCCATTAGAAGCGGAAAGTTCCAGGGGATCACTTGGCCCACGACGCCGAGAGATGAAACCGTGCGACCCGGGGCCGCGTATTCAAGTTTATCGGCCCAACCCGCGTGATAGAAAAAATGCGCCGCCACTAACGGCACATCGACATCGCGCGATTCGCGAATCGGCTTGCCGTTGTCGAGAGTTTCAAGCACTGCGAGCTCGCGCGCGCGCTCTTGAATTATACGTGCAATACGAAACAGATATCGACCGCGTTCACGACCCGAAAGCTTCGACCATGTTTTGGTGTAGGCCCGGCTGGCCGCACTCATAGCCAAATCGACATCGGCACCATTGGCGTCGGCAATTTCAGCCAATTTCTCGCCCGTTGCGGGGTTCATCGTTGCAAAATACTTTGCACTTTTTGGAGTCACAAATTTGCCATCGATAAACAATTTATTCTGCGGCTGAATTTTCACAATCTCAGTTGATTCAATTGACGGTGCGTAATCGAAATCAAAGGTGCGCCCGCTCGACTTGTCGCCGCCGGCGCCCACTTTTGTCGCAGCCGCGGCCTCGCCGTCAGCAGCCGTCTTGTCGCGCTTCACTTTGGTATTTTCAGTTGAAGATGTGCTCATTTAATTTCCTTTTCTTTAATCGAGAGAAAAAACTTTATCGTAATAGTAACGGCCAGTGTGTTCTTTAAAAATCTGTTTCAACAAATCATTAACTAATACACTCGCGCCAAAACGAAAAAGATCGGGAGTCAACCATTCGGCCCCGACCGTTTCTTTCACCATGCAAAGATATTGAATAGCTTGTTTTGCCGTGCGAATGCCGCCCGCGGGCTTCATGCCCACTTTCTTGCCGGTTTTCACGTAGTGATCTTGAATGGCCTGCAACATAACTAAGGTCACGGGCAAGGTCGCAGCTGGCGTCACTTTGCCTGTTGATGTTTTAATAAAATCGCCGCCAGCTTCAATGGCGATATCTGACGCCAAGCGAACGCGGTCATACGACCCAAGTTCGCCGGTTTCAAGAATCACTTTAAGATGGGCCTCGCCACAGGCTTTTTTGATTTCAACGATCTCATCAAAAACTGTTTGATAGTCGCCCGACAGAAATGCTCCGCGATTGATCACCATATCGATCTCGTGCGCGCCTTGCTCAACAGCAAATTTGGTATCAATAATCTTTGCTTCAAGCGGGCCCTGCCCTGATGGGAAGGCCGTTGCCACGGATGCAATTTTAATATTTGTACCCTTCAACGCTTTGGCCGCCACGGCCACAAGTGACGGGTACACACAAACCGCCGCAACAGACGGAATCACCAACGCCTTGCCCGCTGCTTTATCAGTCAGCATCTCAGGTGTGGCCGGAAATCGCGCCTTACCACAAAGCTGAATCACCTTGCCGGGGGTGTCAGCGCCCTCAAGTGTCGTCAAATCACACATGCTGAGTGCGAGATTTAACACCGCAAGTTTCGATTGTTTTTTTACGCTGCGTTTGGTGAAAAAATCGGCGCGCTCGTTGGCACCCACTTCATCAATTTTGCGCGCCCCCGCGATGATCGCGGCGACGGCTGCCGAAACTGCACCGTCCGCTGGGGCTGCATAGACCCCACCTGCGGGTTTAGATTTCATAGTCCCTTTTTCAGTAATCATTTTTAGTGCCATCCTGCTAATGAGTTTAGACAGTCCCTGCTGAAACTAATGCCCTATTGGCACCCTCGCTGTCAGCAGCAGCAAACAGTAGGCGCCACAATAGCAGAAATACGAGTATTTTTCGCCTGTTAGTTTTGTGACAAGGCGGTAAATTCTTCTGGTTTTTGGGGCTCATTGCCAGCCAGAACCGTGTAATTTCATTAGGAGGCTGTTTCCGTAGCGAAATACCCTATGGGTGGGTGGGTTCTTCTTTTCGTGGAATATTTGGGGATAATAACAGTTTCAGTTCACAGACGGCAGCCCACAGTAGCGGGACAGTTGCCGAAACCTGTTGCGGAGGCCGAGACCCGGTCTAATTAATTATTCTCAAAAAGAAGAAAGGTGATCGAAGAGTTCGGCCCTTGCGGCGACTGCGCGAACCGCGCGTCTTAGAATCACTCGTGATCGCTATGACCCCAAACCTCTTTAAGCCGCGCATCGCGACCACAGCCATTTCGATAGTATTTGTAACGAATGGGGTTCTTCGAATAGTAGGCCTGATGATAGTCTTCGGCCGGGTAAAAATTCGTGAATGGCTTCGCGATAGTGGCCACTTCGCCCTTTACTTTTGCGGTATTTTTCACCACTTCGTTTAATGATTTTTCATACTCCACTTTTTCAGAGTTAGATTTATAGAAAACCGCGCTGGTGTATTGCTCAGCTTTGTCGCAAAACTGCCCGCGCGAGTCGAATGGGTCAACGTTATGCCAAAAAGTTTCGAGAAGTTTTCGGTAAGAAATCTTTTGCGGATTATAAGTGACTTCAATCGCCTCACGGTGACCTGTCCCTCCAGCCGAGGTTTCTTCGTAGGTGGGGTTTTCTTTGGTGCCGCCGGCATAGCCAACGCGGGTCGAGATAACGCCTTGGCTCTTCAGTTTATCAAATGGGGGCTGCATGCACCAAAAACAACCGCCGGCGAAAACGGCCGTCTCGACCGACGGCAGGGCCCCTGCAGTTTTGGGCGCGACCTTCGATGCTGTTGTCGCAGACGCCGCTTTTGTCGGCGATGTCACGGCGCCTTTTTTACCTTTGGCGGCGTCAGTGGTAACCCCGACCACCTCGGCAGCATGACCTTGCGCTGACAATAGAATCGCCAAACTAAACGCGGCTGATGTTAAAAACGACCAAATTAATTTACCCATCGCAACCCCTTATTAGATAACACACCACGAAAGTTGATTAGCAAGACCTTCGCATTAGTCTCATTAAGGTTACCTCGACAGTCAATATTTGACCGATAAAATGATTGAACCTAGATTGGCCGTAGGCAGAGGGCCCAGCTACAAATATGTCAATTTTTTCGAATGTTTTGGTCTGACTTAGGGTCTAAACTTTGAAGATACAGTCTTCTCTTGAGGGCAACGTAGATATGCATCGGAAACAAAATAAAAGCCGCCGCCAAAAAGCAACTGGCCAAATACATTTTTTGAGTCGGGCTGATGTCATAGCCGACGCTGGCAATGACCATCGACAACAGTATGGTCCCCAAAAAGTGCAGGGGCAAAAATATCTTTCGCTGCCCGTCGGTGATGCGAGCCTCTTTAATTTCAACGACGCGCCAAAAGCCACCAATCAGAAAAAGTGCACCTGCGACGATACCCAATACTTGATAAATCATCACTCACTCATACCAAAGGTTGCCGCATGAGTCTCTCAGAAGTTTCGATACGCCGGCCGGTTTTCGCCTGGATGTTGATGTTCGCCCTGATTATCTTTGGGTCCATATCCTTTATGCGACTCGGTATCAGCAACATGCCCGACGTTAATTTTCCGGTGGTGAATATCGCGCTGCAATTCGACAATGCGGCCCCTGAAGTGATGGAGACCGATGTTGTCGACATTATAGAAGACGCCGTGATGGGCATTGACGGCCTTAAAAGTATCTCTTCGAGCACGAGCGAAGGCACTGCGAATATCACCTGCGAGTTTAATACCAATCGCAATATCGACGTGGCCCTACAAGAAGTCCAAAACCGCATTTTGCAAGTTAACAACCACTTGCCCACTTTGCTCTACCCTCCGGTCATTACCAAAACCAACCCTGAAGATCAGCCAATTATGTGGGTGATGGTGAGCGCCGACGATTCTGTGCCGCTTTACCAACAAATGATGTACGCCCGCAACACATTGAAAAACCAATTGTCGACACTCGACGGGGTCGGCAGCGTCGCCCTCGCTGGTTATGTTGACCCGAACCTTCGAGTCTGGGTCGATCGCGAAAAACTTTACGGCTACGAACTAACAGCTTCTGATGTTTTCAGCGCCATTCAGGCCGAGCAAAACGAACAACCCGCAGGCCGCATCGAGGCGCCCCTCAAAGAAATGAATGTTCGCGTTTTGGGCGAGGCTTCGAACCCAATTGATTTTTCGAAAATTCATATCAACGCGCGCGGGGGTGCCGCCAACTACAACCCCATTTCACTCAACAAAGTCGCCAGAGTCGAAGAGGGCATTTCTGACCTGCGTGCTCTGTCGCGCTACAACGGCAAAGTCACCGTCGGCCTGGGAATCGTTAAGCAACACGGCTCGAATGCGGTGGCCGTCGGTCAAGGGGTTCATAAAAAGGTCGACCTGATGCGCGCCAATCTTCTACCGGGTTATCACCTCGACGTGCGCCTTGATACGACAAAGTTTATTAAAGAGTCGGTCAATGAACTCAATATGGCGCTATTAATCGCCGCCATCTTAACTTCAATCGTTTGTTATTTGTTTCTAGGCTCATGGTCATCAACGATTAATGTTTTGATGGCTATACCCACCTCAATTGTCGGGGCTTTCACGGCGCTTTACTTTATGGGCTTCACACTCAACACGTTTACTCTTTTGGGTTTAAGTCTCGCCATCGGTATTGTCGTCGATGATGCGATTATGATGCTTGAGAACATTGTTCGCCATCACGAGATGGGCAAGTCGCGGCGCCAGGCCTCGATAGACGGCTCTAACGAAATCACTTTTGCAGCTTTGGCCACGACCCTGGCCATCGCCGCGATATTTATACCGGTGATATTTATGAAAGGCGTGGTCGGCGCGTTTTTCTATCAATACGGTATTACCGTGACGGTCGCGGTGTTTCTCTCATTGCTCGAGGCCCTGACCCTGACACCCATGCGCACCGCACGCTTTTTACATTCGGCACACACCAACCCTACCAGGCTTATTCTTTTTATGGATCGGTTGATGGGTGATCTTTCAACCCGCTATCGCGCATCTCTCGAGTGGGCCCTTAATCACCGTGGTAAAATTGTGGGGATCTCGGTTCTGGTATTCGCGGCTTCGTTGATGTTTGTAACTACGCTCAATAAAGAGTTGATACCACCGCAAGATCAATCGATGTTCTTGCTCAATATCAAGACACCCGTCGGCACCTCAATCGTCGCCACCGACGAGGCTTTTAAAAAAGTCGAGACCTATTTAAAATCTAAACCTGAAGTGCAAGACGTTTACTCGACGGTTGGCAATTACGTACACAATAACGTCGTCAATGCCGGCACCATCTATGTTATCTTGACCGAAGCCCGGCACCGAAAACTTAGCCAACGCGAAGTGATGGAACGCTCTCGCCTCGATATTAAAAAAATTCTTCCGAATGCTGAGGTGTTTGGCCAAGATTTATCGTTGACTGGCTTCAGCGCTTCACGCGGTTTTCCGATTGAATTCACTGTCGAAGGCCCCGACTGGGCCAAATTGCGAGAATATTCAGACGAAATTGCGAAGCGCTTGCGAGCCACGGGCTTGGTTGATGACATTAACAGCGACTATCAAGATGGCATGCAAGAGCTACAAATTGTACCCGACCGAGCCAAAACCGCGAGTGAAGGAGTGGCGATTAGTTCTATCGGCCAAGAGATCTACACTTTGATTGGCGGCCAAATGTTCAATGCCAATACCCAGTATCCGAAAGATGGCCACCGCTATTACATTCGAGTGCGGTCTGAGCCCGATCAGCACTCCTCAGAAGCTGATCTCGAAAAAGTGAAAGTTCGAAATAACCGCGGCGAGATGACTCCACTCAAAAGTGTCGTGAACGTCAATAGCGTTAATGCCCCTGAGGTCATCACTCGTTTTGCGCGCCGACGAGCCGTGCCGATGTTTGCAAATGTGGCTTTTGATAAATCTCAACAAACGGCGCTCGATAAGGTTGAGCAGATCGGCAAAGAAGTCTTGCCGGCCGGCTATTTTGTGAGAATTCAGGGCAGCGGCAACGCGTTTCGCGAGGCCTTTGACGGCTTAATCTTTGCGATGCTGCTGGGGATTGCGATTGCCTATATGATTTTGGCCTCACAATTCAATAGCTTCATTCACCCCGTTACAGTTCTAATGGCACTGCCCTTTAGTTTGTCGGGCGCTTTGCTCGCACTGTGGATGGCGCACCAATCGTTGAGTCTTTTCAGCCTCATCGGCCTTGTGCTTCTAATGGGTATCGTGAAGAAGAATTCGATTCTACTGGTCGATTTCACAAATCAGCGCCGCGCCGAGGGCCTAAACGTTCAAGCGGCCCTGCTCGAAGCTTGCCCGATTCGACTGCGCCCAATTCTTATGACGTCAGTAGCAACAGTGGCCGGTGCGATACCTTCTGCTCTCGCTCTCGGCCCCGGTTCAGAGACAAGAATCCCGATGGCGATATCGATTATTGGCGGCGTCACACTCTCGACACTTCTCACTCTTTATGTCGTACCCTGTTTTTACAGTCTTGCTTCACGATTTGAAAAACCAGAGGTCGAAGACGCGCCGAGCCCGCACGCGATCAAGATCGCAGGGGTCAAGGCGTGAGTCAAATCACCGAAATATCAATTCGCCGACCCGTTTTTGCCTGGATGCTCATGGCGGCTATTATATTGTTTGGTGCGATTTCATTTATGAGACTCGGCATCAGTCAATTGCCCGACGTCGATATGCCAGTGGTCAGTGTCTCGCTAAGCCTACCGGGTGCCGCCCCTGAAGTTGTCGAGTCTCAGGTCATCGACCCACTAGAAGATGCGATCATGGAAATTGACGGCATTCAAAACGTCAATTCGACGGCGCAACAATCTTCGGGCTCAATCAGCATCGAACTTGGCCTCGATCGCGATATCGACGAAGCGCTGCAAGAGGTTCAAAATAAGATAAATCAAACACGCAATATTTTGCCAGTCAATCTGGTGCCCCCAACCGTTCGAAAACAAAACCCCGAAGACAGCCCTTTTATTTGGATGGCGCTAACGAGCAATGACCCTGACGAGAAGCCGATTGATCTTATGATCTATGCTCGAAACGTTCTGTTTGATCAGTTTGCGACCATCCCGGGTGTCGCCAACATCGCCCTGGGCGGTTATGTCGACCCGTCGCTTCGAATTTGGGCGGATGTTCACAAAATGGATCGCTTGAATTTAACCTCTGACGATTTGCTGCAAGCGATTTACGACGGTCACGTCGAAAACCCCGTTGGCATTCTTAAAAACTCAACTCACGAACACAATGTGCGCATGATGGGCGAGGCGACCAGCGCCGAAGAATTTGGCAATATCACAATCAATAGCCGCGGCGGCCTCGGCGCCAACTATCGCCTCACCCGCCTTTCTGAAATCGGCAAAGTTGAAGAAGGCCTCGCCGACGTTCGGCGTATTGCTAGGTTTAACAAGAAGCGAACCGTTGGTCTCGGCATTCTTAAACAACATGGCTCAAATATGGTTGAGGTCGGCAAACTAGTCCGAGCAAAACTTGCCGAAATATTACCGACTCTACCGAGCAAATATCATCTCGACACTCGAACCGACAATACGCGCTTTGTGAAACAGTCGGTCGACCAATTGCTCTTTACTTTGTTTTTATCGGCCCTACTGACCTCGCTCGTCTGTTATCTTTTTCTTGGTTCATGGACCTCAACGATAAATGTCTTGATGGCTATCCCAACGTCGATAGTTGGAGCCTTTACTGCCATCTATTTTCTACACTTTACGCTTAACACATTTACCTTGCTTGGCCTGAGCCTCGCCATCGGTATCGTCGTCGACGATGCCATTATGATGCTTGAAAATATTGTTCGCCATCGAGAAATGGGCCAGGGTAAACGCGAAGCCGCCCTCAACGGCGCCAACGAAATCACTTTTGCTGCCCTCGCGGCCACTATTGCAGTCGTCGCCATTTTCTTACCCGTTGTTTTCATGCAAGGGGTCATTGGCAAATACCTTTTGCAGTTTGGCATCACCGTCACGGTGGCTGTGTTGCTTTCGCTTCTTGAGGCACTCACTTTGACCCCCATGCGCTGTTCACGCTATTTGAACGTCGATCACAACCCAACGGGGTTCGCGGGTCGAGTGTCGGCCGCATTTGAGCGACTGGCCAGACTCTACAGCCGACTTCTCGAATTTTTGCTTAACCATAGAATAAAAACTGTGACTGTGGCTCTTTTGCTTTTCGTCGGTAGCTTTTCTATTCTGAAACTTGTGCCTTCAGAAATGATGCCGCCCCAAGATCAATCGATGTTTATGCTTCGATTTAAATTACCAGTGGGCACCGCGCTGCCGGTCACCAATGAAAAAATTGGCGAGATCGAAGAATTTATTTTAAAACAGCCCGAGGTTGAAGGTATTTTCAGTGCGGTTGGCGGCTTCGGTGGCGACTCGGTCAATCAAGGTATGGCCTTTGTCACTCTTGTCGAACCCAACAAACGTCAAATGACACAAGCCGAAGTGATCAAAAAATTACGTGGGCAGTTAAAAAAGCAATCAAAGGGCATCGAAGTCAATGTTCAGGATTTATCGCTTCGAGGCTTTGCTTCGGGCCGCGGCTTTCCGGTTGAATTTATCGTGCAAGGCCCAGATTGGCAGAAACTGACTGGCCTCACCAACACCGTTATCGATAATCTTCGCCAGAGCAAATACGTCGTCGACGTTAACACTGACATCCAAGCCACCATGCCTGAAGTTAAGATCACTCCGAATCGATATAAGCTCGCACACGAAGGGGTTTCGCTTAACACAGTGACCGGAGTTATCAATGCTCTAGTCGGTGGCGCAATTCTCAACGGCAAAACCATGTACCCAAAAGACAATCATCGCTATCAAATTGAACTTCGCCTAGTCGCCGACGAGCGTGACAAAGTGCCCGACCTTAAGTTGATAAAATTTCGTAACAATCGCGGTGAAGTGATACCACTGACCGATCTGGTGGACATCGAAGTTGGGCCAAGCCTTATGTTAATCTCTCGCCTCAATCGCTCGCGCGCCATCACCGTTTATGCCAACCCGGCCCCTGGGGTTTCTCAGCAAGACGCCATGAAATTTACCGAGAAAACGGCGCGCTCAATATTGCCGCAAGGCTATGCTCTTAAAATGACCGGCAGTTCGAAAAGCTTTCAAGACTCAAGCAAGAGTCTGTTATTTGCACTTCTGTTCGGCATTCTTGTTTCATATATGGTGCTGGCTTCTCAATTTAACAGTTTTATTCATCCAGTGACGGTATTGTTAGCCCTACCCTTTAGCGTTTCGGGTGCTTTTATTGCGCTTTTTCTCTTTCACCAAAGTTTTAATCTCTACAGTCAAATTGGTTTGATTTTGCTGATGGGTATCGTGAAAAAGAATTCAATACTGCTCGTCGATTTTACCAATCAAGTTCGGCGCGAAGACGGCCTTGATATTCGCGCCGCACTTATCAAGGCCTGCCCGGTGCGCCTGCGCCCCATTTTGATGACGTCTCTCGCCGTTGTAGCAGGAGCGTTACCTGAGGCGCTTTCTCTCGGGCCCGGCAGTGAAACCAGCATACCGATGGCGATTGCCATTATCGGCGGAGTAATCGCGTCAACATTCTTAACTTTGTTCATCGTCCCCTGCGCCTATAGTTTATTTGGACGCTTTGAGCGCCCCGAAAAAGCCCTCGACTAAATAGCCTTGACGAACCCCTCTGTTCTTATGACGCTACTATCATAATTTATATGGAGGGGTTTAATGATTAACAAAGCATTTGCCATTGAGGGCCTTAGTGCACGTCTCAAAACGATGATTGCCCTGTGTGTTGCTGGCGTCGCCGCGTTGACTTTTATCATCGCATCACCGAAAGCGAGCGCCCATTTTAGTAACAAAATTGATTCTTACCTTGCGCAACGGCTGGCTTCGCAGTCGGCGGTTGACGTGATCGTTCAGGTGAGTGGCCATGCCGACCTCACTGGCGCTGAAAATATTGCCGATCGCAACGAACGCGTGCGCTTCGTATACGAAAAACTGCGCGACACGGCCGATCGCACGCAAGCAGGCCTTGTGCAATTTCTTGATCAAAAGAAAGCCGACTATCAAGCATTTTACATCACCAATGCCGTGCTTGTGCGCAACGCAAACGCCCAGTTGCTAAATGAACTTGCCTCTCGCCCCGAAGTGGCTCGGCTAAAGTTCAATGTGCAATCTCGTTTGCAACTGCCAAAAGTGCCGCCGCATCTTAAAATCAAAGATTCGCCGGGTGATATCCCGAGTAACATCATTGATATTCACGCCGATCGTGTATGGAACGAGTTGAATGTAAAAGGCAAAGGCGTTGTGATCGCCGGCCAAGACACGGGTTACAACTGGAAGCACACAGCGCTTCACCATCAGTATCGCGGCCTGACTGTAGATGCCAAGGGCATCGAATCGGCTAGCCATGATTACAATTGGCACGACAGCATTCACCAAACGACGCAAACTCTTTGCCCGGCCAACATGACTGAGCCGTGCGATGATCACGACCATGGCACTCATACTATGGGCTCGATGGTCGGTGATGATGGTGGCACTAATCATATTGGAGTTGCGCCTGAAGCAAAATGGATGGGCTGCCGCAATATGAACGAAGGTGTCGGCACCGTGGCTTCTTACACTGAGTGCTTTGAATTCTTTTTGGCGCCCTACCCCGTTGGTGGCGACTCTCGTAAACAAGGCCGCCCTGAGATGGCCCCCAATATTATCAATAACTCTTGGGGCTGCCCGACTGAAGAAGGCTGTCAAGGCAACGAGTTTGTCGAAGTGGTGCGCGCAGTAAAAGCCGCCGGGATTATGGTTGTGGTTGCACTCGGCAATGACGGCCCCGGTTGCAATACGGCGTTTAGCCCCCCAGGTTCATATTACGGCGAAGTTTTGACGGCTGGCGCCTATGATCATTACGGCAACGACATTGCTTATTTCTCAAGCCGAGGCCCCTCAAGCTACAATGGTGGCGTCGGCCCCGACATCGTCGCACCTGGCAACCTTGTTCGCTCGTCAATTAACAGCGGCAGCAACGGCGCGGAGAATTCGCGCTATGAAGAAATGAGCGGCACATCGATGGCAAGCCCACATACGGCTGGCGTTGTTGCGCTTTTGTGGTCGGCGCACCCTGAGCTCAAAGGTCAGATTCAGAAAACTGTTGAGTTGATTCATGCATCAGCAACGGCACGCACCAGCGATCAAACTTGCGGCGCCTTCGCTGGCTCGGCCATACCAAATGCGACTTTTGGATACGGTCTCATCGATTCTTACAATTTAATTAAGTCCGTTAAATAAGGGCTCTGAAAAAGGCTCGCTGAAATCAGCGGGCCTTTTTTTTGACAATTTATATTCTAATAATTTCGCAAGATACTATGCTTGAGGCTATCCGCACCTGTCGAGGCGGCATCCTCACCGTATATAAACGAATTCGAGACGTGGGCGCCTTCGTTTAGGTCGTAAGCCGCGCCGAGAATCCACTTCCATGCACCAAAATAATGCAGCGGGGTCACGCCTTCGTGGCCACCAAAGAAAAATGAATGTGACAAAATAAAGAAGTGATCAGCTTTAGCCTCACCCTCGAAGCCTGAGTAGCTTGCTGCCTTAATAAATTGTTTCTTCTGCACAGTCAGCAAATCATAAATCGCGCGCACTTTATCTTGCTTGATGACACCGTCTTGGTCGCCCCAAACCAGCGTCACCGGTGTTGCGGGGTTCACTCGACGCAAATATTCTTCGTCATAACCAGCCGGAGCAAACAATATCACTGCCGCCGGTTCAATTTCACGAGCCTCGGTCTCGAGCCCGGCCGCCATACCGGCGATGTAAGCACCTTTTGAATGGCCCGCAAAAATAACTTTTTTTAAGTCGACAAGATTCGAAGTGTGTTTTGCTGCGGCGACGGCCAACTTCATATAATCGTGAGCCATTCGGCCCCAATCTTGATCAAAGAAACCATTGTCATATTCAACGAACGCAACAGCGACGCCTTTTTTGGCAAGATGCTCAAGCGTCTCAACGTAGCCATCAACAGGGGTCGCCTGACCGTGACCAAACACCACTAACGGAACATTATGCGCCCCTTGAGGAGCAAACAATTCAATCGAACGGCCGTTCGACTCAAATGATTCATGCTGTAATTGATAACCGTAGGTTGCACTCCCCGGGTGATCAGCAGCAACAGGCTGTGCCGGTAAAGGCCCAAGTGAAGCTCGTGCCGGTGCTGCAATTGCCAGCGACGCGAATGCAATCGAGGCCGTTGTGTAGGCCACCAAAGCGAACATAGATTTCATAAATAACCCTCCCGTTATATAGGATATAATTTAATAAAAGGATCTTAGCTGAAATCTATTTAGAGCGAAAGTGGCCGTAGCTAAACATAACGCGTGCGGCTCAGAAGATCTTTTCGAGAACATCCAGTGGTAGGGCGCCGTGCTTCAGCACTTCATCATGAAATTTGCGCACATCAAATTTTTCACCAAGTTGAGCGCGAGATTTCTCTCGCAATTCTTGAAACTTAAGCTGCCCCACTTTGTAAGCAAGGGCCTGACCAGGCCAAGTGATGTAGCGATCGACTTCGACCTCGGCCTCTTTGCGAGTCTGCACGACGTTTTCTAAAAAATAATTGATGGCCTTTTCGCGCGACCACCCGAGAGCATGAATGCCCGTATCAACGACTAAGCGCACGGCGCGCCAGATCTCCATACTATAGCGGCCGTACATCGAATACGGGTCTTTGTAAAAACCCATCTCAGCACCGAGGCTCTCAGCGTAAAGCCCCCAGCCCTCAACAAAAGCTGTGTACCCACCAAAACGGCGAACCTCTGGCAAGCCCTCGATTTCTTGGGCGAGCGAAATTTGCAAGTGATGACCGGGCACGGCTTCATGCAAAGTCAACGCCTGAACCGCCCACTTCGGGCGCGAACGCAAATTCGAAGTGTTGGCCTCAAAAAACGCAGCTCGCCCAGCGGCCAGACTGCCGCCAATATAATAGGCCGCGGGTGATTCGTTCGCTTTGTAAGCCGGCATCGCATGCACCCCATAGGGCAAGCGCGGCAAGACACCGAAAAATCGCGGCAACTCAGCGTCAACTTCTTTGCCAAAGCTGCGATAGGCCGTCAGTAAATCCTCTTCGGTTTTAAAGAAAAATTTATCTTCCTTTAACAAGTACTGATTAAACTCAGCTCGCGTGCCGGTAAATTTAACTTGCTCTTTTATCTTCTGCATTTCGGCAGAAATTCGCGTCACCTCTTGCCGACCTAAATCGTGTAATTCTTGAGCTGTTTTTTTGGTGGTGGTGTGAAAACGCACCAAATAGTTGTACCAGGCCTGACCGTTCGGCAGGGTCGAAAAACTGATCGCCTCGCGAGCACCTGGTATATAAGTCTCAACTAAATATTTTCTTAGGCCCTTCAACGCGGGGTAAACGGTGCCTTCGATAACCTCGTGTGCGTGGCGGCGCAGAATCGCTTTGTCTTCGTCAGAAATTTCGCCACCAATATCGACAAACGGGCTGTAGAGTGGGCTCTCTTCGACTTTCAGTGTCAGCACGCGATCGAATTGCCCTGGCACACGCTCTAAAAACATTTTGACCGGAGTGACCTTGCGCTTTAACCCCTCACCGAGAAGCACTTGGGTTTGGGCGATCAAACTTGGCACCTTTTCGAGACGCGCTAAAATGTTCTCAAAATCTCTTTTGTTACCCTTAGGCATTCGATCAAGCAAGCCAGGCAAATCGATATGAATACCCGAGATGTGACTGAGCACGAGAAACTCTCCGCCGAATTGACTGCCCTCATCGTCCATCGCGAGATTTCGCAATACGAGATCATAAGTGATGCGATCTTCGCCCGCGAGTTCGTTTCGATTTAGTTTTTTTAAACTGACGATCTGGCATTTTGTATCAAAGCGGCGTCGTTCGATCGCCGACAGAGAAAGATCAGACCAACGATCATTGAGGCCGGGGTAGCCAATGTGAGTCGCCGACTCCGGCGACTCGTGCATTTCGTACTCCCACTGATCGCGCAGAACATTTTTAAATTTCTGAGTCGTTGGGCCACTGGCTGAAATATCATTGTCGAGTCGCTGACAAAGAGGCATCTGCCTCGCCGCCAGCGCCAAATTTGAAATGCCAAGCGTCAATACAAAAAACCACAAGCCGTAAGTTGCCCTTGTCATCTCAGAAACCTCTCGCTGTAAATTACTTCAAAAACGATCTAACTGTCGTGCGCAAACCGTCATCAATGCTCACTTTGGGAGCAAATTTCAAATCGACCTTTGCTCTCGAAATATCAGCATGAGAATGCAAAATATCGCCTTTTCGAAATGGCGCAAACTCAAGCGCGCGGTCTTTTACGGTTTTGCCCGCCGCTTCGAGTTCGCCCACAATCTTGCTGTGCAACTCGACAAGAGACATCCGTGTGCCCATTGCAATATTATAAACTTTGCCCGATACACGTGTGTGCTCAGCCGTCGCCGCCAACAAATTAGCATCCACAACATTGGCCACTGCACAAAAATCACGCGTCGCTGAACCGTCGCCATAAACCACAGCCTTTTGCCCCGACGCCAACCTTAAAATCCATTGCGGGATCACGGCCGCATAGGCACCGTTTGGGCTTTGTCGCGGGCCAAAAACATTAAAATAGCGCAACCCCACCACAGAAAAGTTCGAAGGTGCCGACCCATAGCAACGGTGATAAACCTCGGCCGTCAGTTCGTTCATCTTTTTGCCAGCAGCATAGGGTGACAAAACATGGCCAACAGTCTCTTCTTTTTTCGGCAACGTTGGGTCGTCACCATAAACCGCGCTCGATGATGAGTACACCACTCGCTTGACTTGAGCTTTACGGGCCGCCTCAATCACAATGTTAAAACCTTGCGCATTGATTTCGAGCGACGACAGCGGCTCTTCAATCGAAAGCGGCACACTGCCCTGCGCCGCCAAATGTAAAACATAATCCACGCCTAAGCAGGCTTGCTCACAAACCCCCGTATCGCGAATATCGCCCTCTATCATCTGCAAATTCGCAGCGCGGTCATCGCCAACGAGCCTCTGCACTTCAAGCAAATTGCTTTTTGGCCCAGTTGAATAATTGTCGAGTGTTATAACTTTGTGATCACTTTTCAAAAGCTCTTCGACGATATGCGAGCCAATAAACCCGGCGCCACCGGTCACTAGCCAAATTTTAGATTTGTTTGCGGTCGCCAATCTTTGCCCCTATCAAATGGGGCAAGCCATATAGCCGAGCCCGATGACAGATAATATGCGCTTCGTCATTAAAGGCATCTCAAAACAGATGCTTTAACCATCAAAGGTTAATTATATCAGCCGCTTAAACACTAAAGGCAAGCCGTGATTAGAGATTGACGCCCCTCGAATATAAAAACACAATTTAGGTAAATTTACGAGGGGGGATAATGGCCGTAAAAGCCGCACTTAATTTAGCAATTCTGTCGCCGAAACGACTCATGCTCATACTCATTTTGCTAGCGACCTTATTTTTCATCGACCTTTTTCTCAATACCCCCGCCGCACAAGCTGCTGTGACCCCTGTGGTGGTCAGCTTGGTGCCACCAGTGCAGTTTCCGGCAGAAGATTTTGCGGTGACTGGCGCTCGCCTCAGTTTGCTCTGGGGCCATCAACGCAATATATACGGGCTTGATCTCGGCGTGATAGGCAACGTCACCGACCAAGATTTTGCCGGTATTGCGGTTTCAGGCCTTGCGAACATCACCCACGGCACTACAACAGTTCTGGGGCTTCAGCTCGCGGGTCTTACTAACTACAACACGAATAAAACAAATGTGATCGGATTACAGGCCGCTCTTGGTGCCAACATCAATACGGCCGAAGCTTCGGTCTACGGGCTGCAATTGGCCGCCGTCAATTTTTGTGAACACACCGATATCAACGGCTTTCAAGTCGGCCTTTACAACAAAGCCCAAACCGTTCGAGGTTTACAAATCGGCATTGTGAACATGGCGAATTCTCTGCACGGAATACAAATTGGCCTTGTGAATTTTAACCATACGGGCTTGATTTCAGTTTCACCAGTAATTAACATTGGGTTTTAAATAGGAGGATTTATGGCACACTATTTACTTTGGATGGATCACGAGCACGGTACACTCTTTAAATACAGCCCCGGCAAACAAGAGGTTCTTCACCTCAAGAATAAGCACCATAAAAACCATCACACCAGCAATCAAGAGGGTGAAAAAGACGAGAATCTAAAAAAGTTCTGGGCCGATATTGAGAAATCAATTGCGGATGCTAGCCATATTCTTCTCGTGGGCCCCGGGCTGGCCAAAACTGAATTTAAAAAGTACCTCGAGACTCACCACGCAAAAGGTCTTGCCAAAAAAATTATCGGTGTTGAGACCATGGGCAAAGCGAGCGACGGTGAAATTCAAAACATGGCTCGAAAGTATTTTCACGAATTCAATTTGTTTCACTAACATCGAGGCCTCCTAATGAAACTGACATTTTGGGGGGCCGCCGAAACGGTGACCGGCAGCCGCATCTTATTCGAGCACAATCACTTTCGAGGCTTGGTGGATTGCGGCTTGTTTCAGGGCCCTCGCCCTCAGCGCGATATGAACTGGAGCGATCAGCCCGCGCTCATGACTGCCGATTGTGTAATACTCACTCACGTTCACATCGATCATTGCGGTTATTTACCGCGACTCTTTAGGCAAGGCTTTCGCAAGCCCATCTATTGCTCTCGCGCATCAGCTGATCTTTTACCCATCATGTTGCTTGATGCGGCAAAACTTCAAGAAGAAGACGCGCGCTTCGCCAACCGAGTGAAACACTCTCATTACGACCCAGCGCTGCCGCTTTTTGACGAGGGCGATGCGCTCAAATGTATCGAGCAGATTCGCGGTGTCGACTGGGATCACTGGGCTCAGCTTTCGCCCGATGTCAGCTTTCGCTTTATTCGATCCGGCCATATTCTTGGCTCAGGCTACGCCCAGTTGGGCTTTAAAGATGGGGGCCAACCACAAACACTGACCTTCTCTGGTGATATTGGCGGCCCTTCACCACTTCTTTTGCGCGAGCCCGTCGCTGTAACTGAAACCGATTATTTAGTTGTCGAATCAACTTATGGTGATCGAAATATTAATCGCGAAAGCATCGACGTCGCATTCGCCGAAATAATAAACAAAGTGATCGGGCGCGGCGGCACCTTAATTATACCTTCGTTTGCTGTCGGGCGAACTCAAGACTTAGTATATCTTATTGCTAAACTGCAGCGTGAGAAAAAGATCGGCCACGTTCCGCTCTACCTCGACAGCCCAATGGCCCATCGAGTGAGTGAAGTTTATCTAAAAAATCTCGACGAAGTTAAAGACGGCCTTGGCCATGACTACATTCGAGATTCACTCTCAGAGTCGGTGCAAAAACCGATATTGACCCCTGACGAGTCAATGCTACTTTGCATGTCAACTGAACCCAAAATTGTTATTTCAGCCTCAGGCATGCTACAAGGCGGCCGCGTTCTTCACCACCTGAGCGCCAAACTGCCGGACCCAAAAAGCGGGGTGCTCTTTGTTGGCTACCAATCGGCCGGGACAAAGGGTCGCCTTCTTAGAGGCGGCCTCCTTTCAATTAGAATTCACCACCAAGAAATCACTGTTGAAGCCGAGATCTTTGCACTCGACGGCCTCTCGGCCCACGCCGATAGCGACGAGCTGATTCGCTGGTGCTCAACCATAAAGACCGCACCAAAAATGACATTGGTTGATCACGGCGAACCACCCTCGATTACGGCACTCAAGGCACGAATCGAAAATGAACTGCACTGGCCTAACGTCGTGGTGCCTAAACTCGGCGAAACGATCACGCTTTAGTGCACAGCCCAATATCAGTTGCTCTTCCTAATATCAGTTGCTCTTCCTAATATCAGTTGCCCTGCAATATCGTCTTAATGGCGTTAAAATGGCTCAGGGGGTAGCGGCCGAGGTATTCGCTTGAGAACAGGCGCTTCACGACATCGGCTCGCGGCACGCGCTCAAACGTGACCAGGCGATCGAACAAATTGGCTGAGCCCACATAAACCGAAAGTGGATTTAATTTAGCCTCGACCTTTTTATCCGGAAAGCCGCTGCCGTTAATATTTTCTTCGTGCTCTAAAATAATCTGCACAACGTGTTGATCCATATGCTTTAAGTCTTTAAATTTCTTGGCCCCTTCGGCGGGGTGCTGCTTGTAAAGCTCTAACTCTTGCGGGCTAAAATCTTTTATCGGCCGAGTAATATTTTGGCCCGAAATATAATGCCCCAAATCATGAATCAAGCCGCCCATCGCAAGCAACGGCAGATTCTTTGGCGAGTCGTAGCCCGTTTCTTTAGCGATTCTCACAGCTAAACTTGCCACCGTGACCCCGTGATGCGAGAGGCTTTGATCCGCATTTTCGAGCGCCAACAGATTCTTAATGGCTTTATCTTCGGCCATAAGAAAATCGGTAAACCGTTGCGAGCCTTCTTTGGCCGCGGCATAAGCGACTTCGTCAGCGGGGTTCTCAAAAACCGCTTCAGTGTTGGATTGCTGCAGCCCCTGCACGATGTTAGCGCGGTTCTCAAGCGACTGGCTCGAGTTCTTGTCATAGGCCATATCGATATTGCGAGCCATATAATCGCGATAGAGCTGCTCGTCTTCTTCGCGTATTAGCATTTTTTTAACTTTCTTCTCTTTGAGTTTCGCTAAACGCGCCCCCTCAAAACTGTCGCCCTTACGAAGGTAGAGCAATTGCTTGCCGGCAACCTCAATATAGCAATCAAAGCCAATCTTTTGATCTCCACGTAATACGCTGATTCGAATCGGTGCAAAGCCCATTGTCAGATCTTACCTTGGCTTGTAAGCTATTTCGAGCTCTACAAATAAAGAGGTCACGTTGGACGAATTTCTCATTGATTTTCAATCTGAATCTAAAACTTTGGTTGGTCAACTTCTAGAAATCCTAGAGGCCATCGAATCGGACTATTCACAGTACAAAAGGCTTGAAGAGTACGGCAATATTGTTGACCGAATCATGGGCACAGCCAAAACTCTGGCCGAAGCCGTACCCGAGCTCAAAGTCGTGATGGATTCGATTGGTAGCTATGGCGAACTGTGCAAAGCCGTTTCGTACAAAGCCTCACAGATTGCCGATAATAGAAATTTACACACAGTCATGGTCGCCCTTTTGCTCGATGCCACCGAAATGCTGCAATCGATGATTGATCACATTCGCGACAGCAAAGAACTTGATCTTAAGAAAGTGCTCTCGAAAACATTTCTTGATCGTTTGCGTTGGGCCTCTCAGCAATTCGATTCGAGCGTAAGAGCGACACTCGACTACGGTGACCAAAATACCCAAGCCACTATTAATGATTTATTAAAAGCCCTTGGGGTGTAGCCTTATGAACACTTCGAACTTGCGCCCTGTGCTTTTCGGCATTTTTTTAGCAGTTAGCACCTTCGCGGCGCTGACCCCGAGTTGGGCCGGCGACTCAACCAATTTTTTTGAAAAGCCCTATGTCTTCGAAAATGAAGAAAGTGCAAAAATTAAATTGAGCCAGTGGCAAAATGAAGACGTCGTCGTCGCATTTGCCTTCACAACTTGTCGAATCACCTGCCCGCAAGTCATGCGGCAGCTTTCGAAAATTCAAAAAATTATGGATCAAAAATCCGTAAAGGGTGAGATTCTATTTATCTCTATCGACCCAGAGAATGACTCCCCGGCCCGGCTTGCGATCTTTAAGAAAGACCATAAAATCACCTCGAGCCGCTGGCATTTTCTTCGCGGCAATTTAGACGAAACCAAAAAATTGGCACAATTACTTAATTTCGGTTTTAACACTTCTGATGAACATATCTGGCATGACCGCAAGGTTTTCGTCGTTGGCAAAGACGGCCAGGTGCGCGCAACCCTCAAGGGGTTTGATGCCGACCTCAGCCGACTATTTTAGGGCGTTTCGCTCAGAACTTTCGCTTTGCCGACTTTTGTTGCTTTAGGCACAATCGCAATTGCGCCCTTGGTAGCCAAAACTTTCTCAATGGCTTCGTCGGCCGTGTCGACCACGATCGGTAGCGAAGGCAACACTCCATTAAAAACTTTAATCAACCAATATTTCTTAGCCTGAATCGCGGACATCGACATGTACTCTCTAGTTAAATCATCGGCGCCTGCCCCCTCGGGGCTTAGCACGACAATTGTGATTTTCTCACCGTTCTTCCAATTCGTTTGATTGATCATATAGATATGTTTCAGCTCGCTCTTTGAAACTGAATCTTCAGCGACCTTAGGGTTGGCGACCACCACAAAATCAGCGGCAAAACTGCTCGCGCTCGCGAGCCCAAAAATTAAACAGAAAACTATAAAACGAAATCGCTTCATCGACTCTCTTACCAACCGTATGACCAATTTAAATTCGTCGACCAATCGCTATGTCTCGCTGGGTCGGCGCCCGCAATTTTAAGCTGCTCAAGAATCGACGCGCGCGAATCGACATAGGTGGCCTCGAACTTCAGTGCGCTCGCCGGGCTTAATTCGTATCGCATCCCGGCCACGTAATAGCGGGTCGTACCCAATAGACCCGGTATTTCGCCGTCTGCCGTTGGCGCATTGAGATAGGCGTCAACATTGTCTGTTTCATTTAATTCAAACCGCATATACGGAGTATACTGCCCCAAATGATAACCCAACTGACTGTACAATAAATCGATGTGCGTTGATTGTGCGGGGCCAACAACAGTCGCAGTGCTACTGCCCACGCTCATCAATGACAGCTGCGCATTGTTTTTATAAGTGTGCTCCATATGTTGGTATTCAGTTAACCACTCGATCGCTGCCGTTTGATAAACTGCGTGCGCGCCGTAGATAGATTCGCCGCCGGCCGGCCCCACAATCGTCGCACTCGGAATACCGTCAGGTCCGCGCGAACCGCCACCTGGCAAATCACTGTGATAATAGTTAACGCCTGTGCGCAGCCCATTGTTAAACTCATAGTAGGCCAAAGCGGCCAGTGATTTTGATTTATTATAGTCGTAATAAAACGCCGGCGGGTCTTTTACAGGCCCCCGACCGTTACCGACACTTACTATATAACCAAAAATGCCGTTGCTCATCGGCCCATTGCCTCGAAGCTCAACCCCGGTCGTGTGAGTGGGCAATAGGCCGCCCGCGTCTTCAAATCGCTCCATCACGGGGCGAGTCGCGGCGGTTTGCAAATAGCCACCGTGGTGAAAAGTGTCATTCCAATACCCAAGAGAGGTGTGAAAACGGCCGCCAGAAATTTTGAGCCAATTGCTATTCACCCGGTATTGAACATATGTACGCTCAAGATCAGCGCCAACCCCATCGAACGATGGTTGAAAGCACAACTCGATCAGAAAGCTCACCGTATCATCAATTTGCTTTGCGACAAAAAAATCAACTTCGTGCAACTGAAAAGAATCGCTATCATCAGCCGCCTCATGAATCACACTGAAATCAGCGAAGCCTCGTAACGGAACACCTTCCGTGACATCGGCGCGGGCGCCAAGTGCTGCAAAAATAAAAATGCTCAGAAGACTAAATGCTTTTGCTCGATGACCGCGTTGAAATGAGGGCACTGCCCCTCCCTAAAACTAAATTTTTGCTGGTTTTACTCTGGCCATTACGATAGCTGGGCCAGTTTTAATGTCAACGCTTTGTGAAGGCTCAATCGATCACAATCGCGCCATCGACAAGCTTTATCTGACGGTCAGCCTGTTCGGCAAAATCAGAGTCATGGGTAACGAGAACCACAGTGGTCCTATTTTCTCTATTGGCATCGCGTATCATTTTCATTACTAGGTCACCATTTAGAGTGTCGAGGCTGCCAGTCGGTTCGTCGGCGAAAAGATACTTCGGTGACATTATTAAGGATCGCACAATGGCAACGCGCTGCTGCTCGCCGCCCGAAAGTTGGCGCGGGTGACGACCAAGCTTTTCTTTCAAGCCGCACTGCTCAAGCAAAAACTCGGCGCGACCCCGAAACTTTTCAGCCTGTTCGAATTTCATTGCCGGCATCAAAACATTTTCAATGGTCGTCAACTCAGCAATGAGATAGTGAAATTGAAAGACAAAGCCCATCTTTTGATTTCTAAAATTGTGTAACTCTTCAGAGGTCATCTTGGTAACATCTTGCCCACCAATAATCACCTGACCCTGAGATGGGTTATCAAGACTACTCAGCAAATAGAGCAATGTACTTTTACCTGAACCCGATCGACCTGTTAAGGCAACGAATTCACCGTCCTCAATCTTCAAGTTAATATCGGTCAAGACTCTCGTCGCCGGAGTGCCAAACGATTTAAATACATGATTCGCCGCGACCCCCATCGCTCAGCCCCCCTGCCGTATAATATCGATAGGCGTTAATTTACCGGCCGCTCGCGCGGGCAAAATGCTAGCAATACTCGCCGAGAGCAGTGCCATCGTTGCGGCCTGCAAGTAGATATAGGGGTCGAGAGAAATGTGCAGAAAGCCCTGACGCCCACCCATAGGCCCGCCCATAAACTGTATCGTCTGTAGATATCGGCATAAAAAATAGCCCGCGATCAAACCACAAATGGCACCGATTACCCCTAAAATTATGCCTTGAGAAAAAAACAAAATAACGATTTCGAAAGTGTCATAGCCCATCGAGCGTAGTATCGCGATGTCTTGCCGCTTTTGGTTTACGGTCATATTCAAAACATTATAAATGCCGAAGCCCGCCACAATAAGAACCGTCAAAATCATCGAAAACCGCAGCGAATCTTGAATTCGAAATACTGAAAAAATATTTGGGTTCTGCTGATCCCAACTTTCAGTTCGCTCGGGCATCAAAGCGGCCCAATCACTCGCCACTTCAGCCGACAAATGATAATCTTTAAGCCTGACGCCAATTTCATTCACCCGATTGGGCGTACCGTTGAGGCGCTGCACATCGGTGATTGCACTGTAGGCCATCAAATCGGCACCTCGACTGCCTGTATAAAATCGCCCAACAACCTTAAACGGCACCGGGGCCCCAGCCCCGACAGTGACAGTCACAAACCGATCCATCGCAGCGCCAAGCCTTTTCATCAATTCGTCGCCGAGAATGACTCGATTGCCGCCCGCGGCGATATCAGTAAATTGGCCCTCGGTCATGTAGCTCGCGACACTTGTCACGCGCGAGAGTTGGTACGGGTCACACCCAATCAAGCTCGCTGATACTGAAATTTTCGATTGAGTAAATAAGGCCGGGGCTGTCATAGAAGGCGAAAAGGCTTCAACCCGCGGGTCAGCCCTGAGTCGTGCATACCATTCTTGCGGGTTCTGAACACCCATGTAACCCAATACTCCAGCGGGTGGGGTTCGCCAAAAAACATGTGCAAAAACTTTCTCGTAAAAATCCGAATCCAACTGATGTTCTGTCAAATAATCTTGCCGCGCTTGAATATGAATTTGCGGAGTATTGTTAACGAGCTGCTCAATGAGATAACCACGAAACCCAAGAAAAAAACCCGAAACTCCGACGTAAGCAAGAGTGCCAAAAAATACCCCGAGCAACGTAAGAATTGTTTGTCGGCGCCGTTCGAGCAAATAACGAATGGCCAAGAATATCATTATGGCCGCCCTTGACGGATGAGCAGTCGATCACCCGCAGCAATATCGCCGCTAACGACTTCAGCCCACTCTTTATCAACAATGCCGCGAGTGATTTCAATTCGCGTCGGTAAATTGCCACCACGCTTGCGCCAAACGTATTTGCCGCCCTCAATCGCCGAGGCCGGCACCAACAACACGCCGTCTCGTTCGCGAATACTTATCGCCACGTCGGCGGTCATCCCGGGCAAAATCGCTGGCGGCAATGCCCCAATATCAATGCGCGCTAAATAATTCGTCTCGTTCGAGTAGACGGCAACAACGACACCGTCATAACTGCTCTCGCGAAGTGTATCAAAACTCATCTTTACTTTTTGGTCGCGCCTCAACCGCAAGGCCGCCTGCTGTTCGACGGAAACCACCAAATAACGGTCTGCTAAATCGACAAGAGTCAGCACCGCGACTTGCGTAAAAGTATTTTCGCCCACTTTGTACGGCAAAGAAGTCACTGTACCGGCAAACGGCGCTCGCCAGATTGACGCTTCATTTGAAAAAAGTTTCGCGCCCTTTTCAACTGCGTCGCCTTCTTTAACCCAGATTTGAGAGATGGTATTGGCGACCCCGGGGTTTACTCGCCAAATTTTATTGGCCATCACGGTGCCGATACCATAGACAGATTCGGTGATTTTGCCTTTTTCGATTGGCGCTGTCAGCTCGCCATCAGATCGCGATTTGACAAAAGAAATTGTCAACCAGATCGCAATTATTGAGACGGCGACAATAGAACTTAAAATCTGATGCGATAAAACCCAGGTAAACAATCGGCGTAGTTGGCTCATTGCGCGCACCTCACGTTTCTATCTAATATTATTACCCCTTGCCGCTGACACTGGGTAATACTTCTGCGCTCGAAAACTTTTCAGATTAAAACTGAGACAAATTGTCACGCGCGCGATCAGCGAAAATGTGACGTCTTGACTCACTTTCTTTGCTATCAAGAATAGTTTCATGAGGCACAAGTCTTGCTTAACAATTTTATAGATCGGCTTTACCATCACATCATAGAAAAGGGGCCAACAATGAGAGCCATACCCGCGGTTGAAAAATATATGACAATGTTGCCTCACACTATCGGGGCCGAGCAGACACTCGCTAGCGCCGATCGGATGATGCGTGAATATCGCATTCGTCATTTGCCGGTTGTAAAAGCCGGCCAACTCGTGGGGGTTATTTCTGACCGTGATCTGCGTGTGGTTGAGGGCTTCAAAGATGTCGACCCAAACGTCATGACTATTGAAGACGCCTATTGCAAAGACGCGTATCGGGTCTCGCCGAAAGCGCCGATCTCAGAAGTTTGCGCCGAAATGACCAATCACAAATACGGCTGCGTACTCGTTGTTGATAATCACAAACTTGTCGGGATTTTTACCTGGGTCGATGCATTGAGGGCCTTTACCTCATTGCTCGAAACGCGCCTCACGGCGCACTAGCCCTTAGCTCGAGAGTGAACTCAGCGTATTCGCTCGGCTCACTTTTAACAGTGATGCGCCCGCCCCAACTCTGAACTATTTTAAGTGCGGTTGCCAAGCCCAAGCCTGTGCCTTTGCCGACTGGCTTTGTGGTGAAAAATGGTACGAAAAGTTTCGATTGATTGGCTTTCTCGATACCGACACCATTGTCGCGTACGCTCAGTCGCGTTTGCCCAGCTTGGGTCTTTGCCGTCAGCCAAATTTGGCCCGAAAACGCGGGGTTCTTTTCTTTTTTCTCGCAGAGAGAATGGACGCTGTTGACGACCAGATTCAGCAAGACCTGAAAAAAAGCATGCGGGGTCGTCATCGCCTTTGCACTCAAATCTAAATCTAACTCGACCTGAATTTGATTTTTGCTAAACTCGACAACCATTAACTCTAAGACGTCGCGAATCAAAGGCTCAATGCTAACCAACGAGATCTGGGCGTTTGATTGGGTTCGAGTTAAATTTAGCATTGATTGAATTAATTTTGTAATCCGGTCAATTTGCTGAACAATAACTTCCATCGAGGTTTTAATTTGCGGGCTCGGCGATTTTTCGCTTTCAAGTGCCATCATCACCATTTCGGCGCGACCGCGAACGACCCCCATGGGTGAGCCAATTTCGTGAGCTAAACTTGAGGCTACGAAACCGGCTGTCGCCAGCCGATCTTGTTGCAAAATAAGCGCCTCGAGACTTCTCTTTTCCGTGACGTCCACGAGACCAATAAGAAAGGCCCGAGAGCCCAAATGGATGTAAGGCTTAACTGAAACATCAAAATGCTGCGATTTGGTGCCCCCGTCTAAAGATAACATGATGTTACGGGGGCCTATTTCAAATGGTTGCAAAGCGCCCGTAAAGAGCTCTTCAACAGACGCACCAATCACTCGCTCGCGAGCCTGCCCTAAAAGATCGAGAGCTGTGCGATTGGCCTCAATAACTTGCCCCTCAACATTGTAAATCATCAGACCTTCGAAAGTTGAATCGAGCAGACTTTGAAGTTTAAGCTCAACCTCTTTTTTCTCTGTCACTTCGTAGCGAATCGCCACATACTGGTAGGGCTTTTTTTGAGCATCAAGAAACGGCACAATCACTGTGTCGACCCAATAATGCTGGCCCGCTTTGGCCCGATTGCAAATTTGACCGGTCCAAACCTTACCGGCGCTAATTGTTTGCCATAGGTTTTGAAAGAATTGCCGAGGGTGATGGTCCGATCGTACTATTTGGTGGGTCTGGCCAATAAGCTCAGCTTTCGAATAACCCGAAATCTTACAAAACCGATCGTTAACGTAGGTTATGACGCCCTTCGAGTCAGTGACCGCCAGAATCGCCGCCTCGTTAATAGCGAACATTAGATTCTCAATGTCAATTTGGGTTTCGACGGGCAGTTGCGTATCCACTAAGGCTCCGAAATTATACGTTGTCTACGGGCATATATTGCGCAAATTAGCGAGGCGCGGTAAAGGTATAGCACTATATGAAAACAAAGTCACAAATTATAGTTATTGATGATGACGCTGAAATGCGTTCAATGCTGAGCGATTTTCTGGTTTCAGAAAATCACGTGGTCAAAACCTATGGGCTTGCGCAGAGCGCTCTAGACGATTTGAGTACGGGGGCGATGAAGCCACAGAATGTGGACCTCATTATTACCGACCTTCGCATGCCTGGCATGGATGGCATGATGTTTATCGAGCGCTGTAAGACGCTCTACCCGACCATCCCGATTATTTTGATTACCGCCTTTGGCTCGATCGAGTCCGCCATTACCGCCATTCAACAGGGCGCCTTCGATTATTTGGTTAAACCCTTTAAGCTCACCGAGATCTCTGTACAGATTGACCGCGCACTTAATTATCGACGATTGCACCGAGAGAATTTAATTCTTCGCAAAGAATATCAACATGGCCATGCCTTCGCCGGCATCATCGGCAAGAGCGCCGCCATGCAATCTGTTTTTGATCTGATTCAACGCGTGTCGAATTCAACTTCGAATGTTTTGATACAGGGCGAGAGCGGCACCGGCAAAGAATTGGTTGCAAAAGCGATTCACTCTCTCGGGCCGCGCGCCGGCAAGCCTTTTGTTGCCATCAATGTCACGGCGATACCAGACACTTTGCTTGAGTCAGAACTTTTTGGTCACGAGAAGGGTTCATTTACCGGCGCCATTCATAAAAAACGCGGGCTCTTCGAAGAGGCCGACGGCGGCACACTTTTTCTGGATGAGATTGGCGATATGGATTTACTGTTGCAAAGTAAACTTTTACGCGCCATCCAAGAGAAAAAAATTCGCCCGGTCGGCGGCAATGTCGACGTGCCGTTTTCGGCTCGTATCATAGCGGCCACTCACAAAGACTTAAAAGCTTCGATACGCGAAAATCACTTTCGCGAAGATCTTTATTATCGCCTAAGTGTTATCCCTATTGTGATACCGCCGCTGCGTCACCGCACCGATGACATCCCGATTTTGGCCCAATACTTTCTCGAGAAATACAACTCGCTCAACGGTTTGAGTATTCATAGCTTCAGCCAAGACGCAATAGAACGTTTAATTGCCACTCCGTGGGAAGGCAACGTTCGCGAGCTTGAAAACATCATCGAACGCGCGGTCGTACTTTGCCGCGATAACGAAATCACCCTTAAAGATTTGCCGCAGGCCGAGTCGACGTCGGTTGAAACCGTCATCGCACAATTCAATGAAGAGCTTCCGACCCTTGAGGGCCTAGAAAAACGCTATATCCGTTTTGTGCTCGACAAAACGGGTGGTCGCAAAGAGAAGGCCTCTCAAATTCTGGGCATCAACCGCCGAACTCTTTATCGCAAAGAACGCGAGTACGGCTGGGTCTCTGAAGACGAAAGTTATGAATAGCCGTTAAATCGCGGGGCGGGCCAAAATGTCGCGTCGCCACGCTTCAAGCCCCCCAATTTTGTCTCGAAAATATTCTCACTCTATTCGCAACCGTCGGTAAGTCACGGCCATATCAATTGAGCCGCGCGATGATCGCCCTCCGCGAAAGCCGCCGCTTTGGCATAGCTCTTGCCTCTCTACACTGTAGTTACAAAAGAAAAGGAGCATTAAAAATGAAAACCACCACCACCTACAATTTCAATTCAAATGTCGCGCTCGTGACGGGGGGCTCATCAGGCATAGGGCGCGCGACAGCACTTGCCTTTGGCGCATCTGGCGCACAGGTGGTGGTGGCCGATATCAACGAAGATGAAGGCGGCAAGACCGCGTACATGATTAAAGAGGCTGGCGGTAAATCTCTATTCGTAAAGTGTGATGTTTCAAAAAGTTCAGATGTTAAAGCGTTAATCGATAAAACAATTTCAACCTTTGGTCGTCTCGACTATGCATTTAACAATGCCGGTATCGAAGGCGCCCAAGGTGGCGTCATCGATTGCACAGAAGAGAACTGGGGCCGTGTCATTGATACGAATTTGAAAAGTGTTTGGCTGTGTATGAAGCATGAGATACCACAAATGCTGAAGCAAGGGTCAGGCGCCATAATTAACTGCTCATCAATAGCGGGTTTGGTCGGGTTTCCGGGCATACCGGCGTACGATGCCAGCAAACATGGTGTCATTGGGCTCTCACAGACGGCAGCACTCGAATTTTCGAAAATGAACATTCGAGTTAATGCAGTATGCCCGGGCGTAATTCAAACGCCGATGATCGAACGATTCACCCACGGTGAGGCTCAAGTACAAAAGCAGCTCGTCGAAGGTGAACCCGTTGGTCGTGTCGGTCGCCCAGAAGAAATTGCAGCTGCGGTTTTGTGGTTGTCTTCAGATGAGGCGTCTTTTGTGACTGGGCACGCGCTCGTGGTGGACGGCGGCTGGGTCGCGCAGTAACGATGCGCCAGCCGCAAGTGCCTTCGCCTGTAGCCTCAACTCTACAGGCGAATTGGTCACTCTAGACCCAAAAGCCCCTTACGGAATTCTTCCGTAGGGGGTTTTTTACTATTGATAAACATCGACAAAAGATTGTGGCTAAGCGCCCCAGCCAACTCAGCCGGAGCCGCAAGCATTGCTGTTTTAGCATTCGGCCCATTCGATGAAATCTCGAGTTTGTCCTTGAAAAATGTAAACCGAATTTCGTTATCCTGCCGCATTGAAACAATATTAGACGAAATCAAACCCCACTGCGCACTGTGCTTTTCACAATTGATGTAACAGCCATTTTCCAAACCCACTTGAAAGGCTTCAACCAACTGGTTGCGATCAAGGCTAACAAGAAAATGCATAATGAGAACTTTAACCCCATCACTTTTTAAAATAGCGTCTGAGTCTTTTGATTTCTGCTCAGTGTAAAGCTCGCCAACATAAACTTTTATCGGAAAGCCGAACTTTGAAACCTTTCTTACGCCCATGCCATTAAGCACAAGTTTTTTGCCGTCAACAGTGAACTCGTCGGCAGCTTTGACGCCGTTCAATTCGGCAGCGATCGAGGCGTCGAGACCAACTAGCGTCATCGCTGCCGTTGCTGTGGCGATCGCCAAAACCATCGGCGCGAGAAATCTTTTGGCTATTATTTTTGTTTTCATGAGAACCTCGTTGTAGTGGGCCCAAAAATCTAACGCTACTTTTGCGAGTCGCCGTTCAAAATCAACATGGCAATTCTATTTCGAGTGTCGACCCGCCCCTCGGCTTTTAGCAGAGCATCTGAGCCGACAATTGATTTACAGTCGCTGCATGTGGCGACTTCTAGGTCGTGGACGGTGACCTCGCCGATACGCAATTGGCTTATGCGAGCGCGATCGTCACCAACACGCACGAATTTGATTTGCCACTGCGACAGATCGGCCAAATTAAATTTCGATTTCTTTTGATCGGGGTCGGCCGAAACGAAACTCACATTTCGCTCACCGACTGACACTGGCAGCACAAAGGTTCGGCCATCTAGAGACGGAAAATAAATTTCATTGTCAGTTAAACGTTCGAGCGCATGGATATTCGCCTTTGCTTGAGCTTTGTCGGCCACCGACGCTTCTTCTGAAAGGCTCGCTACATTTCGGCTAACGACGGCGAGGGGGCTCAAATGCCCTAGGCTCGCTAACTGCTGGCGCAAACTGAGCGCCTCGGTGACGCGCCCGATTCGCTGCAACTGACCCAATAGCTCGGCGGCCAACTCGCGATTCGAGGGCTCGGCCGCAAGAGTTTCGTAATACCAAGGTATCGACTCTTCGAGCTGCCCCAACTTGGCAAGCGTTGAAGCATAAGACCGGGTCGTTTCGTGGTCCGCCCCGCCGCCGGCAAAATAAACTCGAAAATATTGGGCGGCCTCAGCGAATTGATTCGAGTTTGCATAGGCCATCGCCAGACGCGCAATGGCCTCGAGATTGCCTGGCTCTTTCTCAACCCAGATTTTAGCCGCGTTGAGCGCACAATTTGATCGCCCGAGCGAACGGCAAATGGCACCGAGTTTTTTCTCATCTTGTAACGAACTAATGCGAATTGCTTTGCGCAAATAGAGCCACGTCACCGAAACTGCATGTTCGTGAAAAAGACATAGCTGAATCACCAACAAAATTGAAAGTGAGGCTGAAGCCGCCAGGGCGGCAAAACGCAGAATTGAGTTCATCTCTCTAATTTTGGCTGAGTTTGTGTTCGACCGCTACGGGCGAAGGTCTCGGCTGTAGGTTTATAAGCCGCATTTGGCCTAACGGTTTAGACACCCTTTTTGCATAGCTCTAGTTTGCAACCAGCTATTTACGAAAAAAAAGAGGGCGAACATGGGGTCAAAGGTCAGTGCACGGCGCGACAAAAATAAACTCAGCGACGCACAAATGAATTTCATCGAAAACCAAAACCACTGCGCACTCTGCAATAGTGTTCTCAACATAAATGTCGAATCGTATCTTGAAGATTACTACCTACGCGAAGAGGCCGAGTGCCCCAAATGCCACATCAAGACACGTGTCAAAAATCATAAGCTACAATAGCTTTTCTGGGTCAAGACTTTGACGCAATTTTAATCGCGCACGACCTGTAGTCTAATTTTTGACTGCTAGTGACGGTTTTCTAGCGGTCGCACGATGAGCTCTGTTTACTTTTAGCAACGCGACACTAGCAATCAGCAAATAGAGTGGCCCTAACGCTAGCGCTTTACCGATGCCGATCGCATCGCTCAGAACACCTGTTAGTAAATGCATAGTCACTATAAATAAACCACTCTTCGCAATCATGTACGAAACGGCTTCGTGTGCGGCATTCGGGTGCAGCTCTGCAATGTGATCGAGGCAAAGGCCGAAAATGGGGCCCAACGTGACTCCGCATAAAAGCAGAAACCCGACATGAAATTTCAGGCCCAGGCTAAAGAGAATTAACGAGAGCACGAGGCTGACCAAAATAATTTGATTGGTTCGCCAGTGAAAGTGAAAAATCAGAAAAACAACTCGCCCAAATAGCATCGCGACGAAAAAATAAGCAAGCCAATTGGCGGCATCGGCTGGAGCAAACCCTTTTTCTATGCGCAGAAAAAGCGAAAGCCGCGTCGTGAGTGCGATCTCGGCCAGGGTGTAAAACGAAATTAGAATTAACAACCAAAAATATTTTTTAAGCATCGATGGCTCGAGCTCGCTTCGGGTCGAGATATCGGTCAAGATATCGGTCGAGACTTCGGGCGATATCTGCTTCGGTAGTTTGTGATTTTTAGCAATAAAACTGAGCCCAAACGCAATAATCAGGGTGCTCGCGAAGGCGATAAAGCCAAAGCGCCAGTCTCGACCGCCGCGAAAAAGTTCGGCGCAAATAAGCGGAGCAATCAATGAAGCGAAGGCATACATCCCATGCAAGCCCGAGAAAAGCCTTCGGCGCAAGGCCCCCGATGCCGATTCTAAAATAAGAAAATTTTGGGCGACGTTAATAAGCCCGAACCCACTGCCGAAGGCCGCGCAAAAAATCAAAAGTGTTGGCAAACTGTGGGCGGTGGCAATGGCCGCAAAACCGAACCCCATTGAAACTTGACCCATTCGCAAAACATTTATTGTACCGAAGCGATGGGCCCAATGGGCGACGCGAACGCCGGTAAAATAGGCCAGCATCGACGAAACCGCGTAGAACAACGAGCCTTGCCAGTTGTTCAATTGCAAATCGCGCATGATATCGGCAAAGAAAGGGCCGCGGGCGTTATCCAGAAGTCCCAAACAAAAAAGGGTCACATAGGCAGTAATAACATAAGCAAACTGCGATGATTTTAGTTTGAATGCCATTTTCATTTTTGACAGACTTTGCAGAAGTAAGACGAGCGACCTGTTTGCTTAAGCCATTTGATGGGGCTACCACAGGTTTTGCAATTTTCGTTTTCGCGCCCATAGACAAAGAGTTCAGCTTGAAATTCGCCAAGCTCGCCGCGGGCATTTCGATAATCGCGCAACGTCGTGCCGCCGTGCTTGATCGCATCACCAAGTACATTTTGAATCGCCGCAATCAGCCGCTGCCAACTGGCGAGGTCAACACGGCTTGCCAATTTCTGCGGGCGAATGCCGGCATGAAAAAGCGCTTCGGCGGCGTAAATATTACCGACCCCGACGACAATTTTTTGATCCATTATAAAATTCTTAATCGCCACCGACTTGCGCTTGGCCTTTTGCAACATGTAAGCGGCGGTAAAATCAACCGACAGTGGCTCGAGGCCAAGACTCTTAAGCCACTTTGATTTTTGTTCGGCGCCGAGTTCGGCGAGCAAAAGTAGACCAAAGCGACGAGGGTCGTGATAAATCAACGAACGGCCGTCGGCAAAATTAATGCGGCAGTGATCATGCTTTTGCGCAGCTTCATCGGTCGCGGCCATTCGCCACGAGCCACTCATACCGAGATGAGAAATGACGGTGGCATTTTCGGTGTCGAGCAAAAGATATTTGGCGCGCCGTCGAACCGCAATAAACGCTTGGCCCGACAATTTTGCGGCCAAAGACTTCGGCATCGGCTCACGCAGTTTTTTACGGCTAAGCGCCACCGAAACCACTTCTGATTTGGCACTCAACTGCTCTCTGAGTCCGCGACAAACGGTTTCAACTTCGGGTAGTTCGGGCATTTCTAGTTTAACCTCTTGAGATCACTCATGTTCAGATTTGCTGTTCAAACCCAATATCACCCTAGCCCGCGCGAATTCAAACGACTTTTCGATGTAAAGTCATTACAGGCTCGACGCTAGCGTCTATAGCATTCAAAAGTTCAGTAAACTTGTCGATTGAAAGTGCGGTTTGCCCGCTTTCATATCGAGAATAAGCTGTTGGCGATTTTGAACCGAGACGGCTAGCCACTTCGCGTATCGATAGATCACGCGAGCCTCTTTGTTGCTTGAGTATAGTTGCAAAAAGGGGCTGATCATCGTTCGCGCCAATCACGAAGCGACTGTCATCGACGAGTTGGGCCTCGGCCTTAAAGCCAGCCGTATCTACGATAGTTTCAACCGCATCTTCAGCCATTCTGAGGGCCTCTTTTTTTGAGCGCCCTTGCGTATGCACCAAAAGAAGCGGCACTTCTACCGCCCAGAACTTACCTATTTTATGCAGTCTGCCCTCGATTTTCATACGCCTCTCATTTCTTTACTGGGTGTGCACGAGCCGTTTTAATAATCCCTCGAGCTGTGAACTCGTTGATTTCGTTATTTCTCGGTACGGCGGTGGCAATCTTACCGTTGGTCCATTTATCATGCTTACCACCCCCGACCGGCCACCAACCACAATCACGAAGGGCTCTCTCAACGTCACGCTTCTTCATTTATCAGTAAGCCTAATCGCCGGCCGTGTACGCACAACTACCTGCTTAATTTTAATGTACACATATTTGAGTACATTGTCAAGTTCACCCTGAATTTAGGTCAAAAACGAAATCAGCTAAAGTCCATTTTCCTACGCTTTTGATTTTATCCGATTTAGTCGATTGCGCTCGCCCATTTTATATTCTTTAGTTTCACCAGCCACAACCTGTGACATACCCAGCAATCGTCTTTGCAACGAAACCAGTTCTTCTTGAAGTGATTGGTAAGCATCTTCTTTTAAAAGAATAAAATTCTCACCCGACCGGCGTTGAATTCGAATCGGTTCCTTTGCCGCCAAATCGAGATAGTCTTTAAGCTCGGCTCTGAATTGTTTCGGACTCGTATTCTTCATTTAAATGCTCCTGAAATTACTGATCCAACAAAAGAGTACCACAAGCTGTACACCTTGTAAAGTGCCAAAAGGTGATACAAAACTCATATCATCATTATCACCCTAAAACGTGATTTCGAGTGAAATCGAATGAAAACCGCGTGAGATAGAATGATTCCGAACGAAAAGAGAATAGCGCGAAAAGACTCTTGAATTTCTATAACCCCTCGAAAACGCAATGTTTATGTTTTGCTTCGGCAGAAAAGTAATGCCGTACCTTTTAGTTTGATTTAAGATTTACCCATGCACCCAATTGCCCGTACATCGCTTGAAATGAATATTGTGCAGACCACTTCGGGCCCTTACCTATCGGCGGGCCAGAATCAGTTTCGTTCACTGTGGACGCGCGATTTCTGTTTTTCGATTCGAGCGCTTTTCGAAATTAATCGCGCTGATGTGGTTAAGAATCACCTCACCCGGCTGATTGAATCGCGTCGAGAGATAGATGGGTTAGTCCCGCGGGTGCTTGATTCGATTCAACCGCGCCTTCGTGTGTTGGCGGCTTGCGCTTTGCCGAATGCCGTTCGCGAAACTATTGCCCGCCCATTTATAAAACCGATCGCCGAGCCAATATTGGCAGAGTACGTCGACGAGCATGGTTCTGAAGCCATCGATTCGAATCTGCTCGTTTTGCGCGGGGCCTTTCAATATTTTAGACAAACAGGTGACGAGCTTTGGTTGAGTCGCATGCGGCCGGCCCTCGAAGAGATTTGGGGCTACTATCGCCGCCGCCGTCGCGGGGTCAACGGGCCCATTCTTCAAGGGCCCTTTACAGACTGGCAAGACAGCCTGAACCGTAGCGGGGCAACTCTCTACACCAACGTTTTGCTCTACAGCGTTTTGAAATCGGCCGCCGAGCTTCAACTCTTCGATATGCGCCCGATCGACCCCGAAAACTTTCGCGCCCAAACGCTGGCCGAATTCTATTGGCCTGAGAAAAAACTCTGGCGGTCTGAAATCGATGTTGGGGGCAAGGCGCTCGATCGCCTGAGTCTCGATTATCACTTGCTCGGGCTTGAATGCGGATTCTTCGGCGAAACCCGCTCGTCCAAAAACAAAAAGAACGAAATTCAAGACGATGCGAAGTCGGTGTATGCGGCTCTTAAAAATTCTGAACTTTGGCTCAAAAGCCCACGCGGAGTGCCCGGCTTTAACTCTTCAGCCCACTACCCCGCTCGCGAGAAAACTTGGGCGGTGCGCCTGGCCGGCCTCGAGCGCTATCACGAAGATCTTTATTGGTCGTGGCTGATGTCATTCGCCGCCCGCATTGCCCTTCAAATGGGTGACACCGAAGAATCGGGCCGTATCTACGCCCAACTGCATTCGCTCTTCGAACGCGATCAATCTGTTTATGAAATCTACGACCCCAAAGATCTTCGGCCTTTCGCCAGCCGCCTTTACAACTCTGAGCACCCCTTCAGTTGGGGATGCTAAAAGGTACGCCGTAACTTTTTTCCACGGACGATGGGCTGCGAGGCCACAAAAACGGTGGAAAAAAGTTACGGCGTACCTTTTAGCAAAACCCAGATTATATAAAAGCTGGTAAAGTGGTGGGCCATTTGATCGAAGCCGAGGGCATTCCAGTAGCTAGATTTGTTTCGGTCGTTGAAGCGGCCGAGATATTTGCGGCCGGCTTTAAGACGATCTAAGAAGAAGTGTATGACCATGTCGACCCCGGCCAGCCACCAAAGGTGAGGGTTTACGACAAGCACGATCAGAAGTGTCATGGCGCCGTGAACCGAACAGTGACAGGCTAAGGGCAGAAAGAACTCCCACCCGTCGGCGATCTTGTTGAGCATCCATCGCACTTGCAACGGAAAGTCGCCCAGGTAGTGTTTTACCTGAAAGACCACGAGTAGAATGAAAACATGCTGTAAATCGGTCGTCATATATCTACAAAATTATAGACACGGCGCGAACGAAACAATAAAGATAAACCATTGCGAGTGACAATTTACGATCAAAGGCTAGATAGACCAAAGTAACCTTGCCCGCCACCAACATAGAGAACCCTTCAGTGACCACGAAAAAAAACAACGAAAACCCGCTGATTGTTCTACTCTGCAACATCGTTTTGCCCGTCATGATCTTGCATCAAGGTGCCAAACGACTCGGTGAAAACGGCCCGATCATTGCACTCTTATGCGCACTCGCCATCCCCCTCGCCTACGGCCTCTACGATTATCGCCGGCGCCACAAACCGAACTTCGTCTCAATTGTCGGCCTGCTCAACGTTTCAATCACGGGCAGTTTCGCGGTCATGCATCTCGAGGGCGACTGGTTCTCGTACAAAGAAGCCTGTTTTCCGTTTCTCATCGGGGCCGCCATCGCGTTAATGAATCGCTATGGCCAGCCGTTTCTCTTCACGCTCTTCTGGAATGACAACCTCTTTCAAATCGAAAAAATCGAAGCCCGCCTCGCCGAACGCCAGAACCGGCACGAGTTGCACCACCTTTTCAAACGAGCCTCTGACCTTTTCTCACTGTCTTTTTTCTTTAGCGGAGTCGGCAATTTCACCCTCGCCCGCCGCATCTTTTTACCCATCGATATGGCGCTCGATAAGTCAGCCCACGCCCAAGCCCTCAACGCCCAAATCGCCCGCATGACTTGGCAGGGTTATACGATGATTGCCATACCCATGATGGTTTTCATGGGCTTTGTGCTTTGGTATTTGATCAATGGGCTTAAAAAGTGCACCGGCTTTACGACCGACGATTTGCTGTCGGCGGATGCAAAAACAACGGACGCCAAAGCCGCAGATGCGAAAGCCGCCGGCGTTAAATCAACCACCAAACACGACCCAAAAGCCTAAGACCAACTGGTGGCCTAGAGCCAACGCCGAGCTCGAGCTTAGAGCTTCGGCGGGGTTTGCGCGCGCTCAACAATTTTAGTAAATGCCGACACCGCTGCTCGTGACATCACTTCGCTGATTTTTTCAGCGAACGTTTTCTTCGGTTCAATTTTAAGTGAAAACATACGCGCAGTTTCGTGGCGGCTCATTAGATACTCATCACTTGTCATCAATTCATCAACCAGATTCAATTCTTTCGCGCGCACGCCAAACCAATATTCGCCAGTGGCGACATTAGAAAGCTGTACCTGCGGGCGATTTTGCAAAACAAAATCTTTAAACAATGTGTGCGTGTCTTCGATTTGCTCGCGAAATTTGGCGCGGCCTTTTTCGGTGATTTCACCAAGCACGCTCACAGTGCGCTTGTATTCTCCCGCTGAAATCTCTTCGTAATCAACGTCATACTTTTTCAACAGCCGATTGAAGTTTGGCACCTGGGCAATAACCCCAATCGAGCCAATAATCGCAAAAGGCGCCGATAGTATTTTATCGGCCGTGCAGGCCATCATATAGCCGCCACTTGCTGCCACTTTATCTACAGAGGCGACGACGCGCACTCCGGCTTTTTTCAATCGCAATAATTGCGCCGCAGCCAAACCATAACCGTGCACAGTGCCGCCGGGGCTTTCAATGACCACCAAAACTTCATCGCCCGCTTTCGCCACGGTCAAAACAGCCGTGATTTCATCGCGCAACTGCTCAACTTGCGACGCTTCAACATCGCCTTCAAACCGCAAAACAAAAATTTGCGGAGTCACGACCGCCGCCACTTTGCCGTCACCTTTGTCGGCAGCCTCTTCTGCGGCCTTTTCGGCTGCTTTTTCTGCCGCTTTTTTGGCGGCGTCTTTCTCTTTATTTTTCTTCTCGAGTTCTTTGAGCGCTTTTTTGTCGAGAACGACACCTGAAAGCATGTCGCCAAGATCATCAAGTTTGGCGTTGATGTCGTCGATTTGAAAATCAGGCTTAAGTTTGTTGCGAGCGGCAAGGGCCACCAGCAAAATCGCGAGGCCCGCGATAAATACGAAAACCACCACCACTTTGCCGAAGAAAACACCGAATTCGATCAAATGTTCCATATAATACACCCCAAATGTAACCTTGAAGGTGCGCAGTGTAGGATCAAGGTCGAGGCAAATCAAGCGCGATTTGGCGCCCTCACCCTTCTGGGGGCATAATGAGAGAACATATGCGCATCACGACAATATCGATTCGCCATAACCATTTTCGCATTGCCCTTAGCGCCATCGCGCTTTTGGTTTTTCTGTTATGCAGTTTCTTTTCGCGTACGGGCCGTGCGGACACCAATTCAACAAGCGACGAATTCAGCATCAAGCGCGATTATATGCATAAACGCGTCAATGATTTCTACGACCGCCAAGATGCGCTGGATAAGCAAGATCGCGATCGCGAGTCGGCAGCGGACGAAATACGTGATCAGAGAGTAGAACAGGCCAAAAAAAATGAGCTCGCTCGTCAACAATTTTCAAAAGAGCGACGAGAAAAGCCGCCAGAAGACCTCAAGAACTGGCAAAGAGAATTGGATGCGCGTCTCGCGCAACGAGAGCTCGAGCGCCAAGAGTTCGTCAAACGCCGCGACGAATACAATCGCGAAAGTCGCAATTTCGATACAATCCCGCCTGAAGAAGAACTTGGGCTCGAATCAGAAGACAATCACTGAACTTCGAGCTGAGGCTCTACGAAGTTGCCGGTAAGACCCCATGTTAGATGTGAATTTTTATTATAATCGGCCGAAACCGAGCCGGTCAGATGCATTTTTGAATCCCACTCGCCCTCTGAAACTATAAATGTTTTCGAGTCAGGTACGCTGGCGCGAAATTTTTGCCAACGACCGGTGCCGTCCGTCCATATCGATTCGGCACTCAGATGGCGAAAAACAATTTCACGAGGGTGCGGCTCAATAGGGGCACCAATTGTATTCACCATCCGCAACCATTTGCTTTCGGGCCTGACCGCAAAACGTTCGGCTGTTGGTTGAAACGACCAGGAGTGATTTTCAAACTGCACGGCAGAGGCGATATTTTGCATCTCCCAATAATGAGTTTCAAGGCCCGAGAGTTTTACGTGGCCATTGAACTTTACAAGCTCCGTGGCCAGCATATTGCCATCGCCGACAAGTGACGCCTCGGGCACCAGCCCACCCCAAACCACACGCTGCACGGGCGAGGCTAAAATAATTTTTGAGAAATCGAGATGAAAGTGACCTTCGCCACTCAGGTTCATAGCGAGACTCAGGCCGCCCTGCACTTCGCCATTGTCGATCGTGATTCGCTTGGCTTCGCCGGTAAATTGATCATTCGAAAACTTAAGGTCAAGGGTCGCGGCTTTAATTCGCTGTTTAATTCGGTCGCGTGAACTGACCAGATAAACTTCGAGATCGTGCAATTGCCCGCGCAACGAAAAATCATTGGGTGCTTGCAAAATAAAATCGCCGCTGAAGCGACCAAATTGCGAAACAACCCCCCAGGTTGAAGCCCAACCAAAACTTTGCAGCCAACCCAAAACATCGACATCCACCATTGATAAAGTGACCGGTAAGGGTTGCTCCAGTTTGATAGAGCTTGTGCGAACTTCCCACCGGCCGAGGTCACCGTAGAGTTTGCAGCCGTTTATATTAATCGGCAATTTTGCGACCGAGCGGATGTCACCTTTGTATTGTAATGCGCAGGTCATCCACTCGTCTTTCAATTTTGGCTCAAACGCGGCGAAAGCCCCCCAATGTCGGGCCAGAGCCAGAGCACTTTGCACCGGGACATCGGTCATATTTGTGTCGACCGTAAGCTGGCCGGTGTTGACATGCCAATCGGCCCCAAACGAAAGCTGCCCCTCTTTAACGTGGCTGTGAGCTTTTAAATCTAAACTGTCGGCATTAACGCGCCCAATGAAATCAAACGCAGCCACGTCAACTGGCCCCAACCATTTGGTGCCCAAGTAAAATCGCCCGCTTAAATTACTGCGCTTTTTATCGCCCTCAAAATTCATTTCGAAATCTTCGACACGAAACCATTCTTCAGAACCCTTGACGATCTCGAGACGATCGACAGTGAGGGCCTCGAGATAGTTGGCGGTGCGTACGACCTCAATACTCCAACGTTGCTGAAAAAATCTTTCAAGCGGAGCAATCTCATCAACTAGCGCATCTTCATGCGCCGCCTCGGGCGACTCGCAAGTCGCGTCTCGCCAAAGCCACTTCACACGCTCAGCATGAATATCGCCGAATAGAACTTTGCGACCCAAAAATGGCAAAATCTGTAGCGGGACCACCATATGATCGGCCTCAATAACCGAATTGGTGACGCAGGGATTTTTGGCTTTGATAACAAGATTATTAAGCTCAACCGCGAGAATCGGCCTCAACCCGTCTGCCATACGCAATCGCGCCGACGAAAAGGTGATCGAAAATTTAGGTTGATTTTGTTCGAGGAGACTTTCGACAAATTCAGTCACACGTTCAGGTGAGAACAGAACGCGAATGGCCCCGCCCAAAAAAGAACTAATCAAAACGCCAATTAAAACAAATAACCAGCCGCGATTAGGGGCCACGTGCCTCACCTGTCGAGTCAGCGATCACTCGCTTGCTTAACTTCGAGTCAGCGATCACTCGAAGCTAATTTGTTTAACTTCGTATTCTTTCTCGCCCTTTGGGCTTTTGAACTCGATCAAGTCGCCTTTTTTCTTACCGATCATGGCTCGCGCAAGAGGCGAAAAAACCGAGATGCGCCCTGATAATACATCAGATTCGTCTTCACCGACAATCTGGTAACTAACTTCATCATCAGATTCTAAATCAAGCAGCACAACTTTGGCGCCGAACACGACTCGATCTGATTTTAGTCGAGTGATGTCGATAACCTCAGCATTGGCAATTTTGGATTGGATGTCGTTGATACGCGCCTCACAAAAACCCTGACGCTCTTTTGCTGCATCATAGTCCGCATTTTCTGATAGGTCGCCGTTGGCGCGGGCCTCTTCTATGGCCTTGATGATCGCCGGGCGCTCAACTGAGAGCAGATGGTGAAGCTCTTTCTCAAGCTTCAACTTACCCTGGGTCGTCATTGGTTGTCGTTCACTAGTCATTGGTCACCTCTCACAGTCTCTTCAAAGAATCTAACGCTACAAAACGGAAGCGTGACATTATAGTGAAACAGCTAGCCCAGACAACAATTAAATAAAAATACCTTAACCCCTTAATATAATTGGCCGATTATAAATGCTGATATGGTATCAACTGCACGATTTAACAACTTAAACGTCTCGGGCATCGCCAAAAAGATTCAGAATGCCAAGTCGATCATCCTTAGCACGCATAAACAGTGTGATGGGGACGGCCTTGGCGCGATGCTTGGTCTCTACCACGCGCTGAAGAAATTCGGTCGTCAGGTGCGGGTTATTGCGGTTGATGAGGTGCCGAAAAAGTACAAATTTCTCGAACCCCATGTTTACCTCGAAACCTTCGACAAGTTGCATACTCCCCTTGCGGCCACCGATCTATGCATGATTTTCGACACCAATGATCGCCGACTTGTTGAACCGCTTTACTCCGAATTAGAGAAGAACTGCCGCGAAATTCTGTTCGTCGACCATCACCCCATACTCAATCAGGGCCCCGAACCGACCCCCGGCTCGTTTATCGACACCTCCGCCGCGAGCACCGGCGAAATCGCCTATTTTTTGATTAAGCAATTGGGCATTCGCCTCGACGAGAAAATCGCGCGCGCACTCTACACATCGTTGGCGTTTGACACTCAGATTTTTCGCTTCGTGAAGAACTCGGGCAATACCCATTTAATTTGCGCCGAACTGCTGGAGTACGAGCGTCAGGCCGATCGAATTCACCGCTCGTTATTTGCCAATTACACTCGCAAAAAGGTCACTTATTTGGGCAAGGTTTTAAGCGAAGTCGAATACCTCGCCGAAGACCGCATCGCGCTTTTGAGTCTATCGCTCAAAGATCTTCAAGATCACGGCCTCGATATGGATGATTCGCGCGACGTTATCGACATGGTGATGAGCATTGAGACTGTGGTGGCGGCGGCGATTTTTCGCGAAGACGGCCCCGATCTTTACAAGATGAGCCTGCGCTCTAAGGGTTCACTCGAAATTCTCAGTATTGCCGAAAACTTCGGCGGCGGCGGGCACATGTTCGCTGCAGGCGCCTTGATCCGCGGCACCTACAAAGACATCCGCGAGCGCGTCGTCGAACAAATTCTCGCCCGCCTCGATAAATAAAAGGTACGCCGTAACTTTTTTCCACCACCAATAGAAATGGCGCAGCCCCACCTTTATCGTGGAAAAAAGTTACGGCGTACCTTTTAACCGGTAATTAATCATGGCTTCGACATCGGGGCGGCAGGTGCCGCAGGCCGTGCTGGCGGCGGTTAAATCGCTGACTTCGCGGGGCGTGTGCGCGCCGGTGCAGATCGCCAGATCGACAACTTGGGTGGGCACCGCCCGGCAATGGCAGATTTCGTCGTCTTTGTAGGGCGGAGACCACTCCCCCTTGAGCCTGAGAACGAGTTCGCGCAGCATAATGGCCTGCGCGCTCACCCCTTGCGGCAGAGGCAGAGCACTCAGTGGGCCGCGCAACTTCATTCGAAATTCGCTGACAGCCTGAATAAAATCGGGCCCGCCGATACCAAGCAGCTCGGCGCGAACGATATTATTTTTCTGATCAAGCTCAACGCGCGCCTTGAGTTCTTCGCGGCCGGGCCAGGCGATATGGACTTCCATCAACGGCTTATCGGCATAGCCATCGCGGCAGTAAAACCGGTGGCAGTAAAACGGGGCCTCTAATCGAAGGTGGGCCGGCGGAATGAGGGCCGACGTTAGACCAGTTGCCCAACTTCGGCAGCCCCCTTTTCATTTTTTCAAACTGCCCCAGGCTCTATTTTAGAGCCCCATCGAGTCGTATATACTGCCCAAATGAACACCCAAATTACCGCCTTGGCGCTTTTGCTCACGATCATTTTTTCGGCCAACCCAGCGCACGCCCGAACGCGTGGCAGCGAACCCACTGAAGCCGTGCCTTTTGCCTCAAGCGCCGACGGCAATATACTTATGTCCTTCACTACCGACGGTTGCTCTGATTTTGACGAAGACCTTTTCAAGGCCGGTGACCTCATTCATTTATGCTGCGTGCAACACGATTCGCGCTACTTGCTTGGCGGAACAGCTTCAGACCGCCTCGATGCCGACCGACAATTGCGCGCCTGCGTTTCGAAAGTACAAGGCCCAGTCGTCGCGGCTGCGATGTACCGAGCCGTGCGAATATTCGGCCGCCCCGGCACCGGAAAGTCTTATCAATGGGGATACGGCTGGCAAACCAACCCCGGATATAAAAGGTACGCCGTAACTTTTTTCCACTTCCGACCGAGTTAGTGGAAAAAAGTTACGGCGTACCTTTAATCTTAGAGGAGTTCGAGCTCTGCCCACAGGGGTAGGTGATCTGAACCTTCGAGGTCGACCATGACGCGGGCTTCGTGCGGCCGCAAGCCGCGAACTAAGATTTGGTCTAGCGGCAGACCCCGGTGATCATCAGTCAGCGGCACATAGTCGAGACCGACACGCTTGGCGAGGGTGTGCACCATGATGGCGCGATCTATAGACCAGAGATTAAAATCACCGGCCAAAACGATGGGCCCGGCGTGGCTCTTCAACACGGCCTCGAGTTGTATTAACTGCGAAGCGTAGTCGCCGTTGCCGACAAAATTAATGCCGTGAATGTTCACGACCATCAAAGTGTTTGCCACCCCTTCAATCGGGATTTCGGTCACAACAAACATTTTTGGAGTTTTCAAAATCGGCTCGCGCGCGTTGCTGCGGACCCCGTAAGAATTGGCAACCGCAAATCGCGTGCCGGTGGTGACCCCAGTAAATTCACTTTGGCCTTTTGAAAAACTCTGCGCGCTCAACCATTGCATGGTGCCGAGGTTTTTAAAAAAGCGCTCGTAACGACCGCCAACCATAGACTCTTCGATAAAAACAAAATCAGCGACGTGCGAAAAATAATCGACGGTGCGAAGAGCGAGGTCGTCGGTGAATTTATGAACATTCCAGATCGCAAATTTCAAGCGATCGCCGATGCGCACTTTTGCGGTGCGCGCTTGGTTGTAGCGCACGATTTCAACGCGCTCTGAAACGGTCGACACTTGCGCTGCATTGAATTTACCCATTGCCGCCAAAACCTTAGGCGAATGCGACGCTGACAACAAAGCCGCACACGAAAGAATTTTGGTAATAGCCGACACCATCAGGCCCCCCTTGGCGTAGGCCTGCAATATCGAGGTTCGCGCAAAAAGTCGCAACCCACTTGCCGCCCCCGCCAATAATGTGTAAATCATTCAGCCTAATGAAGAGGCAATCCCCAAAAAAATGCAAACTCAGCGTCAACGTGAACAAGATCGCAACCCTGCGCAATTCACGCGGCGGCAATGTACCTGATGTGATTGCGGTGTGCCGCGATCTGATATCTTTCGGAGCAGAGGGCATCACCATCCACCCCCGCCCCGATGGGCGCCACATTCGGGTCAATGATGTTTACCAAATCTCTAAGTTGTTGAAAAAAATTAACCAAGCGCGCAGCAAGGCTTCGAAAATTGAATTCAATATTGAGGGCTACCCGAACGCCGAGTTCTTTAAATTTCTCAAAGACACGCGGCCTGACCAAGCGACGCTGGTGCCTGACCCGCCCGATGTTTTGACTTCAAACGCCGGTTGGAAGCTCGCTGAAAACGAAAATAAATTGCGCTCGGTGCTTCGAAAAGTTCACGGTTTCGGAGTGCGCTCGTCAATATTTGTCGATGTTTTTAAATTTAACACCGCTGAAGAGCGAGCGCTCGCTCGGCTGAAACCGAATCGCATCGAGCTTTACACTGAACGTTACGCTCAAGATTATGACAGCTCAGCTCGTGAGCGAAAAAACAGTGCTACAGCCTACGCGCGCGTGGCCACCATCGCTGAAAACCTCGGCATCGAAGTGAACGCGGGCCACGATCTCACCTCTGAAAATGTCGGCTATCTACTCAAAGAAACCCCGCAAATTTTAGAGTGCTCGATTGGCCACGCGCTCGTCGCCGAAGCGCTTTATCTTGGGTTCAAAAAGACGATCGAAAAATACAAAAAAGCCATGCGGTCGGCGCGTGTTTGACTATAATTGTGGGCCACTCAAAATCACTCAACTTCGCGCGCTCAAAGATAATTATATTTACCTAGTCGCAGCCAGCAAAGGCACACGGGCCGGCGTCGCCGTAACGGCTGAAAGTCGCGCGGGCACCGCCGCTGGCAACGATGTCGTCGTCATTGACCCAAGCGAAGCTGGGCCGGTGATCAAATATCTTGATCAGAAAAAATTGCGCCTGACCAAAATTCTCAACACCCACCACCACCCCGATCACGTGGGCGGCAATCTCGAGCTCAAAGAGCGCTACAAATGCGAGATTTACTGCTCAGCCCATGATTTTAATCGTACACCGGGCGCCGATCACAAACTGCAGAGACGTGATCGCCTCGAGTTGTTCAACGTGCCCTTTGAGGTTTACGCCGTGCCTGGCCACACTTTGGGGGCGATCGTATTTTACTCCCCAGAGGCGAAAGTGGCTTTTACTGGCGACACGCTGTTTACTTTGGGCTGTGGCCGGCTGTTTGAGGGCACTTCCGAACAAATGTTCAATAGCCTCAAGCTGATGAGGGCTTGGCCCGATGACACTCAGCTGTTTTGTGGTCACGAGTACACCCTTCAAAATGGCGCATTCGCTCTGAGCATTGCAAAAGGGGTCGGCCGAGCGACGCAAGAATCTGATAACTCTGCGCTAATTGAAAAACTTCAAAATAAGTTAGAGGCCACCAAAGCGAGGCTGGCTAAGGGTCTTCCGACCGTACCTAGCAGCTGGAGTGAAGAAAAAGCCCTCAATCCGTTTCTAACGGCGCAAAATCTCGTGCTTTTTACCCGTTTACGCCAATTAAAAGATGAATTTAAACTTGAGGCTCAGGGCGGCATGCGGTAAGTAATCTGGCTCAAATGAAATGATGAATGACCTGACGGAGGGTTGTTATGGCTAAAAAAGGTAAAGTTCGAATCGTAACTCTTGAGTGCACCGAAGCGCGCGCGCTTGGTCAGTCACCCTCACGTTACACAACTCGCAAAAATTTTCAGACGCACCCAGAGCGTTTAGAAAAGAAAAAATATAACCCCAACATGCGCAAACACACGCTCCACAAGGAAATCAAATAATGCTTCGCACATCGCTCGTATTACTTACTTCAGTTTTAGCATTATCTCTTGGCGCTTGTTCTTCAAAATCTAAAAAAGCAGATGCTCCGGCTGCGAAGCCTGCGGCCGCTGCAGCAACAACGGCACCTGCCGCTGTAACTGCGAAAAAAGGCGGCAAAGCTGTTTCGAAAAAAGCAGCGGCGAAAACTGAAGCGGCGACAGCTCAGCCTGCGGCTAAAGAAGCTGCGGCAAAAGAAAGTGGTTCAACAGTGACCTGCAAATCAGGTTCAACTGTTCGCGAACTTACTGTCGTAACCAAAGACGGCCATTGCGCTGTTAATTACACTAAAGACGGAGCCACCACCGAGATCGCAACGGGCGCTCTAACGTCAAACCATTGCAAAGAAACCCAAGAAAAAGTGAAAGAAAATCTGGTTAAGGCTGGATATAGCTGCGAATAGATTTTCGCGTCATAGAGTTGCGCACTATTAGACTCGCGCAACATCAAGAAACGCAACATTCACGATCGAAGGCTCGCCTAACAGCGGGCCTTTTTTATTGGTTCTCACTCGCGGCCCGTGCTAGCCTTTTCGTCTATGTGGTGGCGCATTTTTATACCTTCATGGCGTTTTTTCGATCGAGTGGGGTTGGCCCCTCGCCTTTTCGTCAAAGTGGCTAGTCGCACGAAGTCGGCCAATGCTGGGCGCACCACCAATGCCGAAGGCACTGCCAATGCCGAAGGCACTGCCAATGCCGAAGGCACCGCCAATACCGTAGGCTCCGCCAATATTGCCGGCACCGCCCCTAGCGATTGGCGACAAATCAAACTACCCGTGCGCGGCTCTTGGTTTTCTTTGATATTTAACCCGACCGGCAATTTGGCGCACGCTCGAAATAATTTGTACGAACGCTTGTTGCTCGAGGCCCAAAGCACAGAAGACGTCGAAGCCCTCACCTCTTATAAATTAACCGAACATATTAGCCGCGAACATATTTTGAGAAACAACTGGGCCCGCGCCGGCACGAAGTTTCAGTTTAAATTAGTCGCGACGAGTGGCGTAGCCACCAATATTGGCGTAGCCACCAACATTGGCGAAGCCACCAACATTGGTGGCCCCGCCGCAGCCGGCGCCGTGGCCGCGCAAGAATTCGTTAGCGAAGTGAGCTCGGTGTGAGTCTGCTTTGGGTCGAGCGCTTAATTTCAATCGCGGTCGTTTTGCAAACGCTTGAGAGTTTTGCCGTCGCCCCCTGGCCATGGGCGATTGTCGAAGGCGAAACAGCGCGAAGCTTACGACCCTTTCTCAAACACTATCGGGTGCTGCTCGCGATTCGTCTTATCGCGGCGCTGGCGACGCTGGTCGGCGCGCCTGAGTTTTTATCACTGTCGTTGTACGCCCAGCTTTTTACCACGTGGCTAATCGCGGTGCGCTGGAGGGGTACATTTAACGGCGGCAGCGATTGCATGACCTTTCAAATTTTGGCAGCGTGCTTTGTGGCCTCGATATTTAACGGCCATGCTCAGGTGCAGACTGCGGCGTTATTTTATATCGGCGCTCAAGTGCTGCTGTCCTATTTCGTGGCCGGAGTTGCAAAGTTGCGCGAACCCGAATGGCGAAATGGGCACTCACTCGCGCAGTTTTTGGGCCGCTCTCGACCGCTTCGATTGCTGTCGTGGCTGACCATCGGCTTCGAGTGCGCGGCACCGCTTTGCCTGCTGAGCCCGGCGATTTGCGCGGCTTATCTGGCGACGGCTCTCGCTTTTCACGTCTTAAATTTTTATTTCTTTGGCTTAAACAGATTTGTCTTTGTCTGGGCCGCGGGCTACCCGGCTTTATTGATAACGACGATCGCGTTGCACGCAAGGCATTAGGGCGCAGACGCGTCTTGAGGACAGTCGCGTCTTGAGGACAGTCGCGTCTTGAGCACAGTCGCGCCTTGAGCACAGTCGCGCTCGGCCCGCCGACTCAACTTTCTCCGTTAGACTATTTCTCTGTGAGACTATTTTTCTGTGAGACTATAAGTGATGAATTTTTCGGGCGAGTGCCGAACGATTTTGCCTTCGATCATGTAGATCACATCCTCACTAATATTAGTGGCGTAATCGGCGACGCGTTCAAGGTGACGCGAGATCGAAAGATAATGAATAAGTGACTCGACATGGTCGGGGTTGTCGCGAATGCCTTGGTACACACGGGCGTACATCGTCTTATTGATTTCATCGACCGCGTCGTCATCTTCGCAGACTTTTTTGGCAAGTATGACATCGCCGCGAACCATGGCGTCGAGGGCGTTCTTGACCATTTCGAGCGAGAGCTTCCACATATTTTCGAAATCAAACGGGATCGGCGTCGGTGGGTTTTTGCCCAAGTAAACAACACGTTCGGCAATGTTGACTCCGAGATCGCCAATGCGCTCGATGTCGCTATTGATTTTCAAAATTGAAACCACAAACCGCAGATCCTGAGCAAGTGGTTGATGAAGCGCCAAAATCTTTAAGCAGTCTTCTTCAATTTCAACTTCTTTAAGATCAATTTGGTGATCGCTATCGATCACTTCTTGAGCCAAACGAGCATCGAGTTTTTGCAATGAAGAGCCGGCTTTACGAATGCTTTGTTCGGCTAATCCGCCAAGAAAGAGAATCTTGCTTTTGAGTGCGTCGAGTTCGTGTGCGAGGTGAGCTGACATAACGGCCTCTGTTTTTTGAGGCCAATATTGGCCTCGATTAGGCGGGCAAATGGATCGTAAACGTGCTGCCGCGACCTACCTGACTTTGTACCTCGACGTGGCCGCGGTGAGCAATTGAAATGTGTTTTACAATCGACAGCCCGAGGCCGGTGCCGCCCAGTTCGCGACTGCGGGCTTTGTCGACGCGATAAAAACGTTCAAAAATTCGCGCCAATTGTTTTTCGGCGATACCGATGCCCTCATCTGAAACGCGAATGTGAATCTCAAAACCAACGGGCTCGGCGGTGACCTTGATTGCCTTGCCCTCATCGCTGTATCGAATCGCATTGTCGATTAAATTAATCACCGCTTGCTCGATCAAAAAAGGGTCGATGGCGGCTTTTAAATCGCCAGAGCAAAACATCTCAAGACGAATCTGTTTTTGTTCGGCTTTCGGCATACACATCTCGAGCGCCGAAGCGATGACCGGCTGCAGGCGCTCAAATTTGAGTTCAATTTGATTAGTCGTTTGATCGCGCTCGATACGCGAGAGCATCAGAATGTCTTCAATAATGCGGCCAAGCCGTGCGGCGTGACGCTGTATAATGTTGAGAAACTTTTTGATCTCTAAGGGGTCGGTGACCGCCGGGTTCAACAGGGTTTCGGCAAAACCTTGAATCGAGGTCAACGGGGTTCTCAGCTCGTGCGAAACATTGGCGACAAAATTTCGACGCATGCCTTCGAGCTCGCGAATGTGGGTGACGTCGGAGAACACCATGACGACTCCAGATTGCGCGGTGCCGGCGATGCGCAAAGGGCTGACGTTAAATTGCAAGAACTGCGTTTTGGCGCCCTCGATTTCGATTTCACGCGAGAGCAATTCGCCGCTGGCCGAGAGCCCGTCGATCATTTCGAGTACTTCAGCGATGCGCAGAACTTCATTGAGCGATCGCCCGACGGCGTCTTGGGGCTGCACTTCGAGAATTTGGCCGGCGGCGCGATTGAGGTAAAGCACGCGGCGCTGGTGGTCGACAGCGACGACCCCTTCGGTCATGCTAAAAAGCAGGGCATCTTGCTCGTTTTTTTGCGCCGTGATGGTGTGAATTCGATGGCGCAGTTGTGAACGAATCTTTTTGAGGGCGGCCCGCAACGTGTCGGCGGCCCGCGTGAGGCGTGAGGTTACCGCCATACCGAATATCAGATCGATCGCGAGAGTCATTAGGGCCGAGGCGAACGGGGTTACTCCTGCATTTACCAACAAAAGCGCAAGCAAAACGCTCAAAGTTGTGAAAACAATGAGACTTAGAAAGACCTGCCAAAACAGTTTTTTTGAATTCATAAGCTTTTGGGATATCGATCAGACGATATCTTTAAAGCGATACCCTACACCACGAACGGTTTCAATCAAATGACCATGGTCGCCGAGCTTTTTTCGGAGGCCCACCATCTGAAAATCGATGGTGCGGTCGGTAACGGCGTAGTTTTCACCTCGAATGGCTTCAACAATCTGGGTGCGGGTGTAAACCCAACCCGGTCGCTGCGCAAGAAATTGTAAAATTCTGAATTCTGACTGAGTTAAATCGAGGCGCTCGCCATTTGCGGCGGCCTCTACGCGACCGATGTTGATTTCGATGGCCCCGTGTCTGATGACGTCTTGCGATGCTGCGGTGCTCGACTTCTGCGCACGCCGTAAAACCGCCTCAACGCGAGCACTGAGCACCTTCGGGCTGAAGGGCTTAGTCACGTAATCGTCAGCGCCAAGCTCAAGGCCTCTAACGATATCTGACTCTTCGCCTCTGGCCGTAACCATTATTATCGGAGTCGCCTTGGTCTTGGCGTTCTCTTTTGCGCGTTTGCAGATTTCGAGGCCGCTCATCCCCGGGAGCATTATGTCGAGTAGCACCAAGTCGGGTTGCTTAAGCTCAAGGGCGCGAAAGCCCTCTTCTCCGGTGCCGAAGGTTTCAACACTGTAACCCTCAAGCGCGAGGTTAAAACGCATAAGCTCAGAGATATCTTGCTCGTCTTCGATGATATAGATTCTTTTGGCCTTCTTATCGATCATAGTGTGGTCCGGCGTGAGCGGTTTCGGCTGCTGTTGCGGCATCTGCTGCGCTGATGGTTGCAGTTTCGGCGACTGAGTCGGGAGCGTCAACATCGAAAAGACCTCCTGTAAGTGCATTCGGCGGTACTGCTGTTGTTTTACCCACTCTGGGCACCCCGGTGAAGCGGTTTAGGGCGGCCTAACGGAGATCAAACAAAAAGGTACGCCGTAACTTTTTTCCGCCCGTGGAAAAAAGTTACGGCGTACCTTTTTGAGATTAGGCTTCGGCCTTCAGCAGCGGCAAGGTCATTGTTACGAGCGTGAAGCGCTCGGGCTTTGACTCGAGTTCGATTTGCCCGCCTGCGGCCTGGACCACATTATAGGCATAGGCAAGCCCCAAGCCCGAGCCCTCGGGCTTACCATAGGTGAACCCATAACGACCGACGTTGCCAATTATCTCAGCCGGGATACCGCGACCGTTATCGCGAAGGGTGATAAGAACGGCATCGGCTAATACTTCAACTTTGACTTCGATTTCGCCCTCGCGGGCCGGGCCGCTCTCGATTGCATCGAGGCTATTTTGCAGCAAATTCGAAACGGCGCGAGAAAAATCGGCTTCAAAAACCCGCGCTCGCAAAACAGCGTTCGGGGTCTCTATTTTAAATTGCACCGTCTTGCCACCCGAGCCATCGTTAGCGACGAGACGCTTCTCTTCGACTATTGCGCGCAATACTCCACCGAGATCGGCAATGTAGAGCCGGTCTTGGGCCGCCAAATCAACGCGCGATTTCTTCAACATCGTATCGGCGATGTCATTGATGCGCTTGCTACTCGCTTCGATTAATTGCGCGATCTCATCTGAAGAGCCTGCTAATTTTCGGGTCGCCAGGTTCAGGGCCGAGATCGGAGAGCGAATGTCATGGGCCACCTGCCGCGCCATCTTAAAGGCATCTTCTTTTTTAGCGAAATCAGATTGCTTCAACTTGAGCGTGCTAACCTCACCCACCAGTTGGTTAATCTCGGCGTCACGCTCTTTCAAAATATTATTAAGCGCCTGCCTCGAGTCGAATTCATTGCGCTGAAAGCGATTGAAGTTTCGATTGGCGAGAGAAAATATTACGATAATGCAAATTACGTTGCAAACATTCGTCCACATGATATCGGCGCCAATGTGGTTAAAAAAACGGTAGCTTGCCACTAGGGCAAACGGAGTATAGCAAATTGCACAAATCGAGTAATAATACGATCGAGGCATCGAAATAAATGCAAAAGCGCCAGTCACAACAACAAGCATCGCTGCCGGATAGACATTGATCTCATCAAGAATTAAATAAGCAAGAAGATAAATGTTGAATGAAAACCACGCAACAACCACAAGGTACCGATTTAGAAATTGCCGTTTATTTTTCGCCGATGTAATGTACTTAACCAATCCAAAAACTGAGACCGCCAATATCGTGCGAATGCCCAGCAAGAGCCAGATCTTCTCTTTGGCGTAAATGTAATCACTAATCACAAAAAAATAGAGCAACGGCGCGACGAACTTCTGTAGGCCCTCTCGCAGGGCAACTCTCGAGTTTTCGAGCCATTCTTGATCTAAACTTTGCGAAGGTCGTTGCACAGAGATTCCAACCCTTTCTAATTGGTCCAAAACTAGACCGCATTGGCGTCAATGCGCTAATATGATTGGGCCCAACAAACACTGAGCCCATCGGTGCCCGTCGAAATTGAGTTTAATATAGTATTTCAAGATAAAAATTGGACCTTGGTGAATAAGCCGTAAGGCAAGAGGTCTTTTGAGGCCAAATATACAAGTGGGCGACCCATGACCCAGCAAGCTAATTTTGCTGCCATTGCCAGCGCTGATGGTGTGTGAGTGAAGGTAAACCCAAGCCAAATTTCCATCTAGACCAAAGTGAGCCCGGTCATTAATAAGTTTGGCAGCCATGGCACAAAAGGCCTGAAACTAATTGCAGGTGGCTAGCAGGTTTTGCCAAAACTAACGTTAAAACCAAAAAACAACTCGGTTAAACTGTACCATCCCAACATTCTAAGTTTTGCCCCCTAGAGAATTGTCTAGTTATTCGCCGCGACATTTGAATTCACGTGTTTTATTCCGATGTTAAATAGGTAGTGGTCCGCTTTGAGGAGGCAACATGAGTTCGTCGGCGCTTAATAATCTTTATCGAAAGAAAACACTTAATGAAGTGTTGCATGCGCATTCGGATGAAATTTCTGATAAAATTGCAGTCACTGTTTTTGACGCAGAAACCTCAACAGACTTATCTTATGCTGAAATAATTCGCTCGGGCCTAAGGGCCGCAGAACTAATAAATAAATTTACAAAACCTGGTGATCGCGTTCTTATCGTAATGCCAACAAGTGTTGATTTTATTTCAGCATTTTTTGGTTGTCTTTTTTCTGGTCGAATCGCTGTACCGTTGCCGGTTGAAAAGCCCCGAAATGGTATCTCGCGATCAGAAAATGTAATTTCAGACTGTTCACCAGTGCTTGCAATTTTCAAAAGCGCTGAAGATCTTGAGAAAATGAAATCGGGTTTTTCTAAAGTAAAATCAATTATCTTAGACGAGCAAATTAAAGAGATACCTCAAGTGCCAAGTGACTTAGATTACTTAAATATATCCGAGAATCAAATTGCATTTATTCAATATACTTCTGGCTCTACAAGCGCGCCAAAAGGAGTGGCATTAACTCACAAAAATTTAATCGCCAATATAAAGATGATTCAGCAGGCGATGAAAATATCTAGTGAAGAGCGAGTGGTTTCTTGGTTGCCGTTGCATCACGATATGGGCCTCATAGGTAACTTATTAAGCTTTCTGTGTTGCGGCGCTTTTACAGCATTGTACCCATACCAAGAATTTGCCCGGTCTCCAATGTCATGGCTTTTAGCAATGTCAAAATATAGAGCAACTCTATCTGGTGCACCGACATTTGCATTTGAGCTAATTAACAAAAAGCTAGATTTGCAAAGACTAAAGGATGTCGACCTAAAACCAATGAGACTTCTATATTGCGGCAGTGAAAGACTGGTGCCGGCGACTATATCTAAATTTTATAGTGCATTGGCGCCTATTGGCCTTTCGACTAAATCTTTCTTCCCCTGCTATGGGATGGCCGAGGCGTCTTTATTTGTGTCTGGACGATTCTGCGAACCGCAAATTTTGCAATTGCCAGTCGAATCTGGCGCCGAGTACCCGACCTGTGGCAATCTTGCAAACAATCTGTCGTTATCCGTAGCAGACGAAGAAGGTCAAGAGTGCTTTCCTGGCAAAGTTGGTGAAATTCAAATTAAAGGCACCTCTGTTACTAATGGATACTGGCGAGAAATTAAAAATAAGGTCTCTGAAAATGGTGAGGTCAAATCGGCAGAAAGCTGGTTAAAGACTGGGGATCTTGGCGCTTTAGTTGGCAATGAAATTATTATCGTGGGTAGAAAAAAGGATATCATAAAAAGCAATGGTAGAACTCTCTATCCCGAAGACATTGAAATTCAGATTGAGCAAAATAGCCCCTGGTTATCGCCAAATTCAGTGGTTATCTTTTCGGAGGGCGATGATAACAGTCGCATTTCAGTAGTAATTGAAGTTGAAAGAACAAAAAAAGATATCCCATTTGCAGAGATATGTGGCGAAGTAAATGTTCTCGTGTCTGAATTTGGTTTGCAAAAGCCAAATATACTGTTTTTGGCACCACTAAATTTGCCAAAAACAACGAGTGGCAAAAAACAGCGTAAATTGACGGCCAAGTTACTTTCTGAAAATACTTTAAAAATAATTTGGCATGATCAACTTAATTTGGCGCCAAATGTAACTAGTGAAGATTCGGAAAGTTTGAGCAAAATTAATTTAAAATCGCTAATTGCCTATGTTTCTAAAACTAATTTTGATCTAGCAGAAGAGCGACGTGCGATGCCTGCAGATATGCTTCTTGTAGTCAAAAACGCTGGCCTTCTTGATTTGCTTGTAAATAAAGAGTTTGGCGGCAAAGGCCTCAATTCTTTTCAATTTTCAGAAATTGGTGTGACACTGGGCCAACTTAACCTTTCGCTGGCCGCCGTGCTGGGTATACATAATACCCTTGGTGTTCTGAGTATTCAAAATTCCAAAAATATCGAGCTGAAAAAGACCGTTCTCAGAGAGGTTGTGCAAAAGGGCTCGCTTGTTTCTTTTGCGATAAGTGAACCTGCGGCGGGTTCGAATCCGCATAAAATTGAAGCTACGGCGAAAGTGTCGGGCTCGAAGATAATTTTAAATGGTACAAAAGTTTGGATCGGCAACGCCCAATTCGCTGAGTATTTCGTTGTATTCGCAAATGAAACTTCGGCAGACAATTCATCAAAAGGCATTTCTGGGTTTTTAGTCAAAAGTGGCCAACCCGGCCTACAAGTTGGCGAAGAGCAATTGACTTTGGGCATGCGCTCTATGCCACAGTGCATGCTTCAGCTGACAAATGTTGAGGTGACAGAGGCCGACCGCTTAACAGCCCCAGGCAAGGGCCTCGAGCTTGCCTTTGAATCAATGGAGTACGCACGATTCGGGCTTGCCGCGGTAGCTTGTGGTGTGATGAATCATTCATTGGCCTTGGCTAAAGAATATGCACTTAGCAGGCAAATTTGGACAGGCAAGTTGTCAGAAAACGGGCACGTTGCAAACATTTTTAGAGATGTGCAGCTCAAGTCACAAGCACTTAAAAAGCTGGTAGAGAAAAGCGCTAAGCAAATTGACGATTCTGGCAAGTTGCCAATTCACTTGTCATTTGTGTGCAAAATACTTGCAGGTGAATGGGCTTTTCAGGCAACCGATAGCTGCTTACAGATTTGTGGTGGCCGCGGCTACACCGAAAATTTTGGCATAGCCAGATTTTGGCGAGACATCAGACTTTTTAGAATATTTGAGGGGCCAAGCGAGGCTCTGGCATATCAATTAGGTGCCTTGTCTTGTAGAAACCTAGAGCTTTCGGCTGATCTAATTAAAAGTGAGTCGGCGCGAAGCCGGTTGGCGACATTTATAAGTAAATTGAGTTCAGAAACAAACAAAGATACTTTTTTTGTGCAGCTGGGTATGACGATTGCCAATTGCGTTGGCCTAAGCTGTCTTGATTTAGATATCGCAGAGCCGCTGCAAAACCTCGAGATAGACCTTCTAGAAGAGAAAATGGCGCGCTCTAACTTAATGGATAAATATACCGCGCCCGACAATAGGATCTTAAACGTTGCTGGCGAAGCTTCGCAAACGTCAAGGCCAATGTTTGAGGTTTGGAATGGCCACGCCACACCAGCCCAAACATCACCAAATGTAACATTTGATATAGAAACCAATCGGACAGCGTCTAAACTGGCAAATTCTAGCGAGCAAGAGACAATGCAAGAAAAACCTGCGATAGAAAGGCAGACTCTTGTTTATCGAGATATTCAGTTTGCACTAGAGATTTGGCTGAGAGATTTACTGCGCGTGAAGCGTATAGACATCAACGCTTCTCTGGCCGAATACGGTGTTGATAGTCTCATGACCTATGAGCTCATCTGTTTTATCGAAGAATCCTTTGGTGTAAAGGTACAAGAAGACTTTATTAGAGCAGCCCCGTCTCTAAAAAATGTATGTGACTATATTCTGCAAAGCCAACAAGAAAAATTAGGTTCGATTAAAAAAAGTAAGCGGTCTAACACTTAAGAAGAGGTATTTATGTCGCGAAACACAACACTAAAAGTAGCCGACGCCCCGGTGGTGAATATTGTCGAAAATGATAGATCAGGTGCGGGCCTACGATTTCGAGAATCTCGTGTTAAAATCCCCGACGGGATTAAATGCGTCGTTCGTTGGAAGGACTACTACGGCCAAGAGGTTTCAGCACATGTTCGCGATATCTCAAGATATGGCTGTCGAATTACATTGCCACCTGAGGTACCCGGACAACGGCTATTTATTAAAATCCCACGCGGGTATGTAGAAGTGGATGGGTCAATCGCGTATAGCGGCCCAATTACTTTTGTTAATGAACGTACAGAAGCAGATGGCTCAGTTTCATGCGGTATTACGCTTGAGGCTAGTGGCTGCGACTTAGAAGCTCTGTCTGCTGCAGCAACACTTAGGTCTCTGAATATACGAGACCAAGTTGAACAGGTTCTTGCGATATCAAGAGCTGTGAATGAAGATTTTAAAATTCTCGTAGCAGATCTAAATGCTTTACTTCAAGATGCAAAAACAAAATTAGATCGCGAACGTAAGAACGCAGAGCATGCGGCATTGTCGCCGAATCATTTGCTACGCCTTGAAGAGCGAATAATAAGTGTGGCAATAAGTGTCTATGGGCCGCGTTTGCAATCAATTCTCTCTCACTTTCAAGAAATGACTTCCGGTTTTGACATAGATGACGAAGCACCACATAAACAATATTTCAGACTAAGTTTTCAAAATCTCGTTGCAGGCACGCCGTTTATCGAGCGCAGTTTAAAGAAGCCCCTCGGTTACTCTGGCGATTACGGCATGATGGTCATGTTGTATGAATATGCAGATGAGGGCGACACACTTTTTAATCGATTTTTTCATCGCTTTGTTTGCTCTGAACCAGCTGCCGTCGCAAATAAAAATCGTGTAGGTTTTTTGTCAGACATTCTTTTAGAGGCTTATGCGAAGGCCGTTAAGAAGAAGTCTAAACAATTTAAAATTACCAGTCTAGCTTGCGGGCCAGCTAGAGAAATATATGAATTCTTAAAGTTTGTGCAAATTAGTGAAAACACCCCAATACTTATTAATTTAATAGATCTAGAAGAGCATGCACTCGATTACGCACAAGCTCGACTTCGAGAGCTATCTCTGCCGCCAAAGACAGTAGATCTCGTGTTTTTAAAAGAAGATGTCGTAACAGGGGCCTTGCAAGAAAAAGAGTTTCTGCAAAGAGTGGCCGATTCTGATTTCATTATTTCGGCAGGTCTATTCGACTACCTTACGGATAGAGTTTCACAGCGAGTTATTTCAACATTTTTTAAATATTTAAAACGAGATGGCGAACTTTTGATTGGCAATATCTCTAAGAAAAGCCCAGATGCGTTTGCAATGGATTATTTTATGGATTGGCGATTAATCTTACGCGATGAAAACGACCTGAGCCGTCTAGTTTCAGAAGAAGTAAAATTGGCCGGCGGGATTGGCGATGTAACAAGCGAAAGTTTAGGTCTTAATTTATTCTTAAGAATAAAAAAGGCGAAATCTAAGGGCAATGACTGAATTTGAGAAGTTTCGGTTAAATATTCTAAATGACAGGATATCGTTTTCGTTTGTGAAAACAGCTATTCCCTTTTATCTGGGCGCCAGTGTGATTGACTGGATTTATGTCCCCGAATTGTGGTTAAATTTTCTATATGTGCGTATTATATCATGTATCTGCTTCGGTCTTTTGGGGCTCGCGGTTACAAAAAAAGTGATCGCAAGTGATCGTTTAGCATTAGTTGCAACATTTTTTGTTACCCTCGTATTGGGTTCTGGTCTTGGCTACATGGTGGCGAGGACAGGGGGTCTTGAAAGCCCATATTATGCTGGCATCAATTGGGTTGGGATCGGCACCCTAGCCTTTTACCCCGGCAGGCATATAGAAAGATTTATATGGGTGTTATTAACGTATCTGCCAGTATTCTTATTCTGCGCTTACTATGGCGACCTACACTTTAATAAACTAACTGCGCTGTCAGTAATATTTATGGGTGGAACGATATTGCTATCCGTAATCAGCAACGTGCTCACAATGAATTCTCTGAAAACTGAGGTCGGCCTAAGATCAGAACTTCAGAGTTTGATTAAAGATAAAGATGTAATGATAGAGAAAAAATCAAACGAAGCCGCCAACCTAAAGCGACTTGCAAAACAGTTTTCGCCAACTGTCATTCATGCTATTGAAAACCGTGAAATTAGTCTCACGCAACGTAACCGAAGAAATATTGGCGTTATGTTCATAGACGTGGTGGGCTCAACAAGTCGTTCAAATAATCTTGACCATAACGACTATCAAAGAGCACTTGATATTTTCTTTGATTTTACAATCAAAAGGCTTTTGGCAAACAACATCACTGTTGCAAATTTTATGGGTGATGGCTTAATGGCAATCCTTAATGCACCCTACCCAATGATGGACTTTGAAAAGTTAGCGATCGACGTAGCAATTCAGATTTTGCACGAAACTCACGAAAAACAACCACTTTTAAGTGAGTTTTGGCATGAGCACTTTCATATTCGAATCGGTGTAAGTTCGGGCTATGCGAACGTTGGCTTCTTTCCGAATACCGATTTTGGTGTTTATACCGCAATTGGTGACTCTGTGAACTTGGCAGCGAGACTATGTCAGAATGCAGGTAACTCAGCGGTAGCCACTACAAAAAAGGTCGTGAAGTCGGCCTCTGAGGTGCTAACGGATTGTGCCGTCACCAAGGGTGGCTCTGTAGGTAGCTTGAAAGGGTTTAATGGTTTTGAAGAAGATTTTTATTTGGTTATCCCTACAAAACTTCAAAAATCGAAATCAAATGAGAAGAGATGCCCGCTATGCGAATCACTAGTGGTGCAAACAGCTGATCTTGGAGACTTTTTGATGTTCAGCTGCTCTCAATGTCAATATAAAGATCTCATGGCAAAAGACCCCGCTAAGGCAGCTTACGTTTATTGAGTCTTTACCGACGCCAGCGCAGAACTCGCCAATGACGAACAAAAAGAACTATCAGTAAAAAACAAGAACACGGCTGCTTGACCTCGAAATAAATAGAAAACTCCCCCGCCGGCGACGAACGTTTGGGGGATCAGATTTTTTGTGGGCCTCAGATCTGGTCGCCGAGGCAAGATGGGATTCGAGACCTGTGCTCGAGTTCGTCGAAATTTCGAGCACATTTAAGCGGGGCTCGACGAACCAGTAAAGACAAGGTGGGATATTGCAACGCCGAGGCCATCGACGTTTCGCGGGCAACTGCCGCCTACTCGAAAATATTGACATCTGGGGCTGAAATACTGGCTGTAAGTCTTAAACTCCGGACAAAGATCTAAGATTCCGGACGAAATGGTCCGGTCGAAGGGTCCAGCCTAAGCGTCCGGTCGAAAAAAGACCGCCGAGGCGGCGCAATCGCAAACGGCCCACATTGCAGTTGGCAGTTGTCTGCGGGGTTGGTGTGTTTGGCAACTCCAGATTATTGGAGTTCTTGCCAATTATCTGGAGTTCGCGAAGGAGACTAAACGATCGAGCGACGAGTGGCCGGCGAGGGCTGTGCTGCGGTAACGGTGGCGTGATCGGTGGGCGCCACGGATGTGGTGGCAGCCACTGCGGCGGCCGAAGCTACTGAGGCAGTGGTGCTGACAGGCACGAGGCCGATTAGAGATTTGGGTAGTAAGCGTATGCCTAGTTTTTTGCAGCGCTCGACAACGGGCAATTCGTGGGCGTGGCTGGTGACTAAGATGACGTTGGCGATGCGAGTGGTGACGGCGATTTGGGCGATGGCGTCGAGGCCATTTTGATCGGCTCCGGCGAATTCGTAGTCGACTAGAAAAAGCGTGTCGTTGCCGTTTGAGTGCAATATTATTTCGCTTAAACGAGAAGTGAATTCTTCGAGAGACGAAATCGATTCGACTAGAAATTTAGATTTATTGCGGCGGGTGCCTATGCCCGTTCGGCCGCCGCCGACGTCGGCAAATCTGGCGCGCCAAACATCATGCACACTTTGGCTATCGTCAACAATCACCACCCGCTTGAGATCGGCAGTCTGAATTTCGCGACACCAAAAAGACGGCGGGGTTGCCATCGGCAATTCGATCGACACCGTTGTGCCGACGCCTTCAACCGACGAAATTCGAATATCCCCTTTAATGCGTCGAATCTGTTCGCGGGCGTGATATAGCCCAAGCCCAGAACCTTCGGGTTTTTTATAACTAAAACTATTGTCAAAAACGCGTTCGATAATATCTTGGGGGATGCCGCAACCGGTGTCGCGCACGATCACTTGGGCCCTATGGCCTGAGGGCAGCGGGCGCAATTCGACGGTGATTAGCCCGCGATTGCCGAGAGCCTCGATCGCATTATTGACGACGTTTGATAGAACGCGCTTAAACTCGGTGGGTTGCAAATACGAGAACATATTAAAATGCTCAGGCTGAACTTCAAACTGTAGAGCAATGCCGAGACGATTAGTAAGAGCGCGTTTTTCAGAAATGATTTCTTCAATGCAAAAAGCGAGAGACTCAACTCTCATCTCGGGCTCTTTAACGGGCTTGGATCTTGATTGCAAAGTGTTGGCGATATCGTTGATACGGGCCACGGCATTTTTCAGCAGCAACCGCTTGGGCTCTGAAAGTTCGGTGGCGTTTGACGTTAACATCATTAGCGCCGACAGCGGCGATCGAATATCATGAGCCACTTGGCGAGCGACTTGAACCTTACTCGCCTCGCGCTCGTACTCGGTGACCTTCAAGGTGCTCTCATTAACTCGCGCCAACATCTGATTGAGCATGGTCTCAAGACGTTTGAATTCTTCGACGTCAGAATTGATTCGAAAAACGCCTTTGATACCGGCAATGGCCTCAGCTTGAGTGTGCAACTCTTGCATCGGGATAATTAAGGCGTTCAACATATTTCGGCGATAGCCCATCAAAAGCAGAGTCATCACGATCGCCGTCAACCCGACCGGGGTTAACAAAGAAGCATCGATTTTGAAACCAAGATCAAGCGGCTCGAGCTTTGCTTCGATACAGCCAACCACCTTCGACCCATAAACCACAGGCCAGCTGAGAATCGAGCCGGCGTTAGCCCCAATAATATTGGGGTGGACGTCAGAACCGCAAGCCGAGATGCTTTCGCTTGAACCGCCAAAGGTGATGCTCTGCAAATGAAAGTCCGTTTGCAAGCGATTGAGTTCGAAATCGAGAGTGTGAAAAGAATGTAACAAGGCTTCGCGGGCAAAAATGCTATTGAGAGATTTCACTCGTTCGCCGAGCTGTTGGTTGCGCTCGCGATAATTATGCACTGTTGAGATCACGCCGGCCGCTACAATGCCAATGACGAGAGCGATCAGGGTGCCTGATAGCAACCAGATGTTTTGTTGGCGAAGAATTTTCTTAAGAGAGCTTTGTTTCATCTTGTCTATTTCTCGTCATTATCTTGCCGATACCAGTTTAAGAAGGCCGCCGTCGAAGTGAACCATGCGAATAGTTGATGACACGTTGTTGTTCTCAAGACCGGTGTAGTTGCGAACGGTGCGGACCCCATGAGTTTTAAGTGCGGCGAGATAGCTACGAAAGCCAGGGGCTGACATATGGGCTGTTTCGCAAAGGTACTGGGCCGCCATTAAAGCTGCATCGTAGGTGTAAATCGTTGTACCGATGGGGGCATCGCCGCCCGCTTGAGCTTTAAATTCGCGTTCGAATTCGCTTGAGCGGGCCGACTCACCTTCTGACCATGAGTTCGGAAAGTAAATTTGAGTCTTGCCGAGATCAATCGACTGGGCAAAGCGTTTCATGTCAGCCATGGCGCGGCCCCAATTTGATGAACCAATAATGTCGCCGTTGTAACCGAGCTGCTTGAGATAAGTGATCATGGGCATGGCCTGTTGAATATCGGCCACCGGCAAAACGATCGCCTTCACCTGACCGGCCGCGATTTTTCTTTCGACGTCTGCGGGCAAGACCACCTTGGCTGGGTCGACTTGAAAACGCGGCATGAGACCATGAAAGTTCGAATTAAGCTGGTCGGCAAACGATTGGGCGAAATAACCATCGCCCGGGTAGATAATCATGGTGTCGCGACCGTAGTGTCTTTTCTCTATAAATTCGCCGACGATATTGGCGTAATTTTTAATTCGATTGGCCATTGAGAAAAATCGCGGGTTGCGCTGGCCGAGATCGTCTGAAGAGACTCCAGAAGAAAGGGCTAGATATTTTGTCGTTTTGAAGGCCTCAGCGGCTAAGTTTGTTTCGCCTGAGTTTTTAAGACCGACAATGAGAGTGTTTTCTGATGAATAATTTTTTTCGATCGCTTCTTTTTGTTTGAAAATATTAAGCGGGTCGTTGCGCCCAATCATCGTCACCTGTTTTATGTTACACTCGGGCATTTTCGACTGAACTTCAACGACGGCCATCTTCACCGCTTGGTTCATTTGGGTTTCATTATTTGAGGTGATGTAAGATTCGCTCGAAACGCTGTTATCGATAAAGATCAGGTTCACGGCGCGAGTGGGCGCGGGGCTTTTGGCGGCCAATGCAGTGGCGCTCGCCAAGCTGAATACCGCTAACGCGAGAATGGGCAACGCGAGTATCGATAAAATGGCACTTTTTGAGTTATGAAAACTAACAGATTTCATTAGATTAATTTAGCATAGGGAATTTCGAGTTTCGCCTGTAATGATTCTGACGAAAGGCCCAAAAATGTCAGCCAAAAATGCTTGTGCGCGAGAGGGCCAAAGTGTTGCGAGTCTGTTGCGGCGATCGCGGCATTTACGAGGGCCGTAGCTAGCACGGCAATCGTGGGTCGCGGGCCGGGGCCGCAGTTACATCCCGATATATTTTTTTAACTCGGCTGCGACTTGCAATTGATTTAGGCGTATCGCCTCGACAAGATGTTCGTTTTGTGCAGAAGAGTTTTTGGCGGCGCCGTGCTCAAGCAACTCGCAAAGCTCGCGAAGATGGTGGGCACCGACATAACCGGCCGAAGATTTAAAAGTGTGCGCCGTCTGAGAAAGCTTAATGGTGTCGCCGATAACCGAGGCATTAAGAAGTTCGGTGTACCAAATCGCTGAATGTTCGATAAACAAAAGAATGATTTCGCGAACCGCCGATTTCTCGTCGTGCGCTGACATACCCGGGGGGTCCATGATGGCAAGTTCTTGCAATGCTTTGATGTCGACGTGTGCCATGTTGCTCTTTAAACGAAAAAACCCACGAAAAAACCCACAGCCGTGAGACCGTGGGCTTCAGTTTGCTATTCGAATTAGTTACGAGGGTAAAAACCGTAGCTGCTCATAACACCTAAAGTCTCAGCTGAAAGATAGGGCGCAAGGTTGATATTGCTACCATCAGTCAGTGACAAAGGTTGCGATGTAATGCTGCGCAAGCTTACAGAGTGCATCAGCGAGCGCGATTTTTCGCCCTTCTTAAGTGGCAGGTTTGAAACAAACACTCTCGAACCGAGGCGAAGCTTTTCAGCCGGGTCAGTTGAGATCTGGTTGTAAACCTTAAGTAGTGCTGCATTCTGTTCGAGCTGCACGACTTGAGCCATCGCTATGGGTGATGCCGTGGTCTTGACTGGCAACAACAATTTGCTGTTGCAAGGGTCGCCGGCCCAACTGTAATCGATATTGTAGAGTTGAAATTGATCGCCCAAGCGAACACCGGCAATAGCGCCCGCGGGGATGATCATCTCTTGTTGCGGGTCTATTAAGTAGACGATCGGGGCACTCCACTCAACAGGGTTTTTCGCAAGGTTTGTACTGATATTATTCAACCCATTCTTGATGGTGTTCTGAAGCAGAGTCGTCAACGGCGTGTTATGCGCGTTTGAGATATCTGTTCTGAACAATATAAGATCAAGATTGAAATCAAAAGCCGTATCTTGCGACATGCCAGTGCCCATTACATTGGTGACTATGTCTTGCGGGTCAGCCGTTTGCGAAAGCTGCATCGACATATCCATCTGGCCTTTTTTGGTTTGCACATTAAGACCGATGGCTTTGATCCAACTTGTATTTAAGTTGAAACCAAAGTTAATGCCGGCTTTATCTGTGATTGTGAAGTTAATCAGATTTTCGTCTAGCTGAAAGTCTGAGTAGCCCACTATACATGACGGAGTGTTCTCCATCGCCAGGCGATTACCTGCACTAACGGACAGTAGCGGCGACGTTGAAAACATATCTGGGGATTGAAACCCGTTACAGCCTGTCGTGCTGATGACCAGCCCGAAAGCCGTGCCCAGACTGCCCACAACGGCAAGTGCACGTGAAAATTTATTTGAGCCCATTGATACCTCCCACACATTTACTGAGTAGTAGTTCGGGCTTTGGTCGGCAGAACTTTAGTCAAGAATGTTTTCGAGAACGTAGTGCACCGTGTGACAAAACTTTGGTCGTTTCAATCGAGAATTCGGGGTCAAAAGTAAACTTACCGAGACTTATTTTCACATATTGAACGATACCTCGACCAACGTCTCGGCAAAAAATTGCGGTGAGTTAAGAAATAATTTTACGATTTATTGCGCACTAGTTTTACAGTTTCAGCAAATACCGCCCAGTGGTTTCGCGCGCGAGCATCTGGTGGGCAGTCGGTATGAGCTCTTCTAGCGCCATCTCGCCACTGACGAAGGCATCGAGCGACGACTTGAATTCTTCAGCAAGACTTTGCCATATTTTGAGACGCAGCGGCCATGTCGTGTTGTTCGAGCTGATGCCGAGCAAGCTGACCCCACGTAATATAAGAGGCATGACCGTGGTGTGAAGCTCGGCACCCTCGGCAAGCCCAATGCAGGCGACGTTGCCCCAAAGCTCAACCTGCGGTATCAAGCCCGCGAGCAATTTGCCGCCCACATTGTCGACGACCCCGCCGAAGCGAACTTTTTCTAGAGGGCGAGTGGCAGGTTCAAGGTCGCTTGGCGCCAACACTTTTACCGCGCCCAATTTCAATAGTCGTTCGCGCATCGCGGGCTTGCCCGACACCGCCCAGACTTGATATTTTTTTTGCGAAAAGAATTGCACGGCGAATTGGCCGACTCCGCCAGATGCGCCAGTGACGACGATCGGGCCCATTTCAGGGGTTTGGCCATTTTGCTGCATGCGCGCGACGGCGAGACACGCAGTGAAACCCGCGGTGCCATAGATCATCGCCTCGCGCGCCGACAATGGCTTTGGGCGCTTCACCACGAGGTCAGCACGCTCGACAACAAACTCAGCGTAGCCACCGTCGTGAGTCTCGCCAAGCCCACAGCCGGTGACAACAACTGGGTCGCCGGGTTGAAAGCGCGGGTCTTTTGAGGCACTCACCTCGCCGGCCACATCGATGCCAGCGATAATTGGCATTTTTTTATAAATACTGGCGCGGCCGGTTACGCCAAGAGCATCTTTATAGTTGAGGCCCGAATATTCGGCCTTAATCAGCACTTCACCGTCTTTGATATTCGGAGTCTCAACTGTTTCGACCGACGCCGAGAGTAAACCGTTTTTTTCTCGAACGTAAATGGCTTTCATATTTCGATTTTAGCCCTTGAATGCGTTTGCGGCTTTGATGCGCAATGAAAGTGTTTTCATCAACGCTTTCATCCATTGCGGTTTTTTAAAAAGAATTTGATCCATAAGATCGTTGGGGATTTCAATTAGCTCTGAGGTCTCAAGTGCCTTTACGTTGGCCGATCTTGGCTCACCATTGATAAAGGCCATTTCGCCAACGAACTCGCCTGCGCCGATGTGCCCCAGCTCGTTATCGTGGCCGTCTCTTGTTTGATAGGCCACCAACTTGCCTTTGATCAAAAGATAAACCGACTCGCCTTTTTCACCCTCGCGAATAAGAATTTCGCCCACTTCAACTTTTTTTGGCTCTACATCAGGGCGTTGAACACCAGCTGAAAAATCGAAAGCACGCTTTACTGTTTCATTCAACTTTGCTTCATTCAACGGGTCTTCGAGAAACTGCACTCGGTTCGCAATGACCTCATCAACAAAATGCTCTTTTTCAGGGATTGCCGAAATAAGAATAATACCGACACGTTCTTCTTTTTTCGAAAGAATCAGCCACTCGGCAATTTTGAGGCCGGTCACCCGAGGTAAATTGGTCTCAAGTAAAACAACATGAGGCAAGGCATTGGCCAGCTTGATATCGGCCTCGTGCCCGTCTTTGGCTTGAATGATAAGGGCCGGGTCGTTCGCTTTCTGCAAAAGCTCGCAGATGCGCATGCGCTTCTCGTCGTCGACAACCGCAACAAGAAATTTTTTGATCTTCGTTTCGTTCATTAGCTTTAGTCTACGGGCAAGCGCTAGGCGTTCAAGCCCTGCTGGATTTTGGTCGAGATTCACTCAACAGGCGGCGGCCCACAGTAGAGGGACAGTTGCTGAAACCAGCCACAGGGGCCGAGACCTGGCGAAGCGACCTTATTTGATACGGATTATGAACCGCTTACATGGCCGAATGCGCGCCGTAGGCGACGCGCGCTCTGGCGCGGGCACCCAAATTGCTAACGTAAACTACATGAAAATAAGATCAATTCTACTTTCAGCACTCTTTACATTTTCGGTGACAATCTATGGCACTCTTTCGCGCGCGGGGGCCGAGGCTGAAGGCGTTGTCGTCACCATCGGCCATAGCTCGCATGTTGATACGATCACCAGTCGCAAATTTGGCGTAATAAAACTCGAGCAGCCCGAACTCAACCCGACAGCCGAGAGAGTTTATGACTCTCTCACCGATGCGCAACGGGCAAAATTCGATCGCACGCGCCTTTGGCTACTAAAAAAATTGGCTGTAATTTTGTCGCGCTCAGATGTTCAGATCGAAACGGCCTATGTCGAACAAGACACCGTTAGGCTTGAAGATGTTGCCGGTGACGTTTTTGACCGTGACGACACGCCGTCAAAGTCGCATCAGAGAATTCAGACTATACTTGAGACCATCCACAATGTTTTGTGGCAAAACCCGGCTGCGGCTTCGGCGGCGAATGAACATGGGCTGATGATTTTGATCGGCCTACAGGCGCAGATCGGTTTAAAAAGTAAATTATTAAAACGCTGGAATGTCCCGGAAAAAGCCATCGGCGGCGCCGGCTTTCTCGGCATTCAAATTGGCTACAACGAAGACTTAAAAAAGGCCATTATCGAATTTAGCTTTCGCACAGAATCGCTTTACTCAGGCGCTGTTACCAATCTCGGCCAAGTGCTTCGAATCTACCCTTACATGCGCAGTCGTCGCGAGGGTGACGAGGGTGAGCTGGTTGGCCGCTCGTCGAACCCGCCGTCGCCGCCGTTTATGGGGTATGGCTTCGAGTACTCCCCGACCTATTTGTCGATGGGCTATAACAACGCGTGGTTCAGTTTGCCCGGCGAATGGACCTCAGCGCTGCACTTCGTAAACGAATTTCACCAGCGATCGCTACTGCGATTAAGCCTTGCCTCACCGTCAAGTCTTTGGCAGAAAACACGCGATTTCTTTTCAGGCGCACGCCAAAATGCTCAGGTTAAAAAAGTCACTTGCGCTGGTTTCTTGCGAGAAGCAAAAACTGTTTACGACGACCTGCAATAGTTAGGTGTCTCTTTTCGAGACATTTTCGGCACATAACTGTTGCTGACTGGCCATTTTGATTCACAAAATGACGCCTCATTCCGATAAGAATACATCGGAGAAAACATGACAAAACTACGTCTTTGGCTTTCGACAAAGAAAATAACGTCGATGGTATTTCTGGCTCTCGCGCTTTCGCCATCACTTCTTTTATTTCAAAATTGTGGCAAAAGTTTTCAAGCCATTGATTCTTCAAATTCTTCGTCTCTTGCGATTATTGCTCCGGCCATAAATATTCAATCAGCCCCGACTGCGATGGTGAATGTGAACAGTCAAACCGTGACCTTCACGGTGACCGCAAACCCCGTGAGCCAACTCGGCAATGTCACGTGCGCCCTTGATAATGCCACAGCCACCGCTTGCACGAGCCCTTACACAATGAGTGCGCTCGCTGACGGAAACCACACTCTCGTTATCAATGCGATCGACAGCCAGGGCAATACGACGAATGCGACGGTGAGCTTTTTGGTCGACACCATAGCTCCGATATTAACGATCAACTCAAGCCCGGCGGCTATAACTGGCTCTGCGCAAGCCTCGATTGTGTTTACCGCCACCGATAATTTGTCAGGCGTCGCGAGCACCCAATGCGCTCTCGACGGCGCGGCTTTCACGAACTGCACGAGCCCACTAAATTTGACCGCACTTTCGCAGGCCAAGCACACGCTTATTATTCGCGCCACCGATATGGCCGCCAATAAATCAGCTGATGCGACTGCCACCTGGCAGGTCAATTTGACGGCAGCGACCATTACGATTTCATCAAGCCCGGCGAATGTGAGCAATCAGACTTCGGCTAATTTTGCATTCAGCGCCACGCCCGCCCCCGCTACAACTATCGCGAGTTATCTGTGCTCAATTGATGCCGCCGCCGCAGCGACTTGCACGAGCCCGATCGCTTACACCGCGCTAAAAGACGGCAACCATACTTTTAGCGTCAGCGCTGTTGACTCGAGTGGCATCACCTCTTCGCCACTGACAAAGACTTGGTTGGTGGATACCGTAGCGCCGACGATTGCGTTTAATTTGACCCCGCCGGCTCTCGATAAATCTGCAGCACCGTCTTTTCAGTTTACCACGAGCGATGGCACGGGCAGCGGAGTGGCCAGCACGCAGTGCTCACTCGACGGCGCGACGTTTGCGACTTGTGCAAACCCGCTCGCACTGACGGGGTTAACCGAGGGATCGCACACGCTTAAAGCCCATGCCCTTGATAATGCGAGCAACGCGTCTCTCGATATTTCGTACACTTGGGCAATTGATCTCACCGTGCCGGTGGTTAAAATTCTCACAGGGCCCGCCACCGCATCGACTTCAGCGAGCGCAACGTTTACTTTTTCAGCCACAGATTTACCGGCGAGCACTGGCCTTTCGAAAGTGCAATGCATGCTTGATACGGCGGCCTTTGTCGCCTGCACAAGCCCAGTCACTTATAGCGCCTTACTTGACGGCTCGCACACCTTTAGCGTCAGCGCATTGGACAATGCAGGCAATTTAACACTGACCTCGCAGACTTGGGTTATCAATACAAAAATCCCGCCGACGATTAACAATCTGAGCGGCCCAACCAACTGCCTTGTCGGGCTTTGCTCAACAACTGTCACCTGGACCATCACCGACACACTAGGGCTACCAGTCACGACCACTTGCGCGGTTAACGGCGGGTTGGCGGTGCAATGCACGAGCCCGTTTAATATTACATCCGGCCTCACCGCCAGCGGCGCGCAAACATTTGTTTTGACCGCCACCGACACTAACGGCGTCAAAGCGACAGGCCAGCTGGCTTGGGCTATCACCGCCGGCACACTAACCCCAACCTCAATCGCCGCCGGTCAATTTCACACTTGCGCTGTTATTAGCGGCGCGCTGTCTTGCTGGGGCGACGACACCTACGGGCAGCTCGGCGACGGGTTAACAACGAACACCGCAACCCCTTACACCGTTTTTTCTTCTGGAGTCACCCAAGTCGCCACCGGCGCCTATCACTCTTGCGCTATTGTTAACGGCGCCCTACTTTGCTGGGGCGAAAATCAATATGGTCAGATTGGCAATGGCTCGACTGCAACATCGGTTGCGGCACCCTATACCGTTTTTGCCAGCGGAGTGACTCAAGTTACTGCCGGCGGATACAACACCTGTGCCATTGTGAACACCGCACTCTACTGCTGGGGCTCTAATGCCGTCGGTGAAATCGGTGACGGCACTTTCGTTGTTAAATTTTCGCCAACCCTTATTTTTGCAAGTGGTGTGACACTTGTTAGTGCCAGTGGTGATCACACCTGTGCGGTGGTCGGCGGCCTTTTGAAATGCTGGGGTCAAGATTCGAGTGGGGCCCTTGGCGATGGGCTTACAGCGACTGTCTCTTCGCCGAAAAATGCCACCGTTGTGACCACGGGTGTAACTCAGATCACTACTAACATTGGCGCGACATGTGTCTTAGTAAATGGCAATGTAAAGTGCTTCGGCCAACCCAATCTTTCAGGCAACACTCTGAGCGGGGTTTCTCAAGTGAGCCTAGGCCAATCACACGCCTGCGCCATTTCAAGCGGCTCTCTAAAATGTTGGGGAGAAAATACTCGTGGGCAACTCGGTTACGCTTTAAACATACCTGCACCGATCACAAGTGCCTCAGTCTATGCTGGCCAAACAACACCGGGCCTCACCATCGCCTCGGGGGTTACCTATGTGGCCGGCGGCACACTCCACACCTGCGCAATCGTAAATGGCGCCATTCAATGTTGGGGCTCAAATATTCAGGGGCAACTCGGCAATGGCGTTAGCGTCAACCATGCGAACCCGCATTCAATAATCTCAAGCGGAGTAACCCAAGTCTCAGCCGGCGGCAACGCGACCTGCGCCCTTGTCGGCGGTGCGCTCAAGTGCTGGGGTGGCAACTACAACCCCATGGTCGGTAACAATTCTGTTTTCGATGCGCCGACACCGGTGACCGTCATCCCGTCTGGCGCAACTCACGTTGAAGTCGGCGGCATTAATACCTGCGCGCTTCTCGGCACAAATTTAAGTTGCTGGGGCAATAACTCCTACATGCAGATGTTTGACCTGCCAAATTACAATTATGTTTCACCGACTGCTTTTCTAACCAATATTACCCAAATTGCGGTTGGCGCCGCGTACGAATGCTACACGCAATCAGGGCTGCTCTACTGTTTTGGTTACAACAACGTGGGGCAAGTCGGCAACGGCACAATATTGGCCACAATCCCAAACGCGAAGGCCTTTCAACTTTTTGCGGGCATGACCATTAATCAAGTTTCGGCCAGCAGCCAGAGCACCTGTGCGCTTGTTAATAACGGCACCGTCTATTGTTGGGGCCAAAATTCGAGCGGGCAAATCGGCGACGGAACAACCGTCAATAAACTCTCACCAGTTAAAGTCACATTGCCTGGCCCTGCCACCGAAGTGACCGCTGGTGGCGACACCACGTGCGCAATCGTCAGCGGCGCGCTTTATTGTTGGGGGGCCCCCGGTTTCGTTGGCAACGGTACGGTCATCATTCAACCAAGCCCGGTGTTAGTCATCGCGAGCGGGGTCACTCAAGTTTCTGCCAACTATTCGCACACCTGCGCGGTGGTTAATGGCGCTGCCCAATGTTGGGGCTACAATTATTACGGGGCACTTGGCGACGGCACCAACGTTAACAAAAGTTCGCCCGTAACCGCAATCGCGAGTGGGGTCGCTCAAGTTTCAACTGGGCAAAACCACGCTTGTGCTCTCATGACGACCGGCGAGCTGCGCTGTTGGGGCGATGATTCGGTTGGCGCCGTTGGTGATGGGGCTTGGACTATCACACCAGTCGCGGCGAAATTGCAGTAGCCTGGCTCTGGATTAATGCCGGCGCCTCATATAGTTAGCAGGCGCCGCAAGATTACACTAAAGCGCATAGTTGAAAGCTTTTTGCACCTTCGAAATTCTCTCGCCCTCGGCGGTGAATATTACACCAAGAGGGTTAGCTCGAGTTAATCGTGCTACTGCGCCGAAAGTAAATTCATTTCTCAACATCGCCTCGCCGAATTTCGCATAGGCGGTTACGAAAGCGCGTCGATTGCCGGTCTTCTCAGCGGCCCTCATGTTCTCAAGCTGGTCTCGCATGATATCGAGAGCGTGTCGGGTTTGTGATTTATATTGCTCCATACAACTGTCGATATTCTGGCTATCGGCTTGCGATTTACAGAGGCCAGCAGAGCCACCCGCCATCGAAAAAGATTTTGTTATGAATTTGCCCATCTGCGCACGATCAAATTCGACCTGACCCGATTGCGCCATCAGCGCAGCGGTGGCTTCTTTCGAAAGAGTGACCGTCAGCGACAAATGCACATACCCCGAAACATCAAGAGAGCTCGCTTGGGCAATCTGAAGACGGTCGCGCAAACCCGTCTGACCGGCGATCTCAGCAAGCATTAGCGGGATCGTGCTTCTATTCGACCGATCATTTTCGTAAGAAATATTTAAGGTACCGTAACTGCCCTCGTCAGATGGTTTGGCTTTCGGAGCCTTGCCGCCTTTACCTGTCTCAACCGTGATCGGAGTGGTGACATAAGAAGTGCCGTAGAACGTTTTAAAAATATTTTTGTGATGCCCTAAGATATTTTTCTGTCGGTTGTTCCAGAACAAGCCGTACTCGACGTCGTTCTCAGTATTTTCATCACTCAAGACGGTATCAGAATAATTAAATAAATTGCCGGTGTCTTTCGATACGCAAAAGAACGGAAAGCCGAGATAACTCTTTCTTTGGTGGCCCGCTGTGCCACCTTGTTCAGTCAATACCAGATCGGCAAGAGTCGGGTCGTCAGCATGTAGATTTTGGGCCTCCATTATCGAGCCATGAACCATTGCCTCGTACGCCACTCTGGCGCGTTTATTTGCTAAATTAAAAACATACGAAAACATTTTATCAGATTTTTTAAAGTTGCTCAGCATATGGTAGGCAATAAAATTGCCCATAAAAGTGTCGAGTGAAGTTAACTTGATATTTGTCACCTTGACGTAGACGCGCGTGTCGTCGAGCTTTTCAATATAGGTCACCCAATCACCGACTGCGAAATAGTCACCGAGAATGCCGGTGAATGCGTACCCTACCCCGACCGAATAGATCATTCCGCCGCGAGTGTAATAGATAAGAGAGTCGTGCGGCCGCCAATTTTCAAGAGCCTCGGCCCGAGATGGTATTTTTACTTTTGGCAATCGAGCCGCTTCGGCCCGACTTTCAACATAGCGATTTGAAGTGACGGTCGAACCGACGATCGGCATCACCGAGACCCCGGCGCCGAACCAAGTCGCTGCGTAACTACCACTGTAGGGGTACCAGCCGCCGTAGACACCGAGCTTAAGATTGACAGAGTCCATGTGAATTTGCCGGTAACCCTCTGACTGATTGGCGGGCGCGAAAAGAATTTTGGTGTCATCAGTTTCTATAGCTGGGCCCTGATTAATCAGAACATCTGACATATCACCGTCGACCCAACCGATTGGCAAAACGCGAAAATGGCTTGAGCCCTCGCTGAATGCCATACTCTGCCCGCCCAAAATCATGACGGCGGTTATGATTGTCGCGAAACCCAAAAACTTTTTCATAATATTTCTCCGTTCGTAAATGCACATTTATTTAGAAGATGCATCGGGTATTGATTCTATCACCCAGCCCAACCAGCAAGTTGCATGCCACGGCGTCGCCTGCTCAATAGCTGCCGCGGGCCGATTTAAGATTTTTAAATGGGACGTTTTGACCTAGGCATGTACTTTAAAATTTCGGGTTGAGCCAATTTGACAGTTGCCGAGTCGCGCGCTCAATTATGAGTTGAATTCGTAAACAAGGTACTCGATTTTGCCAGGCAAATCTTTTTGAAATCGCGAAACGACTTTACCAATATTCGGAAAGTTCGCCCACGGGTTCATCCAGCCCTCGCGCCCGCGAATTAGAAAGTGGCCCGAAGGGTAGCTCTCACCACGCTCTATAAAAACGATTGTCCCTGCCCTCAAGATTGCGCTGGCATGGCGTTTCGCCTTGAATTTTTCATACCGGTAATCACACCCGGCCGCCGACAGAGCCGCCACAATTTCGCTGCAGTAGTAGCCGCGTGTCCAGGCGTGCTTTTCGACTGAAAACAATTTCAAAGCCCTTTGATAAGAGACCCCGCAACGGGCCGCCACACAAGCGATGGCGCAACCCATGGGGTGCTCTTGAGAAACATTTTTTATTGACGGTGTTTTTTCGTTCGCACTTTTCATAATGAAAGATGATCTAAATCATTTTGATAGGTTGAGCAAGGCTGTCTCGCGAAAATGCCAATTCAGCCCATTTCGCAAGTTCGCCAGCATCTCAAGCCTTTCTACCAGGCACACGGATTGCAAAGTAGGCCCCAGCAGTATGTCGCTAAAACTGGAAAGTCAGATGAATAAAAAAATCTATATATGTGGAATGCATTCAGGCCAAAACCCTAGCGCCGGTGTTGGGATCGCCCGAAGCATTCGCAAGGCCTTTCCGAACCTACCGATTGTCGGCGTCGACTATTGGCAAGGCAGTTCGGGCCTGCATGATGAGTCGGTTGACGAAGTGCTCATCTTTCCGCAATGGAAGCAAATCGATCGAACCCGGCACCTCGCACAAATTCGAAAAATATTGGACGACGGCAACTTGTGGATATCGGCTCTCGATGTCGAAGTCTATTGGCTGGCCCAAAATTTCGGGGGGCATCCGAATCTTTTGGTGCCGAGTGGCTCGGCGCTCAAGATGACCGCAAAGCCGAATGTTGAGGCCTTCACAAGCTTAGGCTTTAAAGTGCCCGAAAACATTTCGGCGTTTCTGTCTGACGTCGAAGTTCATTCATTCTTACGCCAGATCGGTTGGCAGTGTTGGCTCAAGGGGCCCTATCACGATGCTAAACGTATTTCGTCCTGGGAAGTCTTCGAAAAAGCTCGCGAGAATATGCAAAAAGAATGGAAGACCTCTCACCTTTTTCTGCAACGGCACAAAATCGGCAACGAAGAGTCTATATGTTTTGCGGCCTACCACGGCGAATTGGTTTCAGCCGTTCATATGGAGAAACGACTTATTACCCCCGAAGGTAAAACCTGGGCGGGCCACGTGACGCCAGTTTCGCCAGAACTTCTTGATGGGTTAAAAACCGTCTTGCGACGACTCGAATGGTCAGGGGGCGGCGAGATCGAGTACACTCGCGACCCTGATGGCACAAAATGGATTATTGAATGCAATCCGAGATTCCCCGCCTGGATTTACGGCTCAGCGCTCGTCGGCTTAAACTTGCCCGGCCGACTTGTCGCCCGCGCTTTAAACTTGCCGATAATAGAAACAAAAAGTTTGTATCCCTTTTTTACAAGAGTTGTTCAAGAAGTTGTCGCGAAAGAAGCCATTGGCATACCGATGCCGCCAGACCCAAGTCTCACCCCTTGGCCTGCCGGTGGGCAAAAAGGCAAAGCGGGGCCCATGCAATCATCACTCATACCGCCGCTCAGAGAAACCATGGAGCTTCGCACTCTTGACTCTATCGATGAAGAGCGCGAGGCCATCGCCGTCAGAATACCCGAGCATGTGCCGGCGCCTTACTCCGCCGAAATCGATATGGTCACGGAATCGTTCGATGGCGAAACACCCACGCGCATTCACCTTCACAGTTGGACGATGTCGCGTTTTCAAGAACTTCTAGATGGCATCAAGCCCACTAAAATGTTTTCACCTGAAATTCGAATCGGCTACAGTATTAAGACCTGCCCCACTACTGAACACATTTCAAAAGCCCAAAAATCTGGTTTTTATATGGAGTGCATTAGTCAGCTCGAAATCGAGCGCGCGCTCAATAGTGGTGCACAGCCCAATCAAATTATTTTAAACGGCCCCGGCAAATTCTGGCCTTTGACTCGCCCACCTGTCACCGGGCTTCATATGCTTTTTGCTGATTCGATCGAAGAGCTCAATCGCGTTCTTGAAATACCCAACATTGCAGAATGCATTGGTATCAGAATTTGTCTGCCGAAACTTCAATCGCGTTTCGGCGTGCATGTTGATGAGTACGAACCTTTTCAAGAACTGATCGCGAGCATTAAAAAAATAAAAGGCAAAGCGAAGTTGGGCCTGCACTTTCATATGCCGAGTTGGATTATCGGCGTTAACCGCTGGAAGGACGCCTTTCAATCTGTGCTCACCTGGTGCGAGGCCATCGAGCAACTGACTCATGTGCCCATCGAGCATCTCGATCTTGGCGGAGGCTTTTACCCCACTGATCTTGTTGGCCTCAACTTTCGCTGGATTCAAGAGATGGTGAAGATGTCTTTACCGCGTGTCGATGGCATTTACTTCGAGCCCGGCCGCTCGCTGACCCAAGAAGGCGAGATCGTGGTTTCAAGAGTTCTCAGCGTTCGGCGCGACACCGACAAAAAGGTTTCAGAAATAGTGGTCGACGCCTGTGTTGCCGAATTGCCACTGATTCAATCGTACTCGCATCGAATATTTTTTCGGCCCGCTGCCAACGAAGGCCCTACTTCTGAATTTCGCGTCTTAGAAAAAGGCGCAGCCAAAATTCTCGGGCGCGTTTGTATGGAGTCTGACATTCTCTCTGCCGGAATGAAACTACCCGAAGACATTAGTATCGGTGACAAAATAATTTTCGCCGATGCCGGCGCCTATGAAAGGAGCATGAGTTATGCTTTTGGACGCGGTTAATTCAATTGCCAAACAAAACATCGGCCCCGAGCGCTATTACGACCGCTGGCTCGAGCACCCGACTTCATCGATTCTACATCACGACCGAGAGTGTTGCGACCAAGCGCGCCTCTGGTTTTTAGCTTATGCCCGGTCGATGGAAGGCTGGTCATCTTCGCAATTTCGACTAAACGCCCCGACATGGCTTTCGCAGCACTTCAACTGGGGGCCATCTATTTGGCCGATCTCGTGGTGCGAGCTGGTCAAAGAAAAGACCATCGACTGCGGCGTTTTTGCGGCACTGGCGCGCGAGATTTTTACCGCCCAAGGGCATGATGTTCATGCCGGGCAATGCCTGCTCAGCTACAACGACACTTGCACAAACCACTGGAAGCAATTGTGGAAGACAAAAATGCCGAAGCGCGAAGACCAACGCCCGGGCGAAGTGTTTCATTGGGTCGGCGATCGTGTCGTCTATCACGAAGTTTGCATTATCGAAATGCCTGGCGAAGAGGCGCGAATCTATGACTCAACTTTCGGCGGTTGGTACGAACCCCTTGAACGCGTGGGTTTTGGCGCTTTGCTTTCTGTGAGGTCTGAGTGCCCCCGCATACTTAAGTGGGGCAATAAACTTTTAAGCTGCGGCGAATGGGTCGATTTATGAGGCAGGATATTAGGCACTATTTTGAAGACATCGCTCAAGTTCTGTTTTTTAAAGAAGCCCATTTTGGCTTGCTCTTTCTAGTCATTTCACTCGCGATCAACCCCAAATTATTCGTGTGTGGGCTCTTTGCCTCTGTCGTCGGCGATACTTATGCCAAACTCTATCGAGTACCAAAAGCCCTCAAAGACGGCGGCCTCTTAACGATCAATGGCTTTTTTTTCGGCATCGCCTTGGCCAGCCTGTATCAGCGATCACCTCAGTTTTATGCCGGCTTAGTGATTGGCTCGCTCGCGGTGCCAATTGCCACTAAGGTCGCCTACGAAATTCTTCAACATTGGAAGTTAAGCCCCTTTATCGTTTCTTATATTTCGGTTATTTGGATTCTCGTTCTCTGCGCGAACACCTTCGGCTTTCAAATCGAAACCGAGTCGGGCATTTTAAAAGATTCGGCCGCTAACCTAAATAATCTGTTTGTCGACGAGAGTGTTTTCTCGCACTTCGTACTTTCAATTTTTAAAGGCATGGGGCGACTATTTTTTTTACCGCACGAAATTTACGGCATTGTCGTTATGCTTTTGGTAATGGTCTTTAGCCCAAAAAAAGGGATCCATTTTTTTCTCGGCACCGCCGTCGCAACTCTCGCCACATTTGCCTTGGCGCCGACACAAGCGATCTTTGATCAATACAGTCACTTTAGTTACTGCGCCGGTTTGGTCGGGATTGCCCTCGCCTCTTCACCCGAAAAACTAAACTTCAATACAATTTTGATGTTTTGTCTAATGTCACTGTTTGTAACCATGGCCCTAGCACAGTTTCTAGGCAACCTTGGCCTACCCCTTTTGAGCTTGCCCTACGTGATTACTCTCTGGGTCGCCTACCTTAGCCGCTCACCTCGCCTGAATGTAAGCTGGGCATAACAAAGGTACGGCATTACCGAAAGCAGTTGCTCTTACTTAGAATATTTGTTCACCTATACCGGTCTCGATTTACCAGGCCGACGTAGCTCAGTTGGTAGAGCAACGCATTCGTAATGCGTAGGTCGTGTGTTCAAGTCACATCGTCGGCTCCACTTTCTTTTTTAGTTAGGGCTCTCACTTTACTTTTGGCTTTTACGCACGACCGCGGCTTTGCCGCTCGGCGCGGTCATGGTTCAAGTCATGCTAGGCACCAGAAATCATCAAAACCATAGATAAATTGCGAATTCAATTGACCGTGATATTCAAATTTTTCCAAACTTAGGCTTCAAAATGTAAAACTTTGACCAGGTCGGCATGATTCAGCTACAAGCGGGGCATGAAAACTTCGATTACAATATTGATATTAATCATTCTGTCTGCATGCTCAAAAAGTAATGATAACTTAACTGAGCCATACGCCAATTCACCTTTTGTTAGACCCTCTAGCTGGTGTGCTGTCGATTCAGGTTTTGAATCAGTGACAAGCGGCAATCTTTATGTCGTCAAATTTTTCGCTAGCGGCAAAGCCAAAGTCAGCACTTATATATTGAAACAAAACGGCATCTCTCATTTTCTAAGTGGTGCTAGTGCCGTCATTTGGAGTTTTGCTGATAGCACCCTATCGATCGAACCTTCTTCTTGGATCGAAACAATGACCGTATCGAAATTGAAATTCGACGGCGATAATCGTTTTTTTTCTGAGACACGGCCAGGGGTCGTCTTCTCCACCCCGTGCCCCTACTATATTGATTCTTCAGATCAGTAACCTTCAGTAATGATTTTGTTTCATCCATTTGGGGCTGAACCCAACAAGTGGTTATCTTACCTTAAATTTCTTTGAATTTAGCAGAGGGCTCGGCAAAACCAACCGATGTCGAGCTCTTTATGAAAGCCGACTATCTTGGGGTCTGTCTTTTTAAACTCTGTCGGGCTATGAAGTGAGTGGATTTAATTATTGTCACAATCGACGTCAGTCAATTGATCGGCAATGTTTGCCGGCCGAGCTGAGTTAAAATGCTTTATTTGGCCTTTAATATTGAGTTCGATAGTAGCAGTGGGGGTGATCGCAGAATTCCGTGCGCCGCCAACCGGGGTCCCGCTAAATCCGAAAGCTCTACAGAAAGCAAATTTGGTTTCTGAGTCGAAATGAAGCGAGATTTCTTCATCTGAATTACCAGCAAGAAGTAGTTTGGGTTCTATAAATCGTGCTCGAGAGTTTGCTCAGCCCAGCACTTTGCCATCTTTCAAAGTAAGACTGAATTGCACCACATGGTCGTTCATATTTTGATTTGTCTCGTCGGCAGCACGCACGAGATTAAGAAGAAGATCAATATGACTATAGATAATGTCTCTATATCTTTCTGAAATTCGCCGAATCATCATTTTTTCATACGGCGTATTTAATTTAAGGCGTTTGCCGATATTTGTTGTCCAAATATCAATAAGTTCATATTTTTTTGAGATCTCGTCAGGCACATCTTTCGGAAAGACCAATTCTTTAGAAGAAGATGTCATTTTATTATTTGTTAAATGCACCAAATTATTCTCTTCAAGGTCTTTAACTACTTTGGTTGCGTTTTTAATTTCATACTTATTGGCGACCTCATCTAAATCAACCGGCACTCGAGCTAGGGTCACTACTGTAAAAATTAAATAGTGATCTTCAGACTTGGTAATGGCATTAATTTGACTGTAATTTAACTCTATTTGCTTTTGTATAGTCCGCTGTACGGCGCCCGCCAGAGAAGCTACTCGCTTCACTGATTTAGCAGATTCGAACTTAAAATATTCTTTTTTAGACGGAAAGAGATCCTGGCAATAACTAAAAAGCAGGTTTTTAGAAAGTTCAGTGTCGCCAATTGCCTTGGCTATTGTTTCGACAATCTCTGGTGATGGCACCGCCGATTCAGCTTCAATTTTTGTGTAATAGATATATGAGCATTGAATGTTCGTTCGAGTTTTAAGAAACTTAAAATAGAAACTTCGTGCCGAGCTAAACCCAAAACTTTCTCGTATGTTAATAAGGGTTTTGCCTATCATATGTATAGTATCGGGCAATTGTTGCCTAAAATGAAGCTCAACCAAGGTCTGGGTTTTCGTTTATAAAGACCGTGAACCATAACGAAAATGGGAGTTCATTTATATGCGAATTAATATCATCATGGCTCTGTGTCTATTAGGTAGCTCATTTTGCTTTGCTAACGGAATTGAAAAAAAGTTGGATCAAGTCGTTTGCACCTCTAGAGACGGAAGAACCCAGATCACTGTTTCTGCACCCAATGGCGGGGCGGGGCCATCTACCTCAACTTACAATGATATGAGACTGAAAACGGTGAGGTCTTCGCCTTTTGAGGTTCTCGAAGGGTTTTCAGGAGATCATGATAATTTTCAATCAACCCAGCTAACACTAATGGCTGGTGATGATTCGAACGCAAAGCCCGCTGTTTTGATTTTTCAAGACCACGTTGACCGTGTGGGATATATGCCACCAGAAGTGACACAACTTAACTGCGAACCTAAAAAATAGTGATTTGGTTTTGCCGACCTAGCGGGTACCAGAAAATATTTTAAGAACCCTCAAACTAAAGGCCAAATCTCAGGGCAAAAAATATCAGACTCTGATCATTGAGACATTGAGAGCACTTGCAAATGACCCTAAGCCCTTGTAGGCGGTAGCGAAACTTTCACCTGCCCGGGCTCACTGGGTTCTTTCTTCTTTTAGTGGAGCATTTTGGGGATAATTGCAGTTTCAGTCAACAGACGGCCGCCCACAGTAGCGGGACGGTTGCTGAAACCCGTTGCGGGGGCGGAGACCCGGTAAAGTTAATTATCCACAAAAAGAAGAAAGACGGCTCCGCTGTCAAAACTTTCGACAAGCCTGTTACTTCTACACCCCATCTTTCAAACGCCAACCCGAACCGCTATAATCGCACTTAATATTTCGATAACCTTTGCAATCGGAGACGATTATGAAAATCACGGTTTTTGGGCTTTTAACAATGGGTTTACTTCTCTCGACGGCCAGTTCTTATGCTGGGCCCGAGATCGACAAAATTTTAAGTAATAAAATTTGTTCTGAAGTCGTCAGCGCTCAACTAGCAAAACGGGCTACCTTGGGTTCAACAGCCACTTTCAGCGGCGACCATTGTTTTGCAGAAGCGGCAAGCGACATCGTCGGCGTATTTAGAGCGATGGCTGACATAATGTATACGGCTGACGAGAAGGGCCCGAAATATTCTGCCACCATGAATGATCTGAACGTTTCTGATATTTGCTCGATCTACACAAACTACAGCGATTACCAAAAATATAAAACCCAAGAGCAAATTATTGACGCTAAAGACCCAAACTGCGATCAAAAGTTTTTTCACGACCAGCTTGAGGCTCTTGCAGGTCACATCAATGCCTCTCGCTATTTAGATCAGCCCAATATGTTTACGATTTCGAGCCAAGGTTTGCCGAGTTCAATGATTCTCACCTGGGGCAATCTCATTCGGTGTTCGAATTCTGAACACAGTCAGACTGGTTTTTGGAAATAGAGTTGGGCTCGTCACTTTTAAAAGGCGAGCCCCAGAACTAGGGCGCAATCAAATAGGTATAAACTTTGGCACATGGGGCGCTCGGGCAATTCAATAGAAGGCCTGTCGCCATTAGCGTCGCCCCCGGGTATTTTGTCGAGACCCCGGGGCTATCTAAATCACTCACTAAATAATTTGCGGCCGAATTGAGACCTTGCAGCACATAACTAAATGCCGCGGGGGCGGTCGTGCTTCGCCGAAAACCTTGAACTAAACCGGCGTTTAAATCTGGGCGATCAAATTGCCAACCCACCCAAACACTCGAGCTACCGGTGTAATCGGGTATTGTACCGTTTGACTGCCCAGCTGGTGGCGCACTCGCAACCGCCGGAAAAGCTTTTTGCGAATAACTTATCGGATAATAGTCGCCGGTGAATATCTCTGAAAGTGGAGTATTGGGGCCGAGTGGCGAGGTGGCCCCGAATAAAGCGCCCGTTTCAATTTTGAGTAAATTGAGCTGATCGGCGGGCAGATTCAACCAATTGAAAGCATAGGCCGATGACCAACCATAGCCGCTACGAATTTTATACTGAAGCGGATATTGGCTACCATCGGGGTCTGACCCTCTGCCTTGAAGTGGCAGCCAATACGACAAACCCAACATTTGCTCTTGCTGCTCGACCGCATCCCAAACGCGATCTGAACGCCAAAGTGCGACCGTTCGACTCAGGGCCTCGAAATCAAGTCGACGCCCACCTGAAGCGCAGTTATCAATAATCAAGCCCGGAAAGTGGTTTCGCAATTCGTCCCAAAAATTATAAAGCCCAAAAATATATTTGGCCTCGGTAAGGCCGGCTCGCTGAAGACCTAGCGAACTCGAACTGGCCGCGTCGGCATTCTGCCAGTATTTGAGAATCTGGTTTATGTTCATGTCTTGACGAAAAATATTAATTTGGTATCGCGAAATTTGATTCTCGATAAGTGAAACCATCGCGCCCGGCGTTTTCGCATTAGTTGAACTGATAGCAGGGTTTGAAAAATCAACGAGCCCAAAAATAATCGAGTCATTGAGCGCTTTCACTGGGTCAGCGAGTAGCCAGCCACTATTATTATATAAACTAAAGTTTAGAGCGGGCTGCGACATTCTTTCGGGCTCAAACCACAAGAGCGATTTGAGACCGGCATTGGCCGCGGCTTGCGAAACCGGCAAATACCCAGATGCAAATCGGGCCGGGTCAGCCACCCAGTCGCCCAGGCCGCTCAACCACAAATTATCGGCGCTCGAGGTCAAGAGCTGATTGTACAAAGAAGAATTTTGCGCGCTGGTGACGACGGGGTACCAACCAGTGTCAGCCCACCAAGTATTGAGCGCGAGCCCCGAGGCGCTGACCGCATTGATGGCCGAAATCAATTCGCTAGCGCTATTAGCCTCCCACGGGTGGCCGAGCGCGCCGTTTGAGGCCGCGGCGATTGGCTTCAGTGCTGTGCCGTCTGCGTTCTTCGGATAAAAATGTTTCTGCATCAGTTGCCTGAAATAATTTTGACCCGCAACTCGATTGCCCTTGGCCCAAGGCATCGCCAGAACTGATGGAGTACGAACACTCTCACCTGGCAATAGTTGCGCCGAAAAAGTTTCTTGCCCGGCTTTAAAACCCATATTCGTACCTGTAGCGTCGACCGCGAATTGCGCGTGCCACTGGCCCGACCAACCGATGGCCAGCACGACACCACCGCCGCCATTTTGTTCTATCGCAAAATACGGCAAACGCCCACTCGACGACCGGCCTTGAGAAGAACTCCAACCAATGGACCCGTTTTTGGCCAATACCGTCTGCTGCGGAGTAAAGTCACTGACAGTTGGCGTTGCCGTCGACCCATCTGAGCTCGAAGAATCGCCAAGCGCGCCCGAGGCCGAGTCGACCACGGCCCAACCCGTGGCGTTGAGAAAACCCAAATCGGCGACATTCACCTTACTGATCGGCGCCGAAATAAGCACCTGACCGATATTTTCAAAAGAGAGATACCATTCGACCGCTGAATAATTTGGGTTGTCGTTAAAAATCATCATGTGAACAGAGACTTTTAATACTCCAGACGGGTCAATGTAAGACCAGGTCATTGGGTCATTCGTAGGGGCTTGATATTGCCAATTCAGAAATGGTTGGCCACCGTAGACAAACGAAAATGGAATCGACGCCGTGGTCGCGTCAAAACTGTAAGGCTGATTAAGCGGGGGCGCAGTGAAGAAATTATTGTACGCATGAAGAATCGGCAGCGGAGTTTTTGAAGGCGGCAAGCCCGTGATCGTCGTGGCTGGTGCACCGCCACTCGTCGAGGTTTGAGGCGAAGGACGGGTGACTGGCGAAGGCGTCGCCACAAAGCTACTGCAGTTCTCAAAAACAACTGAGACTAAAATAAGAAGCGCCGCCAGGCCCAACCCGCCGCGAGTCATTCTAGATTTCATTTTGAAGCGATTCAAATTCACACACCTTTCTGCAGAGATCTTTCTAAACTAATGCGCGCGCTTACTATTTTCGGCCGAGACGTCTGCGCCGAGCTCGGTCACCTTGTCGCCAGAACCGTAAATGTGTTTGAGTAGCGTCGCCAGGCGATTGCCGCCCCAATACAATCTCTCGTTAATGGTGACGATATTAGTGTCGTAGTATTTCTGGCCAACTTGAAACGCCGAATAGGCTGCACTTCGCCCTACGCCGATTTTTCTATCATCGCGGCAGCGATTGGTGACACTGCTCGTTTGGCTACTCGTCACATCGTTCGCGACCTGCGCGATGGCACGAGCGCCTTTCTTGGTCTTTTTCTTGGCTATATTTGTGTCATCCCAAAAAGTATAGACCTGTGGCATATAGCAGATCGATTCGTTGGCCCAATTTACTGGGCCGTTTGAGTCATCAATATTAACGGCGCTTTCAGGTGCGACAGTGACACATTTGGCATCGGCACTTTGTTTTTTACCCGACATTGTTTGCACGAGCTTTGCGGCATAGGCGGCGTTTGAAACAAATGGGCTGTTGCCGGGGTCGCGAAGCAGTAGGCTGGTGTCCCAGGCTTGGTGCAATTCGTGATTGCTGCAAGTGGCGGGGTCCGTCGGTTTACACCAAGAGGCCGCTGGGTCTTTTTCTTCGCCAAAGAAAACGATGTATTGATCGTTGCCACCAAGGTCGCAGGCCGCGCCCGAATGCAAAGGCTGATGGATGTCGCCTACAAAGTGAATGAGAAATTCAAGCGCTTCTTTTTTACAGTTATGCCCAACTTTTTTAAGGCACTCTGTCTTCCAGTTCGTAAAAGATGAAACCCCATTGAGCCCACTAGCCAGTTCGTTCTTTAATGTGTGCGCGAGGCCCGCGATGATAACGGCGAGGTCACCTTGAAAAAAATCTTTGCCTGAGGGGTCTGAGACATATTCAGTATTGTCGGTATTAATAAAATGCCAATTCGCGGTGAACCTGTAGGCGTCGCAAATGGCGCTACTCTGGCCTGTCTTGTAACTCGGGTCTTTGACATAAGGCGCTTCACTGCATTGGCGCGATTGTGATTTAACTTTGTCAGGCCAAGTGGCGGCCTGGTCAATCTTGGTGTCACCCAAAATGGCTTGCACGGCTTTCAGGGCTTGCGCTGCCTGGGCATCACCGTGATCACTTTGCGCGGTGAGAACCTGCTGAGCGACCAGCGCGACAATCGAGTGCCCCTGATCGCCCCAAGAATAGCCTTCGCTTGAAAATAAAAGAAAAAGAATTGCCGCACCAAAGTTCAAATACGTTTTCATTCTGAGCCTTTCAATTTTAACGATGCCCGCGCACTCAATTTAATTGTCTCGCACTATTTGAATTTACGTCACCTGGCCCAGCCGATAGTCGCGCCAGGCTTAACAGCTCTCAAAACCTTTTTGGTTTTGGACTAAGGCCTGTGGATATTCTAGCAGATCCAAATAAAATTAAATGATCACGACAATGGGGTATAAATGAAAATATTGTGGTCAACTCTCTCAATACTTGCGCTATTTTTTATTGGCTGTGCGACGACCCCAAAAACTGACAATCACAAGATCGATAATTCGAAAGCCGCGACGGCAAAAGTAGAAAAGCGCCACATCGCCGGCGCGCCGAGCACAGTGCAAAACCGTGTTGGCACTTACCCCGACCCTGCCACCATAAAGGGCAATGATTGGATTGGCGTAGTGCCCGATAGATCACTGACCCCCGGCGCTATCGACCCTTGCTATCACGCCAAAGAAATTTGCTGCAAAGGCTGCACCACGACTGGGCGTAGAAATACCACGACGAGCGAAAAAGACACCGACCTCTCAGAGTACGTTAACCAAATTGCTGCATACAAAAACCCAAACGGAGTTCTCAACGTCGACCACAAAGACGGCGAGCCCAATCACGAAATTGATCACTTAATATCGCTTGAAATTGGCGGCGCTGACGATATTCACAATTTGTGGCCCCAACCGTTTCAATCTACAATTGCAGGCGCAACTGATAAGGACAAAATTGAGAATCATAGCAAGGCCGAAATGTGCGCGATCTTAGAATCAAAAGGCGAGCTCGCCGCCGATAGCTACCAAGCAATGATACAACGAGTGATTTCGGCCGGCTATACGATTGAGAATGGTGAGCTCGTACCCCCAACAGTTAGTTGGTACACCCTCTATTTCGCTGACGTCTTAAAAAATACCGATAGCCACGGCAAGCTCAACCCCGACGCCGAAATTTCGTACGCGGCAACCCTTGAACAATTGAAGGCGATAATTAAGAAGCTACCGGCTCCGACCGAAATACCTTCAAAAGAAGGCTGCGTAGCCCCGCAAATTAGCGATTAGAAAAAATATCCTGTTAATGCCAGACTAAACCCTTGCCCCTATCAAAAAACACGGGCAATACCAATCACAATGAGTTTTCAAAAAGCCAAATTTAGTCTACTTGCCGCCGCAATTGCGCTGACCTCATTTGCTGCGGCTTTGCCGGCCTACGCTCAAGCGCAGTGTTCGAAGAAAATGGGCTATGTGCCCAGCCCGCAACGAAAAATCGGCCATCGTGAAAAAAATAACCCGATTGAGCATATCGTGGTTTTGATTCAAGAAAATCATAGTTTCGATAATTACTTTGGCAAACTCAATCAGAAGAAATATTACGGATCAGAAGTCGATGGCATTTCGGCATCTCACTCTAACCCCGACTTGAACGGAAGCATGGTTTCGGCCTTTCATGAAACGACGCTTTGTGCTGACGACCCCGAACACGGCTGGGACGCCATCCATCAAGAATGGAACCACGGCAAAATGGACGGCTTCGTAAAAATAAATGGTAAAAAGGCCATGGGTTATTACGACGACAGCGACCTCCCCTTCTATTATGCACTGGCCAATCGTTTTTCGATTGCAGATCGCTACTTTTGCTCAAGCCTCACGCAGACCTATCCGAATCGCTTCTATTTTTACGCCGGCACTTCGTTTGGACAAGTCGCCAACATCGACCCCGTGGCCCCAGATGATTATTCACAGAAAACAATTTTTGATGTGCTAAATAAAAACGCAATTTCGTGGAAGTATTATAAAAGCGCCCAAGGCTACTTAGAGCTCTTCAAAAAGCTCAATCGTGAAAACAGTGAAAAAATGACTTCGGTCGAAAGCTTCAAAGCCGATCTTCAGAACGGACAACTGCCCGCAGTCGTTCTGATTGACGCCACTTTTGACACTGAAGATGAGCACCCCGCCAGCAATATTCAAGTTGGCCAAAAATTTGTCGCCGACCGCGTTCGCGAGTTAGTTCAAAGCCCGTACTGGAAGACCTCAGCCATGATTTTGACCTATGACGAAGGTGGCGGTTTTTTTGATCACGTCGCCCCACCAGAAGCCTGTGAGCCAGATGATATCCAGCCGATACTTGAGCCAAAGCAATCTCGCTCTAGGTTTAATCGACTCGGTGTACGCGTGCCCTTTGTGCTCATTTCGCCATGGGCTAAGAAACATTTCGTCTCGCACAAGATCTATGACCACACCTCGATTTTGCGATTTATCGAAGACACCTACAATTTGCCCGCGCTTACCAATAGAGACGCCAACGCCAATTCGTTTGGCGATTTGCTTGATTTCAAGCACCCCCACCTGAACGCCGAATTGAATTTCGATTCAGCGCGAGTAGCGCCACAGTGTAATTAGACTGTGTAATTAGACTGTGTAATTAGACTGTGTAATTAGAGCCGTTGCCGCTTAAGTTTTTCTCAGAATGAGCCGATACGTAGGTCTATGGGCCTTGCATGAGGAGCTTATGGCGAATTTAAAAAATATCTCAAAACGCGTACAGAGCTTAATCGGGCTAGGCGCTTTGATTGCCGCCGTGCCTCTCTTTTATCAAAACTGCGCCAAGAGCGCCGATCTCTCTCAGTACAACACCTCGTCTTCGACCAGTGGGGTCGGGCCAACCGCCTGCATCGCCCCAGCCCAATTGAGCTGGAATGTGGGCACGTCCATTTGTTACACGACTGGCGGAATGACGATCACGAGCGGGGCCACCGTTGCCTTAACCGCCGCCGCCCCCGCCTCGGGTGCTGCCTCGATCACCTGTAACAACGGCACCATTGCCGTAAATGGCACCCCAACCTGCCAATTGAATTGTGTCGAGCCCGCAACATTGACCTGGCCCGACGCCACTCAACCCACAAATGTTTGTTCAGCCCCTGGCGGCGCCACGATCAACGACGGCGCTAATTCAGTTGTCACCGCGGTCGCTCCAAACACCGGAGGCGCCGAATTCACTTGCACAAGTGGAGTCATCTCTGTCTCAGCAAATACTTGCGTAGCTGCCGCGCCGGTTACCCTTCTAAGCTGCACATTTAATGGCACCACGATTGCGAGTGGAAGCACGGTCACAGCCTATTCTGTTCCGTCAGCATCGAATGCTCTCGGTAATTTTTGTAGGTTTTCGAAAGAAATCCGCACGTGCACCAATGGCGTACTTTCGGGGTCATTCACCTACTCCACCTGCAACGATATCGTTTGCAGCGGCAAAAGCTGCTTTCTCTAAAAAAGTAATGCCGTACCTTTCAATCAAACTTCCAGATGAGGCGGCCGTACTTAACTGTCTCAGCTAATTTTATATTTGTGGTCGGTATTGAAGCTGATGAGATATGGCTTCGGTGGCTGTCTTTTTCAAATCCAAGCTCGATACTCAATGTGGGCATAAAACTAAAAGCCACCCAGCCCTTGAGAACCGAAAGAATTTCGGCGGCATCGATGTGTTCGGCTGTCTCTAAGAATCGACTGCGCTGGTTGATCAAACTCTCGTTCGAAGCCGCGGCCGAGACGCCGATACGCCAATTGCCTTTTTCAGCCGTCACTCTGGCTCTACCTGTTGCCCCATAACCGTAATAGTAACCTTCATGGCACAGTACAGATTGAATGGTGCCACAATTGCCCATAGTGTATTCGACATCGATGTAGCGCTCGCCCGTAACTGAATCAAAAGATGGCGAATGAATCATGGCAAAATCACCGTAAACATCCATCACCATGTGCATGCGAATGCCATGGGAATAAGTCGTAATATCGGCCGAGCCGCCCAACACATGGACGATGCTCATAAAGTCACTTTCACCAATTCGCCTATTGCTATTAAGACTTGTATCGTTAACCTCAAGCGCCATGGCCGGGCCGACAAACATTTGATAGCCCTCGGCGCGACCCTTCTCATCCAGGTCTAAATTCTTTTGATAGATTGCGGTTAAAACGATCTTGGCATAAAGCCGCATAAATTTACTGACGCCAGCCCCTGACCCGTAGTCGAAATCCAATTGGGCCTGAACCGTGTCTTCGGCCAAATAGGTTCGGCTCACTTTACCCAGAGAATCATAGTACGGGATATTTATCACTTCACCGCTTAAACCATAGCTTCGCGAATTGAGGCCATTGACTTGGTCGACGCCGGCATACAAATCAAGCTTTGACCAGAAGCTTGCCTCTTCATTGGTCAACTTTAAATCACTAAATGTTCGTCGCTTTGCTGAAGTCGAATTTTCGATTATGGCGCTCACTTTCTCTGGGGCACCAAACACCGTGCCCAAAATTTTTCTCGCGGAGCTATTTGCGCCATCCTTGCGAAAAATTTTGCTAATCTGAAATATAGTCTCGCCCAAAACGAAACCGCCGAGCGTGGTGTTGATCTCATCGACGATTGAAACGACTTCGCGGTATTCGCCGATGTACTCCCAAAAACTTGAGCTCGCAAAATCAAACAGCAATGCCTGCTCGCGGTTTGCGCCGCTCGAGCGCGCCAAAAAATGATAACCAAAACCGGCCAAGAGGTGCCCCTGGTTGGTCGGGTATCGATTGTCGTCAAAACGAATGACGTTGCCACTGACCTTTTGCCGAAACGATTGCTTGCCGGTCTCATAATCCCAATCGCGGGCATTTGGGTTATTTGCAATGGCTACAGAATAGTAGGTGTAGAGACTGGCCCCAAGAAAAGCAGAAATTTCTAAACCCGCGGCCATAAATCTCTCGTTTTGCGGGTCTTGAATAAACTGGCGGTAGGCATTGCTAAAATCGGCATCGTCGACGTGATATTGTAAGGCGTTGCTCAATAGATTTTTTTTGTAGTCTTGTTTGTGCTGGTCGAATTTGGAGTAACTTCTCAGAAGCTTTCGCAGCATTATTGTCGCATCGGCCACCTTCTTAATTCGCCAACTCAGATGTTGCGGCTCGATAGTGTCGGCCGGTCGCACATTTTGAATGGTCAGTTTAAAACTGTCGGCAGTGGCATCATTTTCAATCTGTACGATTGTGCCAGCGGCACTTGTCAGATCAGCTCTTGGTAGCGCCAAAAAGCCTGTCGCTGCTTCAGCAGTTAAGTCGACAGTCAGACAAGTCGAGGTCGCTTGGCTTTCAAGTGACCACCTCCCAATTTCATCTTGGGTGGTCTTGCAAAGCTTTTGAAATTCGGGCCCTTTGATATCAAAACCAACAATCGAAATGACGGTCGGCGAATTGAGCGTCGGTGTTTCGATCGCGGCTGGGGTTGCGGTCGCCGCTGCGGCAAATGCGGTGGGCGCCCAAGCCCCGGCACACAAAGTGAAAAGAGAAATCAATACAAATCGACATTTTAAATTCGGTTTGAAACTCATTAGACCCTTAGCTTTAACTTACTGACATTATTAGCATCGCCGCACTGGTTCTGAACTTCGAAACAAGCTGCGAATGCTGTGCCACCCCCAATACAAATTTACGAAAGCCCATGCCCGATCGCTGTACAAAATTTGATCATCGTGCGCGGTTTTTGTCTGCGAGATTCAAGGCCTCATGATTTCACTGAGTCGAGGTCTCACTATTTCGCGATCTCACCGCGTCGCCGCCCCCCGGGTGCCGCAAACTGGCACCTGTCTAGAGACTAGCCGACGTACTCCCCCTAAAGCTCGCTGAACATGGGCATAGATCTTGCTCAAATAGGTTCTGTTGCCCGCTGATTAGACTGGGGCAATGGCGATCAAGTTGTACTTATACGGAGCGTTCTATGTCGCATATATTCTCTCGTTTGTTCGTTCTTCTGTTGTCGTATTTGGTTCTCCCGATATTCGAGCTGGCGATCTTATTTGCCATGGCACAAAATGCCCACGCCGCAGACGTGGCCTCGGGCGCTGTGCCCGCCACGGCCGCCCATTCGTCGTGTGACGACAAAGGCCTTGTCGACCAAGTTATGCAGAAATTTTTCTCAACTTACTGCATGGGCCCGTTAGTTGAACCCAAATTGTTAAAGTCTGCCGGAGCAAAAACAGTCTACGACCTTGTCGAATCAGAAGTCTTCGACCAAGGTTTGGCCGCAGATCGAAACACTAAACACATGCTGGTGACAGACAAAGTTATCCGGCCCTACTTGCAGAAAAATCAAAAATATCTACATCAAATTGTGAACCCAAGTTTACGTTTCTATTTCGGCGAACCTTCTGGAATCGACGGCCTCACTGTCGGCCAACACACCGTTCGCGTTCTTAATATTTATGTTAAACAAAAAGAGAAATTCAATGTTTCGCAAATGCCGCGCCCAGAAGGCGTTCGAAATCTTGATGCCTTGATCGGCTACACCCTCGCGTTTCATGATGTGGGCCGCTCAATAGCATTTAAGAGCGGCTTATTCGAAAGAATGTCCTCAATCAGCCTGCCCTTTACCCGCACACTTTTGACAGTGCAAGTTGCTAATCCTGATGATAAATCGGGCTTGAGCTCAGTGCCTTTTTTCAATGATAGAGAAGTCAGCCTGGCGCTTGGCCTTATGGTTGAACAACAGACTCTGACCCAATACATGAATAACGAAATTTCGCTGGCCACCGCACAGGCTCGAATTGTTGACCGCACCAAAATCATGAACTTTGATGCCCGCGCCTATTTTCAAATGTTGAAGATCTTTAATGTCGCAGATGCGGCCTCGAGCCCCAGCCTGGGGGCCGCTCTCTACACCCGCGACCACAGCGGCAAAATTGTTTTTCGCAATCAGAAGAAATTCGACGCACTCGCACGATTGTTTTAGAATTAGTTATCGAGCGAGCGCCAGTAGTAGAGTGCCGCGTAGCTACGATACGGCTTAAATTTGTTGCCGAATTTTTCGAGAGCCGTTTCGCTCGGCAGTTTAGATTTGCCGTGCACTTTCATAAAACCTTTTTTAACCCCGAGATCACGAATGGGCCATATGTCGGGCCTGCGATAGTAAAATATCAAAATCATTTGAATAGTCCAAACCCCAACGCCTTTGATTGGCAATAGCGCCTCGACAATTTCTTCGTCTGACATTTTCTTAAGCTTAGCTGGGGCTGGTACAGTGTTCGCCACTACTTTCGCCGCGAGATCTTTCAAGTAGCCTATCTTTTGCGGCGATACACCCGCCCCACGCAAAGTCTCAACCGGCATCGCTAAAAGCTTTTCGAAATTAATTTCGTCGTTTTTGCCAAAAAGGGCGATAAATCGACCCCAAATCGCTCGGGCCGCTGCCGTGCTAATTTGTTGGCTAATAATTGCGCTCGCGAGTCGAACATACGGTGAGCTGCGATCAAGCTTGCGATTTTCAAGCTTGATCTTTTTAATCGCTTTGCCAAGATGGCGGTCGACGCGATTTAGGTGTCGACGCGCGGCTTTGATGTCTTTCATTTAAAATCGATTACTTGCGACGCTTGATTGGGCGCTTGGCTTTTACCGGCTTTTTCGCTAGCGATTTTTTGGTCGCAATTTTAATCCCGACAAGTTTCTTGCCCAATAATTTCTTGGCTAGAACGAATTTTGCAATCGAACCGGCGCGCACTTTGATAATCGCTTTGGTGATCACTTTTTTTATAGTCTTAGAATAGTTTTTTGTCATAACACCCTTCTTACCTAGATTCTTCGAGCAAGCTACTCTGCTAATATAGCAAAATGAGCGCCCCTTATCGCCTGTTATGATTCTGACAGTCGGGCATTTTCTACACACCACCTGTGGCAAGGAAAAAAGTTACGGCGTACCTTTTAGCGCAGCCAGTGTTTCTCGGCGCTTAGGGTAATTGATCGACCGAGGGATGTGTTGGCGGGGCTGCCGAAGAGAGTTTGATCGGCAACGGCGAGACTAAGTGAGTAGTCTTTTTCGAAGAGATAGTTATACGACAACGACGCTGTGGCAACTCGCTGAGCATTGCCAGCGTCAGACAACGAAGAACTTGAACCGCCGCTCAAGGCGTCCACTGTTGCGATGGGGTCTTCGTAGAGCCACGACAACGCGGCTCCGAGACGCCACTTTTTGTCGTTATAGCCGCTGCCAAACGTGAGGGCGCCACCATAACCTGGGTGAAGGGTGGCGCGAGTGCCTCCGTCCAATTCGACGGTGCGCACGAACGAATGATGAACCTCGAGCGAGGCTAAGGTGTCGAAGCGACCAAATATTTTAGTTAAAACCGTGCCAGCACCGAGTGACCAATAGCCGCGACCACGCACGTCGAGCGTAAAAGGCGCCGAACTTGTGTCGTTTGAAACCCCGGTGGGCGCAACCAAATCAAGAAACGCCGTGCCGTGCGGGCGCCAGGGGTTGTAATCCCAGTCTGGCAAAACTTCGTAACCCAGAACCATCCCGAGATCACCGAAACCTGCCGACGACTGCTCTGCGAGCGAACGGCGCACAACAGGCAACGAGGCACCGGCTTGCCAGCGATCAGAAAATATTTTCGCGGCGTCGAGCCTCAATGTTTCATTAAGCTCGGTTCGGTCGCGCGAATACCAGATCCCGTCAGGGCCGACATCGTTTAAAATTTGAGTGTGTGAAATTGCGACTGAGAATTTTGCATCTTCATCGCCAACAATCAATGCCGGCAGAGTAAGGCCCCCACCACAGCAGGCGGCAGCAAAAACTTTTGTTGAAGAAAGCAACGCCACTAGAATTATGGTTGAGCAAAATCGCAAAATCATTCGTTTCGAATAGTTGTTGAGGCTAGAATTGGATTGGCAAAACGGCGGCATCATTTATTTTATTGCCGGTCTTCACTTCGAAAATAATCTGCCACTGCCCGTGCATGCTAAAAAACACGTTCGAGGCACGATAGGTGTCGGTGTCAATTTTGGTTACGGCAACTGGTGACGAACCGTGGCCCATGCTCGGCATAAAAAGACGAACAAACATCGCCGCACTTAAGTCTTCAGCGTTCGCGTTCTGCTCGGCAAGGTTTGGTCGATAAGTTTTAAATACAAAAGAGCCGTAATCGGTTTCGTTCGGGGTTTTCTCCCAAATGACAGAAAGGCAATAGCCTGACGGCTGAAAACGCGCGTCACAGGCGACACCGTCTTGATTACGAAAAGCCGGCACATTGCTCTTACCTTTGTTGGCTAAATAATGGGGCTTTGCACAGCCTACTGTTGCAATAAAAAAGAGACCCACGAGCGCAATAAGTGACGAATGTTTTTTCATTCTACAAACTCCTGGTTGTGCGAGAAATAAGGCAGCCCAAAGTTCGACCCTCTGGCTGACGTACTGTGCGATTTAAAACGATATCATTCAAAGCATCTCGAAGATAGGCGCGATCAGCGCTCGGCCCATAATTTGATGAGGTGATGCCACCACGATAGAGCACCTGACCATTTTTGCCGATTACAAACGCATGCGGAGTCTTTAGCGCCCGAAACTCATCCGCAAGCTTCGCCTGTTGATCTTGTATAATCGGCATACCAAGGTTGACGCCGCGAAAATAGTTCTGCGCCTCTGCCAAGTTTTCGTCTTCATTCGAGTGCACGGCGACAAAACTGAATTTCGAAAAATCGCGCACCAAATCTTTAACCAGGGCCACGTGGCTATCTGAACAAGGGCAATGACTTGAGAGAAAAATAACGACGGTGCCAAGCTCGCCCGGCGCCACCGTGATTTGTTTGTCGGCTTCGGCTTGAAGCGCAAGGTTTTCATTTTTTGCAGTCGCGGTCATAAGGTCACGCCCTTTAATGGGGCCCGTGGCGTGAGCCGTAAGGGCCCACGTGCTTAACACCGCTACTGTTGCCAAAAACTTTTTAGTTGCGCTCAACATTTCGATCGCCGCCTAGCGTTTGGTATAAAATTGAAGGACAAACTGATTTCGGCCGGTCTCACTGCGAGTGCAAAGAGCACCCAGAACATCACTTCTTTGAGATTTGGTTTTTGAAACCAATCTTTCGCGATCGAGTTGGCACTCTTGATAAGTTGCATATTGAGGCGAATTAAAGCCCAGGTCCGAATCGAATGAACCGTAACCGGCACTGACCGCTGTCAGAGAAATTGAAGTGTAGCTATTCGGCGCACACAAAACAGTGATATTCGTGCGGCCCGCAGCCAAAAGAATATTGTTAACTTCGCTTTTCTGATCTTCACACATGGGGTTGGCAAAGATAGAAAAACTGTCAATGTGAATGTCTAAAGCTTGCTTAGCAAAATAGAACACGCGGTAAGCGTCTTGATAAGCGATGACTCCACCAAGATTGACAATCGCGGCAGCCACATAGCCTGTAAATGGCGCGACATCATCAGCATTGACCAGATTTTTCAGCGTAGAATAGAGCCGCACTGTTGGCTTACCAAAACCGAGCAAGTTCAGAGTAAAGCCTTCAGTTACATCATATTGCGAAGCCTCGCAGTAAGCCGCGACCGCATCGAGGCCGGTTTGCTCTGTGAAACTTGCGGCCTGGGTCGCCAATATCGAACTGCAAGCTTGATAACTTGCGAAGGGTTCTGACGAACCGCCCACGCGACCATCAAATATCGCACCAGTGAGTGACGCGCGATAGGCCGTTTGTTCGGCTTCAGCACTGTAGTTTACAACTACGATATCAACTGTGTAGTCACCGGTCTTCGAGGTTAAAGTTTGGCGGGCTTGGCAGAGGCCTGTCACATTCTGAGTGGCCAACTTTGTGGCTATCGAGAAACGATTCGCCAGCGCCGCGGCATTTTGCGTGCACTCAACGCCGGCTTGAACTGGAACTTTCAAGCGAAAACTAAAGTTACTAAGAGTCTTTTTGGGCGGGGCATTACCGACTTGAGCGGGATGCGCATGAGTAACGACGGCACTAAATGCCAATCCAATAACGGTTAGAGCGAGCCATGTTTTTGAAGCTTTCATTTTATAACCCCCGACCCGAAACGATTCGAGTCTCTGTATGTTTCGGCATGTTTCGATTGAAGAACCATAACGCGTTTATTCAAGCGCAAAAAACCCAGGTAAACAAATGCGCGGCACAATTGACTCGCTGCTCTCAAGCGGTTAACCATAATAGCTATTAAAAAGCCTAACTTTGCTGCCATTTTTAAAGTCATCGTCGCTGCCGGGATTATCACCTGGCTGGCCCGCTCCGACTACCTCAACTGGCACGAGCTGCAGTCGACTCTTCACCCGCTCTACACTCCGGTCGTTTTTGTGCTGATTGGCTTGATGCTGCTAACCCAAACCGAGCGTTTTCGCCTTCTGCTAGAGGCCCAGGGCGTGCAGATCAGCCGATGGCACAACATAAAGCTGTTCTTAATTGGCTCATTTTTTAATTATGTTATCCCGGGGGGCGTCGGCGGCGACGCCATCAAGGCTTTTTACCTTCACAAAGATCTCGGCCACCAAAGCAAAAGCGTGCCCTACACCGTGCTCTTCGATCGGTTTCTCGGGCTGTATGTGATGCTAGCGATGGCCCTGATTGTTATGATTTTCGATTGGCCGCGTTTTGCGGCAAGCCGCGAGTTGCAGTCAATTGCGGTTTTTTTCATGATGGCTTTTTTCGGCCTGACCGCAGTGACCGCAATTATGCTCGCCCACAAAGGCCGCCAGCTTATATTACGATTTGTGCCGATGCGCATGGCCCGACTGCGTGCGATCATTACCACGATCAACACCGCGTTTGAATTCTACGCCCGGGCGCCTCGCATAGTCCTTTTAAGCATATTCTGGAGCTTTACCTGCCAAGTCGCGGCCGTGCTCTCTCTCTACGCCGTGGGCCTCTCGATGGTCGCGGCCGGGCGATTAGCCCCTGGTCTCGACTTGCCCCTGCGGTCATTCTTCTTTGTCGCCCCACTCGGCTTTGTACTGTCAGCCATACCCATCGCCCCTGCCGGCATCGGCCTCGGCCAAGCGGCGTTCTTCTTTTTATTTAATGCCTATCTTGGCCAAAAAACCGCCGTCGGCCCGACCTCAATCACTGTCATGCAAATTGTTATTTTTTGCTGGAGTCTATTTGGGCTGCTGTTCTACGTCGCCCGTCGCACTCACCCAAAAGACGAATCGATTTCGAAAACTCAGCCTAGTGATTGAGTTTCTCAACAATACTGGCGAAATCGCGCGCCTTTAAGCTCGCGCCACCGACGAGAAACCCATCAATGTTGGGCTGCTGCGCCAGAGCGCCTGCATTGTCAGGCTTTACACTGCCGCCATAAAGAATCGAGGTCGCTTCGGCCTTGGCCTCACTAAAAATACCTTCGAGAACTCTTCGAATAGCGGCATGGGCCTCTTCAGCTTGCTCGTTGGTCGCCACCTTGCCGGTGCCAATCGCCCAAACGGGTTCGTAGGCGATTACAAATCTAGCGTCTGGGTTGACCTGCGATAGCCCAGCTATAATCTGTCGCGACACCACATCAAGCATACTGCCGGCTTCGCGTTCTTTGAGGGTTTCGCCCACGCAAAGCATTGGGGTTAGCCCGCACTCTACTGCGGCGCGAACTTTCTTTGCTGCAAACTCGTCGCTTTCAAAAAATAAAGAGCGGCGCTCGCTATGGCCGATCAGAACGTAGGTGGCCCCGGCCGATTTTACTCCGATGGGTGAAAGTTCGCCGGTAAAGGCGCCTTCGCGTTCGTGAAATATATTTTGAGCGCCAATCTTGGGTTTTTCAGCATACGCTTTGACCGCGTCAACGGCGGCTGCGAAATCATAAGCCGGGATGAAAAAAACAACTTCAGGGCAGGCAATCGCCGAGGCGGGCGCCTGGCTGCCCGAAAATAAGGGTGCAAATTCGACAAAGAAACTTTTGGTTTCGTCGGGGGTCTTGAACATCTTCCAGTTGCCGGCCGCGATTTTTTTTCGTGTCATATGTTTCTTTATTTCGCCTTCTATTTACTTGGGCGCAACGCTTCGATGCCCGGCAGCTTATCACCTTGCAAAAATTCGAGACTGGCGCCGCCACCGGTTGAGATGTGAGTCACTTTGTCGGCGTAGCCCGAAGCATTAATTGCGGCTGCCGAATCGCCCCCACCAACGATCGTGTTTGCGCCCTCGAGTTCAGCCATCGCCTTAGCAATGGCAAAAGTGCCCTGAGCGTATTCTTTGGTTTCGAAAATGCCCATGGGGCCATTCCAAAACACTGTTTTCGCGCGCGATATTTCAGCGCGATAGAGGTCGGCCGTTCGCGGCCCAATATCAACGCCGATGAGGCCATTACCGATGGCTGCAGACTTCGTTGAGGTCAAATCTTTCGTGGCTTCAAGCTTAGGCACCACGCGATGATCGATCGGAAACAAAATCTTTTTGTTGCGGGCGTCGATACGCTTTATTAGTTCGCCGGCATACTTCACTTTCTCTTTTTCTACTCGCGAGGCACCCACTGCCACGTCTTGGGCCGCGAGAAAGGTGTAGGCCATCGCCCCACCTATCAAAAAGGTATCAACTCGGTCGATCAAATTTTCAATCACGCCAATCTTGTCGCTCACTTTCGAGCCGCCCAAGATTGTGACAAAGGGTGCATCTGGTGACACCATCACTTTGTCTAGCATCTCAATCTCGCGCTTCATCAAAAACCCAAGGCCTTTATTTTTAATCTTCGCCGGCACGCCGACAATACTGGCGTGGGCGCGATGGCTCGCACCAAAAGCGTCGTTGATATAAATATCGGTGTAAGAGCAAATCGCGTCGGTGAGCCCGTCGCGATTTTCGGTTTCGTCTTCGTTAAAACGTAAATTTTCGAGAAGAATCATTTGCTTTGGTCTGAGCCCTCGCAAGAGCGCTTTCGGAGCTTCGCTCTCGGGGTCATCAACGAGAATCACTTCGACTTCGAGAAGCTCTCTTAAGCGCTCCGCCACCGGGTCGAGAGAGTATTTAAGGCGATCGGCTTTGGCTTCTGGGCCCGACGTTTGAGGGCGGCCAAAATGTGAAGCCACCACAAGTTTCGCGCCATGCTCAAGAGCATAACGAATCGTTGGTAGAGCTGCGGTGATACGAGTCTCGTCGGTGATCTGGCCATTTTTCATCGGCACGTTTAAATCAAGACGCAAAAAGACCCTTTTGTCTTTAAGATCAAAATCTTCAATCGATTTGATACCGGCGAGCGTGCTTTTCATTAAATCCCTCGTGATTGCATGTAGAGAGCGGTGTCGACCATTCGAAGTGAAAAGGCATATTCGTTGTCATACCAAGAAAATATTTTGGCCATTCTTGGGCCCATCACCATGGTGCTTTGGGTGTCGACGATCGAGCTATACGGGTTGCCAATAAAATCGCTGCTAACAAGCGGTGCATCTTCGCAATGCAATACGCCCTTAAGCGAACCCGCGGCAGCCTCTCGAAACGCATTGTTAATCGACTCAGCCGTAATATCTTTTTTTGTAGTGATAACAAGATCGACAAGGCTTACATCCGGGGTCGGCACTCGCACCGAGATGCCATTCAACTTGCCATTGAGCTCAGGCATTACGAGGCCAACGGCTTTTGCCGCACCTGTTGTGGTTGGCACCATCGAAAGAGCCGCCGCACGCGCGCGCCGTAAATCTTTGTGGGGCGCATCTAAAATCGGCTGATCGTTCGTATAAGAATGCACGGTCGTCATCAACCCATGCTCGATGCCAAACGTCTCGTGCAAAACTTTTGCGATCGGGGCCAGACAGTTTGTCGTGCACGAAGCATTGCTGACGATGGTGTGAACTTTTGGGTCGTAATTTTCGTGGTTGATACCATAAACAATTGTAAGGTCGACATCTTTGGCGGGGGCTGACACCATCACGCGCTTGGCACCAGCTTGCAAGTGCTTAGCCGCGGCTTCTTTGTCAGTGAAGACACCGGTGCATTCGAGAACGAGGTCGACGCCCAATTCTTTCCAAGGCAATTGGGTCGGGTCTTTGATTTTTGTGTAACGGATTTTTCGCCCATTCACTGTGATGCTGGTTTCATCATGCTTCACTTCAGCCGGCAAGGTGCGGTGGGTGCTGTCATATTTAAGAAGATGGGCCGATGTTTTCGAATCGCAGAGATCATTGATGGCCACGACATCGAACTTTTCAAAACCGGCACGAAAGAAAATTCGACCAATTCGACCGAAACCATTAATTGCGACTTTTAATTTTGCCATGCTTTGAAGCTCCTCATTTATTTTTCTAAAATTAAATTTGTTAAAAAATAGCCAGTTAAATGCTCAAACGATTAAAAAGCTTTCTTGCGTTCTCAGTCGTAGCTCGCGCGAGCTCTTCAAGAGAAACACCCTTGATTTCAGCTACCACGCGCGCCGTGTGTATCATCATCGCGGGTTCGTTCTTTTTGCCACGAAAAGGCACCGGAGTCAAAAACGGCGCATCGGTCTCGATGTGCAAGCGATCGAGTGGCACTGTTTTGACTGTCGCGCGCAGACTATCGGCGTTTTTAAAGGTCACGACTCCGCTGATTGAAATATTGTAACCCACATCAAGAGCGCCATCAGCAAGACGTTGGGTGCCAGTAAAGCAATGCATAAGACCGCGCACCCTCCCCTTGAACTCATTGAGAATGACAATGGTGTCTTCTTCGGCGTCACGCGAGTGGATCTCCACCGGCAGCTTGAAATCTGCAGCAAGCTGCATTTGTTTTCTAAAAACTTGGCGCTGCACTTCACGATCTGAATGCTCGTAAAAATAATCGAGACCAATTTCGCCGACGGCGACGATGCGCTTGTCATTGAGGTGAGCCCGCATAAAAGCCTCGGCCTCGTCGTTGTAATCTTTGGCCTCGTGAGGGTGAATGCCCAAGGTACCAAAAACCTGCGGCTTCAGGGCCTCGACCATCTCAACAATTTTGAGATGATCAGCGTGATGGGTGCCGATCGTGATCATGTGATCAACACCTGCTTCACGCGCCGCCTTCAATACGATTTGCGGGTCGAGCTCGAGCATGTCGATGTGGGTGTGGACATCTATAAAACCGCCGACATAACTTCCGTCGGTGCTCATGAGAGACCTCGCGCTTGATAGATTAAATTTTCAAAGGTCAGTTGAATATCGCAATGGCCGGCCAAATCATATTCGACAGATGTTAGCAAACTGCCGAAATTGGCGAGGTGAATCTCGCTTACCGCATGAAGCTCTTGATAACCGGCATTGAGGTTTGGATATCTCAGCGGCGCAATATCGAACTTAGAACACCAAACATCGCGCGCAAATTCGCGCCAATGCCCGGCCACCTTCAAACCCACATCTCGATCTGAAACCAGTTCGCGAGTGGTCGCAATAGCTTGGGCTGGTTCATTCGACTGCCAGATCTGCGCGAAAGCCGCCCACGCCGCGTGAGTCAATTCGGTGTCGCCCTCTTCGCGGCCAAGATCGCGCAATTCATTTTTTGAAAGCGATTTAAATCGAATGATTTGCGAGCGCGAACGAATGGTGCGCAATACGCTGTCTTGGGTCGGAGCAATGAGAATAAAGTGCACTCCGGCGGGAGGCTCTTCAATTGACTTCAAGAGTGCATTGGCCGCTTGTGGGTTCATCTTGTGGGCTTCGTCAATGACCACCACTCGATGCCGACCGATATTTGAAAGGCTCAGCTGCGCCACCACTTCGCGAGTCGCATCGATTTTGATCACGCCATTTTCTGGCTCGAGCAAAATCAAACCCTCGCTCTGACGATTGGCAACGCGAGCGCAAGACGGGCAAACGCCACAGGCCTCGAGAGTTTTTTCGCAGAGCAAAGCTTGGGCGATGCCAAGTGCCACGAGCTTCTTGCCCTGAGCTCGCGGCCCAACAAAAAGCCAGCTGCTGGGGGCTCGTTCAGCTCGAATGGCGCTCAAAAGTTTTTCAATCGTCGCGCCGTGCCCGACGACATCAGTGAGAATTCGCTTCGAATTTACAGAGGTTTCTTTTAGGCCGGCCACAGTTTTCGCTCTTTCAGTTTGGCCATGAGTTCTAACATCAATTCACTGGGCTTGCGAGAAGCATCGAGCACGAGCCAACTCTGTTGGTTTTCTTTTGCTAAGTCCAGGTAGCGCTGGCGCACCCGCTCGTGAAAATCTTTATTTTCGCTTTCGAAGCGATCGAGATCGCGACCCTGCATTCGGCGCATCGCCTCCGCCGTTGTCAGATCGAGCAGAACCCATAGCGCTGGGGCTAAATCTTGAGTGGCAAAACTATTAAGTTGATCGATCGTCTTGCGATCAAGGCCACGGCCACCCGCCTGAAAGGCAATGCTCGAGGCTGAAAACCGGTCACAAATGACCCAGTGTTTTTTGGCCAGCGCCGGCTCAATGACTTTGTCGCAATGTTGAGCCCTCGCGGCCTCATAGAGAAGCAACTCGGCTCGCGCAACCGGGCTTTCACCGTCTTTGGTGAGTAAAAGTTCGCGAATTTTTTCGCCAAGCTCAGTACCGCCTGGCTCACGGGTTAAAACTACGGACTCACCTAAAGTGGTCAGCTCGCGCTTGAGGCCCTCGATCAAAGTCGACTTTCCGGCCCCATCGAGCCCTTCAAAAACTATAAAATGCATAGTGTTTTTTGGCTCTATGAGCGCCATCTGTCACCGTATCTTTTGGCCCGTGACCCATAGCGTCAAGTGAGGAGTCAGACAGCCTGCTCAGAATGTAGGCGCACCTCACCTTTTGGCCCAATTGCACCGATAAAGTACGCATGAGTAGCGACGAAAAACTAAAGCTAAGATCAAATCAAAAGATTCGTGTATTGATCGCCGACCAAGATGGCCAGGCGGCCCGTCGTATTTTTGATTTTCTTCTGCAAAGCGGCTTTGAAGTTAAGCTTGCGGCCAACGGTAGCGAGGCCAAAAAACAGCTGGTTTCATGGAAGCCAAAGGTGATGTTGGTTGATCTGCTACTCCCCAACGCGAATGCTTTCGATATTCTTCAATTTATTCAGTCTGACAAATCGCTACGAGATCACCAGCCTGCAGTTATTATTATGTCGGGCCACAACTCTGAAGAGAACGTGAAAGAGGCCTATTTGCGCGGGGCGCGCGATTACATGCCCCGGCCGATTCTCTTTCAAGATTTGCTTTCCCGCTTGGTGTTTCATTGTCGTGAAGTGCGTGAGCTCGAGAAGGGGCACGAAAATGCCGCGTCGAACTCGCTTAAGCTTGCTGACATTGTGATGACGCAAGCTCTGCAAAAACTGCCGCTTGAAGAAATGCTTTTTCATTTTACGCGAATGGCTGGCCTCAAAATGCGAAGCCTTCGCTGCTCGGTTATACACTATGTGACCCAAGAACGCGGGGTCGTAATCGCTTCGAGCGATCGTCGCGATATCGCCGGCTACCCTCTCGATTTACGCAAATACCCCGAGGTGCAACTGGTGGTGAACACCGGTCGAACCATCGTCATCGACGATCTTGGCGAAAGCAAAGCTCTCAGCCGAATCAAAGCTGAATTTAAAGATATTAGTTTCAACGCGCTTGTGGTTTCGCCGATTTTCTGTCGAGGCAAAGCTTTCGGAGTTCTCTCAATTCGCATGCCGCCGACCGTGGGCCGCATTAAAGACGATGATGTTCGATTCGTAGAGTATCTCGCAAAAGTTATGAGCCTATTTCTCGCGAGCCAGAGTCTTGAAGATCTCGGCCGCTACGGCTTAATGTCAGCTTAGTTCGGCAGATTGAGGTGACAAACTGGCACCTCAAAAATTCCTCTTCTCTCTCAGCTAGTTAAAACATAAAATCGCCTTAGCCAATCGTCCAGATGGCCATAACATCACCGGGCGTTAATTGTCTTTTTACTTTTTTGCTCTACGATTTTCAAACAGAGGTGGGTTCTATGCGAAAAACAGGCAGTTCTTTATTGGTTTTAATTTTATTTTTTAGTCTAGCGGCTCATTCATCCGACTTACTATCTTCTGGCGTTGAAAATGAGGTCGAAAAAGTTAAGCTCGAAAAAATAAATATCTCTGATGAAAAGCGTTGTGTAGTCGCGATTGATAAAGTGCGCAACACTCGACTTCTCTACTTGGGCGGAGTTTCATTGGGCACCCTCGCGGGTTATTTTTCCGCACAAAAAGCTTTGGCGGCAAAGGTTGCCAGCATTTCGAATAGTGCAGAGATTGCTGGTAAAGTAGCCGAGAGTCTAAAGGGCGATAGCAAGGGCTACTCCAAAATTCTCGAGATAGCGAAATCTTCAGCTGGTGATTTAGCCGGAATGATCGAGCAATTAGACCAATATCTCGCTAGCGTTCGTGAGCTTAAATTTGTAACTCAGCCCTGGGGCGAAATCACAAGCCGAGAGTCTATTGCCGAGATAGTTAGGTTAAAAGGCGAGCTCGTAAATTTACGTGCGCGAATCAATCCACTTATAACATTTTCTGAAAGTGAAACTATTACGTTTGGTCATTCTAAAGGCGCCATAGATGCGTCGGAAAGTGTCATAAAATATATTGCGCTTAGTAAGCAATATGATGGGGTCTTGGCCAAAATTCGTTCAGCCACAACAAAGGCTCAAATCGCCTTGGGTGTTGAACTTGTTGGTCTATCAAAATCCGTCGCTCGATCAAAATTTGCGCTCACACTATTAAAGCAAGCGCCTAAGTTTGCGGCTTTACTTGGGGGTGCGGCAGCAGATGTGGCTATTGGGCTTTTGACTCCGGGTGATCTCGACAAGGGCACGCCGGGCGAATGGCTTACCTCTGATGAGGTCTTGTTTAATCCGAATACGTCATCATCAAAATTTTGTCACATTTATCAAGTTTATGCTGACCCAGAAGATCGCGCAAAAATAGAGAAAAAAATTGGCTCAGCGATGACACTTATTGATCAAGAAAGTAAAAGCGCCGCCAATGGTGGCAGTGGTGGTCAGGCTGCGACCAAGTAGGCTTTGCCAATGCTGAATGACACCCCGGCAAATGATTCACCGGCATCGGGGTCTGTAAATTTAACGACTGGCTCGACGATGATGGTAATCTAAATTTTTGAGTAGCGACCTTTGCTTGCCGTTGCTTTCACCACTACCTACCAACCCAAAACATAGCCAAAGATCAAAGGCGCAACGATCGTTGCATCGGATTCAATGACAAATTTCGGGGTCTCTTTCGCCAGCTTGCCCCAAGTGATTTTCTCATTCGGTACGGCACCTGAGTACGAACCATAACTGGTCGTCGAATCGCTGATTTGGCAAAAATAGGACCAGCGCTTTACACCTTGTTCGAGATCTTGCTCGATCAAAGGCACGACACAAATCGGAAAGTCTCCGGCAATGCCGCCGCCGATTTGAAAAAAACCAATTTCTTTTTTCTTCGAGGTTTCGCGATACCACTTCACCAATTCAATCATGTAGTCGATACCCATTTTCATGGCCCCGCGCCCCGCTTTGCCTTCCATCACGCGTGCGGCAAAAATATTTCCGAGGGTCGAGTCTTCCCAGCCTGGCACAAACATCGGCAGATTTTTTTCAGCCGCCGCCATTAACCAAGAATTTTTAGGGTCGATTTGATAATATTCTTTGAGTGAGCCTTCTCGCAAAATTTCATAGAAAAATTCGTGCGGTAAAAGCCCACGATTTTGCTCTGTGCACTCGGCCCATTTTTTTAAAATAGTTTTCTCGACTCGGCGAAAAGCCTCTTCTTCGGGGATGCAAGTATCGGTCACGCGGTTCATCCCGCGCGCGAGAAGGTCTTCTTCATCTTGCGGAGTCAGATCACGATAATTCGGGATGCGCACATAGTGATCATGAGCCACAAGATTGAAAACGTCCTCTTCGAGATTGGCGCCGGTGCAAGAAATCGCGTGAACTTTGTTTTGGCGAATCATTTCGGCAAGTGACAAGCCGAGCTCGGCCGTGCTCATAGCGCCGCCAATGGTTAAAAACATAATTCCGTTGTCGCTCTCGACATGTTTTTTGAAAGCCACGGCCGCATCTTTGAGGGCCGCTGCATTAAAATGTCGATAATGATGATTAATGAATTCGGTAATGGGGCTTTTCATTTTGGCCTTCACTTTTTTAACTTTATTTGATGGCGCCGACCATACCAAGTTTGGCCTAAAAATAAAAGTGATTGCTTGGGGGCCGCCTAAAAGAAGAAGGCGAGTTCAAGCTCTGAGCCGGAACGTGTATCAGATGAGGCCGCCGTCGCCGTCGGAGTCTTATGCGTGATTTCGGTAAAGGCCGTACCCCCAAGACGCAAAAATCCGATTTCGACAAAGGCACCGTAGACGAGCTTCGAGCCATCGTAGCTGGCTCCCGATCCGTCGCTGGCCTTAAAATATTGACTGTAGTCGCCGGTCAGACCGAAAAAATGGACTAGGTAGATGTTTAGCTTAGCGTGGGCAAAGGCGTTAGTGACGGTGCTCGTTGGGCTTGAAAACGCCCAAGTGCGTTCGCCCACCCCCATGTTGAGAAAACTCGAGCGGGCGTGGGTGCCGAAAAGGCGTAACTTCACTTCGCCCGATTGCCGCACCCAATTTTCACTGCTCGATTCGTGCTCGTAGCTGACTCCAAAAATACTATAGAAAAAAGAGGCCAAAAATCGAGACCCTGTCTCGCTGGTTGTCGTGTTAGAGGTAGCGGCACCAGTCGAGCTCACGTTCGTTGTGTATTTGTAGCTTTGCGAACCGCCCGCCAAATCGAGCTCATAATGGCCTTCCGTACGATGCATGGCGAGCCACTGATCTTGCATTTTAAACTGCTGCTTTTCTTGCATCCACCCAAGTAGGGTCCAGCGCACGTTCGCACCCTCGCCGCCGCCACTCGGTGCGGCCTCACCCTCACCGCCTCCGCCGCCCTCGCTGCCATGCCCCGCTGCCAATGCGACTGTCGCCGATGCAAGTATCGCAACTGCAACGGCCGAAACGGCAACAGTCGCAGCTGGGGTGGTCGCCGCAGCCGAAACTGTAAACGCCAGCGCGAACGCAAAAACCTTAACTTTCGCAACTGTCGTTTTCTCGACTGTTGTCTTCACTATTGAAGCCTTCGCCATTAATGTTTTCACAATTTCTGTCATATTTTTTACTCGAATTATCCGTTCGGCGACTAGCTTCTAACGCGCTGTCCACCAGAAAACAGGCCGGGTACTAAAAAGCGAGGAGTAAGATCAGCGCGAGGTTGCCGATCCACGCGAGCGAGGTCACCAGCGGCTGCTTTTCTTTTTGCTTCTCAGTGATTTCATCTTCTGTGGTTCGATACATTTCAATGCCGACGTTTTTCATGGGGTCTTCGGTCATGCCGTAGGCCTCGCGCATGCGGCGCAATTCATCGGGCACGCGCACCAACGCATCGGTTTTTATTTCAGAGTTATTTTGATGCCGTGTTACTTGCACCGTGATGATCTGTCGATCGACGCGAACGACAACTCCTTCAGAAGAAACCTCGGCATTCATCCCGGCTTGAAATATAGGGTTCAGGGTTGTGGCCTTCACTCGCACCACCTGCACGTTATCGCCAACTGTCACCTGGGTATTAAGACCGATATCGGCCTTAAAGAACATTTTCTCGCCCTCGGTAAAGGTTGGCTTGCCGATCAAAGGGTCGACCACGACATGGCCCTGATAGGGTATCGATGCGATAAAATCCGTCAGCAATCTTAGGCTACCTTCTTTAATTTGCTTTGAAACTGGCACTGTCGGGTGAAGTTCAAGATCAACCTGCCAAAGCGTCAGCCCATTCTTAGTTTCATAAACCCTCATGCTGAGAGTGTGGTCGTTCAAAAAGGTCGTCATAAGTGCGTTTGCATCGAGAATGCGGCCCAGAATAATCGCATCGGCCGGCTTCAGCTCGCCGCGCGGCTGAAAAACTTCTTTGGCCTGCATAAAGTTTCGACTCGCAACCATAAAGCGTTTTGATTCGGTCAGGCGCTCACGTAGCTCCCACCATGCTTCTTCGCTCTCTTTGCTAAAGTTGGCTTCAGCTTGAAGCGGAAACACCACAATGCGACGAATGCGTTCGTGCTCATATTCGGCATGAGCGATTGAGTTAAAAAGCATAATTGATGACAAAGATAGGGCGACGAAAAGAGCTAAATAGATTTTAGATAAAATGCTCATGTACTGAGGCTACCAAACGATCGATTCTTTTGGAATCTCTATCCACCCCTCACGGGTCGGGAAGCCTTTCGGGGGACGCTCACACTGGCCTTTAAACTTCAATACGGCGGTCAGGGCACAGATGAAGGCATCAAAAGCATTACCGCTTTCAACCATCAGACGAACGTCCTGCTCATAAAGAAAAGCAATCTCGCGGCGCACCAGTTCTTTAAGAATGGCCGTACGAGACTCCGCCCCACCGAAGTGGTGCTTATGATGCTTTAGATGTGACTTTTGTATATGCAATGCCCCACCGATTCGCCATAAGCTCAATTTCGGAAACACTTCAATCGCCTTCACCTTAAGTCGACGATTAATAAAATGGGCGCGCGCCGTCAAGGGGGCCATGTTCGCACCGAGCGCATGTTGCACATGAAAAGGTTCGTCAAATTCGGTCGAAAGATACTGCTCAACACATCGTTCGGTGTACGGAGTAAATAATTTTCGCGGCTTGCCGCGCGTTGCCTGCAGATTGTAGTGATCCCACATCCAGCGAATTTCGGTTTCTTTGCAAGCCTCATAGCCCGGGCAACGCAAACGACACTCTACACATTTGGGGAAGGTCAGGGCCACATTATAAGCAACATATTCGGTTTTCAATCGGCTGTGCAAAATCTGCTCATGCAAAACGAGATCGCCCGAAACATTCTCATCGGTCTTAATTTTATCGACGATCTCGCTTAAAAATATTTTTTTGTGTTCAGGGTAATATTCGACAAACGCCAAGCACGTCTTGTCGTTTTTGCCACCCGAGAGCGCCACGCCAATAAAGCCGTGACGCTTGAGCGATTTACTTAGCCAGTCACCGGACGAATCTTGATCGGCTGAAATCCGTTTTTTTGACATGCAGTCGCGATCCTTTCGTGAAGTTCGGGTTTAGCCCATACTAGCACAGATCCACCACCGCCGGCGCCACAGATTTTGACCGCTTCGGCACCCTGTTCCGTCACTAGAACTTTCAATCGTTCAATCTCAGGGCTGGTAAATGAACTTGTCAATCGCACGCGTGCATCAAATTCGCATCTAAATAGCTGAGGGATTTTGGCCCACTCTTGCCGCCTACAAACTTCGGCGGTCTCATCGGCGATCTGGGCAATCTCTTTAAGTGCGGCAATTGGCGAATCCACTTTTTCAATCACCGACTTAATCACTTGCCAATTGTTGATGCCCGAATGGTGTGAACGCCCGGTGTAAATGAGCATTACATTTTCGGCCAACCCCGCCAGAGATACCGCCAGGGGCTCAAGCTTAAGACCGGCCGCGCGATAGTGAATGATATTAAGCCCGGGCTGAATCGCCGGAAAATAATCTTGGGTCCCCGTCGGGGCGTGAATGACGCGAGCCTCGAGATTGCTCGCGAGAGTCACCATTTCATAGAGCGTCTGGGTAAAACCCAGCCAAGCATTGAACGCTTTGATCAGCGTCACACAAAGACTCGAACTGCCGCCAAGACCGCCACCAACTGGGCTCTGAGAAAATGTCGAAAGCCGAAAGCCTTGCTTGGGTCGGTAGTGTTCAATAACTTTTTGCACCAACAACAGTTCTGGGTCTTGGGCTTCAAGAAAGTGACTAAGATTTTTAAAGGTCTTTTTAAATTTCAAATCTTTAACTTCAATTTCAACCGAAGAATCGGTACCGGCCACAAGCTCGCAGCCAGTCATAATATCAATTGATAAATTTACGGTTACGCAGTCGCCAACCATTAAGTAAAGCGGCCAGCAATCGAGAGTACCACCAGCGAGATCAACACGTGTCGGAGACTGAATTTTAATCATTGACCCTCATGTTGGGGGGCCGAGCCCCGCCCCGGCGAACTCGCCGGTAACGTCGAGCGTGGTGCTTGCTCAACCTTTTTAACTTCGGTCACTTGAGCCGGTTTAGTTGGGTTCTGCACAATATTAGGCGTAACCAACCTATCAATCGCAGCTTTACGAACGGCTATAAGTTTATCGACCTTTGATGATTTCACCACATAATATTCTTGGTTGTTTTTGACCTCTTTGTAAAGCCCGCCAAACTCTATTTTAAGAATTAAGTCACCTTTTGCATCATGAAGTTGGGCCAAATACTGATGCGAAGCCGTTTTAGCGCCTGATTTCAAAAATTCAGCGGCTTCGAGCGACTGGATATTGTTAATAAAATCATCCACGACGGGCTCATTGATCTTTTGATTTGGGTCTTTCGTGGCCAGCTGCCACTTGCCCTCGGTTTTTTCAAGAACAAGGCCCTCTTTAAAATCGGGGCTTACAAATTTGACTCTAGCCACTTTCGAGGTTTCGAAAAGAAACGGCTGTTTCACATCGCGAAGGGCCTCGATCGGGCGTGCGATGGTCTCAAGATGCCCGCGACCAATTCGATAGATCGCCGGGTTACCGGTTGAAATAAAATAGACCTTATGACCATCCATCGCGCTAAATTTAATTTCAGCCGCAATTGCTGGCTTGTCGGCACCCTCGGGGTTCGGAAATTCAATTTGAAAAACTGCCGACGGAAGCTGAAATCGATTTTTCTTGAGGTCTTCTGCCGACTTGGTATTCGAGACGATCTCTTCGGCCTTCAAATTTCGCAACTCTTCAACCATTTGATTGACCACACGTGAGGCAATCTTCATTTCTTTATCTTGCGATGCCGACCACTCGCCACCCTTTGAAGAAAGAACGTAACTAAAAACTTTACCGGTAAAATTTGAAGTGACAGCAATTTTAACCGGAAGGCCGTCGGGCAAAACAAGCTTTTTGCTTCGCAGAGTATTTAAAGTCAAATTGTGCAATTGCTCAAACGCGGCGGTCATGTTTAACAGTTTGTTCTCTTCGTTTTTACGCAAATAGAAACCTTTGTCGTAAGTTCGCACTTTACCAACGCGCACCTGCACCAGTGGACCCGAAACGAGCTTTATCTGAATCAACGGGTCAGGCTCGTTGAGCCCGAACTTTGCCCAGTCAATGGGCCCCTCGCCAGTGTCAATCGTGGCGGCGTGGGTGTCGAGAATCTCACCTAGAGTTTTTTCAACGTCAGCATCATCAGCTCGATCTTGAACAGGCTCAAGCACCTGCCAATGAGCATTTTGCTTTTTTAATTTAAATTGCCCTGCGACACCGGCAAAAGAAAACTCGGTAACGTCATTAGTTCGAACGCCCGAAAAAATTAAATCTGAGTTCGGCTTCTCACTCTCTTCTTTCTGGCCCTTTTGCATTTGCCAGAGCGCAACCCCGGCCACCCCTATTACGAGAATGGCAAAGACAAACGTCCCGCGAAAATGCTTCATAAATTACGTCTCCGGTACCAGAAGAAACCGCTCAATATAATCAAACAAAGCGGCAAACTTAAGCCGGCCAAGATCACAACAATTTCTTTTGTGGTGGTTAGCTCAAGCGGAGTCGCCTCGGGCGTCTTCGGCCGTACCGAAATATGGTTAGCATCGTTGGCCAGGTAGGCCACCGTATTCATCGCCAGATCACGGTTCGCGCCCAAACGAATGTATTGGTTTGACATAAAATCGCTGTCGCCAAAAACCACAGCCGAAAAATCTGCTTTTTTGTCGCCGTCTTTTTTAGCGGCCTCGTCACCAACCTTCTTGGCCAACGCCGTCACCGGGCCACTGACCGATACGCCGATTGTCACCGAGCGTGGCTCGGGGTTCTTAACTGGCTTTGGCTGATTCGACACATAGGCTTTCGGGGTCGTCTTAACAATATCCTTAAAAGTAAGTTCGGTTGAAGCATCGCCGGCTCTCGCGACTTCGCTCGCCAACATAAAAATCGAGCCCATCACTCGCCCGCCGAGAAAAAACTTCTTCGTTATGTCGCTATTGCGATCGTAATCGGCACCCAAAGCCGCCTGGGGGCCCAGCTGTTCAAGATTGTCGAATTCGTTCAAAATATAGTTGTTTCGAAATTCAACACCGACGGATTTGGTCAATAGCGCCAAATTGTGCTTCTCGCCGGGGTCGGCCAGAATAAGCAAATGGCCACCGGCGCGTGCGAACTCTCGTAAACCGTCGAGCTCACCATCAAGCAATGGCGAGCGTGGGCCCGCAATGACGACAACCGCGGGCGGCGGCGGCAGCTTCTCGCCGGCCATTGTATTTAATTTGGCGACTTTGTATCCATCAGAACGCAAATTCTCGGCAAACATTTTAATATTTTCGCCGCCATCACCATCAATATCGCGTTCACCGTGACCGGTTAAAAAATAAATCGTTTTATCTTCTTTTGCGGTCACCTTAAAAATAGCCGAAGTCGTTTTCTCTTCGTCATAAGGCTCGTCGATTTGAGCCCGTTTGCCTTTGTAGTCAAGAACCACCGCAAATCTCTGCGACTCGAGATATTTCTTGGCGGCTTCGACCTCGAGCAGAGCATCCATAAATTGAATCTTCACTCTCGGGTTGGCGTCGACATAGGTTTGAAAATTCTGTTTTAATTGGCCCCGCAATTCTTTGTCATCGGTGCCACGATAGAAAACCAAAAGCTTAAGATCGTCATCAAGGCCCCCAAGGGCCTGCAAAGTCGGCTCAGACAGAGTGTTGAGCTTCTCTTTTGTCATATCGAAAGTTTTATCAAAACGGGTGCCAAGAAAATTGATCGCGACAAGCAAAATAACACTCAAGAGAATGAGCACGCCCATATTCATACCGTGCTTAGTGGTTCGCATGCTTAAAAAATCAAAATAGAATTTGTAGTCCACGGCAACTGCCATCACGAAAGCGCCACAAAACAAACCAAATGGCACCCAGAGTAGATCCATCCAGCCGCCCAGAATTAAGCGCGTTACAAAAAGCACCAGCAGCGATAAACCGCTCACTAGAAAACCAATTTTGCCCCATTTACTCATAACAATCTCCCTCTCAAATCTAACGCCAGCGCGCCGATTCAATCACTCGCTGACACAAAAATACGAAAAACCCAACGGCCGAGGTAAAGAACACAATCGAGCTAACCCGAAGCGTGCCTTTTAAAAAATTCGACAAATGGTTGCCGACTGAAATGTACTCCGAAAGAGTGGCCCACCACTTTACATCAGAACCCGCCCCGCTTTGCCCAACGAACCAAATCATCAGGTTAAAAACCACGGCCATAAAAACGGCAAGCATGGCCGAATCGGTGAGCGAAGACGCAAACAGACCGGCCGCCGCATAAAGGGCGGTGATCAAAAAGATCCCGAAATAAAGAATAATCAATGTCGGCCAATGAAACTTGGCGATAAGTGACGTGCCCGCTGGGTAGATAAACGAGATCAACAGCAATGCGGTTGCAGCCCCTAGCCCGGCCAAAAATTTACCGACCGCGATATCCGTAGACGAAATTGGCGAGGTGAGCAGCAAATCGTAAGATCGCATTTTCTTTTCTTCAGCTATCAGCCGCATGGTGATCGCGGGTAAGGTGAAAATCAAAACCAAATTCACCACAGAAATGTGCTGCACAAAAACCGAGTTCATCAAACTCTGTGCGGCCGCCCCGCCCCCTTGCATGTTGGCCATTAAGCCCTGCGCCGCAAACTGCCTAAGAAAACTTAAATACATCAGCGACCACACCACCGTGCAGAGGGCTGCAACGAAACAAAAAAGTGGGCTCGTCACGATTAGTTTAAAATCCTTGCGAGCGATTAATAATATGGCACGCATTTTTTACCTCGTGTTAATGTTGAGTTGTAAGTTCAATGAAAATATCTTCAAGCCCAGCCTCTGGGTGCGACAATTCGACCAAGCCCGCGCGTTTGGCCACGGCTAGCTCAGAAACTGCCTCTATTAACTCTTCGGTCCCGGTGCCGTGCACTTTCAAATTGTTGCCGTTAATCTCTACGCTCGTGACCCCGCCGACCGCTTTCAAGGCTTGGGCGAGTTCGCTCGAATTGCGTCTCACACGCAACTGCACATAGCTGCCCCCACGCAAACGGTTCGATAAACCAGAAAGGGTGTCCTCAGCGACGATACGACCGCGATTTATAATTATCACGCGCTCGCAGGTCGCTTGAACTTCAGGCAAAATATGGGTCGATAAAATAATGGTATGGCTGCCGCGCAGCTCTTGCAGCAATGTGCGAATTTCGGCGACTTGTCTCGGGTCAAGACCCACCGTTGGCTCATCGAGAATCAAAATTTCTGGGTCGCTGACAATGGCCTGCGCCAGACCCACACGCTGCCGGTAACCTTTAGAAAGATTCTGAATTAAACGGTGGCGCACATCGCCTAGCTGAGTTTTCTCAACCGCCCGCGCAACGAGCTGATTGACACGAGAGTCTTCGACCCCTTTTAATTTGGCCACAAACTCAAGAAAATCAGTGACCACCATATCGCCGTAGAGCGGCGGCGTTTCGGGCAGGTAACCAATTCGCCTTTTCACTTCGTAAGGATTTTCAAAAACGTCAAAACCGGCGACTTTCACTTGGCCCGATGTGGGCGCCATAAAGCCGGTGATAATCTTCATGGTGGTCGTTTTACCGGCCCCGTTTGGGCCGAGAAAACCCACAACTTCGCCTTTTTTTACGGTGAAGTTCAGGCTATCAATCGCCTTTCGATCGCCATAATTTTTGGTTAAATTGCTGATTTCGATCATGGTGACACCTCTTCGCAAATAAGTTGTTACCGATATCGAAATTCGTCAAGATTTTAATTGATGCACCAGAGTGCGCGCGTCTGAATAGTTCACCCTGCCGAGCCGATCACCGCGTATGGGCCGCACGAACCGACACTCGGTCACAACCACGCCAAACTTTTCGCCGGAATGGCGTTGGGCCTTACTGCCAAACTGCGCCATCAGCAGGTGATGCGCCGCCTTTTGAAGCACGTTGTCGTCCACAGCTTGATTCTTATTTCGCGCCACAATGCCATGGCTGCCCGGGTGATCACGCAAATGCAGCCAATAATGCCAAGGCTTCGCCTTGCGTAAAATTCGTAAATTGTCGGCCGCCGATTTGCCAACGAATAAATATAAATTGTCGCCCAAATCAAAGGTTCGCCCGCGTGCTTCGGCGTCATTTAAAAGCGCCGGGGCCTTTTTGTCGGTGCCTCTCTCTGCGTTTCTATCAGCGTTTTTCTGGTGCAGGCGAGCGTCAGGGCCCTCCGTGACTAACCGACCTATGGCTTCGGCAATTTCTGCAGCCAGTTCGCGCCGCCGAGTCTCTGTGCCAACGATTTTCTTTTGCACGGCTTTGGCTTTTTGAAAGCAGGTTTGAATATTCCAGGTCAGGCTTTTCTTCGCATCAATAAATTTAGATAGCTCGATCGGCACATCGAGGGTCTGAAGCAATTTAATTTGTTCGCCGGCCGCTTGCCATAGTTCGCTTTTTTTAACGGCGAGCTCGGCCTCAACTTTGAGCAATGCTTTTTTTAATTTTTCAATTCGCTTTTGCCGCGGGTCTTCGGCTGCCGCTTTGGTGGGTGGAGCCGCCGACCGCGCCATCAAAATACCATCACCCGCGCCGCCATCGGCCGGCCCGCGCGCACCAGCCTCGTCGCGAGAATCATCGCCAATCTCGTCGCCAAAATGTTCAATGACTTTTAATTCAGATGGCTTACGTAACGCCACAGACTTATCGCCCGCCCGCGCAATGGCATTCGCACCCCGAGCGAAAAGCCGCACCTCGATTTCGAGAGCGCCCTCGGCGGCTTCGCCCGCCGAATCAAAATAAAGCCAAATCACTCGGCCAAATTCAGGCCGAGTTTCGGCCCTTACAAATTTAGCTCCGCGAAAGTGCGCTTGCATAAAAAGCGAGAGAGGTTTCTTGGTTTCGCGCCGCTTAAGTTCGCTCAAATCATCAACCGTATAGACATCGGGGTTCGCGTTATTGAGGTCAAAAATAAGCCAAACTAGACCTCGTTGATAGAGACCGATGGCCAGAACCTCATCAGCAAAAAGCCGCACCTCTTGAACCCGGGCTGGCCAATCGTCTTTACCATCACCCTTACTAAGGTCATTGAGGGCATCCGCCCAATGGCGAATTTTATTTGAGTCGTTATTTTTATGCTCCATCTGACTGAAATTCTATAGAACTTTCGCCGATATGAAAAGGTATGAAAATTGCGAACCTATATGATTGTTTCGAGCGGCATTTGATGAATTTGGCCATTGAGGACGAGACCGAAGAGGTCTTTGTTACCGTCGTGGTCGAAAATTTCTTAGTGAATTTGGGTGGGATGGGCTTTCACTTCACTTCACACGCCGAACACACTTACCGCGAAATCGCCGACGAAGTTTACGAAATGTTACGTAAAAAAATTTACGGCCACGTCAACGTAAACCATTTTCGCGAAGTTATTCGCACCTCAGGCAAAACCGCCTAAACGCAAAAAGCGCCAAGCACTTTTGGGTAGAAAAAATTACAGCGCTATGCTTAATTGCCCATTTCAGGCGATTGGGCGATGTCATTTGCGTTAACCGCGCGTGGCGCTGCAATCGATTCGCGCGCGAAATCCGCACGACGATCAAACGCGGTTTTTGTCATATCATCAGCGATTGCAAGTATCAGAAAAAGCACCAAACTCCACAGTAGAAGCTCGAAATTCTGATTGTTTAGAAGGGATTTACGCTCACGCATAATAGGCTCCAGCAGGGCGACCTTCCAAAACGGCGGTCGCTAGGCATTACACCATCAAATTTCGTGCCGACAAAAGGGGCCAACATGCCCCCGCGCAGAGAACTAAGAGCGCGGCGCAGAGACCGCTTCAAGCGCGCAATTGTTATATTTACGAAAACGGCGCCAAAAACCGGCACCTCGAATTTGGCTACTTGGCTTTAATTACTTGGCTACACACCCTTTGCCGGCGCCCATATATTCAGCGGTTTCGGCAAAGATAAAAAACAAACTCGATTTGGTTTGCTTGCGTTCGTAATCGACACTCAGACGCGGGCTCACCTGCTCAAGCGAAGCATAATCACGGCAAGTCGCCTCGTTATTTTTGGCGACAAACAAACAGGAGCAATAGGCCCGCGCGGTAAAGCGAAGGCCGAGCGATATAATCCCATCTTTATACAAGTGCTCGTCCGCCGTCGTAGCCAGAGCTTTGGCTTTGGTCTCTGCAGATTTTGGCGACGGTAATGGCGCCGCGCCAGTCGCTGCCTCAATCACACGCGCAACGAACTCATCGACTAAAAACGAATGATCGCGATTGTCGCCGAGACGAACCGCCTCGACTTTTAACGATGGGATCACCACCAAAAACTGCCCCCAATGCCCCATGGTCACCACGGTGTCATCCGGCGCCGACGGCCAGGGTTTTGCAAAACCTGGCACATCTGATTTGTTAAGCCAAAGGTGAGCCCCCGAAACGTGTCGACTCAAACCGTGGTCGCGCCGATCTTTAATAAATGACTCGGGCACGGTTCGCATAAAATCAATAAAATCGCGATCGACAATTTTTTTGCCATCGACCACGCCGTCGTTCATAAAAATTCGACCGAGACGCGCAAGATCTTGGGCCGAGACGAAAAAATAATAACTGCCCGAAATAGTACCGGCGGCGTCAGCCTCCCAAAGCCAATTGTTCATACCCAGCGGGCCATAAAGCTTTTCGCGAAAAACCTCGCGCAAATCTTGGCCATGATAGATTTGGCCCAACACAGCCGCGAGCAAAATTGAATCGCCGCTCGAATAGCGCCAAGTTTGACCAGGGCTCGCGCCTTGATCAAACTCATGGCCCAATACAAATTGCGCCATGTCGCCGCGGCCCTCGCCGTAAAGCATTGCGAGCACTGACGACACGCGTGGAGTAGAGGCATTCTCGTACTCTTCGCGCCACCTTAGCCCCGACGACCATTGCAACAAATCTTGAATTCGAATGCGACAAAGCTCTTTACGAACGTTTTTCAAAAAATCGCAGATTGATTGATCGCGACGCGCGAGATGGTCTTTCTCAGCGACCCCCAGCAAAAGTGCCATCGCCGTTTTCGAAGTCGACCACATAATATGTTTTTTACTCGGGTCATACCCGCGCGCATATTTTTCGTAAAGCACTTGGCCATCACGCATGAGCAACGCCGCATCGGTGCGCTTGCCTTTACGCTTACCGGTTTCATTTTGGTCAAAAAGATAACCGTCGAATGATTTTAGCCCTGCCTCATTGGCCGCCGGCATGGTTTTTGGGGGATTGGCTCTTGGCGCTGGTCGCGCCGCCAGTATCAACATTGGCCCAAACAAAATAACCGTCGCCACGAGAAATTTTTTTCTCATAGATGTACCTTTGCAATATCTAAACAAACTCGACGTTCGTAATTTCGACAATCCACTCCCCGGCGGGGCGCTTAATTAAAACCTCATCGCCGACCTTGCGCCCAATCAGGGCTTTTGCCACTGGCGATTGCCACGAAATTTTACCGGCTTCGGTTTCAATTTCGTCTTCGCCGACGATCTGAAAAACCTTTTCTTTACCGTCTTCATCGACCAAGGTAACGGTTGCGCCGAAAACAATTTTCTCAGAGCGCAAAGTTTTAGGGTCAATCACCTGAGCCGCTTCAATTTTCTTAGTTAAAATACCCGCGCGCTTATCAATTTCGCGCAGGCGACGCTTGCCGTAGATATAATCGGCATTCTCGCTGCGATCACCATTACTGGCGGCCCAGGCCACGGTCTTGACCAATTTAGGCCGCTCGTCATGTATAAGCGCCCGCAGTTCATCTTTTAACTTTTCGAGACCTTTAGGGGTCAAATAATTTGGAGTTGCCACGCTTTATACAATTATAAACAACAGCCCCGATGGCAACTCAATTCGACGACCATCAAAACCCACTCACCCCGTACCCTTGTCGCTTTTTGAGGTTTACATACAACCCAAAAGGCGTACCATTTAGGCAATACTTTCGAGGGTCTAAAGAGCAATGAAACGCAAAACCCTGGTTATTTTAGCGACGGCGCCCAATGAGGTCGACCCTTTGGCCAAATTTCTTCGCGCTGAAGGGTGGGATGTTTTAATAAGTTGCGACTTATTTGAAATCAAAACTCTGCTTTTAATTAAAAAGCCCAATTTTTTTATGCTCAGCGAGGCTTATAAAAACTTAAATTCAAAGGCTGAGCTTGAAAAGCAAGGTGAGAGCGACGGGTTTTCGGTCATTATGTTTGATGAGCACGTCACTGATTTTCTGGGTAAAAACCCAAAGGGCAACACCAAATACAATCTCACTCAACCGATTTCGGGGCCCGATTTTTTAAGCCTGGTAGAACAGATCAGTCGCGATTCGTCTTCTACTCAGCTAAACAACCCGACTGCGATCAAAAAAGTTCTGCGGCCCATCGCTGAAAAAACAATTAGCGAAGTCTCTAGCGGCGGAAAGCTCGCGCAAAAAGAGTTTTTAACGACCGGAGCCAATGCCCTTTGTCTTTACATCGACTCTTCACGATTTTCAGGTTGCTTCGTGACCGCACTTGGCAACAATCGCCCAATGTCAGCGCCAATGGTTTCAAAAATTCAAACGAAACTCTCAGAATTTATCAAAAGCTCGAATGAGACTCTCAACACCATTGAGAAAGTTGACGTCACGCTAGGTTCGACCCACCTTGAAGACTGGGCCGTCAATAACTGCTCATTCACCCAAACGGGTATTCATAATGGCTCAGAGCTTTCGATTTCTTTTATGCCGGCCCTGCCGAAAGATTTAAGTTTTGAAGAGGGGCCGACCAAGGATATGTTTCAAATTTCAGTCGATGACATTTCGCCTGATCAAGTTATCGACTTTGAATTGTATCATTTTTTGCAATTGAATAATAAATACGTGAGACTTTTTACTACCCTCGACAGCAAATCGCTTGATAGCTCGTCCGAAGACAAAAGCATAATTGAAGCTAGATTTAAGAAAATTAAATCTAGCACAAGCCACCTCTTTTTTAAAAAAGGTGAATTGCCATCCGCACAAGTTTACAAAGTAAAAAATCGACTGGCCCAAAGCATTCAGCAAATGATCGTTTAGAGCCGACGCGATTTTGTTAGGTAGCCCCGACATGAATGCTTCGGCGCATCCTGCGCCTTCTGCCGAACATGTGACCGCGCGAGCGCAGCGAAACGCCCCAGTGGGGCGTTTTGATGTGACGCGGCCGCGAGAGGCTACGCCTCGGAGCGGTGGCGCTGAAAAGCGCCGGTCACATAAAGTAGGATTCATGCCCGAAGAAGAGAATAGGCGAGCCACAAAATGGTGTCCCCGACATGAATCGAACATGTGACCTATCGTTTAGGAAACGATCGCTCTATCCAGCTGAGCTACGGGGACTCTGGCCCGAACTATTCATCGTCAGGCAGCTCTTCGTCATCAACCGTACCAAGTCGATGCTTCTCGATTCGGTACCGCATTGAACGAAAAGTTATACCCAACAATTTAGCGGCGCGCTTCTTCACGCCTTTGGCGGCATGAATGGCCTTAACAAGAAGCTCTTTTTCGATCTGCCCGATGATTTTGTCAAGATCGACGCCATCTTCGGTGATCTCAATTTCATGGCTTGAAGCCATTTTTCGCCCACTCGGAGTGTTCACAAAAGGCGGCAAACTCTCTGGCAGTATGGTTGAGCCCGCCTCAAGCGCCACAGTGCGCTCGATGATATTCTCAAGCTCACGCACGTTACCAGGGTAGTCATATTTTTTGAGCATCGTGAGCGCATCGGCGCTAATGCCCGTAATGTTCTTGTTTAGGCGCTCATTGTACTTCTTCAAAAAATGCTGCGCCAGCATCGGGATGTCTTCCATACGCTCGCGAAGCGATGGCGCATGAATGTTAATAACGTTCAGGCGATAGAACAAATCTTCGCGAAAAGTTTTTTCTTTTACCATCACACCTAAGTCGCGGTTTGTGGCCGCGATAATTCGCACATGCACTTCGGTGTCATCGACCGCGCCCACCCGACGCATCACTCGCTCTTGAATCACTCGCAATAATTTAACCTGAATACTAAGGGGCAACTCACCCACTTCATCCAAAAAGATCGTGCCGCCGTTAGCCGCCTCGAACAAACCCTGCTTATCGGCTACAGCACCAGTAAAAGAACCCTTTTTGTGACCAAACATTTCAGATTCCATCAAACTTTCAGGTATCGCACCGCAGTTAACGGGTACGAAGGGGCGCTCGTTCATCGGGCCATTGAAATGGATCGCCTTGGCAATCATCTCTTTACCCGTTCCGCTCTCCCCCGTTATTAGAACCGTTGTTGGGGCATCTGACACTCTTCGAATGAGATCGAAAACTCGGTGCATCGGGTCTGAATTCCCTACGAGATTGCCGATTGAATACTCTTTATTAAGCTCCTTCTTTAAGAGCCGATTCTCGCCTTCGAGATTTTTACTTCTTAATGCATTGGCAAGAACGATACGCACTTCGTCGATTTTAAAGGGCTTAGTGATGTAATCGTAAGCGCCCATCTTCATGGCTTCAACAGCCGTTTCAGTTGTACCAAACGCGGTGATCATCATAAACGTTGTATCCGGGCTCGAATCCTTCACAAATTTCAGAAGCTCGATGCCGGTCACTTTCGGCATCTGCAGATCTGAAATAATTAAGTCAAAGGTCTTCTTCTTTACGAGCTCTTGCGCCTTCTCGCCATCTTCGGCGCAGGTGACCTCGTAGCCTTCTTTTTTTAACATGATTTCTAGAAATTCTCGAATTGACGATTCGTCATCGACGACGAGTATTCGCGCCTTCATTTAGATGCTCCTCTTGATTGATGCTCACGACTTGAACTATTGAAAACAATAATAAATTTTGCGCCCTTACCCATTTCGCTCTCGACGCGAATTTGAGCGCCGTGGCTTTCGATAATTTTATGGGTGATTGCCAAACCGAGCCCTGTGCCGCCGGCCTTTGTGGTATGAAAGGGCTCAAATACTCGCCGCAAATTATCGCGCGAGATGCCAACCCCATTATCCTGAATTTCTAAAACGACGGCATCGTCTTGATCGTATGTTCTTACGAAAACTTCAGGGCGAAGCGTGTCGCCGGTCGCCTGATAGGCATTAATAATAATATTGAGCAATGCTTGCTTGAGCTTATCATAATGCCCATAAAGGCCCTTGGTCGCGCGCAGCTCAGTCCGCTGCTCAACCTTCTGATTGAGCTTGGTGTTCACGCGCGCCATGGCCAAGACTTCTTTGGCCATGTCGTTTATCTGAATGGGGTCCTCGATGCGCACCCCAGGTCGCACGAAATCGAGAAATTCTGAAATGAGATTATTGAGTCGATCTATTTCTTTAATCACGATCTTAAACAATTTGGTGTCATCTGAGGTTTGGGTTGTAAGATTGGCCTGCAGGAGCTGAATGCTACCACTGATGCTCGCCAAGGGGTTGCGTATTTCGTGGGCAATACCGGCCGCCAACTGCCCCACTGCAGCTAATTTTTCTTTTTGCGACAGGGCAAACTGTAAATTCTTAATCTCTGTCACGTTTTGGATTAGCAAAACAAATTGCCGATGCAACTTCGCCGTCGGCCCACTGGCAAAGTTCTGCCGAACCACCGAAATGATTACTTCAAAAATCGACTGTTCTTTTTTATAATTGTAATAGTTAAGCTCGACCCTCTCGTACGGCTCGTCGTGTGCCTTGAGCGCGTAAATCGCCACGAATTGCTTTAGGTCAGCAAAAACCTCTTCAAGTGCCCGGCCCTCTAAGCCCAGGTCGCCAAACAGTCTTGCGGCGCCCCTATTAGCTCGAACAATTTTAAATTCAGAATCGACAAAGAGCAAACCCGACGAAATGTTCTCGACAATTAAATCGTTGATGTCGGTGAGCGCCTCGATTTCTTCGCGCTTTTGCGCGATATCTTTGGTTACAAATTGAATTTGGTCGCCCAGTACGCCCGAAACTCCGGTCACAACAAAAACCGAAAGATTATCGACAAACCATGAGGCCTGCATATTCTCGGGGTTAAACCACGAATTCAGACCCAAATGAAGATTGAGGCAGCTCACAGACCACAACGCACACTTTAACCCAAAAGGTAGACCCAAGCTTAAAGCCGCAAGCGCACAGTTGGTCAGAATCAGAAAAAGAAACAGCGAATGATGGCTGCCGAGCATCCACATGATTAAAGGGATCATCGCCCCATCAAGCAAAAACATAGTTCCAAGTACCGTGCGCATACGCTCTTCAGATCGAGCCGATTCAACAAGGCCAACATGCGCGGCAAAGGTAACGATCATTAAGATATAAAATGGCTGCCAAATTTGAACATTGAGAAAATCACCCTGGTGAAGCTGAATGAGAATGACACCGAAAAACGCCGCGACGTAGAGGATGAGTCGCAGCCACATTATCGCCATCGCAATAAAGTTGAAACTCAATATTGTCGTTACATCTTGTGACGACGAGGGGCCCCGACTGGCATCAGCCGACAAAACCATTTCGCTTAGCCTCCGCCCGTTGATCCGGCCATCTCGAAGATTGGCAAGTACATCGCCACCACGAGAACTGCAATAATGCCGCCCAGAAAAATCATCATAATTGGCTCGATCATACTCGTAAGCGCTCCGGCCGCGGTCTCGACCTCGTCCTCATAAAAGTTCGCCACTTTGTCGAGCATGGTATCGAGGTTACCAGTCTGCTCGCCGACGGAAATCATCTGCGACACCATCGGCGGTATCTGCGGTGAAGCGCGAAGCGGTTCGGAAAGTGTTTTACCCTTTGTGATTGATTCTTTCGCCGCCAATAGGACTTGTTCTATCACCCAATTTTTGGTCGTTGCCCCAGCGATATCAAGCGCTTCAACAATTCGCACACCCGCGCCAAGCATTGTCGAAAGAGTTCTTGAAAATCGGGCCACCGAGCCCTTTCGAATTAGATCCCCAAACAACGGCAGCTTGAGCATAAACGAGTCGATCGTTTTGCGACCGTCTTCAGTCGCATAATAATTTTTAACCAAAATCGGTGTCGCGATCGCAATACCCACAATCACATACCACCGGTGCACAAAAAGATCGCTAGCCGCCATGACCTGGGTTGTGAGCCAAGGCAATTTCTGCCCGCCCTCTTTAAACATTTTCACAAACGTTGGGATTACGAAAACCAAGATCCCTGTGATAATAATAAACGAAACAACCAACACGGCCGCTGGGTAGAATAGGGCTCCAACAATTTTGCCTTTCAACTTTACCGATTTCTCGATGTAGACGGCCAATCGATTTAGTACGGTATCAAGCACACCACCCTCTTCGCCGGCGTGAACAAGGTTGACGTACATATTATCGAAAATAATCGAATGCTCTTTCATACACTCGGCCAAACGACGGCCCTTGCCCACTTCTTCGAGAATCGCTTTTAGCGCCTTATTTAACGGCGGGCTACGACCCGGGCCAATCATGGCTTCAAGACTTTGCACAATCGGCACACCTGAACCAATGAGCGTCGCGAACTGACGGGTGAATACCTGAAGCTCTTTGCCGGCGATCCCGCCGCCGATAGTAAAGCCTTTTTTCTTGCTAGTCATTTTGGTGATGGACGTGGCACCACCCATAGTCTTAGGCGCGATCTTTATTAGCACGAGCTTTTGCGAACGTATTTTTACCCGAGCATCGTTTTCAGATGAGGCCTCAACCTCACCCTTAACAATTTTGCCTTCGACGGTTTTAGCTTGAAACAGAAATGCGGCCACTAGACGCCCGCCTTTCTCATCATCTGATCGAGCTCATCGACATCGGGGCTTTCTTCAAAGGCCACTTTCACATCGACCTTACGCTTCACAATCAAATTCATCAGTGATTGGTTAAGTGTCACCATCCCCGATTTATTTTGCCCGACCTGCATCATGCCGTAAATTTGATGAAGCTTATTTTCGCGAATTAAATTGCGTATGCTTGAACTCAAGACCAAAACTTCTGCGGCGGCAACGATCCCCCCGCCTATTTGCGGAAGTAGCCGCTGAGAAACCACAGCGTTTAAGGTCAAACTCAATTGAACTCTGACTCTATCTTGCTCGTCTGAAGGGAAGACATTTACCAAGCGATTGATCGTTGAAATAGCATTATTGGTGTGAAGCGTGGCAAAAACCAAGTGGCCCGTTTCAGCGATAGTCAATGCTGCTTCGATCGTTTCATGATCTCTCATCTCACCAATCAAACAAACATCAGGGTCTTGGCGTAAAATGTGCTTCAAGCCTTCTTTGTAAGAGTTTGTATCAACAGTAACTTCTCGTTGGTTAACGATGCAGCCGATGTGGTCATGGATATATTCAATTGGATCTTCAAGTGTCACAATGTGCCCGCGTCGCTCTCGATTAATCTTAGAGATAATTGAAGCGATCGTTGTCGATTTGCCGGAGCCCGTCGGGCCCGTAACTAACACCAGCCCGTTCGGGAAGTTGGCAATCTCTGAAACAATCGGAGGCATATTTAAAGTCGAAAGCTCTGGGATGTTGAGCGGGATTTTTCGAAATACGCCCGAAACAACGCCACGCTGGTGCATCAAGTTACCACGAAACCGAGCGGTGTTTTTAATACCGAAACTAAAATCCAATTCTTTGGTTGTTTCAAATCTCGATTTTTGCTCGTCAGTCAGCACCGAATAGCAAAGCTCTTTGACTTCATCGGCTGATAGGTCTCGCGCTTTAACTCGAACCATTCGCCCATCGATACGCAAGGCGGGTGGCGCCCCCGCAACCAAATGCATATCGGTCGCGCCTTGTTTCACAACTGTTTTGAGTAACTGTTGAAGGCCAATCACAAGTCGTCCTCGACAGTACCCGCCAGCACTTCTTCAATCGAGGTGAGGCCATCCTTCAAGGCTAATATTGCAGACCGGCGCAATGAAATCATTTTGCCCTCTACGATCGCTTGTTTTTTAATTTCAAGCGTCGACTTCTTCTGAAAAATGGCTTCCTTCACCCCTGAGGTGAACTCAAGAACTTCAAAAATCGCCATTCGCCCTTTGAGGCCCGAGCCTCCGCACTTGTCGCACCCCTCGCCCTTTTTCAAAGACGCGTACTCGGGCAATTCGCTTTCGAGAACTCCGATTTCTAGCAAAGCTTCGTTCGGTATTCTTACATCGGTCACGCAATTGCGACAGATTCTTCTCACCAACCGTTGAGCCACAATTAGCGATGTGCTCTCCGCCACAAGATAATCCGCGACGCCCATAGAAATCAGACGATTCACTGTCGATGCAGTATCGTTCGTATGGAGAGTTGAAACAACCAAGTGCCCAGTCGCCGCGGCCTTATAGGCGATGCCCGCAGTGTCCAAATCGCGAATTTCACCCACCATAATAATTTCAGGATCTTGGCGAAGAAATGCGCGCAACGCTTCCGGAAATCCAAAACCAATTTCAGGGTGCACATGCACTTGATTAATACCATCAAAGTTGAATTCGACTGGGTCTTCGGCTGTTGAAATATTAACGTCCACTGTATTTAGAGCGGCAATGGCCGAATAAACCGTCGTCGTTTTACCCGAACCTGTGGGGCCCGTAATTAAGATCATGCCTTGGGGCAGAGCTAGAGCGCTCTTGAAGATCTCGAGCTGACGCGCCTCCATACCCAGCTTTTGGATATCGACCTGCAAATTACTCTTGTCGAGAATTCGAAGCACGATTTTTTCACCAAACAATGTTGGCAAACAGTTAACCCGAAAATCAATTTCTTGACCGCTTTTCAATTTTACTTTTATCCGACCATCTTGAGGTTTTCTACGCTCAGCAATGTCCATCTTACTTATAATCTTCAGACGACTGATAATGGCGCCCGCCGAGCCTTGCGGGGGCTGGTGCACTTCGGCCAACGAACCATCAATTCGAAAACGAACGCGAAAACGCTTCTCATAAGACTCGAGGTGAATATCTGAGGCCTTCAACTTAATGGCCTCAGCCAGCAATGCATTTACAAAGCTGATGATAGGGCCCTCTTCAGCGGTGCCGTCTTGATCGACAAATGTCGCCGCCGGTTTTGCGTTCGCATCGATTGACTCTTCTGACTCTTCAATCTGCGATACAATATTGTCGAGCCTCGCTTGGCCGCTCATGCCAAAGTACTTTTCGATGGCCGCGAGAATTGCGCCCTCAGAGGCAACAACAACTTCAATCTTACAGCGGGTGAGCAAACTTAAATCATCTTTTATAAAGGCGTTCGATGGGTCAGCAAAAGCGACCACCAAGCTGCGGCCCGATTTCTGAACTGGCATAACGCAATGTCTTTTGCAAACCTGCGCACTAACAAGTTTTACGGCCTCAGGGTCTATTTCGAAATTATTTAAATCAACTGTCGGCAGGTTGTATTGCTTGCCGAGAAAGTCGGCAAGCTCCCGATCCTTTACAAAACCGAGTTGAACCAGTGCCGAGGTTAGCCGCCCACCGGTTTGCTTTTGCTCTTGGCGCGCGCGCTCGAGCTGTTCGATATCAATAAGATTTTCGCGAACTAAGAGTTCGCCTATGCCTTTTCGTGCACCCATAATGTCTAAGGTTATATGCAGGTGACGTTTTTTGTAACTAGACCAAGGACCTGACTTTGGACCTGACTTTGCGACCTGACCTTAGGTTTTGATTTTTAAGTCTTCAGCGCGAAGAATTTCGCCAAGCTTCTTCTCATAATGTTCAGCATTTTTAAAGGACCTTCCGGTAATCTGCTCAGCCCAGATAAGATCCGTATGCGCCGATATTTGGTAACCAAAGACACAATGCGCACCAATATCCCTCGCCCCTACCAGAAGTGGCGTCTCAACGGGTGAAATCGAAAAATCGATCGCGACTCCATTTTTTTTGAAAAAATTAAAATAGTAGAGCTCTTCAAGCATCGGGTTGTCGGCGCCCAGCGGCGTCGTATTGACCATCACTCCATGTGCTCCCTGCAAAAGAATCAGCCCGTCTTTCGAAACGAGCTCGAATTTGGCCCCCAGCATATTGCGCTTCATTTCGCCGACAAAAAATTGAGCGCGACTATCGTCGAGATTCGAAATGACAAAGTGACGAAAGCCAACCCGAAACAGAGCGGTAACTGCCACTCGAGCGGCGGCGCCGGCGCCGATGACCAAAACACGACTCTCAAGATCAAACCACTCGCCAACTTTGGCTAGCACCCGCGAAAACCCCTCGACCGCATTGGCTCTCGGCCACCATTTTTTATCAATCCTAACAAGGGCATCGGCCGCTTTAATTTTATCGACCATAACGGGGTGGTTGATGAATTGGGCGACGACGATTTCACCCAAACCCCGGCCAATGCGAATGCCGTCATACTCAGCCAGCCACGTCGGCAATTTCTCTTGAAATTCTTCATCGGTCGTCTGGATAAAATCAACTTTGTTTTCAAATTGATTTTCGGTCAAAAATTGACTGAGCGTTTCGAATCGCCACTTATTATTTTGCAATCCGATCTCAACCCATTTGAACATAATTTATTGCCTAAAAAACTTTCGCGTCTGCCGCACGTCTGATTCGATTTGCTTAATTAACTCATGTGCCGACTCAAACTTCAATTCATCTCGCAAACGCTGTAAAAGCTCGACTCGCACTTTCTTGCCGACAAAATTTTGCTCAGCATCTAAAACATGAGTTTCAATTGTTAACTCGTGGTTTTCATAAAACGTTGGCTTGAAGCCGATATTGGTCACCGAGACTTGCATGGGCGAGTCTAAACCTAAATTGGCATTCTCAACCCGGCCGCCCATCAGCTGAAATTTCGTGATGTAAACGCCCGGCAGTGGCTTAAGCACCGTTTGGCATTTGAGATTGGCTGTTGCAAAACCCAACGCGCGCCCGCGGCCATCACCCGACACAACCTGGCCCTCAAGATAATAGGCTCGGCCCAAAAGTTTCTGGGCAGAGGTTACATCACCCACTTCGATCAACTTGCGAATGCGCGAACTCGAAATAACTTGGCCGTCAAATTTCGCCGGCTCAACCTGCTGCACATCAAAACCAAATTCGACGCCCATTTTTTTCAGCTCGGCATAACCACCTTGTCGATCTTTGCCGAAGGCGAAATCGTAGCCGACAAACAAAACCTTGAGGTCGATGCTCGCTAATATTTTTTGCACGAACTCTCGCGCCGACAATTGCGCCAGCGCCAGGGTAAAAGGCTCAAGAATCAAATCGTCGACGCCAATTGCACCCAGCTGAGCGGCCATATCCTCAACACTGAATAGGCGGGCGAGCTTTATTTCGGGCCGCAATACTTCTGCCGGGTGTGGGTCAAAACTCAAGACCGCCGATCTTGCGCCGACTTTTTGGGCCGCCGCCACGACTTGGCCTATAAGCGATCTGTGCCCCAAATGAACGCCATCGAAGCTGCCAATGGTTAGAACCCGAGGTTGCCGGCCGGCTGGAATTGCATTTAAACCCTTTACGATCTGCATGTGGCTAAAATAACAACTTTTTTCACGGAACCAATTGAATTCTATGAACAAATTTGATACGTTGCGTTACTTTGATCATAAGGGCCATTTGCCCATGGGTGCCTAAATAATGAAAATGCCATTTGCCGCTATTCTTAACTCTGATTGGTTTAGAAAAACCAAGGCGAGGTATTGGTTGGCAGCCAGAATGGTTTGGCGGCGCAAGGGCCTCTGGCTTCGAGCTATCCTCTGTTGGCTGCTCGGAATGGGCTTTTTATTGGCCGAACACGACGCCGATTATGACGTTCGCCTTAAAGTTCGCGGCCCCCAGAAAACTGATGCCGAAATTGTACTCCTGTTAATCGATCGAGAAGATTGGAACAACTGGCTGCACTCAAAGCCCGAGAACTTTAATGCCGTCCACGACTATTCTTATTTTTCATTTAACGACAGTTATTATTGGAATTTACCAGCCTGGGCCGCGCTTCTTGATCAACTTCTAGCGAGCCACCCGCGCACGGTTGGAGTTACAACGTTCTTCGGCGAGAACATCCCCCAACCCGAATTTGATAACTATCATGATTCAATTTTTGCCGATAAGAGAATTGTTTGGTCAGCACAAATAAACTCGGAAGGTCATATTCTGCCCTCGCGTTTCGCCCGACCAAAAACTAAAAATAGCGGAGTCAATGAGTTCACCCCAGATCGAGACGGTATCATACGTCGTTTTACCAATAGCCAAGACAACGCACCCCACTTCGCGATGCAATTGGCGCGGCGGATGAATGCCAATCCGGGCGATTTCGAAATGGCCTTCCCCACTCGCCAACTTTCGCCGTTAATTAATTTTCGAGGAGAAGCCGGCACCTTTAAAACCCTCGGCTTTAAAGATTTTCTCTCACATAACTATCCAAATAATTTTTTTCAAAATAAAACTGTCATCATCGGCACCACCGAACCTGAAGGGGGCGACGTCCGCACACCCGTTGGTCAAATGTCGCGCGCCGAAATCGTCGCAAATCTCGTCGACAATATCCACAATGATCGCTGGGTCAATCGCCCACCGTTTTGGGTCATGGGCCTTCTGCTTCTTGGCCTTGTGATTGCGATCGCATTTTGCACGGCCAGCTACCCGCAATTTTTGGCTCTCTTTATTATTCTATGGGCCAACTTTGTTTACACGACAGGCTCGCTCTGGGCCTTCGATGCTTTCTACTTTTGGCTACCCGTGCTCGCGGTGGGTATCGTATCATTCGTAACTTACGTCATCTTTTTGAGTTTTCAGCTGACACTCAAAGAGTACGTCACCCTTCAACTTGAGAAAGAGCGTGAGTTTCTAATTGAAGTCGAACAACTCAAAAATAACTTTCTAAGCCTCATATCGCACGATCTCAAAACACCGATCGCAAAGATTCAGGCTATTTGTGATCGTCTCTTGACCCAATACCCGCTTCACGAGTTCAGCGGCGACATCCACCGCATGAAGGACGTTATTTCAGAACTTCACCGCTACATCGGCACGATATTGCAAATCACCCGCGTTGAATCGCGAGACTTTCGCATTAGCCGAGATTCAGCCGACATAAATGAAATTATCGAATCGGTGGTCGAACAGCTCGACACACTTTCTCAATCAAAACATATTCTAATTGATATCAAACTTGAACCCATCTTTCTTGTCGAAATGGACCAAGTGCTCATTCACGAAGTCGTGCTCAATTTGATTGAAAATGCGATCAAGTACACCCCTGAAAACGGGCGGGTTGTGGTATCGTCTCGCGAAGTGGATGACCAAGTTTTTGTTGTGGTTGAGGACAACGGGCTGGGCATCCCAGCCGAAGAACAAGCACAGATATTCGAAAAGTTCTACCGCGGCCAGCTGGGCCGTTCGCAGCCAAGAGGCTCGGGCCTAGGCCTCTATCTCGTAAAATATTTCGTCGAATTACACGGTGGCCGAGTATTTCTCGAAAGCAATGTCGGCTCGGGCACGCGGGTCGGTTTTAACTTGCCAATTGAACAAGCCAATGCGACGAACCATGTGCACGCGGCCGAGGGCGATACGAATACAGTGACCCCTTCTCAAATGCAAAGAGGCAGCTATGAAACTGAAGCTTAAAGCACTTATCGTCGATGATGAAATCGAACTGAGAAAATCAGTCGGGTCAATCCTACTGCACTCGATGCCAGGTGTTGAGTGGAGCATCAGCGAAGCCGACACCGGCCGGGCCGCTCTCGAAGCAATAAAAAACGATGCCTACGATATTGTTCTAATGGATGTTCGCATGCCCGAAATGGATGGGCTCTCCGCCTTAAAGGCCATGAAAGAACTCGACCCCAGAATATTTATCGTTATCATGACCGCCCATAGCAATCTACCCGATGCCGTGCTGGCCATTAAATACGGTGCTTTCGATTACACAGAAAAACCAATCGACCCAACGCGACTCGCGCAATTAATAAATAAGGCCATCGAAACCAAAGAAATGGTTTCACACATCGCGCTTTCAAACCCCATTTTAGACGATGACGTTGATTCGAAATTTGTCGGCGCCTCTGGCAAGATGAGCGAAGTGTTTAACTTGATTCAACGCTTGGCCAATGTCGACACCACTGTTCTTATTCGCGGCGAAAATGGCACAGGCAAAGAGTTGGTGGCACGAGCTATCCATCAGAACTCTCCGCAAAAACATGGGCCGTTTGTAGCGATCAATTGCGGAGCGATCCCAGACGCACTTATGGAGAGCGAACTTTTCGGTCACGAGCGCGGGTCATTTACCGGCGCTGTCGAGAGAAAAATTGGTAAATTTCAGCTCGCCAACAAAGGGACACTTTTTCTCGATGAGGTCGGCGAATTAAAACCTGATCTCCAGGTGAAATTGTTGCGAGTTTTGCAAGAACGAAAATTCATGCCGGTCGGGTCTAATCGTGAAGTGAAATCCAACGCGCGAATCATTGCGGCCACCAATCGAAACCTCGAGAAGATGATCGAAGAGCAAGGCTTTCGCGAAGATTTTTTCTATCGCTTGAACGTAATGCCCATTTTTATGCCCCCCTTACGGGATCGCCTCGACGATCTCGAAGGCTTGGTGAAGTATTTTGTCACCAAGTTCGCCAAAAAAATGAATCGCCAGATTCAGGGCATGAACCCCGATGCACTCGACATCCTCAAAAAATACAAATGGCCGGGCAATATTCGAGAGCTTGAAAACGTAATCGAGCGGGCTTTTATTGTCGAAAATTCAAATCAGATCACCACCAAGAGTTTGCCCGAGAATATAATTATTGAAGCGCAGAACCGAACGAACATCCCGATGTCGGGCAAATACACCGGCCCACTCGATTTTGATTCTTTCAAAGAAGCAGCAGAGAAAGAATTTATTGAGAGCGCACTGAAGGCTAACGCCGGCAAGATTAACAAAACGGTGGCACAGGCCAACATCCCGAAGAACACACTTTTGAGAAAAATTAAAAAATACAATATCGACGTAAGTAAATTTACTCGAGTCTAATGCCGAACGGCTTCTATTGCCGAAAGTACTTTTTCGGCCGTAAGTTTCTTCATGCAATCGTGTGTGCCAATGGGGCACTGCTGATGTCCGTGTCGGCCGCAAGGGCGACACGGTAATGCAATTTGGGCCACGGCCGCGCGATCACTCCATGGTCGATATCCTTGGGCCAAGACTGTGGGGCCAAAAACACCGACAACGGGCCGGCCTGAAGCCACCGCCATGTGCATCGAGCCGCTGTCATTCGCCACCACATATTCACTCGCGCTCATAAGGGCATGCAGCTCGAAAAGGTCGGTTTGGCCTGCTAACGAGCGAATCTCGTTCGTAACTCTATCTTTAGACTGAATCAGTCCAATCACATCTGCGCAAGCGACGCTTTCTTTCTGAGAACCCACGAGATAAACATTCAACCCACGGCCCAACGTCGCCTGTGAGACCGCCGCAAAGCCCTCAGCGGTCCAGCGCTTTGTTGCCCATTGACTGCCTGGCGCGATAACTACGAATGGTCGCCGAATACTCAGTCGCGCTAAAAGACCCTCGACCGCTTTCGCCTGGGCCGCAACCACCAATGAGTACCTTGGCTCGATCGCCACTGGCCAGCTCGTTACGTTTTCAAGCGTGCTCAGATTCTTGTCGCTCGGCCCGCCGTTTGTAATTTCACGTACCTCGTCAGGCGCCTCATCCTGGGCCCCAAATAAGGCCCAGAGGCGCAAAACCTCCGGCTGCTCTATCGGGCGAAGAACACGTCTATTGAAAAAAAAGCGATTCCACCAAACCTTATAGGCTATTTTATTTTGAGCCTTTAAGCGCCGAAGCAACCATGCCGACCGAAACGATTGATGAGGGCAAAATAGATTTCGAATATCCATTTTCTGCACCGCCTGCAGAAAATCGGCTTCCGATTGAGCATCACCTTTTTCAAGTTCGATGACTTGATCGACAATTTTATTTTCTAGAAAGAATTTTTTGAGGCCCGGCCGACAAACTAAAGTGACTCGATCATCTCGCCAGCGGCGTCGAACTTCGCCAATGAAGGGGATGGTGAGTAAGAGGTCGCCGACGAAGGCTGTGTGAAAGATGAGGTTGTCCAATCAATACCTTTGCTGACGGCGTTCGTAATCTCATTTAAATCAACGAGATCATAGCACATTGTCTCTTTCTGACAAGATCGTCGCCAGCACGGGCCACAGGTCGCTTGACTCAAAACCTTGGCGCCTCGCCCAAAAAGGTCAATTTCGTGTGCGCAAGTAGGGCCAAACCATGCCACGACCCACTTTTTCATTGCGATCGCCAGATGCATACCCAAGCTGTCACCCGTAACAACAATGTCACAAGCCGCCACGCTCAATAGCCCGTCGCGAAGCCCACCCTCAGTTGAGGACGAAATCACCTTCTGACCATGAGCAATTTGTTGATTTCGAATTTTGTCTTCGGGGCCGCCCAAAAGCACAACCTGAGCCCCTAACGCATGTATCAGCGGGATTAACTGCCGCTGGGCCTCAACCGTAAGTTTTTTATATTTGATGACGTCACTACAACCGGTATTAAAGCCAACAATGGCGCGGCTGGCCCCTTGCCAGCTAGAGCGGCGATGGAGAACCTCGGCGCGCTCATCAGCCGTCAATCGCAAGTCATAATCGTCGCCTTGATAATCAAGCTCGAGGGCCCGGCAAACAAGTTCGGCCTCGGTCTTTCTATTTTCGAAAAATTTCTTTCGGTCTGAAAGACCGATTTCCCAAAGCTCACTGGCCGCTTCTGTTGCGGGCAAAATGGCCCCAGTCACAGTTTCAACTCGAAAACCAAAAACTTTTTTAACTCGAGTTGCACGCAATACACCCGCCGCCACCAACGACTTGTCGATACAAAAACCAACATCGAACTCAAGCGCCGACAAAGCCAATAGATCTTCGCGCGAAGTCGTCAATACCCGATCAACCAAGGGGTGCCCGACCAAAAGCTCATGCACCGGCTGAGACGTGACCCAAGTTAAATGAGACTCTGGATATTTTCGACGAATCGCCTTAAGAAGTGTCGTCGATCTGACAACCGCGCCCATCGCGCCTAGGTGAACCACGAGCACTCTTGATTTCACAATCGAACGCTTGTGGCAGCTCGCATCACAACGCTCACTTAGCGAACACGGCTTGTAACCCGTAAAATAACGACAGAGGATCTCAGACATAACCTAATTATGCTACGAGCCGATCGAGATTACATCTTACCAAAGACCAGTTCTTGTCAAAATCTAAGGCCGCTCAATGGCTTTAAGCTTGGCCACCAGCGCGCCAATTTTTATCTTCGATTCAATTCGTATTGGCAATTTACGATCATCGTCGGTTAACCAAATTAGAATTTCACCCGTCTGCTTGAACTCACCATCCAACTGAAATGTGGGTCGTACAACAACCGAATCAAAGTCTCCAATATCGGTGTGTAATTTCTCTCTTCTCAAAACTTCACCGTTAAAAACATAATTTTTGCCGTCATCAGAAACCCGAAAAGCCAGTTTTTTACCGGGGGTCAGAGTAAAAGTTCGCAAGTAAAACAATGCGCTTATGACGTTTTGGGTAAAGGGCTCAATAGCCCAAACGACCTTACGTTTCTTTTCGCCCTCATCGTCATTGGCCGAAATGGTTTTCTCCCAAAAAGTGGCTTCTGATTTCTGCCAATCGAAAAATGTACGAACCTCTTTGCGCCGAGCAGTCTCTTTGCCCTCGAGCGTATAAGTCATTGGCACGAGTGTATCAAAGTCGACAAAAGTCTCAGCGGTATCATCGACCGCATAGAAAAGCGAAAACATCTTTGTCGACTTCACGTTCATTGAAAAGTGGTAAGATTTTTTGTCATTTACGCTTTTAAAAGGCAAAACCGAAAGGGTCAGATCGCCGGCGACCACGTTAAAATAATTAACCGCCAAAACGACTTTCTCATTTTCTCTAAACGGGTCTACGGCCGGTCGCCGACCGGTAAAACCTTCTTTATCTTCAAGGTCGGGCTCATGTTCTTGAGGGCCGTTTACATTTTGCATAGAGGGTGTCCCTGCTTCAAATTTAGAGGATTCTTTCACCTTTTTTTTACTTCTCTTCTCGGGCTTCTCAATTTTAGAAACCGCCACAAGAGGCGCCCCTTTTACGACCGCCGACTCGCCGGCTTTGCCAGGGATCGCATTGACCCTCACGACTTTCTCAAACTCTTCATTAATATCTTTAAACCGTGGCGCATTGTCTTCCATGACCTTTTTTGTCGAACAACCAAAAAGGGCCGCAACGACCGTGGCCACCCAAAACATTCTCACCATACTTTGAAAGCACTCTCGAACTATCATTCGCGAAACTCCTTCCACCGCCGATGCACCCACATCCATTGTGCGGGGTGACGACGTACCCACTCTTCAATCTTATCAGTGTAGCGCTGGGTATTGACTTTAATATTCTGATCTTTATCTCCGGTATCGACAAACGGAATTTCAGGCTCTATCTCAACTACGGTTCGACCCTCTTTATCACGGTAGGTAAGGGCTGGGACGACTGCGGCCCCCGAACGTTCAGCCAATAGGGCTAAACCCATCGGCGCCCCGGTCTCAACCCCGAAAAATTGAGTACGCACTCCGATGGGCGGCCCCAAAAATTGATCGATAACAAAACACACCAGGCCATTTTTCTTAAGAATCTTAAGAATCATCAAGCTGCTGCGGCGATCGGGTATCAACCCCATGCCAAATTTTTGCCGAGTTTCAAACCAAAAATTATTAAGCGCCTGCCATTTGAACTCTTTGGTAATTGTATTTAGAAAAACGCCATTGAGCGCCAACCCCATAGACGCCCAATCACCATTGCCGATGTGAGAGGCCAAAACAAACACGCCTTTGCCTCGAGCTTGGGCGATTTTTATATTCTCAACGCCACTGACAATAAATTGAGATGAATATTGTTCGGCCGTTGCCATCGGCAACCGCCAAAATTCAATAAAAGAACGCCCCAGATGGCAAACGGAGGCTCGCCCCACCCTCACTCGCTCGGCCTCCGTCCAATCCGGAAAAGCCAACCGCAAATTTGACAATACAATATTGCGGCGAACACGAATGACATCAAACCACAAAATACCAATGATATCGCCAATAGCAAATTGCACCGCCTGCGGCATGTGCACGATGAGATACGAAAAAGAGAGACTAATGCGTGAGAGCCAGGATTTTTTCATGCAACTTCTTAACTTTTAAACTGAGTTTGAGAGACAGTTCGGTGCGCCAAAAGATATTCAATTCTTCGCGCTGGTCATTACGAATCTTTTCAACAATTTTTACCGCGTCTTTTTCAGTAACAAGAATCTTCTTCACACCGAGCCGACGGGCCTCTGACAACGCCCTATTGATGTCACCGATCGAAAAATCATGGTGGTCTCGAAACGTGAGATGCGCTTTGATATCAAAATTTTTAACCAAAAGCTTTTCAACGCCCTTCGGATTGCCAACGCCCGACACGATGAGGGCCGACTCAAACCCGCTGGGCTCAATCCGCTTAGCGCTTTTCAAATTTACCAAATTTCTAACATAATACTCGGCCTCTATTATGGGCGTACCCTTTACCGTCGAGTGCTCTTCGAGAAATTCTAAAACTATTTTTTTTTGCTCTGGGGTCGCCAAGTTCACTTTATTTAAAATAATGAAATCAGCGCGATCGAGGCCCCGTACATTTTCACGCGCCCGCCCAACTGGCACCACCCGGTAATTTGAAATAGCCTCCGTGCAATCGACCACGACGATATCGGCCTTGCGCCCCAAACGGCGATGTTGAAAGGCGTCGTCAGCAAAAATAATATCGACTTTTTGGTGCTCAATCATTTTCTTTACTGCCGCTACGCGATCAGCCCCGACATAAACCGGCACGTTAGCAAAACGGCTTGCGATCATTACAGGCTCGTCGCCGAAGTAACTTGGGTCGCCATTCGGAGTCACCAGCTCGACCCCCCGCACCTGCCCCCGATAGCCACGCGACACCACTCCCGGGTGAAGCTTATTTTCAAGAGCCCATGCGACCAATTCACATATCAATGGAGTTTTACCAGTGCCACCCAACGTAAGATTGCCCACACTCACGATCGGTATGCCGACTTCAAAAGTCGGCAAGACATCGCGATCATAGAGCAAATTTCGCAAGGCCATGACCTGAGAGTACAAAAAACTAAATGGGGCCAAAATTAGATTCATAATTTCAATCTTCGCCTTAAAATAAATAGTCTTTGAGCGCTGCGGCCACTCTCATAGTGGCCCCTTTTCGCCCCAATCGCTCGTGGGCCTGGCCCAACTCTTGCTCAACTTCTGAGTAGTGCTTTTTATCGCCGATAAGTTTGTTCAATTCGGCCGCCAATAACTCAGGAGTCGCCTGATCTTGAAACATTTCACTCACCACACGCCGCCCTAATACTAAATTAATTAAACCAAAATGGGCTGTGCCTTTAACAAAAATTCGCGCAAGCCACGCCGTCAGCGCGTTCATTTTGTACATAATCACCATCGGCTTTTTCATAAGCCCGACTACCAAAGTGGCCGTACCCGACGCACAAAGCACGACGTCCACCATGCTCACCATTTTCATTGGCTCCTCTTTTATAAATATGAGTGGCACCGTGTAATTTGGCAAACGGGCTCGCACTTGCTCGAGAGAAAAGGTCGGCGCGATTAAAAGTGCAAACTTTAATTTGGGGTCGGCCGTGTGCATTTGCTCGGCGGTTTCAATTTGAATGGCGAGATGGTGATCGAGCTCCGAGTTCCGACTGCCCGGCATCAAACCAATACATATTTCGCCAGGGCGCAGGCCAAATTTAGCGCGTTCCCACTCGCGGTGTTGAGTTTCAAAAAGCTCTGGGTTTATTTCATCTAAAAGCGGATGGCCCACGAACTCAACATTCACTCCACTGTCGCGATAAAACGCCTCTTCAAAGGGCAATACCACCAACATTTTATCAACGAGCTCTTTGATCTGATGAATTCGCGATTTGCGCCACGCCCAGACTTGCGGGGATATATAATAAACAATTGGCAACCCCAACTTCTTGAGATCTCGAGCGAGGCGTAAATTAAAATCGGGATAATCAAGTAAGAGTATAGCTCGCGGCTTGCGCTCTTGGGCGAGTTCGATAAGGCGCTTGTAGACGGCGCGAATCTGACCATAGTGCTTGAGCACTTCGACCAGACCGACGACCGCCAAGTCTTCAGAGCGGCCTACGATTTCAAAGCCAAGGGCCTCCATCTCGCGACTGCCTATACCGAACGCTTTTATTTGAGAGCCTGAATTCTTCCAATATTCGAGTAGACGTCGAGCATAGAGCGCGCTCGAGGCTTCGCCCGCGACAATCAGTATTTCAGCGGTTTCGGTTTTCGATTGCGCCAAGAATCTGCTCCGCCAGCCGTAGAGCTCTCATGCCATCTTCGCCACTGACAACACAAGGCTTGTTATTTAGACATGCATCAACAAACGACTCGGTTTCAGCTAAAAGCGCGTCACTCTTCTCGAGATTCCAACTTTGCATATCAATGGGTGGTTGGCCTTCGCCCGACCACTCGCCGGTTTTTGTCATAAGACGAACGTCACCGGTGCCAAAATCCATCGAAAGATACTGCGAATCCTGAAAGACCCTAAATTTTCTCTGAGCTTGTAAGCTCACGCGTGAGGCCGTCACATTGGCTACGGCACCTGATGCAAATTCGATTCGGGCGTTCGCGATATCATAAGTCTTGGTAATGACAGGAGTGCCCACGGCCGAAACCGAGGTGGGCTCACTCTGCACAAGATGCAGAATCATGTCGAGATCATGAATCATAAGATCGAGAACAACATTTACATCCACGCCACGGGGTTTAAACGACGCCAATCGGTGGCACTCAATAAACAATGGCTTCTTTAACTTTTCTTTTACCGCAATAAGGGCAGGGTTAAATCTCTCAACGTGCCCCACTTGCAGCTTCAAATTTTTCTTCTTCGCTAACTCGCAAAGAGTCTGCCCCTCACGACTGGTTGAGGTGATCGGCTTTTCAATGTGTAAATGGATTCCGTTATCGAGAAGATATTTAGAGGCCTCAAAGTGCGCCGAAGTAGTGGCCGCCACCGTCGCCGCCTCGACCTGACCAACCAGCTCATTGAGTGACAAAAAGGCCTTTACGCCCAACTCAGCCGCCACTTCTTTACAGCGTTCAAAGTTTGAATCGTAGACGCCCACCAGTTCAGCATTCTTAATCGCTTTGTATTTCTGCGCATGAAACCGACCCAAATAGCCGACCCCAACAACCGCAGCCTTCAAACGTCTCTGCTTTGATTCTGAATTCATTAAACTCATCTAGCGACTCCACCCTCTGATGATTTAATAAAATTGACGAAATGCTGAATATGTTCGGATTGAGTACAGTCGCTTGCAATCTTTTGCAGAGACTCTTCAATCGTACGATCACCGGCGACTAAGAACCGAACCGCACGCGCGATATTATCAACTTCTTCTTTTGCAAAGCCCGCACGCTGCAAACCGACTTTATTGGTCGCGCGCACTCGAGCCATCGCATTGCCTTCGGCGATTGTATAAGGAGGCACATCTTTGCGCACGTTGCTCGCCCCGCCAATATAGGCGTACCGCCCAATGCGAGTAAACTGCACAAGCCCAACGATGCCGCCAATCCGCACATGATCTTCGACTTGCACATGGCCGGCAAACTGCACAAGATTGGCGATAATAACACCATTACCGATATTGCAGTCGTGAGCCACGTGTACGTAGGCCATCAACATACAATTATTGCCGATGGTTGTAACACCGCCGCCCTTCATCGTGCCGCAGTTTACGGTCACAAATTCTCGAAATAAATTTTTATTGCCAATGACCAAACGGGTTGGCTCGTTCTTATAGGACAAATCTTGTGGTGGCCCACCGATAACAGCGCCGTTTTGGATTACATTCTCTTCGCCAATCTCAACAACAGTCGAATCAGAACCTAAGCACGCGTGGCCCTCAATTTTTGTTCCGCGGCCAACGCGCAAACGACCTTTTAGAATTGAAAACGGCCCAACTGTGACATCCGGGGCCAGCTCTACACTTTTTTCGACTATTGCGGTTGGGTGTATAGCTGGGCTGCTCATGCTGATGTCCCCTGATCTTTTGCAAAACTCACTGACGCCAGAATATCAAATTCCGTTACCAACTCTCCGTCGACGGTCGATCTTACTCGATTAAAAAAGAATTTTTCTCGTTCTTTTAGAACTTCAGCCTCGGTGATCAACTGATCACCCGGGACGACGGGACGGTGAAACCGAACTTCGCTAATTCTCGCAACGACAATATCCATCTTGGGGTCGCCCTCGCGAGCGCACGCCATTGCGGCCGCCTGTGCCATCGCCTCTATAATCAGAACACCCGGCATAATGGGTCGATTTGGAAAGTGGCCAGCGAAAAAAGGTTCATTGTAGGTAACGTTTTTCAAGGCTTTCACCTTGCGACCGGCTTTTGATTTGCCGCCCGGGTCATACACTTCAAGAACTCGGTCGATCAAAGCGAAGGGCTGCCGGTGCGGCAGCATTCGCAATATATCTTCTATTTCGTAGGGGTTATTTTTTTTCAAGAGCCTGAATTACCTTGTCAGTAATATCGATTTCTGAAGAAGCCCAAACGAGATTCTGATCATTTTTGTGAAATATCGCCGTGAAACTTTCTTTCTTGGCAATCTCATTAATCACTTCATTTAGTTTCTTGATCATAGGCTGCGAAAGCTCGCGGTCTTTTTTAACAAGATCTTGACGATTTTTTTCTTGAAGCTCCATGAACTTTGATTTTTCCTCTTCAATAGACTGGCCTTTTTTGGCGCGGGCTTCATCCGAAAGAACAAGGCTCTTCTTTTCAAAGTCTGAAATCATTTGCTGAATATCTTTCGCTCTTTTCTCAAGGTCGGCCTTACGTTTATTGTAGTCGGCCTCGAGATCCTTTTTGATTTTCTGGCCTTCTTTGGTTGCCTGAATAGCCTTGGGCACATCCACAACACCGATTTTAACTTCGCCAACCGCGGCGCTTGCACCGAAAACCCAAAGCAATATAACCGTTAAAACTGCAGCCAAATTCGAATATTTACGACCTAACATGATAAATTCTCCTTTATCAATTTTGCTTTATACACTTTATATAACGACGAGATCTTACTGCTAATACTCAGGATTTAGCAAGTTTTGTGACGGTTGCCCTAGAACGGCGATCCGATAGCAAACTGAAAGTTAACAGGTCGTTCGCCATAGACGGGTTGGCGATCGATCGGCAAACCAAATTCAAACCGCAGAGGGCCAATTGGTGAGAACCATCTAAACCCGAAACCCCAGTCACTTCGAAAGTCGTCGAGACGCAAATTGTCATCGGCGTATCCAATATCGTAAAATACCACGCCCTTTACCCCAGCTTCGCTAATAAGCGGAAACTGAAACTCGAGGTTGTAATACATCTGCTGCGTACCGCCGAAAGGTTTATAGGCCAATTGCATCAGGTTGGGGTCACTCAGCAACGAGGTAAACTCTTTCTTCGAGAACCGCTTGCGGCCGATAGAAAACCAATCAAAACCACGCAACGAATTTGCGCCGCCAAGCAAGAACAATTGGTTAAAGGGTGGCTCTACATTGGGGCGGTTTGACGCCACAAAACCGTAGCTAAAATTATTTCGCCAAACGATCTCGGATATAATTTTCTTATAGTAGCGCGCACTGGCAACGCCCTTGGTGTACTTAAGATCGCCACCCAAACCGGCGTACTGAAGCGAAACGCTATGAAATTGCCCCTCTGACGGCGAAAATCGATCATCTCTCGTATCATAGGCGATGCCTGCCGTCACAGAGCTGGTGAGCCCGTTAGCTGTATTTACAGGGAAGAGCTCTGGGTCGCCATTATCCGTAAGCGTCAGCAAAGTCTTATCAATTTTATAACCAAGTGTGCCCTCGAGATAAGGCGCCAGCGGGTGGCCCACACGAATACCAACACCCTTTTTATTTTCTTCATATTCTGTCAGCAAACGATCGCTTGCGTACAAATCGCCGCCAAGAGACCACTCGGTGTCATTGAAATAGGGCTCAGTAAAGCTCAAGTCAAAAACCTTCTGCTGCGTACTCCAGTCGATAGAAAGACCGAGCTTCTGGCCGCGGCCAAAAAGATTGATCTGGTTGATCTGACCGTTAAGCAAGAAACCACCGAATGTGCTGTAGCCAGCACCTAGCTGAATCGTACCGGTGTTACGCTCTTTCACCACCACGTCGATATCCATAATATCGGGGTGCCCAGGCGGAGTTTTCGTATTGAGAGTCACTTCTTCGAAATAACCGAGCCTCTTAATATTGGCGAGTGACTCGCGCTTACGTGTCTCATTGTAAAGCTCGCCCTCATATATTTTCACTTCACGACGTATAACTTTATCGCGCGTTTTGCTATCGCCCTTCATATTAATTCGGCCGATATAAACTTTGCTACCCTTGTCGATTTCAAAAGTAATATCGACCAATTTTTCTTTTTCGCGAGCTCTCGTACGTGGGATAATATTGGCGTAGGCGTAACCTAAATCGCCGTACTTGGCTTGCAAAGTGCTAAGATCGGCCTGCAGCGTTGAGTAAACAAATAGTTCGCTGGCCTTGATCTTTATCCCGCTGCTCAACTCGCTATCGGTAAAGAGCAGGTCGCCGGTAAAATTAATTTCGCCAACGTTAAATTTCTCACCCTCGTCAACTCGTATGGTGATGTAGATCAAGCGCTTATCGGGGGTTACGTAAACCTGTGGCCGATCAATCTTGGCCTGAATAAAGCCTTCATTATAATACACAAGATAATAGAGCAGCTGAATATCACGATCGAAGGTGTCTTGCTTGTAAGCACCAGCGCCTGACATAAAGCTGAAAAAGCCGCCCTCTTGGGTCTGCATAACAGATTTAAGGCGAGCACTCGCCATCTGGCGATTGCCAAGAAAGCGAATCTTCGCCACTCGCACTTTTTCATTTTCAACTATGTGAAACACCAAGGTCGCTGAGTTTTCTTTGCCTTGCTTTACTTCGGGCTTAATACGAGCCAAGAAAAAACCCTTATCTTCATAAAGCTTTTCAAGCTTGGCGACCGCATCTCGAACCTTTGCCATGTCGAGAATTTCATAAGACTTGATACCAAGCGCCTCAAGCAAATCGTTTTGCTCGACCTCATCATTACCCTCGAATTTGATTTCTGAAATTGTCGGCTTTTCTTCGACCTTGTAGGTCAAAATGGCTTGGCCCTTCTCGAGCTTTTTATCAACTTCGACGTTTAAGAAGAAATTCATGGCGAATAAATCGCGAATATCTTGACGAATTTGGACGGGGTCGAGGCGAGAACCCACCTTCGAACCGATTTTGGCCCGAATCGCCGATTCTTCGATTTTTTTATTGCCTGAGACATCGATTTTTTGAATGAGCTCTTCGGCCCACGCAGAAGTGCTCACGAATGCGAATAAAAGAGATCCCCAAATGGCCGATGTTAGAATCTTGCTCAAGTCGAAAAATCCAAGTGTTTCTGAGTACTTATTAAAAACAACGCCGCAGACTAACGCGAATAGAGAATGATGTCAATTCCAATGACCGTCTTTTAACATCAATCGCCGCGGGAATCTGGTGGCAAAATTGGCGTCATGAGTCACCACCACGAGAGTCAAACCGAGTCTCGTTTTCAGCGAAAAAAACAACTCTTGAATCTGCCGACTGTTTTCGGTATCGAGGTTGCCGGTGGGCTCATCGGCCAATAAAATTTTTGGCTCTTGCACGAGTGCGCGAGCAACGGCCACTCGCTGGTGTTCGCCGCCGCTGAGTTCAGTTGGGTAGTGATCCTTTCGCGCCTCAAGCCCGAGCAGGGTCAAAAGTTTATGAGCTCGAACACGGGCCTCTTTCTCACTGACCCCGCCGATACGCGCTGGCAACATCACGTTTTCAATTGCCGAAAATTCTGAAAGCAAATGATGAAATTGAAATACGAAACCAATTTCGCGGTTGCGAAATAACGCCAGCGCTTCATCCCCTTCGCGACTGAGATCCAGCCCGTTGTGCAAAACTCGGCCCTGCGTTGGGCGATCGAGCGTACCCAAAATATGCAAAAGCGTGCTTTTGCCAGCGCCCGAAGCCCCCAAAATGCAAACGGCCTCATTCGAGTAGATTTCAAGATCGACTGATTTCAATACTTCGATTTTGGCGCCACCACGCTCGTAAACCTTGGTCACATTTTCAACGACCATTATCGGATCACTCATATCTTAAACCCTCAACTGGCAATAATTTGGCGCCACGTTTGGCCGGGGCCAAAGCCGACAAATAGCAGAAAAACAAGGCCACTCCAAGAATGAGAAACAAATCTGTCGGCCTCACCTCGAGCTGCACAAAACTCAGCTTATAAACCTCACCCGGAAACAGACCATACTTCTTTTCGGCCCACAAAAAAACCTGACAACCGATCAGCCCGAGAACCAATCCAAAAATGGTACCCGTGGCCCCCACGATAAGGCCTTGAACGGTAAAAAGCCGCTGAATAAAGACTGCGCTGACCCCCATGGCCTTTAAAATGCCAATTTGAGAATAGCGCCTCACAACACTTAAAAATAGTGTGCTGGCCACATTGAAGGCCGCGGCCACAATCATCAACATCACAATAACAAAAATAATGGCCTTCTCGTACTTTACGGCCTGAAACAAGTTGTGATTGGCGTCGATCCAGGTGCGGGTCCAAAAAGAAGAGCCCAATTGATCGTCGAGGCGTTTTGCCACGCCTAGCGCCTGACTGTCTTTTTCGAGCCGCAATCGCCAGCCCGAAATGCGATCGGGCAGCTCGCCGAATTTCTGGGCGGTCGCCAGATCCGTCAATATATAGCGCTCATCATAATCTGCGCGCCCGAGATCGAGAACACCACCGACCCGAAATTTTTGAGTCTTTGGCCGAAAACCCTCTTGGCTTCGCGAACGCGTGATCGGGATCACCAACCGAAATTCATCGCCCACTTTCAAATTAAACTTTTGACTGAGACCCCGCCCGACGAGGGCAGCTGGAGGAGTCTCACTTGCCTCCATTGCCACAGAGCCCGCCGCGCCCGAGTGCTTCTCAAGACCCAGTCGCGCGTCACCGTCGATCAATGTTTTCTCGAGCGAAAGCACAAGCCCCACCGTGCCCGGTTCGACACCCTCAAGCGCGACGCCCGAAAGCTTCTTTTTGTGAACAATCAAACCTTCGAGAACTAAAAAGGGCGTCATGGCCTGCAGCTCAGGCACGGCGCCTTGCACCTTTTTTTCGATCTCGGCGCGTTCTGTCTCGATGCCGCCATGCTTGAGTATGACAATATGCCCCTGCATATTGACCACGGTCATTCGTAGCGTCGACTCGTAGCCGCTGACCACAGCCATCGCGATCACAAGTGAAGCTACTCCCAGCGCGACGCCAACCACAGCCAAAATCAAATTTAAACTTAAAAATCGTCGCCCTTCGCGTAGGTAACGAAAAACCATCCAAATATGCAGGCGAATATGGTTCATAGTTTTACCTGCGCGCGCAAGTAAGCCTCAATGACCCCATCAAGATCACCGTCTAAGATCAGACTCGGCTGACCAGACTCCCAATTCAACCGATGATCTTTGCAAAGCTGATACGGGTGCAAAACGTAAGAGCGAATTTGACTGCCCCATTCGTTCGCTTTCTTTTGCGCATCGATCTCGTCTTTTTCTTTCAATAGCTTTTTGGCTTCAATTTCGTAGAGCGCAGCCTTCAGCATTTTCATAGCGTAATCACGATTGGCGTGCTGACTTCGCTGCGTTTGACAAGCGATCACAATGCCGGTCGGTATGTGGGTGATTCGCACTGCCGAATCCGTCTTGTTAACATGCTGACCGCCGGCCCCACTGGCGCGATAGGTATCAAGCTTCAAATCTTCTTCGCGAATGACGACCTCAATATCGTCGTCAACCTCGGGCCAACAAGTCACCGAAGCAAAGCTCGTGTGTCGCCTGGCATTCGAGTCAAACGGGCTTATACGCACCAATCGATGCACTCCGCTTTCAGCCTTAAGGTAACCGTAGGCATACGGCCCCTGAATATTCAGCGTGACAGACTTAATACCCGCCTCTTCGCCGTAGTTAACAGACAGCACCTCAGAACGATAGCCGTGCCGTTCTGCATAGCGCGTGTACATACGCAAAAGAATCTCGGCCCAATCTTGAGCCTCGGTGCCACCGGCACCGGCGTTTATTGAAAGATAAGCGCTCGAAGGGTCCATGCGACCGCTCAGCAAACTTTTCACCTCGAGATCGTGAATCACTGCCATCATGCTGGTTGTCTCACCCTTGAGCTCTTGAAACATACCTTCGTCTTCAGATTCGACGATGAGCTCAAGCAGCCCCATGGAGTCATCTGCTCGACGCGCCAGCAATTCAAAATCTTCAATCGACTTCGCGATCAAAACTTTTTCTTGGTTAATCTTTTGCATTTCGCGGTGGTTGTTCCACACGCCAGGGTTTTGTGATTCGTTCTCTAATTCTTCGAGCCGTTTACGCTTGCGATCGATGTCAAAGATACCTCCGAAGCTCGGCGACCTTATCTTGAATCAATCTTAGATTATTTTTTACGTCTGACAGTTCTGTTACGAGTGCCATGGCCCTGCCCTGGTGTTTTTTTTACTGCTACTTCTGGTGCCAATTGATCAAATATCGAATCTTGCAAACGATACATGCGACTCGCTTCTTTGTCACTTTTTTCGTGATCGTAGCCCAAAAGGTGAAGCAGCCCATGAATTAACAAATATTGAAACTCTTCAGCCTCAGAGATCTTATGCTCGCGCGCTTGCCGCTTTAAGACTGGCTCACAAAAAACAAGCTCCCCCAAATAATTCGCCTCTATGGGGGCAAAACTCAGCACATCGGTCGCATAATCAAGCCCGCGAAATTCACGATTAAGCCGACGCCCATAGGCTTGCCCGACAAAAACACACGTTACATGCGGGGCGTCCCTTAGCTTCTTTCGTTCCCGCAAGGGCAGCAACGAAACGATTTGGCTCAATAACTTTTGCAATTTGATGTTCGAAATATTCATAATTCTCAGCTTTTAGCAGTTCGCTAGCCAGTAGCGCAATAATATTGACGACCGCAACCCCCGAAAGCTAGATTGCGCCCCTTATGACCAAACCGCAAAAAGCCACCTCTAAAAATACCGATAACGTCGATTATCACCTAATTGACTCGGGTGGCTTTTTGAAGCTTGAACAGGTCGGCCCGTTTCGAATAGTGCGACCAGCGGCCTCGGCGGTTTGGGCCCCAACACTCCCCGAAAAAGAATGGCAAAAATTCGACGCGCAGTTTATGCGTTACGAAAACGGCAACGGCGAGTGGAAGGTTGTAAACCCTGAAATCAAAAAGCCCTGGACAATTAAAATTGATGATATCACCTTCAACGTCAAACTGACGGGCTTTGGGCATCTAGGCCTTTTCGCGGAGCAAATGAAAAATTGGCGACGACTGCGCGAAGAAATCGCAAAACATGTGGCTAAAGGCGAGAAACCCCGGGTGCTGAATCTTTTCGCCTACACCGGCGGGTCGAGCCTCTTTGCGGCTGCTGCCGGCGCCGAAGTTGTTCACCTTGACGCCTCGAAAAGTTCAGTGGCCTGGGCGCGTGAAAACGCGGTGAGCTCGGGGCTCGCCGAGAAACCGGTGCGCTGGATTATCGACGACGTAAAAGAGTTTGTTGCAAAAGAACTTCGCCGCGGCAAACAGTACGAAGGCATCATTCTCGACCCGCCCAGCTATGGTCGCGGCACAAAAAATGAAGTCTGGAAAATAGAAGATGACCTTTTGCCGCTTTTGCGAGATTTGAAAAAACTATTCTCAGACAAACCGATGTTTTTACTTCTGTCATCACACTCGCCGGGCTACACGCCGGTGTCGCTCGAAAACCAATTGCGCCAGGTTTGCGGCGATTGGGGCGGGCAATACACGTCGTCTGAAATGGTGATTCGCGATTCGACTGATAAACTTTTGCCGAGCGGCGCCGACTGCCTTTGGTTCAAAGAGTAATTTCAATGATAAATTTTAAAGTCAGAGCGGGGCGCGTTTAGGTTTGTCGAGCGCGCCAACGCTCGTATAAAAACATCGGCGCCTTGGGCCACCACATCAGCCGAGCCGGAAGATAAAACAGGGCTCGCCGAAGATCATCTTGCGAAATATTGCGCCCGCCACCCCACGCCACTAGCGCGAAATCTTCAGGCCGCACCTCGAGCAGACCAAACGGCAAATTGGTCTTAATCACATAGAGTTCTTCGAAACTAATATTTTTCACGATCACGCCATCGACCGAAAAAATCGAACCGCGCGGTATGAATTGGGTGGCAAAAGCCTCAGAAGTCGGGCCCTTGCACTCTTTGCCGCGAAAGGGTTCGGCCAGCCTAACTTGAAAGCCAGTCGTGCCATCCTTTTCTTCGATTTTATACTTATTGAGGCAAGTGTCTTTGGTCGTAACGTAGGGCCGGCTTAGCACCGGGTGAAAAAGCTGCCCATGTTGCTTTTTAAAAAAATAAAGAGGCGTACACACCATTGCGATAATGACACCGAGGCCGAGGTAGTGACGCTCCCAACGAAACGCGGCATTCATTACAAAAAGCGCGAATGGTATCGCTGGCCAAAAACCGGTTACCGAATAATTTGCAGCGCCGCCAAAAACAAACACAAGCGAGGCCCAAAAAACCAGCTCTCGAATAAAAGGATGGCGCTCTAAAAAATCCAGGAGGCTCCTTCTCGTTGAGTTTAACTTGTTGTCGCCTTGCGCACGCTTGCGATGGGCTTTTTAGCCGGCACCGAGATCACCTTACCGTCGCGCATGTGTGGGTAGTCCATACGCTGATGGTAAATGCCACTTAGCATTCGCTTAAAAGTTTCTTTAATTCGCGCCAAATCTTGAATCGAAAGATTGCACTCGTCGAGTTGGCCGTCCATAAATTTACTTTCAATAACGTTTTCAACAATCGAATTGAGTCGACCAATTGTCGGCTCATCAAGCGAACGCGCCGTGGCCTCAATACTGTCAGCGAGCATAACAAGCGCCGCTTCTTTGAATTGCGGTTTTGGCCCCGGGTAGCGAAAGTGGCTTTCTCCAATAGCCCCAGTGGTATCATCGTCTTGCTCTTCGAGGGCCTTGTTATAGAAATATGAAATCAAAGTTGTGCCATGATGTTGCAAAATGCCGTCAACTATCGGCTTGCCCAGCTTATGTTCTATCGCCATCTCGGCACCATCTTTAACGTGCGCGATAATAATGGTTTTGCTCATATGTGGCGAAACATCGTCGTGGGGGTTGTATCCTCTTCGCTGATTCTCGATGAAGTATTGCGAGTGCTCCATCTTACCAATGTCGTGGTAATAGGCCATGACCTTACCGAGTAGCGGGTTGGCGCCTATCTCTTTTGCAGCGGCATCGACCATACTTCCGACATTCATTGCATGATGATATGTGCCTGGCGCCTTCATCATCATCTCTTGCATCAGCGGATGATTTAGATTGCTAAGCTCAAGTAATTTAATGTCAGTAGTGTAATTGAACATAGATTCGAGAATGGGAACAAAAATCATCGCGATAAACGAAGAAAGAATACCGCCGATAAAGCCGCCCATAACGCAAAATACCACGCCTCGAATCAATTGCATCCGTGGGTCGCCCATATGCTCCATCGAATAAATCAACAAGGCGGCAAGGGCACTCACAAGGCCCGTTCGAATACCCGCAATGTAAATGTCATTGCGCTTTTTGCAGGCAAAAACGCCCTGGGCCGCGGTCACCCCGCCGATAATCGAAATAAGAAAGATCGCGAGATTAAGCTCTGTCATCACGGCGACAACCGCCGACAAAAACACCACAAATATCCAGACGATCTCGGCCGTGTTGATCAGTAGCCCGACCAGCATCGAACCCGCCGCAATTGGGGCGGCGCAAAGATAGGCCATCGCCGGGATTGCATCGCCGAAGCGATCAGCGAGGGCCACATCAGTGACATAGAGAAAGCCACGAACAAGTATGACAACAAGTGTGGTCACGACCCCCATCACGATAATATCTTTGGTGTCGACATTGACTTTATTTCTCGAATACCGACGCTGAAATGAAAAAAAGATGACAGCTAAAACCACAAACAACAGCGCCGAAAACAAAGAAAGAAAGTCTTTGCGTTGGTCCGACCGTATGCTTCGAATTTCAGCCAAGATCGCCAATTGGCTTGGCTGAATAGGGTTGCCGGCCGAAACAATGGTCTGATTTCGTTTTATCGAAATCTGCACAGGCGGCACAGACTCGCGCACTTTTTTCTGCCGCTCAGCCACTTCTTGTTTGTTTAGCGTGGCATTCGCCACCAACAGACTGTGCGACAATTTTAGAATATTTTCGCGATCGCGCTCTTGCAGTTGCGAAAAGCCTCGAATATTTTCGAGAGAAAACTGCGCGGTCTCTCGCATATTCTTGAGATCGCCCATTTTCATTTTTATTTCTCGACCCTTGCCAGCTGTCGAAATTTCGCGCAAGACGATCATCCGATCACTGTCTTTACTTATCGCATCTGAAATATCGACAATTTTTTCGCCCGCCCATTTCGAAACGGCGCGAATCAAAATATTTTCGATAAGCACACTAAACCGACTCTCAACGAGCCACTCAAAAGTGCGGTCCGAAACCTCAACGCCCAGGTCGGCGACAAACTGCGGTTTGTTTTTTACGAACTCTTTGATCTGCTCTTCGCGTGCCACTTCAGTTCGGGCCCAACCGTGAGGCAGTAAATTTCGCATGTCGCGAAACGATTTATAGATTCGATTGTAGAGCGGTTCGTACGCATCAAATTCGTAATCGAGCACGATGGGCAACGACTTCTCTTCTTTTAAACGCTTATCTTCGGTCGCAACTTCATCGACCAAAGTTAAATTCATTGGCGACTTGATATCCACAGGCGAGATCTCACCCAGCGCATAGGTGCCAATCATTTCGAAATCATAGAACATCAAGAACGACAGGCCGAGGGCAAAAAGAAAAAGCAGTAAAATTCGACGGATGCTAAACTTACGATCGAGGTAATAAGCGAATTTGCCCAAGAGGCTTCTCTCGAAACCAAGCTGATTCACCCAATTTAAAAAATTAAGCGAATGGTCCACGTATTGTGTACGCGTATGAATTTCGTCGGGCTGCGAGCCCTTTTTCGAACCAAGCTTGCCTAAGAGCGACATAGTTGCTAATCCTCATAATGACTTCGGAATTTACAAACCGAAACAGTATAAACGAAGGGCTCAAAATACCTGAAACTCGACCTTTTGCAGTAGAGTATTTTTAGAGCCCACATGCCGCGGAGTGTGAAGATGCCAACGCCCCCCGAAATACGTAATAAATTCGAGTCGTTGGTCGAGGTCATAGGGCATTTGCGCGGCCCCGACGGCTGCCCTTGGGATAAAGAACAGACACACAAAACTCTCACCCAATACGCCATCGAGGAGGCCTTTGAGCTCTCCGACGCCATTGATAACAACGACGAAGCCGGCACGGTCGAAGAGCTCGGTGATCTTTTATTGCAGGTGATTCTTCATGCCGAAATCGGCCGACAAGAAGGCCGCTTTACCCTGGCAGATGTCATAGCTGGCATAACTAATAAAATGATTCACCGCCACCCTCACGTGTTTGGCGACGTTAAGGTTTCAGGCAGCGAAGAGGTTCTCGACAATTGGGCGAAGCTAAAATCGAGCGAAAAAAAGAAAGATGCTTCGCCTTTTGCCTCAATACCGAAGGCCCTCCCCGCTCTCATTCGGGCCCAAAAAATTGGCTCGAAAACAGTTCGCTACAATTTCGATTGGTCGAAGCCTCAAGAAGTTTTGGTGAAACTCGATGAAGAAGTTGCTGAGTTAAAAGAGGCCCTCGCCGAAAAGACCATCGTTGAACAGCAAGAAGAGCTAGGCGATGTTTTGTTCACCGTTGTGCAGCTGGCGCGGCATCTCAATTTCGACGCTGAGCAGGCCTTACGTTTAACAAACCAAAAGTTTGAAGATCGGTTCTTAAAAATGCGCCAGCTGGTTGAAGATGACAAAAAAGACTATTCGAAACTCGCCGTGTCTGACCTTGAAAAATACTGGCAAAAAGCGAAGACTCAAAGCGTATGATGAAAAGCCTGCTCTTTATATGCGTTGAAAATCGCGCCCGTAGCCAGATTGCCGAAGGCCTCGCTCGCCATTTTATTGGCCACCAGTACAACGTTTATTCTGCTGGCTCACAGCCCACCGATAGGGTGCACCCTATGGCCGTCGCGGTTATGGCCGAAATTGGCGTTGATATCTCAAGTCAAAAGCCCAAACCTATAACGAGCCTTGATTTGACAAAAATCGACACCGCCATTTTTCTGTGCGAAGACGACGCCTGCCCTGTTCTACCGACCAATATTCAAAAGCTCAGATGGCCGACAACTGACCCCACCGAGGCTCAGGTCGAAACTCCTGAAGATTTGTTAAGAAAATTTCGCAAGGTTCGGGATGAACTTCGAAAACGAGTGTTGAGCCTTCGCGCGTCAGACCAAACCTGGTAACACCACCTGGTAAGGCGCCCCCGCGACAAAGGCCGCAGGTCAAATTCAGCCCTTCATTATTTGCCGAATTCAGCGTAAGCTTACAACGTCATTGGTAACATTCACTTTTGACGAGGTTTAGATTTTGCCTTCTGTTATTTTAGTTGTCGACGACGAAGAAGATCTACGCGAAACAATTGCTGAGTTTCTCACTGAGCAAGGTTACAGCGTTTTGACCGCCTGTGACGGTCTCGCTGCTAAAAAAGTGCTTATCACGCAAAAAATTGATCTCGTTTTAACTGATATTCGAATGCCCAACATGAACGGCGTTGATCTACTTAAATTTTCAAGAGCGCTACCGGATGCGCCAAAAGTCATCGTCGCTTCAGGCTTTTCAGATTATTCACGCGATGATATTGAGCGCCTTGGTGCCTCGGCCTATTTGACCAAACCGTTTGACCTCGACAAGCTGCTCACCACCGTCAAAGGTCTGGCTCTCGAACTAAAAGCTTAGACCATTTTAGACATTGGTCGATGGGCTCATCCACTGAGCCTAGACCCCAATCAAAATATGGGCAAAAACCATCCGTGCTTTTTGTGTGCGCGCCTTCACTTTTAGCTAAAAGAACCGAATAGTTATCTGTGATAAAAAATCGACTGATCAAAGGTTTTGAGCACCACGAGCTCAATCGCGCACGTTTAATTTTTGGCCTCGCGGCCGTGCTGCAACCTATTTGGTATTTCGCGACGATCCACATGCTTCCGAATCAGGTCGACTCATTAAATTGGCGATATTTTATCTCTCTGGTATTCGCCACCTATTCGGTTTTCTTGCCACGATTGCCCTTAAAACAAAAAAGCCGAGAGATCTATCTTGCCCCGGCCGGAGTACTCATTACCGCACACGCTCTAACATTGTCGTGGCTCAACGACTGGCACACCCACTATGCCATATTCACAATTGCCGTTATTGCCACAACTTTTTCGCTAATTTCAACCCGATTGGGGTCATGGTTATACACATTCACGATTCTTGCGACAGTCGCGTTTTGCCAATACCACTGGGGCAGCCACTTTGGCCTTCCGCTCATAACCTTATGGGCATTGACAATTGTGGCAGTCGGCCTGCTTTCGAATTTTGACCGCTCGCGAGCCCTCGATGAACTTATGCGCTCTGAGCTCAGCTCGCAGACCATTGTGCAAAATATGACAGAAGGGCTTATTGTGCGCGACCGCACACACGCTACGGTTTTTGCAAATGCGGCCACCGTTAATATTCTAGGTGACGCGATAGAAGAAATTTACGCACAAGAATCTTCAATTGATAAACTCGTCGGCTATGCGCCTGACGGCCATGAGATGTCTGCCGAAGAATGGCCATCGAAGATCGCGGTGACGACGAAGCGACCGGTCCAAAACTTTCCGATGGAAATTAAACGCAGCGACGGCAAGATGATCAGTTTGCTGGTCACCGCAGTGCCGGCCTTGGATGAGAACACAGGCGAGGTCGAACGTGTTGTCATTACCTTTCAAGATGTTTCGAAAATTCGCCAGGCCGAGAAAGAACTCGCCGACAATCAATCGGTACTCTTACACAGCGCAAAACTCACCGCCCTCAGCGAGATGGCCGGCGGTATAGCACATGAAATCAACACCCCGCTTACAACAATTGCCACCAATGCCGAAATTATTGAAAATCGACTGCAGCAAACGCCACTTAATATCGCCGGCATTAAAGCGTCAACCGATCGCATTCGAAAAACCGTTGATCGAATCGCTAAAATTATTAAAAGTATGCGCGCCCTTTCAGCGGCAGAAGTCGATAGCCGCCCCGAGCTTGTGCACATTTCAGAAGTCATTGAAACTTTTCTCGATATCGGCCAATCGCGGCCAGCTCAATCTGATGTCGACCTCAAGATTGAGCAACCAGTTGATTTTGAATTAGAGTGTCGTTCAGCCCAGATATCTCAAGTCATGATCAGTCTAATTAACAATGCCTATGACGCCCTTAAAGGTCTAGAGCAACCAAAAAAATGGATTCGCGTTGAGGCTCACAAATACAAAACATTTGCTGAAATCTCGGTGCACGACAGCGGCCCCGGCATTAAACCCGAAGTCTTAGAGAAAATTTGGCAGCCCTTTTTCACCACGAAGCCCGTTGGCCAAGGTCAAGGCATCGGCCTCAGCATCTCTCGCAAGGTCGCCGAGGCTCACGGTGGCGCGCTTGTCTACGAACCGATAGCCAACAACACACGCTTCGTTTTGCGCTTACCGCTAAAACAACCCGACACCGTATCGACCGATGCAATATTCAAAAAAGACGTGGCGTAAATTCTTACAGCCGTGGGCTTTCATTAGGTTAAATTTTAGGGTTTGCCAGTTTTTTTAGGCCTATTACAAAAATCTCTTTACTCTCTTTGCGAGTGCTTTTCGGCTTCAACATTTGCATTTTAGCGAATCGCTTGCGAATGCCCATTTCAATCTCTTTACTGCCACCGCCCTGAAAGAGCTTCATCGCCATATTGCCGTTCGGCTTTAACAACTGATCGCAAAGATCAATAACCCTTAGACACAACTCTTCAGAAAGCGTTTGATCACGAAATTGAATCCCGGTGGTATTCGGCGCCATATCACTCACCACCACATCGTAAGGGGCTTCTTTAAAATCTTCGAGCGTCAGCTTATAGATGTCTTCGGCGACAAATTCAGCGTTAGGGGCCGCCAAGGTAACGGCTTTTAGATCGACCCCGCGAAGAAAGCCCTTGGGGCCGATATTTTTTAAAATAACTTGGCTCCATGCACCAGGTGCGCACCCGAGGTCTAATATTTTATCCGTCGGTTTAATAATGCGATACTTCTGCTGAATCTCTTCGAGCTTGTAGGCCGAACGGGCAAGGTACCCGTCTTTTTTGGCCATTCTAAAAAAATGATCTTGTGGATTATAAGCCATCGCGGGTCATTCTACCGAAGTTTTACGCTATGACAAATGACAACGAAACAATTTCGTGGTCTACGCCCTCTTATGAAATCTATACCATCTATTTTGAACGTATCTTTAGGCCTGTCCCTCATAATGTTTACAGGAGGCTGGTCATCCGACTCTTGGGCCTGGGGCGAACGCGGCCACAACACCGTCGGCTACACCGCCGCCCGCCTCATTGATAAATTATCAACCAAAGATGAGCACAAAAAACTCGGCCCTTATTTTGGCGCCAGAACATTGATGTTGGGACACCTCAGTAACATCCCCGACGTGAGCTGGAAGGACCGACGCCGACCCTCAGTCGTCGAACTCAACAACCCGACTCATTATTTCGATGCCGAATATATCGTGGGCCCACCGACCCCGAAAATGTCAGACTACCTCGATAAAATTCGCAACATTGACCCCAACCTTGAAACCTTTCTTTCGACCTACGATCAAAAACCTAACTTACTCAATCATTCTTTCTCGATCAATATCGCGAAAGATGTGGGCTCGGCCCCGTTTCGCATCGCCCAGCTTCACAAAATGATGACTGCGGCTTTTAAGTGCGCCTCGCAAAAAGTTGAAAATAAGGGGCCGGGCACCGACCGCCCTTTTCGCGAACCTATTCGCAATGCTAAATATGAGTGCTCAAGTGAGACCACTCGGCTTGAAGATTTGGCCGCCGCCATCGAAATTGGCGGCGTCATGGGCCACTTTGTTGGCGACTTGGCGCAACCCTATCACACGACGGTCGATCACGACGGCTATGCTCGGGGTCAGGGCGGCATTCACGGCTATTTTGAAACATTTCTACTACAATATATAGATGATCGCCTACTGGCCGATGTTCGCGCCCGCGCCAGCGACCCACAGTTCGCAAAACAAGTTTTTAACAAACAATTGAAGGTCGACGTAAAATCGGATGCGCCGATAGCAAAAATTATGTTTCATTTGGCCGCCGATTCTTATGGCCTAATCGAACAACTCGCCACTATCGATAAAAACAAGATCGTGCTTTCGGCCGGCGATAAAATCGCCTTTGGCGAGAAATCAAACCACGGCTTCAAAGGCGCTGAAGCCAAACGCCTGCCTTTCGACGACCCAAAAGCGGCGAAAGTGTTACGCCCTCTCATCGTCGATCGACTCGCCACCGCCGCCTTAATATTGAGCGAACTTTGGTTGCGCGCGTGGCGCGAAGGCGGCTCGCCTGATGTTCGGGACGTTAATACAATCGTTGTGCCCTACCCCGTTGACGTGCCGTTCATATTGCCGCCCAAGGCGTTGATCGGCGATGCCTACGATAAATTTAAAAATTGATTTAGAGATTGCGTAAGCGGTAAGACAAAAATTTAGGCAGCAAGCCAGATTTCTAAATTTTTTTCATCTTCAATACTTTGCAACGGCAAAATGGCGATGCGAAACCGATCGCCTTCAGCCTGCCCTTCGATTAACCCACAATTTAGCTCGATCAGTTGCTTGCTATGTGGCTTTGAAATTCGAACTTTAAAATAGCCTTTGACCCAATCGGGCGCGCTGTCTTCAAGGTACATCCCCCCCCACCGAAATATCGCGGGTGTGGGTTTTATAAATCTGATTATTCATGCTACCGACAATCGTAACCGCCATTCTTTTTTTGAAGCGCTTTTGCTGACGAATGACGAACTCGCCGGGCGATATCGAATAAGAATCGCCACCTTGTTGCGGAAAGGTTTCACTAGCCGGTACGTTTGACACCGCGGTCTCGATCGGTACAAACGAAGACGTTGATACCAAAGCCGGCGGCCGAGGCTTCTTCACCTGATCAATTTTATCAACAACGGCTTGCTCTTCAGTGCCACGCGGCGGTGGCGGAGGCGAAACATGCAAGACACGATAAATCATCTCTGTGAGGCCCTCGACTTCGATGGCAAGGCGCCAATCAGGCCACTCTTCTTTCCATACAAACCAATTTTCAACTTCGGTCGCATCTAGATTTGAAATAAACGCGCGGGCCTCATCAAATAATAAACCCTCGATCACGCGCGATGTTCGGCGATCAAACAAGCACCAAAGATGTGGGCGCTTATCTATCATGGTAAAACCTCAAAAACAGGTTTTGGCGGCGAAAGCAGTATGGTCCCCATATTGCAATTCGACCCAACGCTTGTTCATGACACGGTATAAGTCGTAGCGCGCACCTTTTTTAATGGTGCCCACTTTAGCAGCGCCATCAGAGGCCTCTGCCGTCACGTCGCAATCAAATTTGGGTGTTCGCACTAATACTTTCGACGGCACGCTGCTGACTTTTCGCTTCTGCTGATCTCGTTCGGCCTGGGCCTTTGCCTTGAGGTCGCTTTCTTTATGCGCGGCCACCCTGAGTCTTTCGAGATTTTCATTTAGCAGCACATATTTTTTCTTAAGCTCGGCAATGTCAGCAATGTTCTGGGCGCGTTCTTTTTTGTCAGCCACGATTGAGCTTTCGAGTGTCTGCTGCTCTTTCGTCGACTGAGCCAAGATATTAAGTTGTGCATCTTTTTCGGCTTTTGAGGCTGCCACTTCGGCATTCATTTTAGTCAATTCATCGCGCTTGGCCTTAACTCTTTTATTAGTCGCCTCTATTTTCTGAATGGCAATGGCCTTTTCGTTCTCATACTGTGCGCGCTCTTTTTGATTAGCTCTTATATTCGCATCAAGCTTGCCAATTTCTTTTTTGGCTTCGCCCTCGCGTGCCGAGGCTTCATTTTTCTTTTGATTGGCCTCAACTTTGGCCTTTTTAAGATTCGACTTTTCTTCTTTAGCCCGCTTTTTGGCATCAATAGCTTCCTGGTGTGCGGCGTCGGATTCTGCCATAACCGAATCTACATCGGCCTCGACGTCATCGAGGTCGCCCCCGGCAAATGATCTGACCGAAATCGCAAGGCCCGCGACGAATAGAGTCATCACGGCAACTTCAAAGAACTTATTTTTGGGCTTCTCAAACATTGGCGTACTTCGTCCTCTCTGAGAAAGAAATGTCCATAGCTCTACTTCGGCAGAATCATTGAGATAATGTATTTTTTTCGAGCTTATACCCAAAGTAGAACCTCTTTGACTCCTCCATTTGCCATTTGCTGGCTAGACCTTGGTCTTATCTCAAATATAACCCAGGCTTATGTCCTAAGACGTTTGGCACGGGTCTTGCTCTAAGAGGTTGTTCCCCCCCTTGGCGGCCAGGTACCCCCCCCCTTACTTTCCTGGTCGCTTTTTTTTTGCCCAAAATCGATTAAGCTTAAGGTATGCCAAGAATTGACGGGCCAAAATATTATTTTATCCAATTTTTTCTAATTTGTTTTCTAATTTCAATTCAGCCGGCGGCCTTCGCCATGCGTATTGTTATTGACCCCGGCCATGGCGGCACCGATCGCGGGACTACACGCGGCGAAGTCACCGAGTCTGCGATCACCCTCAATGTCGCACGGGCCTTGCGCGATGAGATCGCAAAATCGGCCGATTTTACCGCTTTACTCACAAGAGACGACGACTCTTACCTATCGCTTGAGCAGCGCGCCGAAATTGCCAACGAAAAAAGCGATGTCTTCATCAGCATTCACGTTAATTCTTCAGCCGACCCGAAAGCTCGCGGCAAAGAAATTTACTTCCAAAATCAGCTCGACGCAGACGAAGAATCGCTCTACTTGGCCAATTTAGAGAATGGTCACCCTCCGGGCGACACGGCGGCCACTGAAAAATCGTCGCCACACAAGATGCGCACCGCCCTCTCGGCCGATCTTAAAGGGTTGAACTCAGATCTGAAGGCTATTGTCGAAGATCTTGAGCGAAATCACCGGTTAAAAATGAGTGGGCTTCTCACCGAAGAGCTGCATCGCAACTGGGGCGGCGACCCTATTCGCCGCAAGCAGGCAATTCGGCAGGCCCCGTTTTTCGTAATAAGCAATGTCATTCGACCGGCGGCTTTGATCGAAATCGGCTTTCTAACCAACCCGGCCGAGGCACAAAAGCTGGTTAACCCCGACTACCAGAAAAAAATTGCGCGAGGTATTTACCAAGCACTCGTTAAATTCAAAGAAGTCGTAGACAATTCGACAGCGCAACACTTAAATTAGGCCCCATGCGAACAGACGGCCGAGAAGCAAACCAGTTAAGAGCGATTTCTATTCAACCCGATACCTTGCGCTATGCCGAGGGCAGCGTGCTGATAACAATGGGTCATACCAAAATTATTTGCACGGCCACGGTTGAACCCAATGTACCTAAGTGGCTCATGGGCCAAGGCTCTGGCTGGGTGACCGCCGAATACGGTATGTTACCGCGCTCGACGCACACTCGAATTTCACGCGAAAAATCAATGAGCGGCGGGCGCACTCAAGAAATCTCGCGACTGATTGGCCGCAGCCTTCGCGCGGCGCTCGATCTTAAAGCCCTAGGCGAAAAACAAATCACCGTTGACTGCGACGTGATTCAAGCCGATGGCGGCACACGCACGGCCTCAGTCACCGGCGGTTTTGTTGCACTCGCGCTGGCGCTTAAATTTCTAAAAGACCATGGCCAGCTTTCGACAATCCCGATCAGAAGTTATGTGGCTGCTATCAGCGCCGGGATTAGCCATTCAGGCGTTATCTTAGATCTCAATTACGACGAAGACTCTTCGATCAACACCGATATGAATTTTGTAATGACCAATGAAAATCAATTGGTCGAAATTCAGGGCACCGCTGAAGGTGCGACCTTCGGTTTTGGCGAACTGAATCAGATGATCGAACTTGCACAAATGGGCTGCCAGCAGATTTTTAAAGAGCAAGAAAAAATTATCGGCGGTTTCTTTCCGCTCGGTACGAAAACCAACTCAAATAATAGGTCTTAATATGCAACTGTGGCTTGCCACTAGCAATCGCGGCAAACTCATCGAGTTTCAAACGTTGTTGTCGAAAATTGAAATTCACACTCAGGGCGAGCTGAAGGTGTTTTCGCCGCCTGATGAAACCGGCAAAACTTTTGAAGACAATGCGCGACTCAAAGCCCGCGCTTTGAAATCGGTGAAAACCGGCGTTTGGGTTATCGGCGAAGATTCGGGTCTAGAAGTTGACGGGCTAAATAAATTGCCCGGGATTCACTCGGCCCGCTATGCAGGCCCCAATGCACGCGATTCAGAAAATGTCGCCAAACTTTTGAAAATGATGGCGTTACGCTCGGCCACCAATCGCAAGGCGCAATTTCAATGCTGCATGGTTGTCTATTCGCCCGAGGGCAAAGAGTTTGTTGTTAACGGCCAAATGACCGGCAATATCAGCGAAAAAGTGCGCGGCACCGACGGCTTCGGCTATGACCCGATCTTTATTCCAGACGGCGAAACCAAGACTCTCGCTGAATTGGGGCTCACCCGAAAAAATCAAATCTCTCATCGCGCCGAGGCCATTCGAAAATTGGGCGCCATCTTTGAAACGAACGCCGCGAGCCCCCTTTGATTGCAAAACTACGAGTCGCGCGAGCGACGAACAACTTGAAGAAAATTTCAGAAATGTATCAACGGGGCCTCGGTCTCGAAGTTTTAGGTTCGTTCGAAGAGCATAGAGGCTTTAACGGAATTATTTTGGGCCACCCAAATTCTCAATATCACCTCGAGTTTACCCAGCAGAATAATTTTACCGCGCCGAACTCGACATCGACTGAGTCACTTATTGTTTTTTACATTCCTGAAGAGAGCGAGTGGCAACGCACAAAAACCCAAATGATCACCGCGGGCTTTGCGTTGACCCCATCTCACAACCCCTATTGGGATGACCATGGGTGCACATTTGAAGACCCCGAAGGCTTCAGAGTCGTTATCTGCAAGCTTGAATGGGTGCTAAGCGTTACCTTTTAGCGAGGTGTTCGCCATTTTCTCCCACGAATCGGTCGAGAGAAACATGATCGGGTCAGTTGAGGCGAAGATTGAAATCTGGCGCTTTAACTTTTCGGTGGTGCCGACCAAGGCAAGGCGCCCGCCCTTGCGGGTGAGGTCCAAGGCCAAAGCGTGCAAATACTTAATCATCGGTATGCTTACAAATTGAGCTCCGGCCACGTCAAAAGCAATCTGGGTGCACCGAGAGCACAGCTCATCGATCTCTTTTTTGGTAACTTCAAAATTAAAGGCATCCAGCCGACCGGGGGCCGGGATATAAAGCCAATCATTTTTTTCGAGATGCTCAAGTGCCATAATTGTTCACAGTCTAAGAAAAAGTCGCGCTTGGCACAAGTCTGAATGGACGTCTGGCCTGCTAATTATTTTGCACATTTCAACGAAGACACTTGGCACCTGAGGTTATTTTTTGTAAAAAGCCCACGATACCCACCCGATAGGTAACAAAATGAGCGATTTAAAAATTTTCTCCGGAAATTCAAACCAAGACTTCGCCAAAAAGGTCGCGGAACATGCCGGAGTTGAACTCGGTCGCGCAAAATTCGGCCGCTTTTCTGACGGCGAGATCCAAATCGAAATCCACGAGAGTGTGCGCGGCTCAAATGCCTTTGTAATTCAAAGCACTTGCCCGCCGGTAAATGAAGGCTATATGGAGCTCTTCATGATTCTCGACTCTTTGCGTCGGGCCTCGGCCGTCGATATCTCGGCCGTAATGCCCTATTATGGGTACGCCCGGCAGGACCGCAAAGTAGCTCCGCGAGCACCAATTTCAGCGCGATGCGTGGCCAACTTGCTTAAAACCGCCGGCGCCGACCGGTTGATCTCAGTCGATCTTCACTCTTCGCAAATTCAAGGCTTCTTCGATGGCCCCGTTGACCACTTATTTGCCACTCCTACGTTTGCGCGCGCCTGGCGCGAACGGCATGGGCACGGCGACGAATACGTGGCCGTGAGCCCCGATGCTGGTGGCGTTGAGCGCACCCGCGCCTTTGCTAAACGCCTTGGCTGCTCGATCGCAATTATCGATAAGCGCCGAGCCGGCCCAAATCAGGTTGAATCCGTGAACCTAGTCGGGGATGTACGAGGTAAAACAGCCATTATTCTCGACGATATGATCGATACAGCAGGCACTTTGACTCAGGCTGTTGACAGTTTGCTAAAAAATGGTGCAAAAAGTGTCTTCGCAGTTGCTACCCATCCAGTTCTTTCAGGCCCCGCCGTTGAACGATTAAAGGCCAGCGGAGTTGCTAAAGTCTGGGTGACCGATACAATCCCCTTGCGTCCCGATGCTATCGCATGCGGAAAGTTTGAGGTTATATCGATGGCCCCTGTGGTCGCTGAAGCGATCAAGCGAATTCACACGAATGACAGCGTCAGCGCTCTATTCGATTGAAATCACTGACAATGATAACCGTTAACGATTAGGCAAAAAGTTTTTTAGACGTAAATTAAAAAAGAACCAGAAGAAAGAGGATCACATGAGCGAAAAAAATCAATTTGAAATGAACGCAGAAATACGCGAAATCGGCAAACACTCTTCGCGCAGCCTTCGCCGCGGCGAACGCATACCCGCAATCATCTATGGTCCCAAAATCAAAAATGCCAACGTTTCGCTTGTTGAAAAAGAAGTCGTTAAGTTTTCAAAAATGCAATACGACAACACCATTTTTGTTTTGAAATCAAAAGACCCACAATTGAACAATTTGAAAATCTTGAAAAAAGCCACAGCTGTTCACCCGGTGACTCGTCGCCCAGTTCATCTTGATCTTTTCGCAATTGATCTTACAAAAGCCATTCGCGTGGCGGTTGAAATTCGCTACGAAGGTCGCTCGATCGGCGTGAAAGAGGGCGGTATTTTGAATGCTGTTCGTCGTGACGTTGAAGTTGAGTGTTTGCCGACAGCCATCCCACAATTTCTATCGGTTGATATTACTAACCTTGGCATCAATGATTCACTTCACGTTTCTGAACTTGTTCCGCCAGCGGGAGTTAAAATTATCACGCTTGCCACAGAAACAATTTGCACAATCGCGTTGGTTGCTGAAGAAGTTGCTGCGCCCGTTGTTGCCGCCGCTGTTGAAGGCGCCGCCGCCGTACCTGGAGCAGCCCCTGCTGCCGGTGCAGCTGCTGGAGCCCCTGCTGCTGGCGCTGCCGCCGCTGGTGCAAAGAAAGCCGATGCCCCTGCTGCTGGCAAAAAAGACGAAAAGAAATAGTAATTCTCTATGCACATTGTTGTTGGCCTGGGCAACCCAGGCTCTCGCTACCAACTTACTCGCCACAACATTGGCTTCTTGGTGGTCGATGCACTGGTGCAGCATCTTGAAGCGCGTGCTGTGCCTGACAAATTTAACTCTGCGATCTACGACGCCAAAACTGAAGGCATTGATCTCAAACTAGTTAAACCGCAAACCTTCATGAACTTGTCGGGTGAGGCCGTGCAGCCGTTGCTCGCTTTTTATAAAGTTCCGCTCGAAAACTTATTAGTGATACACGATGATATCGACCAAGCTTTTGGTAAAATTAAATTTCAAAAGAAACGCGGCCATGGTGGGCACAATGGCATTAAGAATATTCACGAAAAACTCGGCACTGACGACTACGCGAGATTGAAGCTCGGGGTTGGTCGCCCCGCACACCCCCAAATGCAGGTGGTTGATTACGTTTTGCAAAACTTTGAAAAAGACAAAGACGCCGAATTAGCGGATTTCATTGGGCGCGCCGGTGAAGCTGCGCTAAGTTTCTTGATCGATGGTTTTGATCGTGCACAAACTGAATTTAATTGAGGTGAACACATGGGCTTAAAAGCAGGTATCGTTGGTTTACCAAACGTCGGCAAGAGCACACTTTTTAATGCCCTGACATCGGCCAAGGCTGAAGCTGCAAACTACCCTTTTTGCACCATCGACCCAAATGTCGGTGTCGTGACCGTACCCGATGAACGCCTCGAGATGATTTCGAAATTTGTGAAACCACAAAAGCAAGTGCCGACTGTGATGGAATTCGTCGACATCGCCGGCCTTGTGGCTGGCGCAAGCAAAGGCGAAGGCCTCGGCAATCAGTTTTTGGCTAACATCCGCGAAACCGATGCCATTATTCATGTCGTGCGCTGTTTTGAAGACCCGAATGTTGTTCACGTTATGGGGTCAGTTGACCCACTTCGCGACATCGGTACGATCAACACCGAATTGATTTTGGCTGATCTCGATTCTGTCGATAAACGTTTGAAGCGAATTGAGAAAATGGCAAAGACCACCACTGATGTTAATTTGCGTGCCGAATATTCGATTACCAAAAAAGTCGCAGAAGCCTTAAACCGCGGTGAACCTGCGCGCTCTGTAGTGCCCGACGAGACCGAAGCGCCTTTTATGAAAGACCTGCATTTGCTGACGACCAAACCCGTGCTTTACGCCTGCAACGTCGCCGAGAGTGAATACACCTCTGAAAAAAGTGAACGTGTAAAATTAGTCGAAGAATTAGCAAAATCAGAAAACAACCAGTGCATTTCAATCTGCTCTTCGATTGAAGCCGAAATTTCTCAACTGCCCGAAGGCGATCGAGCCGAATTTTTAGAATCATTGGGCATGAAAGAAGCTGGCCTCAATCGCTTGATTCGTGAATCTTATAGCCTATTAAACTTAGTGACCTACTTTACGGCCGGCGAAAAAGAAGTGCGCGCTTGGACAATTCGTCGCGGCACCAAAGGCCCGCAAGCCGCTGCCGTAATTCACACTGATTTTGAACGCGGTTACATTCGAGCCGAAACCTATCACTGCACCGATCTTTTCGAATTGAAAAGTGAATCGGCAATCAAAGAGGGCGGTCGCTATCGCTCAGAAGGCAAAGAGTACGTCGTTAAAGATGGCGACGTTTTGCTTTTCAGATTTAACGTTTAACATTGAGGGCAGCGGCAGTCGCAATTTCAGCGATTGCGGCCATCGGCACCGCGATCACTACAACCGCACTCAAAGCAATTTCAACAGCTGCGAGCAAGATCTAAACAATTGATAGTCTCTTTTGCCATCCAGCGAATTCGTCAACAAAAAATCTCGAACCAGCAGTTTTGAGCGATGATCGGCATTAAGCGCGAGCGCTTGCGCGGCGGCTCGACGAATCTCGGGCGCTGAGTCTTTGAGCGCTTTTTCGAGCAAATCCAAAGCCCGTGTCTCGTGGCGATTGGCGAGGGCAAAAATGCCTAGAGGCCTCAAATCCAAATCAGGCCCGTCGATTATTTTTTCAATCAGGGTAAGCGACTCGACATCCGTACGACCAACTAAGGCCCGAACCGCCGTTCGATGAAGGTCAGAACTGGGTTCATTGAGCACCTGCTCTAGGAGCTTTAGAGAATGTGAATCAGAACGATTGGCGAGTGCCAAAACGGCTGGCTTACGGGGGGCGAGGCCCGCCTCATTGATCAGCCATTCAATGAGGTCTAGAGAATCGGTTCGACCACTCAAGGCGTTTGCCAAGGCAACGCGAAGAAGGCCCTGGCTTCCGGAGCTCAAACTTCTTGCGATAATCGCGAGCGACCGAGGGTCATTGCGATCGGCCAAGGCCTTGGCGGCCTCCTGTTGAATATAATTTTGAGAATCACCAAGCGCGAACTCTAAAAGATCGAGAGCCTTGTCTTCGTTGCGACCGTGCAGTGCCCTAATTGCAATCTGTCTAACATCACGGTTTGCGTCGCCAAACGCGCGAGCGATTAAAGCCAGCGAGCTAAAGTCCTGGCGCTTCTCAAGCGCCACGGCCGCGCCCTGTCGCACCTCAACGTCCGAGTCACCTAAGGCTTGATCTATTAGTGTGAGCGATTTCTCATCGCTTCGCCCCGCCAGCTGGTGAACGGCCCGCCTTCGAATAAGTGCTCGTGAATCATTTAATAAGATGTCTATAACATCCAATGGGGCCGGGCCCGCTATATCAAACAATCGATTCGACATTCGGGTCGCTGCCGCGAAACGTACGTCAGCGCTTTCGTCAGCCATTGCGATTTTAAACAGTTCTATTTCGTTTTTATTAATTTTTCTACTCTCGTTTTTAAGCTTCTCAATTTGGTCAAAGCTTAGACCCTTTTTCTTGAGTTTCGCAAAGTAGCGCCGCTCAACGGCTCGACTCTCCTGTTTAATTTTGCAATTCTCTGACCTCAGACTTCTCGCCTGAAGGCTGCCCAATACATCGTCAAAATGCCTGTAGATCACAGATTTATCAGGGTTGTCTAGACGGCTGAAAGCTCGAGCCGCTTCGTGACCCCAACGCCAGGCTTTCGACATCTGTGGATTCTCGAGGGCGCTCTCTTCGCTGAGCACCCCGGCGAGTGGGTCTCTTAAGATCACTCCGCCAAAATCGACCGCGGTCTGGTGATTTGTCTTCTGTCGCCCGCCAAAGTTGTCGGTGTAAATATTGGGCGGCACATTTAAACCGGCGAATCGGCCAACATGAGATTGTCGCAAATAGAGCGCCGCGGGGATTTGCTCATTGGCTTTCAAAATATCAAATGGCAGCTTTATAATGGCGTAAGTTTCAACCGTTTCAAATTCGGTACCGTTAATATCAAAAAGATATTGGGCTGCTTGCTGCCGACTCGCCTCAGCGATCGCCTCGCCGAAGCTCATCAACCCATCACTGTGATCTTTGTGGCGAAGTTGATCGATCGATAAATCGCTCTTCAGTTGCAACTCAACCAAGGTATTACTTCGGGCACCGTGGCCAAAACCCTTGATGTCAATTAAACCTATGACTCTTGACGGAGCTTTCGGGTCGCCGACCTCAACTAGAGCCGATCGGATATAGCCCGAGGGGCGAAATGCCGGCTTCAATCTTTTGCCAATAGGTATTGATGAGTTACGAATTTCATTTAATTGAGCCTGTTGATTGCCGACAAATGCGGCGTTAAAAAGAAGCCATTGGTTTAATTCGGCATCCGAAAGCTTTCGGAGCTATGGAAAGTCGCGATCGATTGCCGCGCGATTGACCCATGCGACTTCAGCGCCGATAACTTCGCGTGCTAATTCAAAGGTGGGGTCAGAAAGATCGCTGTGTGATTGCGGGCGAAAAACTTCGTCTGCAAATGCCAAGCTTGGCGCCCCCCCAACCAAAATGAAAAGGCTAAGCGCTAAAGTTACGATAGTTCTGATTGAGTCTAAATTTCTAAAATACATAAGGGTTGCCGAGAGTTTACACCGCTGGCTGTGACTTTTGAATGGGGCCTGTAAACAAGAAAGGACTGTCAATAGTTTGGGCGGGCTGGAGCGATCTTTCTGACAACGTAGAATGGCAGCATCCTCCCATGCGAGACCGAAGATCCTAAGGCCCGGTCTCCGCCCCAGCAACAGGTCTCAGCAACCGTCCCGCTACTGTGGGCTGCCGTCTGTGGACTGAAACTGTAATTCAACTATCTGCGCCGGCCCTTATTGCGGGCCCCTTTTTATCAAGCACCAAGTTGTAGCGGCCAAGCGATCAACTTTGACAAGAATCTCATCATTTTTGATTAAATCAAGTATGGCCTGTACCTCGCGGATTGAACCAAA
>CAILEP010000017.1 GCA_903833275.1 uncultured Bdellovibrionales bacterium
CCTCCGGGCGGCGGACATCAACCTCCTCCGGGCGGCGGACATCAACCTCCTCCGGGCGGTGGACATCAACCTCCTCCGGGCGGCGGACACAATCCTCCTCCGGGCGGTGGACATCAACCTGGCCATACTCAGCCGATCCCTCCTCGTCATGGCGACGACATGAGACGGGCCCATGATCGTATGGATCACATGCGTGGCGATCATAGAGTTAATGATCATGTTGGTCGTGAAGGTCGTGAATACAACAACCGTTACAGAGGTGATGTAGATCGTCGATATCACGATTACGGCCATCACTGGGGTCACTACCATCCGTTCTACGAACGCTATTGGTACCCATGGCACTTCTGGGGTTTCTACTGGGCGCTTTCAGTTGAACTTTCAATCAACCGTTATTACTACGACCCCTTTATCTGCTGGTTCTATTGCACTAGCTATGACCCGTATTTCTACCAACGTTGGTATGGCCGCGATTATGATCGTTACAACGATCCGATTTGGCACCAACCGTTCTACCGCGCTGGCGTTTTCATGCCGACGGTTGAATTCAAAGACCTATTGTTAGGGGCAAGCGTTTGGTCGGTCGATAGGCAGTATGCACTTCGCGTAGGGCTGACCGGGCTGATCCAAAATCTCGAAGCGCAGTTAGCTTCGGATATGGGACGTGGTGTCGTCTTGGGTCGTAACGACGTCGCTGTGACGCACTTTCAATTGCTCAACGGGGCAGTAGTTCTTTACGGGACAGTTACTTACGGCGATGTATCGGGAGCTTTTACTTCTCTCGTTTACCTCGATCGCGCGAACTCAAATATCACGTTCATGCCGAACCCTTACGAATCACAACCCACTCAATCTGAGCAAGATCAGTTGAATGAGTTGAATGAAAAAATCGTAGAGGCCGGCGGCAATATTGGTAACCCGTAGTATAAATCTGAAGTTGCCCTTGTGAGAAAATCACGGGGGTAAACGCAAGAAAGCCCTCGTTTAAAACGGGGGCTTTTTTTTTGGTCAAAAAAAGCCGCACCTAAAAGCGCGGCTCTTCTCAAAATAAATTTTAGTACTAAAATTAAATGGGCTTAGTAACAAGCCGTCACTTGGCAATACGGAGACACATTTCGGCAAAGTGCTAATGCTTGCTGAGCCGCTTGCCACTGGTAAAACCAAACGCCGCTTTGACCCCAGGCGCCGCTGTAATAATCGTGTGCCTCGCAAACCCATGCAAATGCAGAGCTGCCAAGAGTCGTTGTGGCGACAATCGCAAAGCCAAGAATAAGTTTTTTCATTCTGATCTCCTTCTGAATTTTTTGAGTGACGTCGCAAAAGCGATCTCGCAAAAATTGGCGTCAGCTCAAGAGTTTAAATCCTGAAGGCTTGTTATGGTCGCGCCCCCAAAAGGGGTCAATATGATAGGGCTGCGTTAGAGCGCATTAGAAAAAATGACAGTGGCTACCACTAGTTTTTGCGAAGTAATTTTACGAAAAAAGCGAGATTCCAGCGATCGGTTTCGTTCAGCTGCGCAAAGCCGGGCATATTTGAGCCGGTCAGGCCGTTTGAAATTGTGGCGAAGATCTTAGCGTCTTCGGTGCCGCCTTTAAATGGCTCGGTCTGAAGGTTGCGAGGTTTTGGGTTAAAGGCCATGGCAGCCGGGCCGTCACCTTTGCCCTGGGGCCCGTGGCAAGTCGAGCAGTTGGTGGCAAATAACTTTTCGCCGGCCGCCACTTTATCTGGTGAGGTGAGGGGCTTGTCTGAAGCGAGTACAAAGGTCGAGTTCAACATCAAGGCGGCAATTACGATGATTATATTTCGCACAGAGACTCCTAGAGCCAAAGGTTTATGGGCTTACTGATTTAAAGAGCAAGGGGCGTGCCGCCCTCGTCTATTATATTCAAGCTACCGACTGGGCTGGCAATTGAATTGGGATAAAATGTCCAGTGACCGCCGTTTTTTGGCCCTGTCTCGCAATGAACCAAAATTATTGAAAGGGCTAGTTCATGGCCGTGGTCATGTTTGATCAATAGCAACCGCACATAATAAAACTGAACGGCAATGTTTCTATACGCAACAATCGTTTCAGAATGAGGCGATAAGGGGTCACTAAATGAGCATTCTTCGAAGGTTTAAACACACCGTCAACGCAGCACTAATGCTATTCGCCGCGATGGCTGGGGCAAAATCGGCGTGGGCATTGCCGGCCTTTGCGATTCGCGAAGGTGTTTCGTGCACAGTTTGCCACTCAAATGGCAGCGCACCTCACTTAACAGAAGTAGGGTATCTTTATCGGCGAGCCGGGTTTCGCTTTCCGTCCAACATCGGTAATAAAGAAGTCGATGCCGCAAATATGGATTTGCTGAAACATTTTGTTGCTGGCCTAAATATCGACTATGAACTCGCAACGGCTTACAAATCAGGCTCTTCGCCAGAAGCGGTCGTAAGCAATGATTTTAATGTGCGCGAGGCCGAGCTCTGGCCGGTCGTCGGTTCATTTTTCGGCAACTTTGCGGTATGGAGCGAGTTGGATATGGTCCCCAGTACAGCAACAATAGACCCAGCGACCAATACCACGAATGGCAACAATGCGGCCGTTGAGTTAAGTCAGGCCGATTTACGTTACGTTTGGGGCGATCAGAATTTCTTCTATTCGATTCGCGCAGGTCTTATGGCGCCCGAAGGTTACGGCGCTTCAGATCAGTTTCTCGATGATGGTTCGTTGCCGATTATGGAAAGCCTGAGCGCGATCCACGCGCCCGGTACGGCAAATGAGCTCGACACATTAGCAATCCCACTTGGAGCGATGGAAACCCCGCAAGTTGGGTTCGAGTTTGGTATCAATTGGCCGAAGAAATTTTTAACACTAGGTATGTATAACGGTTTTGACGGGACAAACGGTCTTGCTAAGACGCCAATCGGGCAATCTGATATGACGCCGGCGCTTATGCAGGCACAAGGCCGCGCCTCGAAAGATTTCAAAGTTCAGTATGATCAATTTGTGAATGAGAAATTTGCTTATACGGCGGTCTACTACAATGGCCGAATTTCGCTTTTAGACCCTTCAAATGGTGTGGCTTGGCTCGATAGTTATCAAATGGGCCGGCTATACGGGACATTTTTTGCGCAACCGAATAAGCTCGATCTCTTGGCCGGTGCCGGCTATGGCGAATATGGTTACGTCGTTTCGGGCTCTAACAAAAAAGATGGCGATTTTCACAATATGGGCGCTTTTGTGGGGGCAAATTATTACGTGAGACCGCATTTGACCCTGTCGGCACATGCCGATTATTACGAATATGACTCAACCGCCGCCGAGGTGCCTGTAGCCACAGGGGTTAGTTTATTCGCGAGTTTGCCTTACGAAAATAATATTTGGGTGTTTCATTTGGTCCATACTGAAGATGATCTTAATGGCAGAACGAATGACTTTCGGGCAGAATGGCGGTTCTTATACTAGAACTTTAACTGAAGGTCATTTGTGCTAATTGAGTCAATTCAAGTCGGTAAGTCGAAGGCGATCGAGCACCTCGGTCGCGAAATCAAAACAGCCATTTTCAAATATCCAGTTGAAGGTAAGGTGTTCTTAAAAACACTTAGCCTTGAGGGCGACGAGCAAGCCGATTTGCGAGTGCATGGCGGCCTTGATAAGGCCCTCTACGCTTACCCATCTGATGTTTATGCCGAGTGGAGAAAGTTGCGGCCAAATGATGATTTCTCGAATGGGGCCATGGGCGAAAACTTGTCAATGAGCACTTTGCCTGAGAGTGAAATTTGCGTTGGTGACACCTACCGAATTGGTGAGGCCATCGTGCAAGTGACGCAGCCGAGGTTCCCGTGCCACAAGCTGGGGCTTAAATACAAAGACATGAATATTCTCGGCGATTTTATGAAGTTGGGTAGGCCCGGGGTCTACTATCGCGTGCTAAAAGAGGGTCTCATTTCAAAAGGCCAAGCGATGAGCATTCTCGATCGCGAGAAGATTCGTTTTTCGATACTCGAATTTTTTAATTTCAAAAAAGACCAGGCGCCTGATAAATCGAGACTGCGTGAAATTGTCTCAATAGAAGCCCTGCCGAAAAAGTGGCGAGCTAAGTTTCAGCTCGCATTAAAAGATTAGCAGTGCCTGTCAATCGACGGTCTCATTTTGAGTGTTTCATTCTCAGAATGAGCCAATCGCAATAATACGTATTCAAACATTTTTCTATTTTTGTAAGTCGACTTTGATAAACTAGAGTCAGAGCCGCTATCCCGTATTTTCTCACACCTGGTGGAGCTTAGTGTCATGACTGAAGAATCGCAGAAAAATGAGCGTCTAAATCGCAACCCGAGAATTTTGATCGTTGATGACGAGCCAGATATAAGAACACTGCTCGAGCGGAGATTGTCGAAGTCTGGCTACATTGTTGAAGTGGCGGTCAATGGCCTACATGCTCTTCAAAGGATGCGCGGCGGGTTTATGCCTGATTTGGTGCTATGTGATGTAAGAATGCGTGGTATGGACGCAGTCGAGCTTCTGGCTCAAGTGCGAAAAGACGAGGCCCTAAAACATTTGCCATTTTTAATTATGACTGCCTTCCCACAGCGATCGCTGATTGTGGACGCCACGCGCCTTGGGGTTAAAGAGTTTCTTTTAAAGCCGTTTCAAAACGAAGATCTTGAGGGTAAAATTCTTTCGATTCTAGCGACGGTTTAGGAAGGCAAAGCCATCGAGCGGCCCGTGGCGCTCTTATTTAAAAGTAAACTTACTAAATTTTCTAAGTCGACATCCGATATCGGTTTGCCGATAACACCGTGAACACCCATTTTGGCAGCTCTAGCCAAGTTTTCAGGCGACACAAAAGACGTAATGATACCAACTGGCAAATTGGGTCTAATAATTTTCAATGTTTCAATCAACTGCCAGCCGTCGACCTGTGGCATGCGCAAATCCGTTAGAATGCCATCAAACGGCTCGTCGCCCTGAAGGGCCGATAACGCCTGTTGGCCGTTTTTAAAGGCCACTGGTGATAACCCGAGGCGAACCAGTTTTTTGCATAAGATCTGTCGCAAAAAACTTTCATCATCAACCACGATCACTCTTGGTTTGATGTTCGCATTTGCGTTAGCCACCAAACTTACTTTTGGTAGCTTAATGAAAAAGGCCGTGCCTCTATCCTCTGAGCTTTCAAACCAGATTTCGCCGCCGTGGGCCTTAACAATGTTGTAAGACAAGTAGAGGCCGAGGCCCATGCCTTCACCGACGGTTTTGGTGGTGAAAAATGGCGTAAGCATATTAACCCGCGCTATTGGTGAAATTGCGGTGCCGTTGTTCCAAATTTTTAAAATAACCGATTCGTGGGTAGATTCGGCCGAAATTTCGATTCGACGATCATTCACTTTTTCGAGCGCGTGGGTGGCATTGTTTAATATGTTAATTAAGATTTGCTCAACGCGAATTGGGTCCATTGAGAGTGATAGATCTTCGGCGATATCGGTTTTGCATTTGATGCCGTGAGCCGCGAAGATTTCAACGAAGTGAGTGGTGACGCCTTCGATTATCTTTTTGACCCAAACCTCTTCAAGCTGAGGTTTTTCGGCTCTTACGAGACCCATCATTTTCAATATAATTTTACCCATGCGAATTGAGTTAGCTAAAATGGGCTCTAAGTCTTTTCGAACTTGCTCGAGCGTTGGGTTTTCGTTGGCCAGAGATTCGTTGAGATCTTCTGCAAACCCCTGGATAATCGCAAGCGGGTTGTTAAGTTCGTGGGCGAGCCCTGCCGCCAAGCGGCCAATGTCGGCGAGCTTAGAGACCTGAAAAACTTCTTCTGTTAAAAGTTCTTTTTCGTTTTGCACTTTTTGAAATTCAGAAAGATCTTCGATGGTAAAAATCGCGTAGCGATGCTCATTCATCGCGAATAAAGACGTCGTCACGCTGACCGGCAATTGCCGCCCCGATTTTCGACGTAACTGAAGCAAAGTCCCCTTTAGCGACGGAGTAGCGTAAGGCAATTCTGAGATCCCCTCAGATCTTATTCGCTTCTGACTGCGCTCGTCGAAATATTTAAAAAGTGATTGCCCGATAATGTCTTCACTCAGTTGGCCAAAAAGATCTTCGATCGACGAATTGCAGTGCACAACTTTAAGGTCGGGTACGGCGGCAATTAGAGTTGGTGAGCCAACGAGGTTACAAAATTCTTTCAAATTTCTAAATTTATCTGACATGTGGGCCCTGCGCTGTTTGTTCGGTTGTCGCGATCCAAGTTCATGATATTACCAGGGCGTGATAGTGGCAATAGAGGGCTCGCGACTGGACGTCGGGCGGGGTTGTCTAGAGAAACAGATCGAGAAATTCTAATTTTACGTCAAAACTGAAAATTGAGTGCGAACAATGTCGGGCGGTCATGCCCTTGCGGGATCAACCCCACACGCATCTGCGCAGCGCTTGAGCCGTCGCGGCCTGCGATGCGGTGATCTCTCGGCGGAGTGGCCCATACGTCCACAATCTCCCAAACCTTGAAGCCGAGAAATCCGAGTTCTCCGATGACCATTTGTGCGTTATCGCGGCAAGTGCTTGAGCCACTAAAGGCGCTTTCGAGCGCGCAATTCATTACACCGGCTGTAAATACGGCGGCGCTGGCCACTTCTCCGACCAGAAATATCCAGCCGCGCTCGCGCCAACGGCCCTGCACCAAATGACCAAAGCCGAGACCGGGGTAGGTTCCGATAATACCACCGACGACATAACGTGTTGTCGATATTTTTTCACCACTCGGTGCTGGTGCCGGGGCTTCTGACTCAGCAAAAACAAACGTCGACCACAAAACCGTAAGCACGCAAATTAATTTAATCATGGATTATGTTGGGCGATATCGCTCGTCGCAGGCAAGTATTTTTTAGAATAAGTAGCGGGTAAGAATCTGCATTTGTGGGTCATAATAATAGTGGTTCTCGATGCTTAGGCTGACGTTTTTGGGCACCAAGTTCCGCTATAGACTGGTCAGGCAAGGTAAACATGGTCTCAATTCGAATATAGCCCTGCTTGCGTTGCAAAACGAAAGCGGCGTCAATGCGGTCGAAATTGCATCTAGATCAGCTGAATGAGGCAAGAAACTAAACCCAAGGCAAAATCATCGATAAAACTCAGAATTGTGAGGGGCCTGGTCGCAATGGTTATGGCTCTATTTTCTATTAGCCAATCAGCTTTTGCGAGCAGTTCTTTGCCCAATCCCAATGATGATGGTGATATTCAATTTCGAATCGCTGGCGAGCCAGACCCCTTTGTCGCAAACTTTGAAAGACTGCGTGAGCTCGAGGGTGGCAATAGGAAAGAGTATGATTTAAAGTGCAGTAAATCATTAGGGGCCACCTCTACTTTTAATGCGCCAATATTTAATGACGACAAGTTCGAATCTAAATATCGAAATGACGACATATTAGAAACGCTAAAATTGTATCTCTATTTTAATGAAGCTTCTGACCTTGTGCCTGATGAGCTGTTGCCCGAATTTATTGAGTTCACCCAGCATTTTTATATTCTATATAAATTAAAATTGATCGGCTCGCCAAACCTGATACTCGATCTAGAGCATTCGAATGAGATATTAGATTTTGCCAGCGATAATTCTGAAGTTAAGTATCGCAAGACTCATTCTAGGTCATTACAAACAAGTTTAGATTTTGTGAAATCTCACGATCGTGTTGTAGACGAGAAAAGATTTGGCGCCAGAACTTACTCATCAAGCTTATTGTTGTTATTTTCTAAAATTGCAACTTATGATCGTCATTGTCAGATGAGCTTAGAAGAAGATATTGCCCTCAGAATATATACGGGGATGGGTTTTAAAAAATTAAATACTTATTTGCGAAACTCAAATGCGGCGCGAAATCAGCGATTTGACGAATTGGTTTTGTTAACAAATCGAGCTTTAGATAAAATTGAGAATTCGCGAGGTTTTGTTTTTCGAACAACGAGATTTTTAACTCAACCAGATTTACCTGAATCGGTATATCGGCAACATACAATTGGCAATATAGTTGAGTACAAGGCCTATACTTCAACGGCGATTACGCCAATTCAAAATACGAATCTTCTTATCTATTCAAGAACAGGCAAGCACATTTGCGACTATTCTCTTGAGAATGAGGTTTTATTCAGGCCCGGCACAAAATTTAAGGTTCTATATAACTCTTGTGAGCTGTCAGCTCTCACTCTTTGGCAAGGGTGTAGAATTATCTTAGACGAAGTCAGCGAAGTTGAATCGCTAAAATAATATTCACAAATTAATTCTAAGGCGTCGGAACTCGGGCGGATTCTGAACCATTTCGGATGCCGCTGCCGACACAAGCTTTAGCCAATTTGGTTTGGTTTTTGCAGCCTTTTCTCAATCGTTAGATTTTGTTTGGCGAGCCTGGTTGATTTAATCAACCAGGTGATATATGCTAAGGGGGTTGTGCGTTGAGTGACTTTAAGAAGCTAACGAATAGGGCAAAAAAGTTATTCCGCGAGAATAGATATGCAATCGACCCTCATGCGACGGATGACTACCCCGAGAGAAATATCACGGCGGTCGATATTATAGAAGCGATCAAGATCGGTGGAGTCGTTGATGAGGGCAAAACCGGCGAGGGTAATGACAGATATATTTGGGTTGGTGAAGATATGGCAGACAGAGTATTGCGATTGGTAGTTGTTATTAGAAATAATCTGATTGTCGTTTCTGCCGTTGAGGCAAATGTGGTTCAGACTTCGAAGTACAGAAATGAAGACGAATTGGTTTCGAAGAAAGATTGAGGTTTAAGGGTGAAAAAGTGCGTGCAATGCGAAAATGGTTCATACGCCAAAAATATTGTTACGAATTACAAGTACCTGACCCCAATGGGTGTCGTGATTATCGAAGGTAAGAGTCATTTTTTAAAATGCGAAAAATGCGAACATTTGGTGATCACTGGCGAAACCTACCAAAAGTGGAACCTCTTAATTCTCAAAAGCTTGACTGAAAAGTCTGGGGCGCTAAACGCGAAAGATCTGCAATTCATTCTATCGGTTCTGCCCTACCAACAAAAAGAAATAGCCGAAGCAATGGGTAAGAATAAGAGCACCTTGACCTATTATAAGAATGGTAAGAATCCGATTGACCCCCTTTTTGATTACGCGATTCGTGATGTGATCAGAGATTTTCTAGTTGGTGGCAATGAAACGCTCACGCGCCTGCAGGCGACGTTTAAGTTCGAGGGCGAAACGACGATTAAGAAAGTGAAGGCAAATTAATTCGTTTGTGCGGTCACAGAGGGCTCTACATCAATAACGGGGGCAGTCAGGACTTTTGTTATACTTAGTTAACCACAACTTTGTTTAACAGAAAGGATCTAG
>CAILEP010000018.1 GCA_903833275.1 uncultured Bdellovibrionales bacterium
AAACATTATAACCAAGTTCGACCACACAGCAGTTTAAATGGTAAACCGCCAGCACCGCTAACAATCACACTGAGTGATAAACATGTTGCTTAAACAAATTCAGTCCGATAGAAGGTGGGCCAATTCGTGGGGGCAGGTCAGTCTCACTCAGATTATGCAAGTCTCGTGGTTGTCGCACGGGCTCACGTGGGCCGCTGTTACCCTCGAGCTGTGCGGCCCCTTGTTATTATTGCACCCAAAACTACGCCCAAGGTTTGTTTGGGTCTTTATTCTTTTTCATATTTGTATATTTAGCTGCCTAAGATTTACCGGAGTATTCAATCTGACAACAATCGTGGCCCTTATGTCGTTTTTCGTCGGGCCTCGAAAAGGTACGCCGTAACTTTTTTCCGCATCCGCTTGGAAAAAAGTTACGGCGTACCTTTTCGACTAGTATTTAACCTTATCGTCTTTAGCGGCCCATTCGTTAAAAACAGTAAGCGCTTCGTCGCGCAGAAGTTGTTGCATCGGTATACTTCGATGTTCGATGGCGAGCGAAATCTCGCGGTATAAAAAGTCATCGTCAAAATTAATGTCGGCAGCATCGGTGCGGTTGTTGCTGTAATAAATTTTACTTAAACGCGCCCAATAGATGGCGGCGAGACACATTGGGCAGGGCTCGCAAGAGGTATAAATTTCGGCGCCTTGAAGGCTAAAGGTGCTTAAACTTTTGCAGGCCTCGCGAATGGCCACAACTTCGGCGTGGGCGGTTGGGTCATTGCCTGAGGTCACTTGATTCCAACCGCGGCCAATGATTTTACCATCTTTAACAACGACGGCGCCAAACGGGCCGCCGGCCCCCTTGAGCATGTGCTCGCGAGAAAGTCGTATTGCCTCGCGAATGTACTTATTGTGTTCTGCCATGGGCCCCCTCAATACCTTGATTTCAGCGAACTTTTTCTGACTTGTAAAGAACTCTTAGACTGCATACGATAGGCAAAATGTATCGCAAGCATATCTACCTTACAGTCAATGGTGAAATCATCGAGCTCGGCGGTAAAGAGGCGATCGCTCCGTTGAGTGATACTCTTCGCTATTATCTCGGCAAAACCGGTACGAAAGTGGTCTGCGCTGAAGGCGATTGCGGGGCTTGTACCGTGATGCTGGCGCGGGCTCGCGAAGGGGTTTACCGCTCGATCAATGCCTGCATTTACCCTACGTTTCTGGCCGATGGCTGTCACTTGGTCACTGTTGAGGGTCTGGCTAAGAACTCTGAGCTTCATGAAGTTCAACAGTCGATGATGCGAAATTTTGGTGGCCAGTGTGGCTTTTGTACTCCTGGGTTTGTCATGTCGTTGGTAAATCTTTATGAGCACAAGACGGCGCCCAAAGAACAAAATGTCAAAAATTACCTAACGGGCAATCTTTGCCGCTGCACGGGTTATCAGCCGATCGTACAAGCTGCACTTGATATAAATGCCAAGAAAATGAAATCGTTGGGCGAAATGTACCCGCTTAAGAAAGAAACCGAAACTCTCATTAGCAAAACGGCTCAGCCCATTTTGATTGAAATTGAAGAGCGAGAATTTTTCGCCCCGGTGACCTTACAACAGGCAGTCGAATATAAAAATCGTCGACCGCATGCTCGAATTTTTTCAGGCGCGACAGATTTAGGGGTGCAAATAAACAAGGGCAAGTTCATAGGCGAGCAGCGCATGAGTTTGCATCTTCTTGAAGAGCTGAATGAAATCAAAGTTAACAACTCTGTTGTTGGCGTTGGCGCGCGAGTGACGTTAGAAAAGTTGCAGACCGTGATGGCGGCTCATGTGCCACAGTTTGCAGATTTCTTAAATATCTTTGCGTCGCCTCAAATTAAAAACTCGGCGACTCTGGTCGGCAATTTGGCCAATGGTTCACCGATTGCCGATACCACGCCGTTCTTATTGGCTATGGACGCCCATGTGAGCTTGCTCGGGCCGAGTGGTCAGCGCGTGCTGCCGATTACACAATTTTTCAAAGGCTATAAGTCGCTTGATATGGCCGAGAATGAATTTATCACTCACATCTCTTGGCCTTTAGTTTTGGATAAGAAAACCAAAATCGGGCTTTACAAAGTTTCTCAGCGCCGCGATTTGGATATTTCATGCGTCAATGCCTGTTTTGTTTTTCGCATAAATTCAGGCGTGATTGAAGACGCACGAATTGCTTTGGGCGGAGTAGCGGCGGTGCCCCTTCGCTTAGGCGCGATTGAAAAAAGCCTATTGGGCCATGTGGTTTCAAAAGACTTAATCGCGAAAACCAATACACAGATCACCGATGCCATTCAGCCTTTATCGGATGCTCGCGGTTCGGCTGACTTTAGAAAATCAGTAACCCAAGAACTCTTTCAGAAATTTGCCATGGAGCACCTTCAGCCATGAGCCAAATTCACGATTCGGCCCGCGGTTACGTAACGGGCTCGGCTGAGTACATCGACGATCGCCCCTTTGTAAGCGGCGAACTGCATGTCGAAGTGTTTTATAGTTTGGTGGCCAAAGGTAAAATTAAAACTCTTGATGTCAGCGCTGCCGCCAAGGTGCCGGGTGTCGCCGCGATTTATACTTCAAAAGACTTGCGCCATAACCTTTGGGGCTCGATTTTTGAAGATCAGCCTTATCTCGCCGAAAATGAAGTTCAGTATGTGGGCGAGCCAATCGCGGTGATTGCCGCTGAATCTAAAGCAACGGCTCATCTAGCTAAAACTAAAATTATAATTGAGTTCGAAAAATCAGAGGCTAAAGTCGCAACTCTCGATATTGATGTGGCGATTAAGAACAAAGAGTTTATTGGCCAAGAGCGTGCGATAATGCGTGGCGATGTCGACGCCGAACTTAAGAAAGCCAAGCATGTTTTGCGCGGCGAAATCTTTATGGCCGGGCAAGACCATTTTTATCTCGAGTCTCAGGCCTGCGTGGTCTACCCCAAAGAAGATGATCAAATCGAAATTCATTCGTCATCGCAGCATCCGTCGGAGGTGCAGCACTTAGTCGCCAAGGCTCTCGGGCTAAAATTTCATCAAGTTGTTTGCATTGTAAAAAGAATGGGTGGCGCCTTTGGTGGCAAAGAGTCTCAGGCCGCGCCGTTTGCGGTTTTTGCGGCGCTCGTCGCGCTCAAGCTTAAGAAGCCGGCGCGTTTAATTGTTTCTAAAGATGACGACATGATTATGACCGGCAAGCGAAACCCATTTAAGAATTTCTACGAAGTTGGGTTTAATGATGCCGGGCAAATCACGGCGCTGAAGGCGCGGCTCTTTTCTGACGGTGGGGCCTATGCCGATCTTTCGACAGCCATTATGGAGCGTGCGATGCTTCATCTCGACAACGCTTATTTTATCCCAAATTTTTCGGTAACGGGGCAGGTATGTAAAACGAATACTCCACCCAATACGGCGTTTCGTGGTTTCGGCGGCCCCAAAGGTGTCGTGACGATTGAAAGTATCATTGAAGATATCGCGCAATATTTGAAGGTAGACGCATTTAGCGTGCGAGAGAAGAATGTTTACCAAAAAGGGCAAACGACCCCATATGGCCAGACGATTGAAGATAATATTCTGCCAGAGCTTTTTCAGAAATTGAAAAAAGAAAGTAGATACGAAGAATGGCGAAGCGAAATTTCAGCGCATAATAAAGCTGGTGGTGCAACTCTGCGCGGGCTCTCGGCGACTGCGGTGAAATTTGGTATTTCGTTTACGACGCGATTTTTGAATCAAGCCAATGCTCTGGTCAATGTGCATCTCGACGGCACAATTCAGGTCTCAACTGGGGCCACAGAGATGGGCCAAGGCGTTAATACCAAGATTGCTCAAATTGTCGCTGAGTGTTTTTCAATTTCTGCGGGCGATGTTCGGGTTATGCCGACTTCAACAGAAAAAAACCCCAATACGTCAGCGACGGCGGCGTCAAGCGGCAGTGATATTAATGGTCAGGCGGCACTTAACGCCAGCAACGCGATCAAAGAGAATCTGAATCGCGTCGCTCAGGCGGTTTTTGCCCGGCCTGTAGAAAATCGCGGGCGAAAAGTGGCTGGCACGGGCAATGTCGCCGAAATTGATATCAGTAAAATTGCTGTGGATGAGAACATTATTTTTGAAAATGGTTTCGTAGCGAGTAAGAAGTCGCCAAAACTTAAAATATCGTTTCAAGATTTACTTCAAGAGGCTTACCTCAATCGCGTGCCACTAACGGCACAGGGTCATTTTAAGTACCCGGGCATATTTTTCGACAAAGACGCGGGCCAAGGCACGCCATTTTTCTACTTCACAAATGGGGTCGCCGCGAGCGAAGTTTCGATCGATCGCTATACAGGCGAGCTCAAAGTTTTACGAACAGAACTCTATATGGATCTCGGTCGACCCATCAATGAAGCGATCGACCTCGGGCAGGTGACTGGCGGGTTCGTGCAGGGGATGGGTTGGGTCACCACAGAAAATCTGTTTTACAAAGAGGGCCGCTTGGTGACGTGCTCGCCGAGCACCTACAAAATCCCAAGTGTTCATGACATACCGCGAGTTTTTAATTGCCATCTTATCGATAACGCACTCAATAAGAAAAATGTCAGGGGTAGCAAAGCCGTAGGTGAGCCGCCGCTGCTTTTAGGGATTTCTGTTTGGGCAGCGGCTAAAAATGCTTTGCAATATGGTACGGACAAACCTATTGCCTTAAATCTGCCGGCTACGCAGGAGCAGATTTTCACTAAATTAAAGGGTTCAGATGTTGCAGCTCGCTGAGAAAATTCAAGAACTACAGAACTCGCGGCAGTCATTTGTACTGGTGACCTTAATGGGTCTTAGGGGCAGTGTTCCGCAAGTGGCAGGGGCAAAGATGCTGGTGACCACAAGCGGGCTCTATTGGGGCACTGTTGGTGGCGGTAAAATCGAAGCCCATTCGATTCAATATGCGCAGAATTTGTTAAGCGGTCAGCAAGACCCTCACGCCCAGACTTGGAATTTGCAAAAAGACATCGGTATGTCTTGCGGCGGCGAGGTCACAATGTTTTTTGATATTAGTAAATCAGTAGGTTGGCATATTTCAGTTTTTGGCGCTGGCCATGTAGCGCAAGAGCTTTGTCGGGTCTTGGCGACCTGGTCTTGTCATGTTTCAGTTTTTGACCCTCGTGCGGAGTGGCTCGAGCGGCTGCCAAGTTCGGCAAATATTGATAAAAAATTATCAGCCCAGATGGGCAGCGAAGTAGCGAATTTGCCTTCTGGCAGTTACCTCTTAAGCCTGACACAGGGTCATGGCTTTGATGTCCCGGTGTTGAGTGCGGCGTTTAAGCGGTTCACTGATTTTTCTTTTATCGGGGTGATAGGTTCCGATGTTAAGGCTAAAAAAATTAAGGCTGAACTTCTCGCTCTTGGTGCCAACCCAGATTTGCTGCAGAAATTGGTCTGCCCGCTTGGTTTGCCCATTGGCAATAATACTCCAAATGAAATTGCCATTAGTATTTGCGCGCAACTTTTAGCCGTCAGAGATCAAAGCAGTTTTCGCATCGAAAGAGGTTTATATGATTAGCACGCACATCTTAGATTTGAATCTTGGCCAGCCGGCCAGCGGGGTTATGGTCGAGCTTGAAAAAAAAGCGGGCGATGATTGGCAAACGGTTAAAGAATCGGCGACCAATGCGGATGGCCGCATCCAGTTCGACATAGCGGCGGCGACGGGCGAATACCGCCTGACCTTTAAAATTGAAGACTATTTTTTAAAAATGAAACTGGCGCCGTTTTTTACGGTGGCGCCCGTTACATTTAAAATCTCAGATACGAAACGAAAGTATCACATTCCGCTTTTACTCAATTCATTCGGCTACAGCACTTACCGAGGCAGTTAGTTTTTGAAAAAACCTGTGAACCCCTTTTTTGATATTCGCTACTACCACGATTTTATTTCGCCAGCGCTTGCGACTCATTTATTAGAAGAGGCGACGCCGGTTTCAGGGGTCGAGGGGTTGGTTGAAGTGGGCCAAGGCGGTGGTTTAGAGTCCAAAGCCTCGCTGCAGTTTTTGTCAGAACTCTATGTCGCGATAAGAGACGATCTTAAAGCTGTATTGCTTCAAAGAGAAATTGATCGCAAGTTTCTTGATGAGCGAGTGAAGGCCTGCAGCCAGTTTAACGACGAATTGGGCCGAGATATTCTTGATTCGGATTATAAAACGGTGATTGGCCTTGAAGATTCAAAGGGTCGGGTTGTTATTGGGCCTCTCACAAAGGGTTATGCAAGTCGCGGGGGCAAGGCCATTGCCCCAGTGCCGAGTTTTTTGAAGGGCCCACATGTTACGCTTTTTGGCCCACCCGATAGTGCGAAAATGGCAGTTAATGCCATGAACGCCTACCATCGAAAAATAATTGGCGAACCCGCGATCGTAAGCGAGATTTTGAAAGACAGTAGCGTCGGCCCTATGTGGGGTGCGGACGACGAAGACTCGAAAACACCGCTTCGCGCTGATTTAGTCGATGCCGGGTTAAATCTTACGGCCTGTTTCGACAAGTCGATTGTCGTCAACGACGCTCAGAAAAAGTATGAACTTGCAAAAGATCACCTAGCGATGCCTATCAAGCGGTTTCCAGGCTTGGCGCTGCCCTGCACGTTTTTGTTTTTAGAAAAAAGCCCGATCCCGCTACATCTCTATGATTTCGCCCTCCATCTTTTTAAAAATTGGCACAACGAAACATCTTTAGTTTTTTACGTGCCAAAACTCGAGAACGAAGAAGAGGCACGCTATATACACAAAATGGTTTCAACTGCTGAGAAGATGATCAAGAATCTTCATCCAAAATATGTTTTGGGTTCAGTGCGGCTGATGATTGTATTAGAAAACCCGCGCGCCATTTTACGTACCCACGAAATAATCGATGCGCTTCACCCCTATTTCGTCGGCGCTTCTTTAGGATGGCACGATTATCTGGCTTCAACAGCGAGACTTTTTAAAGAAGATCATCATTATAGAATACCGGTGAAGGCCGACCCTGATATCGTCATAAAATATATCAAGGCCTCGCATCTTCTCTTGGCTGATGTCGTCGGCTCGCGTGGGGGCATCAAGGTCGGTGGTATGTACGGCATTCTGCCTCTCGACGGCGATCTAATGTCTTCGTCATTTCAGATGACGCTCAAAGGTTTTATCAAAGACGTTATTACTCAACTCAAGCGCGACCTGACTGGGTTTTGGGTCGCGCACCCTGACTTTGTACGCCTAGGGATTGCTCTCGTTGAGGCCTGGAAGTCGTATCAGGCCAAAAATAAAGATCCGTTGATTGAGCTTGTGCAATCGCTACTAGACAAAAAGCATCACAAAGAAATTTTGAAGTGTATTTCGGCCAAAGACATTGAGGGCCTTGATTCAGCTGACCCAAATTATGTTCGTTCGCTGATCGTCGCCGACATTAAAGAATCTGATTTTATTGCAAATAATCACCCCGACGAAATTCGGTTTAATGTTTTTCAATCTCTGCAATATTTGACTGATTGGCTTTCTGGCAATGGCTGCGTGGCCCTGCCTTCGTCAATAAATGGTGTCGCGGTAAGGGTCATGGACGATTTAGCTACGGCTGAGCGTTCTCGGTGGGAAGTCTGGCACGAAATCTATCACAAACGGTTCGCCCTCGACGATTTTTTGCGCATCGTGCACGAAGAAATGCTCTTTATTCGAAAAGATCTTTCGAATCAGAAGAAAATCGTACAAGTGAAGTGGAGTGAAAAAACTGAAAAATGGTACCCGGTGGCCATGCGGCTCATGCTGCAATTGATGACCGACCGTAAACCACCAGAGTTTGCCACAGAGCTTCTCTTGCCATTTACAGTTGAAAAAATTAGAGAGGCCCATGACCCCTGGCGGGCCGTCTGTGAGCTTGACCCCAATAAGTTTGTTTTGTCGGCTTACATAGAGAAATTCAATTACTACTTCGAGGCCTGCGGTTGCCAGAAATTTGCCTCAACAATGGCCCGGCTAGCCGCCCAAGACCTTAAGCTTGCAGAAAAATTGGTCTCTAGCTTTACGGTCAAGGAAATCAATGAGGCGGCGGCCTTTCATGGCAATATTGGCGAAGGCAAAAGCACTCTCGACCGACGTGCTCAAGCCGAGCAATCTCAGGTGCTTTCAGACGACGAAAGCGTGCGACAGAATTTGTTGCTGCTCGGCCAGAAGTATCAAGAAAAATTTGGGTTTAAATTTTTAATATCGGCAAAGGGCAAGTCATCAACCGAGCTGTTGGCGGCGCTTAAAAAACGCGCTGGCGGCAAACGCGATATTGAAATCAAAACCGCGGCACGAGCGCTAGCCGACATTGCTCTTTCTCGAATGCAACAACACCGCCTCGACAGTTTAGTCGAATCGATCGAGGCCCTGCGCGAGCGCCATAACATCAATTCGGTGAGTCTCGCCATCAATTGTGGTCTTGGCGTTCAAAGTTTTGGGTTCGGTGAGGCAAGCGAATCGACTTGGTTTGAGCTTGCCTCACTCAGTAAACCGCTGGCCACGGCTTTCGCGATCGATTACTTCGATCGTAAAGGCATTTCGCTCACGACATCGGTTAACGCTTTATTTGGGCAGACGAAATCGAAGTTTCGAATAGCAGCTGACACGGGTGTTGAAGGGGCTGATGACGTGCAGATTCTGCATCTACTGAATCACACCGCGCTCAATATGCATTACGTGACCGGCGTCAGTGCGCAGCTCGAAATGCCGTCGATTCAGAATTGGCTCGGTGAAATTAGAATGCTCAATGAGCCAGGTAAGACCTTTAAATATTCGGGCGGGGGTTTTATTGTTCTCGAGCATTTGATCGAATCGCTTGAGAAAAAATCAATTCAAGAGCTCACCAAGGCCTATTTTTCAAAACTTGGTTTGAGTGAAATTAGTTTTAAGCAAAAATCGAAAAAGAACATCGAATATGCTCCAGGATATTTCGACGGCGGCGAAAAAGTCGTTGGCGGCAGAAATATGTTCCCAGCCTTTGCAGCAGGGGCGATGGGCACAGCTAAAGGTGTTGCTGATTTCTTAGAGTTGCTGACCAAGGCGCGCAGTGGGCTTCAGGGCTGTGCTGGGTTGACTCACGACGTAGGCGTTGAAATGTTACACGGCGTCTATCGCGGCGGTTATGATTTTATGGGCGCGGCGATGGGCCTCGGCGTTTTTATTGCTGAAGCGGGCCCAAATCGTGTGGCCATTCATCAAGGTGCAAACGAAGGTTTTCGCGCGCTTTTTGTGCATGTCGTGGCTGGGCCAGACAGCGGCAAGGGCCTCGTGATTTTATGCAATGCCGATAACCGAGGCGTATTATTTATTGCAGAAGCCGCTCAGGTAATTCTAAAGAATCTAGATATTCGCGGCATAGATTTTGATAAATTCAGTTCGGCCTTTCAGTATAAGAATATTGAACAAGAGCAAATCGTTAATCTTGGCTATAAGAAACTCATTTTTGATGCCTTCGAGCGAACATTGCCAGAGGCGATCGTCGATAAGGGCCCTCTCGACCCGCTGGCGGAGTACAATCTGGCCGTCGGCGCAGAAATTATTTCAGTTAACGACCAAAAATTCGCTCGAGCCGAAAATTTATTGAGTGATCATTTGCCAATTTTTGACCCAGAACTTTTTGGCAGCCAAGGCAAAATCATGGATAGTTGGGAGTCCGCTCGCCACAACGAGAACGATTTTGATGTTTTGGTTTTTCGACTTACTAAGCCCGCATTGATTAATTTTATTTCGCTATCGACGCAGTATCATGACGGCAACCACCCTGAATACGTGCGGGTGTTAGGTCGTGAAAATTGGTCTGACCCTTGGGTTGAGATTTTGCCAAAGACCAAATTGCAGGGCCATTCGCTTTTGCAGATTAAGCTCGAAGAATCGCTCGCCGAGTATTCGCAAATAAAGGTCGAAATGGCACCTGACGGCGGGTTGTCGCGAATTGGCCTTTACGAAGATCTGCCGGCGAAAATTAAGTCGCAATTTCGCGAAGAAACGGCAGCAAAATGTATTCGTTTTAAGGGCGAGATACCGAAGACTAAAAAGCCGCTTGTAATACCGTATTCTCCGAGCAAGGGTGAATTGGCGCAGAACTTTAAACGAGTGAAGGGCAAGTCGGTTGATTTTGCTTCGCGAGCCTTCGGTGGCATTGTGGTAAGAGCCACCAACGAGCACTATGGGCCAGCCGCGCAGGTGATCTCACCCTACCCAGCGATCAACATGTTCGACGGTTTAGAGTCAGCCCGCAGTCGCGAAACCGGGCATTTCGAAGAAGTTATTTTAAAGCTGGGTAAAAAAATTGCGATTCGACGAATCGTTTTTGATTTTCAGTTCTTTGTAAACAACAACCCGAAATTTGTGAGCGTCGAAGGGTTTGTGAATAATAAATGGCGTCAACTTGTGGCAAAGACAAACGTTAAGGCCTTTGCTGGCAATCAAAAGTCTTTTCAAATTACCAATCGGGCCAAGATTGATAAAATTCGCGTTTGCACCTACCCCGATGGCGGTGTCAATCGCATCAGGGTCTATTGAATTAACCACTGATTAATTATAGCCCGCTCTTCGTCAGTCATAAGTGTTTTATTGCCGAGAGGCATGGTTCGGCCGACCACCACTTGAACATGAATTTTGTCGGCGAGGGCGCGAACTTGAGCCTCATTTTCAAAAACAATCCCTTTGGGGGCCACTTTGAAAGTGTCGTCAGTCGGATTAGGGCTGTGGCAGGTCTGGCAACGGTTAGCAATGATGGCCTTTACCTGTTGAAAGCCAACCATTTCGGGTGCGGGCGGCAATTCGGGTGTTTGTGCCGTGATAAAAACCAAAAACGCGAAGCCAATGGCTGCCGGCAAAAGCACCCAGCGCTCGCGTGGTAATTTAGTGACCATCGCATGGCGTATTAGCGCGCCTGAAATAGCTAGGCAGATAAGCATTACTAAGTTGTGCGAGTGATTGTAAATTGTCGGAAAGTGATTGCTCAACATGATGAACAGCACCGGAAAAATAAAATAAGTGTTATGCACCGAGCGCACTTTTGATTTCAGACTCACGCTATAGTCGGGTATTTGGCCAGCTTGGGCCTCTTTAAGCATCTTGCTTTGACCTGGTAGAATGCGAATCCAAACGTTTAGCAACATAAGCGTGCCGAAGATCACGCCCGTTTGCATGTAGGCCCCGCGCCCACTAAAAATACTAAAATTGAGAACAGTTAAGGCACTAAAAAATATAACCGATAAGACGAGGCTTAAAGTTTTGGACCGAACCAAATTAGCATTCCAGATAAGATCATAGATTACCCACGCGGCCGCGATGATACCGAGACTTAGTGAGATGGCCTGCGTTTGCGTCCAGGCCCTGATCGACGAATCGACCAGAAGGGTTGCGCCGTTTAAATAATATAGAAAAATCAGAAGGCAAAAGCCGGTGAGCAGGGTGAGCGTGGCCTCCCATTTAAACCAGTGCAGTGTTTTCGGGATTTCACCCGGAAATATCTTTCGTTTTTCAACTTGATAATAGAACCCGCCGTGCACCATAAACACTTCACCCTCGACATTTTTGCGCGGGGTTTCTGGGGCAACAAACGAACTGTCGAGCCATATAAAATAGAACGAACTGCCAATCCAAGCAATGCCAGCGACGAGATGTGAAAAACGCAAAATGTATTCAAGCCAGAGATTTAAGCTCATCGACATGGGGGCCCCGCTATTTCAGGTATTAAAAACATTGGTTCGACATTGGTCAATGGCTAAGACGCCAACTGCTAAAAGGCAAAACGGGTGCCCAGGGTGGCGAGAGTTGATTTGGTGTCAACTTCGCTGGGCGAGGCGTTCGACGGTGTCACCGTACGCGTGCCGCTTGAGTAGGCGACGGTCAAATTGACCAACCACACTTTGTTCAACAAATAGCCGAGTTGAATCTGATAAATTAACTGAAGGCTGTTGCTGGTGTTCGTGTCTATATTTGTATTTAGATTCGTAATATTAGATCGGTTTGGAAAGTTCAGAGTTAGCATCGGTTCAATGTGCATCAAGCTCGTAATGTGATAGCGATCGGCGAATAGCAGTGCGCCTGTCCAGTAGTCACTAAGTTCGAAAGTGCTAACAAGTGATGGGCCTTGCGATTCTCCACTAAAATGGTAGGTGGCCTGCGGCTCTATTTCAAATTCATGGCGTCGGTGCACCCAATAGAACGGAAAATTGAGGGACGTGCTCCACGACGTCGCCCAATTATCACCCACCTGATTGGCCGTCGCGGCTTTATGAATGGCCATCTGGGGGATAAAAGAGAAACTAATATCCGCAAATATATTATTGGCACGATTATTTACTGCCCGGTAAGTAAATGAAAACTGCGGGCAAGAGGGTCCGTTGGCTTTGTCTGTATTGGTGGTAGAGGTTATGCGGTCATTGGTTACAGTGGTCTGTGAGAAAAGTTCGGTCGCGGAGAGGCCGACACGGTAGCGATCATCGAGCGCCGCGGCTAAAGCTAACGTGAGTTGGCTGTAGTTCGTCGACGATGATTTTGTTTGAATGCCCAGGCTGTCCGTTGTCGTGCTCTTGGCGTCTATTGGTGCTTGAGTATTCGCAGTAAACACAAATTCATTTTGGTGTGGGTAATAAACTAAAAATTGTAATTTTCTGGTGATGTCAGTGCGGTCGATAACGACGGGTGTGGCTTCTGGCTCGGGCAAGGCGGCTTCGCTTTTAAAATCATCCGCGTGTGCGATTGTAATGCCGATCAAAGAGCTCAAGATGAGCCCAAAACGGGGGTGCCGACGCAAGGCTGATTTTCTACTCATAAAATTCAATCGCCACTTTTGTTAAAACCTAAAATTCTATCGAGGTGAGTTGTGATCTTTCAAAAACTGAAGCGTAAGAGCCCATGACTGTCGAGACGCCTCTTCGTTGTAACTGGGGCGTTCTTCGCAAAAGAACCCATGGTCGGCATCAGAAATCTCAACGCAAGTAAATTTCTTCTTCGCGCTCGTGAGGGCTTGATTTACGCTCTGTATTTGCTCTGGCGGGATATGCTTATCGAGGCCGCCCCAGAAAAATAGGAGCGGGGAATTTTGGGCCGCAGCTAAGTTCAAATTGCCTGGCGCAATGCGGCCGCCATAGTATGAAATGGCGCAACTAAGCGGCACACTCGCATTGGCGACAAAAGCCACGCGGCCACCCATGCAATAACCGATGGCCGCTACCGATTGTGCTCGCTGTGTTTTCTGAAGCCAATCGTAGCAGGCCTGGACGTCTTGTTGAAAACCCATTTCGTTCATGGCCGTAAAATGCGGCATCATCGATTGAAATTCTGTATAACCACAGGTGTGCCCAGGCGGGGCCGTGCGGTGATAGAGCTCAGGTGCGATGGCAATATAGCCTTCGTTTGCAAACCGCGTGGTCAGCCCCTTGATGTGGTTATTGACCCCGAAGGCCTCTTGCAGAATGATAATGGCCGTCGAAGTTTTTTTCTCCGGCATCGATACGAAGGCATTCATTTTCGTGCCATCGGCAACCGTGAGAGTTATTTGGTCCACGTGCAGTCTCCTCAGTATATTGGGCTCTGAACAACTTAGTGCGAGCGGCTGTTGAAAGCAATCGTGGTCGTTGATTTTGAGCGCGACGCGCGACATGATAACAGGGCGATAATGTCGGCCGCGCGAAATAGCCCGACACTAAACACCTTCAAGTGAGTCTCTGTATGAAAAAGAAACCAGCGCACCATGCCCCCACTCATATTTCTCACCACACTCGAGCTTCGGTACCACGAATAATCCAAAGACAACGCACGAACACCATCGAGAAAATAGGACGCAATGAGGGCTCGTTGTTTGGCGACGCTTTTCATTCGCTTATGAATCGCGAGTGGTGGCAACTCATTGCGTTTATCTTCTCTGGTTTTTTATTTTCGAATCTTACATTTGCGGTGATTTACTATTTGTTGCCCGACGGCATAGCGAACGTCAACGGCGGGTTTATCGATTATTTTTTCTTTAGCGTACAAACAATGGCCACCATCGGCTATGGCGTGATGGCGCCCAAAACGATGGCGGCAAATCTTGTCGCGTCGCTTGAAGCGTTTGTGGGCCTCATCGGTTTTGCTGTAGGTTCAGGGGTCATTTTCGGTCGTTTGGCGAAGCCAACGGCAAAGATAATGTTTAGCCAAGTCGCAGCGATCACGAAGAGAGACGGGCGCGATGTGATGATGTTGAGGCTTGCCAACGAGCGCGACAACCAGATTCTTGAGGGCACGGTGACCATGACCTATCTTTCGACAAAGACCACCAAAGAGGGCGAGGTTATGCGTCGCTTTGAAGAGATGAAGCTCGAACGAAATCATACGCCCATTTTCTCTTTGACCTGGACGATCATTCACCCGGTCGATCAACTCAGCCCGTTATTTGGTAAAACACCTGACGACCTAATTGAAGATCAAGCTGAAATACTCATTACCTTTCGCGGCGTCGATGAAACTTTCTCACAAGAGATTTTCGCACGAAATTCTTATATCGCTGAAGAGATTCGTTGGTCTCATAGGTTTGTCGATATTTTAGGTATCAATGATCAGGGTCGACGCACGATTGATTACAATAAATTTCACGACACTCAGCCGTGGGGTGTCTAAGCCAATCGCCGCGGAGCTCTCTTGAGTTAGAGAGAGCCCTTTAGTTCAGTTAGATTTCCGGCATTATCGCCGATTTGAATATTAAATTCGCCGTTTGCGCCGGCGGGTATTTTCAGGCGAACGAGTGAGTGCCCTGTGCCGTAGCCGCCTTCGGTTGAAGAAGATTGGCCGCTAGTTGAGCTAATCGAGGCGGCAAAGAAATCCCAGATTGGCGGAAACTTTCCGTCGGCTCCAGAAAGTGTTTGGCGAAAGTCCCAACGGGTATCGGCCCCTGCGGCAAAGTGAAGGGCTATAAGAGTTGGCGGATGCTCGTAAACGTTATCGTCAAGTTTATCGACGACGTCGACAACGATTTCTGTGGTGGTTTTATCAAGAGCGCCGCCCGAGTATTCGATTGTGCTTCCGTTAGCCAACACCGCGTAAGCGCCCAAAATTTGAGGCGGCAAATGATCGGCGATCGCAGTTGATGCATACTCGGGGTTTACGCGAATACCGCTGGGTAAAATTATATTGTAATGAGTGTGGTGATAGTCACCATCGGGCCAAGTGATTACGTGCCCAAGCAAGGTGCCAGCTTCGACTCGGGCGCCGCCCTTATTGAGCTGGTCGATAATGTTTTGTGGCAGCGAATCGCGATCAACGTGATGCATTTCGTAGCGAGTGCCATCGTCGGCGACAATAGCAACTTCGAAGTACATCCTATTTCCGCTCTGGGGCCAGGGTAACCAGAATTTCTCGAGAGAACCATCATCGCGATTGTTGTAACTGTAATGGCCCGCCTCGAGGTGCCCACTAACGGGGGCTAAAATATTTTCTTCGGCTTTGGTGCGCAAGTCGCAGCCCCCATGAAAGTAGGGCGAGCCAAAAGGTTGAAATTCGGTCATCGAATTGCCAATTGAATGTTGGGCGTCTTGAAACTGAACCGGCCAATTCAGCGAGTGCTCAGCGGGCATATTGCCAGCGCGAAGCAATGAGCCGGTCATGACTGGGCGAAAGCCCTTACTGAGAAGCACATCTCGCGCCTCGAGCGGCTCATCGGCTCGCGCGCTCCAAGAAAAAGCCATTGAGAGCAAAAAGAGTGCGCAAATTGTAAGTGCGCCGATAGAAATAGATCTTGTAAACATTTTCATTATGGCTCCCCCCATGGTCATTTGAAACTTCGTCATATCACTAATTAGCAGCTCGAAGCAACGCCTCTGATCTCGGCTTGCGTTGGCGTTACGTCGATGTCATTCTTAATTTGATGTTTAAATCGCTTATACGCCATCTCTACTTTTGGGTTGTTGTCGCCATTGTAATTGGGGTGGCCATTGGTCATTTTGCTCCGGGTGCCGCCATTGAACTTAAACCGTTAGGTGACGGTTTCATCGCATTGGTAAAAATGCTGATTGGGCCGATCATATTCTGCACCGTGGCTCTCGGCATTGCGGGCGCGGGCGATATGAAAAAAGTCGGGCGTGTCGGCCTCAAAGCGATAGTCTATTTTGAAGTGCTTTCGACGATGGCGCTGATCATTGGTCTTGTTGTAATGAATATTTTGAGGCCGGGCCGCGGATTCAATATCAACTCCGCAGCCCTCGATACTTCAGTCGTTGCCGGCTTTCAAAAGACGGCAAATGAAATTGGTGGTTTCGGTGGGGGCGTTCGCGATTTAATTCTTCGTCTTATACCAAAAACATTTTTCGATGCCTTCAGTGGCTCTGGCGATTTACTACAAATTCTTTTGCTGGCGATTCTTTTCGGCTTTGGGCTTTCGCAATTGCGCGAACGAGGGGCGGCTGTTCGCCATTTTCTCGATTCAACTCTTGAGATTTTTTTTACAATTCTAAAAACCATAATGTACTTGGCGCCTCTTGGGGCCGGTGGAGCCATGGCATTTACAGTCGGCAAATTTGGTCTTCGAGCCCTAATGCCGCTGGCCGCCCTCATGGGTTGCTTCTATCTCACCTGTGGTATTTTTATTCTTGTTGTTTTAGGCACCGTTGCTCGCGCCTCAGGCTTTAGCATTCTTCGATTTCTTTATTTTATTCGTCACGAACTCATTTTGGTTCTCGGCACTTCATCGTCCGAAAGTGCTCTAGCGCAATTGATGAAAAAACTAGAAACTCTCGGCTGCCCGCGCTCGGTGGTTGGGCTGGTCGTTCCAGCAGGCTATTCGTTTAATCTCGACGGCACCAATATTTATCTGACTATGGCGGCCCTGTTTATTGCTCAAGCGATGAACATCGACTTGTCTCTCACTCAACAGCTGACCATTCTAGGGGTTGCGATGTTGACATCAAAAGGCGCGTCGGGGGTCACGGGTGCCGGTTTTGTGACTCTGGCCGCGACTCTGGCCGTCGTGCCTGAAGTGCCAGTTGCGGGCCTCGCTCTGATTCTCGGGGTCGATCGCTTTATGTCAGAGGCGCGCGCGTTGACGAACTTTGTGGGTAACGGGGTTGCGACTCTGGCAATCTCTCGGTGGGAGGGCGAATTGAGCCCAGCTCTCGATATCGAAAGTCAGAAAGTTTGGCGTTAGTTAGCGGAATGCGATTGAGCGCAAACAAAATCAACCGACGCAAAAAGATCAGCCCGTAACGCCAGGGGTTCACATTATCGCCGGCAACGGCGCCCCAGGTGATAGGCACCTCAACATAACGAATTTTTCTTTTCTTGAACGCGGTTAATATCAGCAGTGGCTGATAGCTCATGTCAGCGGGTATTTGCACCCACGGAAGTTCAGAAATTGTTTTAAGATTAAACGAAATGAAGGCCCCAATATCCCGAACGTCAGCGCCAATAATCCAGCGCTGTAAAAGACTAAAAAATTTGTTACCCAAAAGCCGCACGAGAGAATACTTCGCGACCCGGCTAGTGGCGAGAAGGCGGCTGCCCAGCACGAGATCGATTTCAGGGGTCGACAGAAACATAAGTTTCTCAAGATCATCAGGGTCGGCTTGACCATCGCTATGCATACAAACGAGAAAATCACAGCCCTGTTTAAGGGCCCAATCAATGGCAATAACCGTCGAGCCACCAAGCATATAATTGCGCTCATTCGAAAGTACTTGGGCTTTGGTCAGGTTTCGCTCTTTAATGACTTTCTGAACCACCGCGACTGTATCGTCGTCGCTTGCGTTATCGACGATCAGAATGTGTGACACTCGATCGATCGCCTGCTGTGGGAGCCTATTTAAGACCGATCCAACGTACTTTGCTACGCGGTAGGTCGGTATCATGAGGCATATTTTGGGTTCAATTTTGACCATTCTGAAAGCCTAAATTGGGGGTGGCCCCACGGCAACTTTTTTGTTAGCCTATTTTTTGTAAATGACGACAAAAAAGGTACTTATTTTAGCTGCGGGCCGCGGCACGCGAATGGGTGATTATGCCGAGACCACCCACAAGGCCCTTTTGCCTCTTGGCCATAAGGCCATTCTGACGCGCATTTTTGAGCAGTTTACGGCTCAACACGAGTTTATCATTTCTGTCGGCCACAAAGCCGATCATATTCGAAGCTACGTTGAGTTGGCGCACCCGAATCTTCGTGTTCAATATGTCGAGGTCGATCGTTTCGATGGGCCCGGCTCGGGCCCTGGTTATTCGGCCTACTGTGCTCGCGATCTTCTGCACGAGCCCTTTTATCTCACCTGCGCCGATACGTTGTGGAGTGAGCCGCTAAATGACCAAGGCAATTGGCTCGGCACCTTCAAAGTTTCTGAAGAAGAGAGTCGGCATTATTGTAATTTAGAAATAGACGGTCGGCGCGGTACGGCCATCGTGAATAAAAAATCGGTGAAGCCCGAAAATCACCGCGCGTTTATTGGGCTTGCCCACATAAAAGATTGGGCTCACTTCTTCGCTGGTCTCGCGGGCGATTCAAAATCAAAAGAGTGTGAGTTGCTGGCGGGGTTTGAGGCGATCATCAAAAATTCAACTCTCGAGAGTCACGAGATTAATTCGTGGCTAGATGTAGGGCGCTTTGAACTCTACCAAGCGGCTCGCGAAAAAATGGCACTCGATTGTTTTGAAAAGCGTGACGAGTTTATTTATTTTGCTGAAGGGCGGGTCATCAAGTTTTTCGCCGACGATAGAATTGTCCGTGACCGTGTTGAGCGCTCGAGAATGAACACCTCCGTGTTTCCGAAAATTATCGGACAGCGCGCCCATTTCTATAGTTACGATTTTGAGCCTGGGGTTAATTTTTACCAGGCGTATAGTGTCGAACGATTTTCGAGATTACTAAATTGGCTTCGCGATACCTTATGGCAGCCCGTTGAAGTCAGGCGTGAAGAGCGTATCGAGAACGGCCTTAAGTTCTACTACGAAAAAACCTACCAGCGAGTGGCAAACTTTTTAAAAAATAATCCGAATTTTAACTCGGCGGGCTCTGTACAAGGTCACTTTTGTGAATCTGCTGCCGATTTACTGCGAAATATTCAGTGGCATGAGCTTACCAATATCGAGGCGACCTTTATTCATGGCGATTTGCAGTTTGCAAATATTATTTATCGCGAAAAAACCGACAGCTTTAAATTAATTGATTGGCGACACGATTTTGGCGGCGCCAAAGCGTTTGGTGATCTTTACTACGATTTTGCCAAACTTTATTCTGGCTTATTGGTCGATCTCGAGCAGGTGAGGGCTGGGCATTTTAAATTTAACGAATCGGTTCAGGCGATTGAATTCTCACTTCCGATGCTAGCCCAAAAGACAGAGTTGATTTCGATTCTTCGAAAATTTGTCGAGGCCGCAGGTTTTAACTGGGCAAAAATCGAATTGCTATCGGGTCTTATCTTTTTGAATATGGCGGGTTTGCACCGAGGGCCTCTCGACAAGATTTTCTTTTGCCTGGGCCGTCAAATGCTTTCAGATCTTCAAAGTGCTGCCGCCTCGAATCGTCCGGTTACTCCACAGCCTCGCCCGAATTAACCTAAAGCCGTAATGAAATGCCCTTCGGTATAGCGCTTAATAACTTACGCGTGTAATCGTGCTGCGGGTTTTTATAGATGTCGACCGCGTTGGCTTTCTCGACGATGACACCGTTGTTCATTACGGCAACCTCGTCAGAAATGTATTTTACCACCGCAAGATCGTGAGAAATAAAAATATAGGTGAGGCCGAGGTCTTCTTGCAGGTCGAGTAAGAGGTTTAAGATTTGCGCCTGAACCGAAACATCTAGAGCTGATACAGATTCGTCGCAAACAATAAACTCAGGCTCAACGGCCAGGGCTCGAGCAATGCATATGCGTTGACGTTGGCCACCCGAAAATTCGTGCGGATAGCGGTTCAGCATCGAAGGGTCAAGGCCGACTCGCTTCATCAAGGCCGTGGCCCGGGCGATGCGTTCGGTCTTGTTGCCGCCCAAATTGTGAATGATAAGTGGCTCAATCAAAGTGGAGCCGATCGTCATGCGGGGGTTCAAAGAGGCATAGGGGTCTTGAAAAATAATTTGAATCTTTCGGCGCAATTCGCGCATCTCGCGCGAACCAATATGTGTTATATCGCGGCCGTTATAAATAATCTCGCCGGCCGTGGGCTCGACCAGTCTCAGTATCGTTCGGCCCAGAGTTGTTTTACCGCAGCCAGATTCGCCGACCAGGCCCAGCGTGCGCCCACGCCGCACTTGAAGCGAAACGTCGTCGACGGCCTTCACCCAAGCGGTGGTGCGCCCAAACATACTTTTTTCAATCGCAAAGTGTTTTCGAATATTCTTAATTTCCATGACCACCGGGTTTTTCTCAGTGATCGGTCGCGCGGCTTTTTCGATAAAAAGTTTTGATTTATCGAAGCTCTTCTCTCGGCCGTCTTCGGTCATAAAATCAGTGATGGTCGGTAGCCGTCGCGGGCTCTTATCAAGTGATGGTCGGCAGGCGATGAGGCCTTTCGTGTATGGGTGCTTGGCCTCTCGAAAAATTTGTTCTTTCGGGCCTTGCTCGACAATTTCGCCTTTGTACATCACGACCACATGGTCGGCTATGTCGCCGATAACCCCAAGGTCATGGGTAATAAATAGAACGCTCATCCCGTATTTTTTCTGTAGCGAAGAAATGAGATCAAGGATCTGTTTTTGAATCGTCACGTCGAGCGCCGTTGTGGGCTCATCGGCAATCAGAAGATCGGGCTCACAGGCGATCGCCATCGCAATCATCACACGCTGTCGTTGGCCGCCCGACATTTCATGCGGGTAAGCATTAATTCGTTTCGCCGGGTCAGGGATGCCAACTTGTTCAAGAAGTTCGAGAGTCCTCTCTGTCGCTTTGTTTCGGCTCATTTTTTTATGCAACATAAGAACTTCGGAAATCTGATCGCCGATAGTGAAAACCGGGTTGAGGCTTGTCATCGGTTCTTGAAAAATCATCGAGATTTTGCAACCACGAACTTCGCGCATCTTTTTTTCAGAAAGCTTTAAAAGGTCTTGGCCACGGTACGAAATACTGCCACCGGTGATTTTACCCGGGGGGTTGGCAATGAGGCGCATAATGGCGAGTGAGGTGACGCTTTTGCCCGAGCCTGATTCGCCAACAAGGCCAACAGTTTGCCCAGGGGCGATGTTGAATGAGATCCCGCGAACTGCCTCAATAATCGTATTTTCAGTTTTAAAATCTATTTTTAGGTTTTCGACTTTTAAAAGTGGTTCGCTCATTTCGCCCCTCTCATTTCAAAATTGCCAGTCTGAAGCTAGAATTAATTCTAGCAGAAATATTCTATGACTTTAGGCAAATCTTTGTAACTATCGAGGCGGCAATCGGCTCCGGCCTGTATAAGCTCAGATATAGTCGTATAACCAAAACTGATGGCAACCGACCGGACTTTAGCCCGTTGGGCTGACTGGATGTCGGGTAGGCCGTCGCCAATCATCAAAGTCGTGTTGGCTGATACTCCAGCGGCTTGCATGGCCGAGTACAAGGGTTCGGGGTGCGGCTTCTTATAGCGAAGGGTGTTGCCGCCGATAATGTGGCTCCAGTTAAACTTTTTGAGTTCGGATTTAGAGACAAGCTCTCGCACATAAAATTCGTCTTTGTTACTCACCACCGCTAGTTTATGGGGCCAGGTTTCAAGAAACGAAATCACCCCTTCATACAAATGGCTCTCGGGCAAAAATATTAATCTGTAGTGGCGGTGAAAGTCGCTTTCAAGTTTTTGTATATCGCCGAGTCGGTGTTGCGTAGCTTGATCGAGCTGCAGAATGAGTCGGTGAAGCCCAAAGCCGATAAATGAGCTAACAAGTTCATAACTCAAAGGTGGCTCGCGGCGCTCAGCCATTAACGCGTTGACCGCCTTGTGAATGCCATTAGCGGTCTCAAACAGGGTGCCATCTAAATCAAACATGAGCAGATTAATCATCATTCGACTCTACGTATTTCGTTGCGCAATCGCAATGACAACGGCCGCCAAACTGGCTAGAAAGGGGGCTTATGTCACGAGAAGAAAGCACAAAAACCGAAGACTATATTATCGAACACTTTGCGAAAGAAGACGCAGACTTGGTGAGGGTGCGCGAGCGGTTGCTTGCCGATAACAAGTTTGGGGTCAACGTCAGCGCTGCTGAAGGCAAGTTTCTACAGTTTTTGGTCGGAGTCGTCTCGCCTAAACTCGTCGTCGAAGTGGGCACACTTTATGGCTATTCGACGCTCTGGATGGCGAAAGCTCTGTCGAACGAGAGCCGTATTATTTCAATCGAGCACAACAAAGAGCATTACGAAAGAGCCCGCGAGCACGCGGCCGCTTCAAATGTGGCCCATAAAATCGACATTCGTCACGGTGATGCGCGGGCCCTGCTGCCGACCTTGGGGGTGACCCCTGATATGGTATTTATCGATGCCGACAAGCCGGGCTATCGTCACTATCTTGATTGGGCAATGCAAACGGTGCGAATTGGCGGCGTTATTATCGGCGACAATACATTTCTCTTTGGTCATATGCTTGGCGAAGACCGGGGGCAAAAAACCAGCCCAGCTGCGATCGAATCGATGCGCTACTTCAATATGACCCTCGCCATGGCCCCGAACTTTCGCGCTATCATGTTGCCGACTTATGAAGGTATGACCCTCGCACAACGATTGAGTTAAATTTATGTCTCGCTTTGAAGAATACCCCTGGCTCGAAAAATTCGCACTCAGCGAGCTGCTTGGGCCGTTGATCGAACAGCCGAGTTTCGTGGCGAAACGTATGTTTGGCGGGGTTGCGGTCTACCTTCACGGTCGCATTTCTCTTGTCATTATGGAAGGCAGCGACCCCGCGTGGAATGGCCTTTTGATCCCCTCGCGACCCGAACGGCACGCCGAAATTCAACGAGCCCTGCCCTCAACAGTGTCGCATTCGATTCTTTACAGCTGGCTCTATTTGCCTCTCGAAAGTGACGCTTTTGAAGACGAGGCCCAAAAACTGATTCGCCTCTTGCGTGTGGATAACCCTCTGTATGGTGTGGAGAAGAGCCTAACCAAGCCTCGCAAGAATAAGAAAACGCCCGCGGCGAAAAAAAACCACAAGAAAAAGCCGGCGAAGAAAAAATGATCACCATAAGGGCGGCCAATCGACAAGATCGCGCGCGACTGGCGGTCATCTATTTCGAAGTGCGAAAAGCGGCCTTTACTTGGGCCCCGCCCAATCTATTTAAACTTGAAGATTTTGAAACTGATACGGTGGGCGAAACGATTTTTGTTGCGAACCAAGGTGACCGAATAATGGGTTTTGTCTCGCTCTATGAAAAAGACAAATTCATTCACCATCTTTTTGTCGACCCACGATATCAGAAGAGTGGCCTTGGCAGCTTGCTTTTAGATCGAGCGGTGAAGGCTCTTGGCCTGCCGGTTCGGCTCAAATGTGTGTTGTTAAACACGCAGGGTTGTGAATTCTATCAACGCCGAGGTTGGAAGATCGAGAGCACCACGAATGACGGCCTCGTTGACCCCTATCATACCTTTATACTTCTATAACTACACGCGAGTGGAGTGGTCGACGAGAAAAGCCGAAACAAGCTGGCGATAAAGTTCGCCTTCGGTGCGAAAACCCTGAAGATGGCCCGCGTGGGGCAAAAGTGCCTTTTGTAGATTTAGGTGGCCCGCGCCGGCGGCAAAAAAATCATCAATCATATAGGGTTGAACAAGAGCATCTTTCTCGCCGCGCAAACTGAGAATCGGAAAGCCTGTCGGCAAAACTTTCAACGCTTGGTCGACGTCGCGATCATAATGAATAAGCCCAAACGCAAGACCGGTGGTTTCGGCTAAAAGTTTTCGCGCGAACCCAATTTTTTTCACCGACCAATTGAGCACACGGATGAGTCTGCCATCGGTGCGTTCATCGAGAACAGTTTCGACATTCTCTTCTTTAAGCAAACTTTCTATGCCGACCATCAGATGCTTGAAGGGCCCGCCTTCGGCGACCCAACCTTTAACATCAATGGCGTGCCGACGGGCAATTGCTGACAAAACAGCAACACCCGGAAACGAAAATGAATACATTATTTTACTCTCGGGCATGCTGCCGAGCACTTCTTCAATTTTTTCGGCCCAAATGTGGCGAAGACCGACATTCCAGTCTTTGCTAATTGGCAGGCGAGTGAGCTGCGATAGATTTTTTTGAGGTAAATCGAAGGTGACGGCATCAAAGCCCAATTCATTGACCCATTCGATGTGGCGACTAAAGCTGTGCTTGTTGCCGCCGTAGTGGTGAACAAAAACGATGACCTCGCGAAACTTTTTGTGTTTCGCGGGTGAGCGTTCAAAAATTGAATTTAGTGCGATGATTTGCGCCACAGCTCCCGCCAATCAGGTCGCGGCTGACCCGTCGTCAAAGCTGCAAGAGCCGAGCTTGCCACGCGCACTTCTTCAAGCGCCGTTTCGCTTAAAACTTTGCCACAGGCCTCAACGACCGAGGGCGCGTCGATGTGGTGGTATTGATAAACATCAACAGGGCGGCCGCATTTTGAGTGTTTGCGTACAGCCAAGCATTCATGGCGTACGCCAATCAGCGAGCCAATGTTGTCAAGCAAACCGGGTTCGCCATCGTGCACACTGACGATGGGTACGCGTCGACCAGCGACTGTAACCAATTCGGGTGCCTCGAGATGGCCGTTTTGCACCGGGGTCACATACAAAGTTGAGTTGATCTGCAAGCCCTGTCGCAAATGATGATAATCATTTAGCTCACCAAGATTGCCGATCAGCAGATCGGGGCTTGTCACCACAATGACGTTGGCATAGATGCCGCGCTCGAGAAGCTGTTCTGACGCTACGATCGCTTCGGTCGTCATCGAGCCCATCGAAAATATGTGAACCACATTGTCGCCGGGTTCGTAATTTGCGTAGCCGCGATAATCGATCAAATAGTAGGCTCCTGCCAGTACATCCGTGCGCAGTTGAGTCAAAATTTGTGCGTCGTCAACGGCGGGCACGCTCGCCTCGTCAACGGCGTTCTCCCAGGCGTAACCAGTGGCGTGCAATACTTCAGGGGCCCCTTCGCCTTTATAGCGACGTTGGCGGCGCAGATATTTCATCATATCTTTTTGGTCGATACCACGTGTGACCCCGCGAATAAGAACACCCGAGCGACCGGCATTGTCATCCAGCACATGGCGCTTTACGGCGTCACTAAAAATCCAGTCGAGTTCTTGAACGAAAAAGGGCTCCCAAGTGATTTGATTTGGTATCTGAATGTCTGACTTCCAACCGTGCTGAGCGCCCTCAGGTGAAAGAGTGACTCCTGAGGGGGTGCCGACAAGAATGAAGCTCGACTTCCAGTAAAGATCATAAAAATACTGATCGAGCGCACGTTTAATAAAGAAATCGTAAACTGTCATCAATGGCAATATGGGTATCCCCAAAAGATCGCGCATGCGACCGAATGAACCCACGCAAGACATCACATTGCCTTCAGCAATTTCAAATCGCAAAAATCGATCGGTCTCTTGTTGGCCCGGCACTAAATCAGGCAGGCCTTTGTCTTTCACATTTAATTCAGCTTCAATATCTTCGGTCACTTCGGCGCCGAAAACCTTACCGTCCATCGCCGGGTTCAAGTTGGTCGAGGTGCCCACATCGGGTGCCATTGAAACCAAAAGTTCAGAGGGTAACTTCCAACGCTTTTCAAAATCCGTGAGCGGTTTCGCGGCCGGTTTAGCTTTGGCGGCGTCTTTCGCCGAATCTTTCGTGCTGTCTTTGCTTGTGGCCGCGACCGCATCGACTGAGGTGTTTGCGATTCGAGTTAGTTTGGCCGTTAGCTGCCCGAGCATCCACTGAGTGTGCGGGTAGTTCGCCATTTTAAAATTAATATCAAGGGTCTCCGGGATCTCTCCATACTTCGCTGCCAACCCAGAGAATTTTTTGGCGTTTCGGGCGCGAATCGTATTTTGCTCTTTAATATCAGCATAAAGTTTGTCGCCTCGTGCGCGTAAAAATTTGCCTTCTTTCGAGCTATCGGCGAAGCGGCCGAAGCTGACTTCATCGCCAAGACCAGCGGCTTTTTGCAGGCGCTTTACTTCAGCGAGATCGGGCAAAGCCGAATGATTGCCTGCTTGCCCCGCCATATTCAAGCCCCAACCCTTAATGGTGTGAGCAATAATTAAACTCGGTTTGTTCGGGTTCTTTTTGCTCTCGGCCATGCATTCAGCCAAAAGCTCAATGTCATGCCCGCCAAAATCATGCAGCATTTCGTAAAACTCTTGAGGGTTAACACTGGCTAAAACTTTGCTTAAATTTTTAATTTCTCGGCCATGGGTCTGAACAAGATATTCGCGCAACAGAATCGGGTCGCGCACTAGCAACAAGGCTTGAAGTTCATAATCGCCCAAATCGTGCTCGAACCAGCGTTGAAAATCTTCGCCACCTGGACGTTTAAAATACTCGAGGCGTTTTTTGCCGTGGCGGGCTTCAAAGACTTCCCATCCGTTGGCCTCCATCGTGCGTTTAATGCGCTGATCGTCGGTGTAACCAGTGACTTTGTTATTGGTAATACGATGGCCGTCGAGTGATTGTCGGTTGTAATCAACAATCCAAGTTAAGTTACCGACTTCACGATCGGCAAAATCGGGTATGGCTTCGTGCAATGAGCCTTCGCGAAATTCTGAATCGCCGCACAGGCACCAGAAATGCGCATCCGGAACTTCGTAACCATGTCGTTTGGCATAACGATAGGCGAGCGCTAAGTACCCAGCATTAACCGGCGGAATGCCAACCGTCCCTGACGGAAAGAAGTTGTGATGATCTGGGTCAAATGCTGAATGATAAGATTGAAAAACGGGTTCGCCTTGTTTTGAAAAAGCGCGCAAGCCATGCATTGCTTTGTTGGCGTCTTCGATAGTAAATCGGCTAAGGTCTTCGCGTAAAAATAAATCCATTAAATAGTTGTAAGCGTGGTCAGTGGGTGAGGCGTGCGGTTTGTTGGCGATATGGTCGAAGCCAGATTTCGCAATCAAATGCACAGCTCCCAAAATGTGAATTGAGCTTGCCGAAGCCGCCGCGTGGCCACCGACTTTTGGGTCGCCTTTTTGCACGTCATCTCGTTCGTTGGCTTCGTGAATCATACGAGTTGCCAAATAGTGCGCGCGACGAACTACGCTCGGTAATACATTTTTTAAAAGCTCTGCATCTAGTTTCATATTCACCCCTGGAGGTTCTCGGCTGTATTTTCAATAGCAATCAAGAGCGGCAGTATAGAAAAAAATATGAGAATTTTCATCAGGTGAAGAGTCACCTTCGCGCGAAGCGTTGACGAGGCCTGGTGTCAGCCGGGTTCGGGGCGCGAAATTGGTCAAAATTGAAGTTATTGGCTTCGATAACGAAATCCCAGTTAACTCTGATGGTGCCGTCTTTATCCGTCATCCCCTTTGGAGGGTTCGGAAACGGCGCCGCCGCCCGAAAGGCTTCTACCGCAGCGTCATCAAGGTCTTTTACTCCGCTCTCGCCAACCACCTGAACCTTAATCAGGTTGCCTTCTCTATCGAGAACGATAATGACGCGCGTCGTATGGTCCCGTTCAGAGGCTATAGTTCGGCCGCTGGCAAAGATGCGACGCACCTTTTCGCGGATGCTAGGCTCCCAATACTGGCGAATCTGGTTTTGGATGCGCTGATAGTAAGAGTAATAAACGAACTCACGCGTGCTCAGCATGGTCTGCAAACTCGGCGGAGTGTCCTTTAAAAAATCACTGGTTTGGCTCGCTCGTGACCCATTACCGGCTGAAACCGTGTTGTCGGGGGCTCGCACCGACGGGTCGAATTTGGGGCTGAGGTCCGAAAGTGTCGGGACTGTTCCGTTTTTATCGATCACTTTGCCAATATTTTTGGATTTGCTGCTTTCAGCGAATTTTTTTACTGCACTTTCGCTTGCCGCCGGCTTTTGCTGCTTCTGCGGGGGTTCTTGCTTAGCCATCTGCTTGGTCGGCTGACTTTGACCTTCGCCCCTGCCCGCACTATTGCGAAAATCGCCCGACTGTTGCGCTTTCGTTTCGTGCACGACGCGCTGATTGTGAGCACTCAAAAATTTAGCTTTTTCATCGAGCTCGTCGTTGAGCGCCTTGTCGGGCTGCTGCACGATCTGCCGCGCTTTTTCTAAGTCACGTTTTTGTGCGGGGCTTTGGTCGAGAATAACGATTTCAACGTTCTGGTTTTTAATATTAAAATCGGAGGTCGAGGTGAGTCGCAAGCCCGTCCAGATCGCAACGTGCACCAAGAGCGATATGACGACAAAAATAAGTAAACTGTTTCGCATAAAAATGCGCATTAAGACCTCTCTTGTGCTCGTCGGTCTATTTAGGGTGATTTTTGAGTTAATATTTTTGGATAATTAGAATAAACTTGCTCTATGATTTTTGATGTATGGGGCCAAACAGACGTTGGGCTCAGAAGAGAAAATAATCAGGACAGTATTTTAGTCGATAAGAATTTATCGTTGTTTATTGTCGCCGATGGTATGGGCGGGCATCGTGGTGGCGAAGTCGCCTCCGCCATGGCCGTTGAAGCCACGCAAGAAGTCGTTGAAGAGCAGGTCGAAGCGACAGGGCCCCATTCGGCTCGCGAAATATTGAAAAAAGCCTATCGCGAGGCCAGCAAACGTATTTATCAAAAGAGCAGTCGAGACAACCCCGAACTCGCCGGGATGGGCACGACGATGGTCGCGGCCTTTGGTTTTGGAAATAAATTCTATATCGCCAATGTCGGCGACTCCCGCGCGTATCTTTTCAAAGACAAAAATCTCTGGCAGGTGACCGAAGATCATTCATTGGTTAACGATCAGATTCGGGCCGGCATACTCGACCCCAATAACCCCGACTCGATTGTTGCCAAAAACGTCATCACCCGAAGCGTCGGTTTTGAAGAAGAAGTCGAGGTCGATATCGTCGAGCGTGATCTGGTTCCGGGCGAATTGTATTTGCTCTGTTCTGATGGATTATCGGGCCTAATATCTAACGAAAAAATTGCTGAAATTTGCCGAAAATATCAGGGCCAGCAGATCGTTAATAAATGTATTGAAGAAGCAAAAAAAGCTGGTGGTGACGATAACATAAGCGTTATCACCGTGAAGGTTTGTTGATCTGGTCCAGCTTATTTTTTGACTGAATTATGCTGCGCGTAAATTTGCGCATTTTTATGCTGACTCTACATGCAGTGCACAACATATTAATGCTACTATTTAAGCATGGATAATAAGTCTTTTACCTTTCTTATCACCAGCAACCGACGCGGTGAGACGCAAAGCATTACGATGCGCGCCTCGTGGGTTAAAGCCGCAATTGCGGCGCTGATATTGTCCCTCGTTTTGCTGGCAGCAGCAGGCGTCGATTATTTTGGTTTGCTCCTTGAGCAGGGTGAGAACAAACGTTTGCAGGCCGAGAATGAGCAACTGACACGCCAATTTCAAGTCGTTGAAAGTAAGCTGACTTCGCTTGAAAGCAGTCTTGATCGCATCAAGACCCTGACAACCAAAATCAAGTTGATCACCAACATCGAAGACGAAGATCGAGTCATGAAGCTTTCGGTGGGCCCGTTGCCCCGAATTGAGCAAAACATGGCTGAATTTGACCAAGAAGAAGAACGAGCGTCGGGTCGTAACCCCGCATCGACTGAATTTATTCGCCGAGACACTCCGTTTCTTGAGCATCCACCGCTTGATGAAATGCGCGGCGAATTGGCCGCCACTCGCGAGCAGAACTACGCCGACCTTTCGATTCGTATCGATAAAGCGGTTCACGATTCATCACTTCGTGAGCAAGGGGTGATTCGCCTGCAAGAATTGCTGCAAGAACGCCAGTCTATTCTCAATGCAACTCCAAGTATTAAACCCGCGCGCGGTTGGTTCACGTCGCGTTTCGGTTATCGCGTCGACCCATTTACCGGCAAAACCGATGTGCATTTGGGTCTCGACGTAGCGGCGGCCCCCGGAACTCCGGTTATGGCCACAGCGGACGGAGTCGTCTCTTACATCGGCTATGAAGCCGGCTATGGTAAAATTATCGCCATCGATCATGGCTTCGGCGTTCGCACTCGTTACGCGCACAATTCTCAGATCTATGTTGAGCTCGGCCAAAAAGTGAAGCGCCGAGATGTGATCTCCGCCGTCGGCAGCACCGGCCGCTCGTCCGGCCCGCACGTGCACTACGAAGTTCGCGTCAACGACGTCCCCGTCGACCCAATCAATTACATCCTCGACGAATAAAAAGGTACGCCGTAACTTTTTTCCACCGGCGGCAAAAATATATTCGGTATTGTCCAGAAGCGAACGGAAAAAAGTTACGGCGTACCTTTTGGGACGCCACTTCCTTTAGTTTTGAGGCGCGACTGGCACGTCTTTGGCACTCCTGTTTGTGATTCAGACGGAGGGTCTATGCCAAGAAAACACGTGCCGGTTTCGAATCATAACTTCTATCATCTGACGGCCAGGTCAGTTAACAAAGAGCCTTTTAAAATTCGGCTCGAAGATGCGTGGGATATTTTCTCGACCGAGCTTCTGTTTCTCTCGGCTCTTCGAGAAATCGAAATAGCCGCGTTTGTCATGATGCCGAATCATTTTCATCTAATCGCGCGAACGCCAAATCGCCCGATCGGTATGGTGATGAGAGATTTTATGTTAGGGACGTCGCGATTTTTGAATTTTGAAGCCAATCGAATTAATCAGGTTTACGGCGGCCCTTATCATAAATCTTTGATTGGTGATTTGCGCTACTTTTCGAACGCGTACAAATATGTGTATCGAAACCCAGTTGCGAGTCATATCGTTCAGCGAGCGGAGGATTATCCATTCAGCACCTTGCCGTCAGTAATCGGCCTAAAATTTTCGAATCTCGCAATTCATGACGAACATGTGCTGGGTGCGCAGTCGATTGATCAAATATTAAGTTGGATTAATAAGCCGTACTCGTCTGATAAATCAGCGGCGATAAAGGCTGGTCTACGCCACAGCACTTTTAAGTTCGCCGATAAATTCCGCGGCAAGCGGCGCAACTTCATAAATGAAGATGTGCCACCTGTGTAGTGGAAAAAAGTTACGGCGTACCTTTTTATCGCTTTGAGTATTGGCCTTTTTTACGCGCTTTGTGCAAGCCGTACTTTTTACGCTCGACCATACGAGAATCGCGGGTAACGAGACCGGCTTTTTTCAGCATGGGGCGAAGTTTTTCGCCGTCAACAACAAGAAGAGCGCGGGTGATGCCGTGGCAGATGGCGCCGGCTTGACCGCTTTTGCCGCCACCGCTTACGGTGACTTCGGCGTCGTATTTGCCTTTTGAATCAGTGAGAGTAAGAGGCAAAAGCGCCTTTACGAGAGTCACTTCAGTCGGCAAATATTTTTCGATGGGGAGTGCGTTTACAGTCACGACACCAGTGCCTGGTTTCATGAACACTCGAGCAGTGCTAGTTTTGCGACGGCCCGTTGCGTAGTAAACGATACCTTTTGGAGTCGTACTTTTGGTGGTGGTTTTTGCCATAGTCTATATTCCTTATTTCTGCTGCGCGAGTGTGAAAGCTTCTGGTTTCTGTTGAGCGTGAGGGTGCTCACCACCGGCATAAACATTTAATTTACCGATCAAGCTGCGAGCCAATTTGTTATTTGGCAACATGCCTTCAACGGCTTCTTTAATAATGAAAGTAGAATCTTTTTCTTTCTGCTCAGAAGCAGTCAACGATTTCAAACCGCCGAAATAACGAGAGTGGCGATAGTAGCGTTTCTCGGCCCACTTGTTACCGCTCATCTCGATATGATCGCTATTGATCACGATAACGAAATCGCCAGTATCAACGTGAGGAGTAAATACGGGTTTATGTTTACCGCGTAAAAGTGTCGCCAACTGAGTAGCCAAACGACCGAGTTTTTGCCCTTTGGCATCAACGACCCACCATTTGCGATCTACACTGATATTTTCGTCGTCAACAACTACGCCTTTTTTGGCATTCCAAGTTCCCATAACTATGCAACCTCGTTAAAAATTTAAGCCCGTAAAAGTCAGAGCTCGACAAATATTAAGACCGCTAGTTGTAGAGTTCGCGGCACTGGTTGTCAAGTTCGTGGGGGTAATAAACGGAATGTAAATAGAGCCCCTCAGGGGCTGCGGTATTTTTGGCCTGTCTTCGATCGAGGGCCTCAAGAATTTGCTTCATATCAGCTGGAGTACCTTCGTTCTGATGAAGATAAATGAGTGTTCCCACGATGTTACGAACCATTTGCTTGAGAAAGCCGGTGCCGGTAATGCGAAACTCAATCTTATTGGGGGCCTCGAGCCGCCGCCAATTGGCTTCAGAGATCGTACGAACCGTGGTTTTTACCTCGGTGCCGCTAGTCTGAAAGCTCTTAAAATCGTGCTTTCCGAGTATTGGCTCGGCGAGACCGTTGAGGCGGTTGATGTCGAGGGGCTTTTCGATGTGGGCAGAAAATCGCGCTCCAATGGCATCTGGGATGGGCGAGTTGTGAATAACATAGCGATAGGTTTTGCCCTCGGCCGAAAAGAGCGAATGAAATTCATCTGGCGCGACCCAAGCTTTGAGAATGGCAATTGAGTTTGGTGTCAGCTTGTTGAGGGCCCGCACCAAATGGGTTTCGCCAAGCTCTCGAGGGGCATCAAAGTGCACAACCTGAGCTTCGGCGTGCACCCCAGCATCGGTGCGACCTGAGGCCACCACGCGCACCTGCTGATTGAAAATTTTCGATATCGCAGCTTCGAGGGTGCCTTGGACGGTTGAGCGGCCCGCGACCGAAACGGCGTCTTCAGGTTGGCGCTGCCAACCGGCGAACTCAGTCCCGTCATATGAAATAAGAAGTTTAATACGCACAACAACCGCCGCGACGAAGGGGCGCCCAAAGAATTTAAAGCACCCTGCGTCAAAGAAGCTGTTTTAGTGGGGTCGGTAGAATAAGTCAATACTCGGCCGAAAAGCCGCCAGTGATCGTAGAGCCAGAGAAGTCGAACTTTTTCGACAGAGCGACATAATCGCGAAATTCGATGGCAATGCTAAAGCGGTTGATGCCGTATTCGCGGCTTAGATCAAGAAACGAGCGCGCATCATGGCCAATCGGGATTGTGACTCCGCCTGACACATGTGCAGCAGGAGCAGCGCCGAAGGCGGCCCCCAATTTATTAACATTGTCGTTTCTCGATTCGGCGAACAAAAACGCATCAACCCCGGCTTCGCCGTACGGGATGACCCACTGATGTTTTAAGTACTCGAGATGATAAATGACCCCCGCATTACACGGTAAAACAAAAAGCGTAAACCTTTCGGGTGGGCCGCGGGGCTCGGCTGCTTGCGCGTACGCGTTTACGAATGCCCCCGAGCCTTGGGCCACATAAAGCCCAGTGCCAAATTTGTAACCGAATCGGCCAAATTTTTTAAAGATGTCAGTTTCGATATCGTAAAGAATCAGCGGGATATTGTGAGTCGTATAGACCGAATCAAAAGTAATTTCTGGATATTTTGGGTTAGCTAAATTCGACGGAGTATACGGCCCTAAACGTATCGCGGCTTCGTGCTTTGAATCAGCCTCGTTCGTTCGGTAGTAATAAATTTTATTTTTGTCGATTAAATAAAGGCCTTTGGCCGCATTGGGGTGCTCAATGAATCGATTTTGTGGGTAGTCGTGAGCATCAAAGTTTTCGCCTTTTTTCTGAATGTGTGGCACCGGCTCTTTGTTGCTGGTTTGCACCGGGGCTTCAACTTCGACATCGAGTGGCGAAACTTGGGTCGAAGCCTGCGCGAAAGCAAAATCAGATTGAAGAAAAAATGCCGCCTGAAAAATCGTAGCCACAAAAAGTATTTTAGCCACTTCAGTTCTCGAGGTTGAAAATTGGCGGGTTTGAGTCTTCACCACTGGCCTCGCTGATAACGCCGAAGCGAGACGATTGAGAAAGCCAAAATTGTAATTAGCATAAGCAATGCGCCGATGGGTGTGTAGTAGAGAGAAAGCCAGGCGAAGCCCCAGACCGGCGTCAGTGCGAATCGGGCGGCGGCTCGAAGCCAATCGTGGCTGCGAATAATTTTGGCGTAATGCGGGCCGATTTTATAATACTCTTTTGTGAAAATGCGACCGAGCGAGTTGGTGATTAAAAACTGATCGCGAAATTTGCGTAACGTAACTACAGCCGGTGCCCAAGCTGAGCCGTAGGCGGCGGTGGCGATAAAACAATTAAAATTATTCGGCAATAGGGCTTCAACAGCTGAGGGTGTTGCATAGAAATCACAAGCCGCATCTGCGGCCGCGCCGACAATAGAACCTGCTAAAGTGCCGCCGCACCCAGCCGCCGCAATTAAGCTTGGGTCGATTAAGAAAAAATTATTTTTAGCAGCATCGAGAATTGAAACATTAAAGAAATAGCCCACGTCGTTGTTGAGGCCCGAGATTGTCCAATCGCCAGAAGGGGTGCAGTCATTGCCTAGCGGTAAATCGGTCGAGAGGGCGGCGCCATAAGTGGCGCTGCTAAATAAAGCCGCACTACCTGTGCCATCATCTGGCACGTAAAAAAATCGCGCGGCCGTGTATGTAGCTGGGCAGGAGGGGCCTTGAATGCCGAGACTTTCAATTGCAACTTCGTGATCGCCGGCGCGGGCGTAAAATTTAAAAATGCCTGAATCAGTACCAGAATTGGGCGAAACGGTTGTCAATAAATCAGGGGCTGGTGAAGTGCTCGTCGGCGGTGCTAAAACATAACCGGTAAATTGGGTGACGTTGGTTGCAAATTGAGCGGGCACGGTCGCCTCAATGCTAATGTAAAGCGGGGTCGACTGAGTCGTACTTATGGCGGTCGAGCTGCAGTACGGTGTGCCGGTGGTGCCCTGAATGGCTTGGCAGAGCTCAAACCATTTTGCTGTTACGGTTGTGGTATTGCCCTTGGTGACGTACTGACCCGAGGTGCCAGTGCTGAAACGCGTTTTAACACCTGAAGCATTCGAGTAGCCGAACCCGACATAACCGCTGACGTTTGCGGTTACGGTAAAGGTCACTGTGAGATATAAATTATCATAGATTCGCTGTTGATTGCACGCGAGCGGGGTTGTCGTCGAGAAAACACAATTGTTGCACATTGTAGAGCCATCGGTGGGGCACGAGGTGTCGAGGCCGGCGACGCCGCCATAAATAACCACTCCGAGGGCGGTGTTGGTGTTCGACCAGCTTGAAGCGCCCGAGACCGAAGTAATTGAAATAATCGACGCAGCGGTCGAAGAGGGTGAGGGTGTCGGGGTCTGGGCCATAGCCGATAAACTCGTAAGCAAAAATTGCCCGAGCAAAATTGATAAACCTAGACTCAATTTGGCGAAAATCCTCACCAAAATATGAGATCACGAGCCTAGACTAATGTCAGCCAAATATTTTTTGAGCAATTTGTAAACCGTTAAGGGCGGCGCCTTTAAGAATGTTGTCGCCCACGACCCACATAAGCCAGGTGTTTGGGTCGCTCAAATCTTGGTGAACGCGGCCAACATAAACCGGGTCTTGGCCTGAAACTTCGCGGGCTGTTGGGTAGTCTTTGCCTTCGCGTTGAGGCACAAAGCGTAACCCAGGTGCGCTTTCAAGAGCCGAGTGCATTTGTGCCCTGGTTACAGGCTTTTCGAAAGTGACCCAAACGGCTTCGCTATGTGCATTCAGCGTCGGAACGCGGACCGTGAAAGAGCTCACCTTCAGGTTCGGAAGCTCCATAATTTTTCGAGTTTCATTTATAATTTTCAATTCTTCGCTGCAAAAGCCGCTTTCATCAAAAGAACCAATCTGCGGAATGCAATTAAAGGCGATCTCATGTGCAAAGGTTTGCGGTTTTGACTTTATCTGACCGGTTTGAATTTGTTCTTTTGTCTGATTGAGAAGTTCTTCGGGCCCCGCTTTGCCGGCCCCACTGACGGATTGGTAGCTCGCCACGCGCACTTCTTTAAGGCCGAATGAACGCAGGGCTTGAAGCGCGACCACAAGCTGAATAGTTGAGCAGTTGGGGTTGGCGATTATGGTGGGCCTTGATCTCGGTGGCAGACGATGGGCATTTACTTCGGGAACCACGAGCGGATAGTCGGGGTTCATGCGAAAGGCCGCCGAGTTGTCGATGGCAAACGCACCTGACTTCATCGCTTGCGGGGCCCATTCTTTCGAAATGTCGTCACCACTTGAGAAGAAAACAAGATCGAGCCCGTCGAAACAATTCGGCTTTAATGATTCAACCGACCACTCTTTGCCGCAGGCTTTGATTTTGAGGCCCTCGCTTTTTTCGCTGGCAAAAGGGCGAAGATTTTTGATCGGAAAGCGGTGCTTGCCTAAAATCTCCATGAAAACTTCGCCAACCATGCCGGTGGCGCCGACGACTCCAACGTTAAGCATTACTCGTCACCCAGGTCTTCGTGAAGGTCATCGTCGTCGGGGCGGTTTTGGGCCAAAATGCGAGGTGGTCGACCGAGGCGAAGGACTCCAAAAATGGCGCCGAGAAGGGCGTAGGCCATAAAGGTAACGAAAAGCATAACTTCGGGTCGCATGGCGATTGTTGCAATTAAAACAACGCCGAAAACGAGGTAGCGAAAGGGCAAGCGATGTTTGAAGTCGAGATCTTTAAAACTTCGATACGGGAAGGTGCTGACCATGACGATACCAAGAAGTGAAGTCATCGCGAGTAAAATGTAAGAGCCAGAGGCCGCCCACTTGAGGTCGTTGAAAGCGAGAACAGAGCTCGCCACAATGCCGGCGGCCATCGGGATTGGCAGCCCCTGAAAGTAAGCTGGGTTCATCACTTGTTTTTGAACATTGAAGCGGGCGAGGCGAAGGGCCCCACAGGCGACAAAGAAAAAGCTGACGAGCCAACCGATGCGACCAAAAGGTTGCAGAGCCCACAAATAAAGCATTACGCCAGGTGCGATGCCGAAGCTTGCCAGATCGCAAAGAGAGTCAAATTCGGCGCCGAAGTGGCTCGTAGAATGAGTGAGGCGGGCGACGCGGCCATCGAGTTGATCAAAAACCGCGGCAGCCACAATGGCGTAAGAGGCCATTACATAGTCGCCAGCAATCGATTGAATGATGGCGAAAAAGCCGCAGAATAAATTGCCCGTCGTGACCAAGTTTGGCAGCACGTAAATATTAACGTGAAGGCGATCACGCAATCGGCGCTTGCGAGTATGGTTGCGTGAGCTTGGTTGCAGCGGCGGTTTGCTAATAGATGCTGACACGTTTTTAGACCCTTCTTCAAAGTCGTACATTTTTAAAAGCCCCCAAATAGATAGAAAATCACCCACAAGAGGCATGAGCTCACTACCGGCATAATAAAATTATCGTCGAGCCGACCAATGGGGGCGGCTTCGGCGAGTGCTCCTGATATCCCAGCGAGAATGCTGACAATCATTATTCGATCGGCCATCAAATTGTGAGCAAAAAAGTAGGCCGCTGAAACAATTGCACAGTCGAAAAACGCTGCCACTGAACCTTGAAGGCTTTTTCGGCCCCAAAGTTTATCCTTACCAAAGCGAATGCCAAAGTAGCTTGCTATTGGATCGGCCGTGGCTAGAAAAAGTAAAGAAAGCATGGCCACATTTTTCGGAAAGAACGCGACGATGGTCAGGGCGCCGAGAAATAGATAAGTGGTGCCGGTTAGCCCCTGCTTTTCATTCTCGCGCATGATGGATTTAAACATTCGAACCAGTCGCTGGTTGAAGCGCGGAGACCGACTTCGCCAAAGTTCGACGGCGATGCTTAGGCTGCAAAAAAGCGTCAATAGTTGAAGAGCCAGGGGGCGCGACATATTGTGGTACAAAATGGCGACAAAGATGACGCCCAAAAAATGCCAAATCTTGCGGGTAAGGTGTATATCGCTTCTGGGTTTCAGTTGTGGCATTGAATTCATAAGGGCGGCAGCTTATAGGACAATTTTCGGCCTTTCAATCGTCTCTGACATAACGAGTTAAGTGTCTGTAATTACGAAGAATTTTCATTTATCAAAAACCCCTGTCAAGTAACTAGCCTAGCTCGCGGCGTCATGTTTTTAGTGCCGCCAAGAGAGCACAAAAGCCTTTAAATTTCAAATAGTTACATACCCGCCAATGGCCTTGGTGTTGCAATGTCTATCTGTTAGAGAGGATCTCTATGAGCAAGGGTATTCTAAATTTAGCTCGCTTCGTACACTCCGTCATTTTCGGCGTTATTGGCGGGCTTTGCCTTTGCAGCACGCTTCAGTCAGAGGCTTATGCGCAACCTTACTCTCAGGCTATGGATCAAGACACCGAGCTATCGCACCCGGGCTACATCGATGATGTTCGCGAAGAGCGTGCTGACCCAAGCCGCGAAGTTATCATCATGCCGCTGCCTGAAACTCGTGCCCCCCTTTTTATGGACCGCCTGGTGCCAGAGAAGCTGAGCAAGTCTTTCGTTCAAGAATTTCGCAACCGATTTGGTTACACAGAATACGAACAGATTGAGGTTGAGTCGAATCGCTTTACTGATGTTGGGGAGAGCGAGGGGCGATTGACTCCGGTCAATGAATACATCGCTAAACAAGAGGCTTTCGGCCGTTACATGATGGCAAAACTTGCGGACTATCATGTGAACTATTATTTGAAAAACAATAAGAACACTCGAACAATTTATGAAGTGAAGCAAAAACTGAGCAACATCGAAGTGAAGGATAAGTCGGGATACAAATACAAAATGTCGTACGATATCGCCAGCAATCGGCTCGCCCTCGTGATGGAAAAAGACAAAGAAGTTTTTCACCGATCGATCGACACGAGTCTGGGTGGTTCTCGCATAACTTCGCTGCGTTTGGGTTATGATGTTTCTAAAACGGTGACGATCAAATCAGATTACGGCATCGAAAACGAAGCCTTTACGGTGCAGGGGCGAAAAGCACTGACGTCGTCCTTGGCAACGACGCTCACCGGGCAATCATTTCTTAAAGACCAAAGTGTGGATGTGCCGAAGCAAGAGAGGGTTTTAGTCGGTCTTTCTTGGAATGATTAGTGAGTGACCCGGGCCTTTGTGCTGTCAAGACATTGGCGGCCCCGGCCGATAAACCTTCATGAACTTTCTCGAGCTAAAATTAATTCGCCGCCTCGCCACCGGCATCGTTTCTTTCACCAGTTTTTTGGTGTTGGTACTGGGCTTTTGGCTGTGGGGTACAGTGACGGCGGCGCCTGATCGCGTGTCGCTTCATCAACTTTCTCTAAGCAGCAGCACTGACCTTTCGTCTGTAAGTGGGGACCTTAAGCGCTCGCCGAGCTCGATTCAGTCGGTTAGTCTCGTGGCTCCAAGTTCAGCCGGCATTCTGAATCGGGCTTCGACTGATGAAAGCTTACGCGTGAACTCAAAAATTGAAACATTAACATTGGATTGCCTGAAAGACGGCGAGCGTTTGAAGAAAACGAGCGGGGCGAGGCAGGTCCGATTGAAGACCGGCCTATGTCTTGGGCAGAAGGCCGTTCTTGAGAAGAGCAATATCTTTAATCGTGCGAATGGCTTCGAGGCCACGCTTTTTCAGCTCGAACAGGGTGGTTTTTCTTCGGATTACATCAACCTGGTCGATGGCGAAAATCAAATTATTATGCAAGTTAAAGATGCCAAGGGTCGCACGGTTTCGGCCGAAGTGACTATTTCGCGCCAGTCAAAATTTTAGTCGCGATTTCGGACGGCGAAGCCGGTGGCTTCAAAGAAGAGCGCATGCGCAGCTCATTTTTCACATCGCTGCCAACAACAATTTTGGCATCACGAATTTTTTCAAAGATTGATTTTATACCAGCATTTGTTTGAGCATCGGGCTTCAACTCGCTCATCATATTTTCAAGAATAATAAAGCATGTGGCTTTTAGATCAGGTGCGGTGCTCTTGAGTTTAATTTTCGAGACCGCCTCGTCGGTGATTTCGCGCGCGATTTCTTCGAAGGCATCTAGATTTTTAAGTGGGCCGCGAACGGTGGGCATTAATTGAGAAACCATATTATCGCGGTCGGGGCGAGAAAGAATTAAAAGCAAGGCATCTTTGAGACGTTTTTTCGCGGTGTCGGCGTCGTCATTGCCTTCTTTCTCCGCCTTTTGCACCCGGGCTTTTACCTCATTCAACATCTCGTCATAAGACTTCATTTGAAGTTTTGAATAGAGGTAATCAGCGCCAAAAAGTAACGGTGTGGCCGTGCAAAACAGAACGATTAAAAAGAGCTTAGACAGTGATCTGATTTTCATGTCAATATAGTCAGTCTCACGCAATCTAAAAAGGAGTGCAACTTGAAAATACTCAACTATTTCAAATATGTCGGTGCCGCATTCGGCGCTTTCGTCATTTTGGGCCTTTCGGCGTGTTCGCCGTCGCCCGCGCAGTTGAAAAAAACTTTGCAAGAACACCCCGATATACTCCAGGCCGCTATAGAAGCAGACCCGAAAGGTTTTTTTGATACCATCCAGAAAGCTCAGGCTAAAGCTCGTGAGCAGTCGATGGCCCAGCAAATGGACGACGAGTACAAGCGCATGGCTGATGAGTTGAAGAGCCCCAAAGAGGTCGTGGTCGCTAGCGATCGCGCGATTCTGGGTTCAGCGACCGCAGCAGTTACAATAGTTGAATGGGCTGACTTCAATTGCGGGCACTGCCTACATGCTCAAGAGACTATGGCGAAGCTGGCTAAAGACTACGACGGTAAGATTCGGGTGCTTTACAAGCACTTGCCAATTTTAGCCAAAGAGAGCCGTACAGCTGCGGAGTATATGGAGGCCATTGCTCAGCAAGACAAAGAAAAAGCCATTCAGTTTCACGATTTATTATTTCAAAAACAGCGTGAATTTCAGACCGGTGGCGAAGAGTTCTTGAAAAAGCTAACCAAAGAGTTGGGTGCTAACCTTTCTAAAGTTGAAAAATATCGAAAAAGTTCTGCGGTGAAATCTCGTATCGATGGCGATATCGCTGAAGCAAAAAAATTTGAGTTCACTGGCACGCCCGGCTTTATGGTGAATGGCGCAGCGGTGCATGGCGCTTACCCCTATGAGTTTTTCAAAAAAGTGATAGATGGTATTTTGGCTGGCGGGGCGTCAAGCGCTGCGCCGGTGGCACCAGCGGTTGCTCCAGCGGTCGACAAAGGTTCAGAGAAAAAGCCTGAGGCAAAACCGGCGGCTGAAGCCGCGAAGCCAGGCGCTTAAGTTCGCGCTTTGGTCTATAACTCGATTGTGAGTAGCGAACGGCCGTCGAGCTCGGCGCCAACCGCAGTTAGCCTCACTGGGTAGGCCGAGATTTGGACCCCGGCGGCTTGGGCTTCACGAAGAAGTCGAGCATATTCGGGGTCGATGTCTTCAGCTGGCGCAAAATCTAAACAATCTGAGCGTTGAACCACAAATAAAATTTCGGTGGTGGTGTTGGGTTCTAATTGCAGCCTCATCAAATCTCGCAAATGTTTTTGCCCGCGCGTGGTTTCAGAGTCCGGAAACAGCGCCGTACAGCTCGACTTTTTGTTTTGAGATCGGGCCAACGTCACGCTTTTAACTTCGACAAAGTGGGCGTGCCCGGTCTTTTTGTTTTCGAGACGCAGATCAAGTCGAGATTCGTCGCTAATTTTCACTTCGCGCGCACCGTCAGTGTATGGGGCCCAGTGTGAAATCAGCTTATCGGCGAAGGCCTGCCAGGCAAATTCGTTGGCGCGGTGGGTGTTTACTCCAACCCAAACATTGTTAACCTGCACTTGTTCGAGGGTGTAGGCCAGTTTTCGTTTTGGGTCGTTGCTCTTAAGAATTCGGCAGGGGAGTGGCGTTTTGGTGCCCGCATCGCAAACCCCGCGCAGGCTGCCGGTATTGGGCACGTGCGCCACCACTGTTTCGCCGGAGGCTAAGCGCACGTCGGCGAAGAAGCGCTTATACCTTTTTAGAAACTGAGCCTCGATGAGGGGGGCGGGGTAGGTCATTTTACCTCTGAATGTTTAGTGCGGGGCGCAATCATAGACAATTTTTCTACTGGTGCATACAACACCAGCAACTAAATAGGCTAGGATTTCTCTATGCAAGATCAAAAAACAAAAACTTCGACGCGCACGCCGAAACCGGAATGGATCAAGGCTCGGGCCCCAAGTGGCGAGAAGTATTTTGAGATTAAGAGTTTACTTAAATCTTTAAACTTAGCGACCGTGTGCCAAGAAGCCATGTGCCCCAATATGGGCGAGTGCTGGAGTGGCGGCACGGCGACCTTCATGTTAATGGGCGAAGTGTGTACGCGCGGTTGCCGATTTTGTTCGGTTAAGACGGGCAACCCCAAGGGTAAGATTGACCCCGACGAGCCTGAAAAAGTGGGGCATGCAATCGCCCAAATGAATTTAGATTATGTCGTAATCACAAGTGTTGATCGAGACGATTTGCCTGATGAAGGTTCTGGCCATTTCGCGCGTACGGTCGCGACGATTAAAAAAAATAAGCCAGAACTGTTGGTTGAAGTGTTGACCCCTGATTTTAAAGGCTCTGAAGAATTTATTGCTAAAATTATCGATGCCAAGCCCGATGTTTTTGCTCACAACGTTGAAACAGTTGAGCGCTTACAAAAACGCATTCGCGACCCGCGCGCGGGCTACGCACAGTCTTTGAATGTGCTCAAGTTTGTCAAAAAACATGACCCGAGCCGCTGCACCAAAACTTCAATTATGTTGGGGCTTGGTGAAACCGACGAAGAGGTGCTTGCGACCTTGCGCGATTTGCGCGCGGTTGATTGCGACGTCGTGACGTTTGGCCAATATTTGCAGCCGACGAAGACCAAATTAAAGGTTGAGGAGTTTGTGACTCCTGAAAAATTTAAATGGTGGCAAACAACCGCAGAAGAGATGGGTTTTCTCTATGTCGCCAGTGGCCCTCTTGTGCGCAGTTCTTACCGTGCTGGCGAGTTTTATATTCGCGGCATGGTTGAGCGTCGTCAGAAAATGGCTCTATTGGGCTCGCGATCAAACGAAAGTTTAGAACAACAAACAATTAAGCAAGAAGTCGAAATTTAATTTTGCAACGAGGTAGATGATGGCAACAAAAGATGTGAAGCTTCCGGATATCGGCGAGGGCGTGACCGAAGGCGAAATGGTCAAGTGGCTGGTAAAAGTTGGCGATGTCGTGAAGGCTGACCAACCGATCGCCGAAGTCATGACTGACAAAGCCACGGTTGAAGTGCCATCACCTATTGCCGGTGTAGTGAAAGAATTGAAGGTTAAAGAAGGCGACATCGTGCCAATCGAAACCACCTTGTTGGTGCTTGAAGTTTCGGCTGGAGCCTCGGCCCCAGCAGCGTCAGCTGCGAAACCAGCAGCGGCAATGCCGACTGCGCCACAAATGGCGAAAACTGTCGCACCTGTTGCTTCGGCGAGTGCGTCGTCTGGAGCGTCAACGAATGTGGCGTCGGGCGGCGGGCTTGATGTTTACCCGCCAGCGGCTGAAGTGCATGTGCTGGCGACCCCGGCGACGCGACGAGTGGCGCGCGAAATGAGTGTTGATATCAATAGCCTTCATGGCACCGGTATCGCTGGTCGAGTGACTCGCGATGATGTTTTAAAATCGAAAGGCACTGGCGCGGTCGCGGCTGGGCAACCAAGCTTTGCGACAACGGCAAGTGCTGGCGCAGCGACTGGTGCGTCAGCCGCGGCTTCAGCAAAAGCCGCAGCAGCAATGCCGACTCGCATGGCCTATGTGTCAACACAGCCAAATGCTGAAGAGCGCGTGCCGATGAGGGGCATTCGAAGAAAAATTGCTGAACAAATGCAGATGACAAAGCACGTAGTGCCGCATTTTACTATTATGGATGAAGCCAATGTTTCAGAACTTGTGAAGCTTCGCGATCAAGCCAAGGTGGCGGGTGAAAAGTACGGCGTGAAAGTGACCTACTTGCCATTTGTGATGAAGGCGCTAGTCGCTGCGATCAGAGAATTTCCGATGTTGAATGCCAGTATCGACGATCAGGCCGGCGAAATCGTTTATAAAAAATATTACAACATTGGGTTCGCGGCTGATACTCCGAACGGGCTTTTGGTGCCGGTGATTAAAAATGCCGATCAAAAGACTATTCTTGAGATCAGCAAAGAAATTCAAGAGCTCGCCAAAAAAGCGCGAGACGGTAAGCTAAGTCTCGATGAAATGAAAGGCGCGACGATCACGATCACCAATATCGGAAGTGTTGGGGGCACTTATGCAACTCCGATTATCAACCATCCAGAAGTGGCAATTATCGGTATGTACAAAGTAGATTGGAAGCCCGTTTACAAAGATGGCCAATTTGTGCCGACCCAAGTGATGAACTATACAGCGACCTGTGATCATCGTTTGATCGATGGCGCGGTGGCGGCGAATTTCTTAAAAGCGTTCTTGAAGCGGATTGAAAATGTCGGGCAACTTGTGCTCGAAATGATTTAAAGAGGTCAACATGGCTACGCAAAATTTCGATGTCTGTGTTATTGGCGCTGGCCCTGGCGGTTATGTGGCCGCCATTCGAGCGGCGCAACTTGGTAAAAAAACCGTTATTATTGAGCGTGAATATTTGGGCGGGGTCTGCCTCAATGTCGGTTGCATACCTTCAAAGGCCATGATCTCGGCTGCTCATTTTTTGCATCGGGTGCAGCATGATGCCCCTGAAATGGGCATTGAAATAAAATCTGACGTTAAAGTGAACATGAAAAAACTCGTGAGTTGGAAGCAATCGGTCTGCGATCAAATGTCGGGCGGGGTTTCTCAATTGCTAAAAGGCAATCAGGTCACAATTATTCGTGGCGAAGCCGAATTTAAAACGGCCCAAGAACTTGTGGTTAAATCGAAAGAAGGCGCGACCTCTATAGTCGCAAAGAATTTTATTATCGCCACGGGTTCACGCCCGATTGAAATACCGGGTTTTAAAATTGACGAAAAAGAAGTGCTCTCATCAACGGGCGCATTAGCGCTCGACGAACTGCCGAAAACGGCGGTTGTTATTGGTGGCGGCTACATTGGTTTAGAAATTGGCTCTTATCTTTCGAAGCTTGGCACAGAGGTGACGGTACTTGAAGCCGGTGCCACGTTGTTGAACGGCGTTGCCGAGCGCGACTGCGTTCAGGTCGTTGAGCGCAAGTTAAAAAAAGGCGGCGTTAAAATAGTTTTTGGTGCTAAGGCAAAAAGTTATAAAAAAACCGGTAGCGATTATGAGGTTGAGTATGATCTCGCCGGTAAACTCGAGAAAGTAAAATGCGCCAAGTTGTTGCTGACGGTTGGGCGCCGACCGAATTCAGACCAGGCCAACCTTAAAGGCATTGGTCTGCAAATCGACGAAAAAGGCTTTGTGAAAGTAAATGCTCAGCGACGCACAAGCATTGCCCATATTTTTGCCATTGGCGATGTTGCGGGCCAGCCGATGCTCGCGCACAAGGCAAGTTACGAAGGTGTGCTCGTGGCTGAGGTGATCGGCGGCATGAATCGCGCCTATGACGCGAAGACGGTGCCGGCGGTGGTGTTCACCGACCCCGAAATCGCAAGTGCTGGGATGCTCGAGTCAGAGTGTCGCGCCAAGGGTTATAACGACCTTAAGATTGGTAAATTTCCGTTCGCGGCCAACGGTCGCGCGGTGTCTTTAAAAGAGACCGACGGTTTTGTTAAAATTATTGCCGATGCAAAGACCAATATTGTTTTAGGCGTGCACATGGTTGGCCCCGAGGTGAGCAATTTGATCAGCGAAGCGGCACTCGCAATTGAAATGGGCGCTCGAGTCGAAGATTTGGCTCTGACGATACATCCGCATCCGACACTCGGTGAAGTCGTGATGGAGGCTGCGGAGGCCACTCTTGGTCACGCGATTCATATAATTCAAAAACCGCTTTCGCGCGCCGAAGGTTCGAGCGTTCGGGCCACACATTGATGCGTATTTTTAAGTGGGGGGTAACCCCGTATTTAGTGGCCCAGGCGCGCCAACTTGAACTTGTTGAAGAAGTGGCTCGCGGTGCTGACGAGGCGCTGGTGTTTTGCACACATTCGCCAGTGGTGACAGTTGGCCGCGGTACACTCCCTGAAGATGTTTTTGGCTGGAGTGGCGAGCTCGTCGAAACTTCTCGCGGTGGCCGTGCCACCTACCACGGGCCGAATCAAATTATCGTTTACCCGATTGTTAATTTGGCGAACGAAGGTCGTGGTCGTTTCGGTGCCCGCGACATCCATGCCTATCTGCGGGCTCTCGAAGTTGCCATCGTAAAAACACTTGCTGAATTTTCGCTGGCAGCTGAAGCGCGAAGTGTGAAAGTTGATGCTGAGGGGCCGTCACTGACAGGCGTTTGGGTGGGCCAGAAGAAAATTGCTTCGCTCGGCATCGCCGTTAAGAAATGGGTGACCTATCATGGTTTGGCGCTCAACGTTTTTAATGACCCCAAAGCTTTTTGCGGAATCAACCCGTGTGGTTTTAAAGCCTCGATCATGACCTCAATTGAAGCCGAGCTCGGCCGCGCGGTTTCGGGCGAAGAAGTGATGCTGGTTCTTGAGCGCTGTTTGCTGCGCGAATTAGATGCAGCCACGGCAAATCAGGTCGACGTTCAACCCTAAGCGGGTTGGTCTATTTCTTCTTATCTATTGTAATAGCAAATTTTGAAATGCCGGCGGTTTTGATGAGGTCGATGACGCCGATGACGCGACCGTGTGGTACGTCTTTGTCGGCTGAAATAACAGCTTGAGTGTCGGGCTTTTTGGCGATGGCCGTTTTGGCGAATGTCGCAATTTCGTCATCCGTTGCGGGCTTGCCATTTAGAAGCGCGTGGCCATCGGCCGTCACCGAAACGGTGAGCTGTGAAGGGGCGGTGTCTTGTCCGCTTGCGGCCTTCGGCAAATTGATATTAATGCTGGGCTTAACGATAAACGGAGTGGTGATCATAAAAATAATCAAAACCACCAGAATAATATCGACGAAGGGCACGATGTTAATTTCGGCTATCGCTTCGTTGTCATTTCCACCAATTTTACCAGCCATAATGAGCCCCCGTTTGCCACGATTATGTTTTCGAAGTGGCCTTAGCGTAAGCCACGCATAGGTCGCGTGTGCTTTCTAAGCTTTGCATAATTGTTTTCACGCGTTTTTGAAAAAAGTTATAGGCAATAACGGCTGGTATCGCCACGATGAGGCCTGTCGCTGTTGCGACGAGAGCTTGCGAGATACCCATTAGAACGCCTTGAATTTCGCCAGTCGAAGTGGCGAGGCCTTTAAAGGCCTCCATAATCCCAAATACCGTACCGAGAAGACCTATAAACGGGGCGTTCGAGCCAACTGTGGCTAAGAAATTGAGGCGGCGCTCAAGAGCGGGCCGCTCGACTTGGGCGTAAGAATTAAAAATTTCTTCGAGGCCCTTTGAGCCATATTCTTTTACGTGGCGCAGCCCGTAAGAGAGGGCGCGGCCCTCAAGCGAATCTTTATCACGAGCAATATCATCGATTTCTTTAAGAGAATTTGATCGAAGGGTGTCTTTTATTCTTTGCGAAACGGCCGTACTTTTCTTTAAAACCCCTCCAAGTGCAAAAACGCGTTCGATAATGAAGGCGATGCTAAAAATACTCAGGATAATTAAAATCCAAAGAGTGGCTTGGTGGCCGACCTGTGCCACGACAAAAAACTTTTCCGTTATATCCATTATGACCTCCCGCTCAAGTTTCAATTATCTCTGGTCTAGAATTGCACGGTCAAGTTAACATGGACCAATGCGCGCACGAAATAAAATTTCATTTTGGCTTTTGCGTTTGACGCTAATCGGGATCACGGTCCAGTTGCTGGCGGCCTGTTCGTGGCGAACGAGCGACCGGCCCTCCTTTCTTGTGATTGCGGTTGAGGGCTTAAATTCAGAGGCCATCGATTGTGCCAACCTCGACGAAGAATTCGAAAAAGGTCTAGGTGTTTTGTGTGCCGAGGGCGTGCGATTTACCCACGCTTACACGACGTCGACCCAGTCACAGGCAACAATGGCGTCAATATTGACCGGGTTGTACCCAAAAGGTCATGGGGTCTGGCACAATGGCAGCGCATTTTTGTCTGAAGATTTCTCGACGGTTTCGAAATTTGCCATAGCGCATGGTTACCGAACTTCGCTTTTTTCTGGAGGCGCCCCGATTTGGCGCAAGTCTGGTCTGGCTCAGGGGTTCGAGGTCTTTGATGATAACGTGCCAATCAGTCTTAATGATTTTTATCGACCCGCGAGAAAGAACGCCGAGCTTTTTCTGAGTTGGCTAAATGAGGTCGGCGATCGGGCGCCTTTTTTCTCTGCCTTGTTTTTGCCCGATCTTCAATTTGCTAAATCGGCGAGCCCGGCCATCCTTGATGATAGGGGTCGACAGAGGCCGTCAGGTTTTGAGGGGCAAATTCGCGAAATTAATTACGCGCTGGTTGCGCTGATTCAGCAGCTCAAAAAAACAAATCAGTGGGAGAACACTTACGTCACGCTCGTGGGTCTCAACGGTCAGACCGGAGCCAATCGCGTTGGTGAGTTTAATGCCGTTAACTTAATGAGCGAGAACACTCAAGTGCTGCTGCTGGTAAAGCCAGCGCGCAAAACCCGCGATGCCACAATCGATTGGTCAATCGACGCCAATGTAAGTTTGGCCGATCTCGGGGCGACCTACTTTGATATTTTGGGTGCGAACCCTAGCGAAACCAATGCCGGGCCAAATTCGGTGGCCCGAGGCACTCTCGCGGCAGCAACTGATAAGTCTTTCGAGGTGGTTTCGTTGTGGCCAGCACTTCAGAAGCCACAGGTGACCTGGCGGCGTGATCGTTTGATTTTAAGTGAATCGGCCTGGCCCATTTGGCGTGGGGTTTCGAACACCCGCGTGGCGGTTCGACAATCGCAACTTTTGGTAGTGAATGACTTAAAGACAAAGGTTTTTAACTCATTAACAGATCGCTTTGAACGGCAATCCATTTCACTCAATGAACCCTCGGTTAAGCAAGCGGTTGCAGAAATTCTCGAGAAGTTGGCCGTCCAGAAAATTTCGCCATGGGAGGGCTTGCCGTCAAACCTTACCGACAAAATTATCTTAGCAAAGAAGCTTTTTGGTTCGGCCGAAGAGAATTCGAGCGATGAGTTGGCGAATCAATTGACGCAACTAGTTCGCCAACGGCCCTGGGATCGGCAACTCGTAGGTTGGCTGGCCCGGCTTGCGATCGTGCGGCGCGATTGGGAGGATTTAGAAAAACTGGGCAGCGACCATTTTAATCCAGCATGGGTTTATATTTCTAAGCGAGCAAGGGGTGATGTTAAGGCCCAGGCGAGCGACAACTGTCTGAGTTTAATCGAACGAGACCCAAATGCCGTGGCAGCGACGACTTCGCAATCGACTCGAAGCAGCTGTGGCGACGCTGAATTTGTTTCTTATTTGGATTACAATCAGGCCAACGAGAAAGAGCATAAACTCAATCTCGAAGAACGATTTACCAGGCTCTTTTCAAATGCTGAAACCGACGAAGAAATTGCTAAACAAAATTTTCTGAATTCACTCAATTGGGATACGCAAATCGATATCCCCGCCGAGCCACGGCTTGTACATGTCGCCAATCGAACATTGAGATATGGCAAATTGCCGACTTTTCTAGGCCCGGGCCACCAGCGCAAATAGGTGCCGCTTAGGTACCGAGAATCCCTGCCCAGAAGGGCAAATCGACGTCGTCTTGCGATAGAATTTCAGAGATTTGAGCTAGATTTCTATCGGCCGGTGAGAGTGCAAATAAACTGGGGGCAAGCCCTGATCTTGAGATTAAAATCAGGCGATCTTGATATTGTGGCCGAAACGATTCAATCGCAAAATCAGAAGAGTTGTCGAGGCCGAGCAGTTTGTGTGGCAGTGGGGGCAGTGCCTTGGCGTTCACCGAAAACTCGACAGACAGGTCTTGCATTGTACCGAGCGGGGTCAATGGGCGCTGAGGGCGATCGAGCAGAGCAAACGGTTGGCCAATTTGGGTCCACACGATTTCTTCTTTAGTGCGCGCGAGTGCGAAGAGCTCAATAGCTGAGACAAATTCTCGTTTATTGTCTTCGTGATAAATCGAATCGTTGGCAAGCTTGACTGCAATTCGCAAATCGTTGGCCATGGGTGAAAGGCAAGTGAGTTTCGCAAAGGGCGAAGTGGCTTCGCTGTCTTGGCGCGAAGAGAGATAGTAGTCTTGGATAATCTGGATTGCTTTTCGTGCGGCCCCGCGTGGCCCCCAGGGGGTCGCAATAATAATCAGGCTCTCGTCGCGTTCGACGTGAACCTCTGGTCGTGGGCGAAAAAGATGTGAGCTGTATGAGCGTTCTTCGAATGACATTCTCTACATCCCGATCCCGTATTTGCGAAGTTTACTCTTCGCTTTTTTGTAGTACTCATCTTCGGGTATCGACTTATCTACGATTTTTGACCATTTTTCTTTAGCGGCGTCGATATTGCCAAGGCTTTCTTCAAGAACACTGTCTTCATAAATCGACTTCATTTCACGTTTTAGTTGAGACAGCGCGCGGTCACGCAGCTCACGTGCTTTTGCTTCGTTCGGGTTGTCGCGCAGCACACGGTCACAAGAAAGCACGGCGGCACGTGCGTCGCCTTTATCGAGCGCCGATTGGCAGCCGCCGAGGGCTTGGTTCAATTGATCAGAAAGGCCCTTCTTGACCGACGCGAGGTTGCGAGTCGCCTGGTCTTCTTTTTGATTGAGGCCTGGGTATTTGCCGTGCAAGAAGCGCTGATAATCAGCAAGTGCCCTTTTTAAGTCGCCCGCTTTTTGCGCCTTCATCGCACGATCAAATAAGTCTTGGCCTTCTTTTTTGCGGTGGTTGAAATCAGCCGCTTTCTGCGCCTCAGATTGGGCTTGGTCTTCTTTTACTTTCATTTGCATGACCAGATCGTTAACGGCGGCATTTTGGGGGTCGAGTTCGAGAGCCGACTGAAGGCAGATCGACATATCAGCGCTCGTCTTCAAGGTGGCCGCCTTTGCTCGACAGTCATCAATAACGGCTTTAATACGATTTTCAACTTCTTGTTTCTCGCGTTCTTTTCTTTCGCGATCAGCATCAATTTGCTCGAGTTCTTTGCCCTGTTGGCAATAGTTTTCGACCTGTTTTGAATCTTTATAAAAGGGCACTAGTGTATTTAGTTTTTCAAATTGCGAAAGGCAGAGAACGTACTTCTTTTGCAAATAGTAACTCTTTGCGAGATTGTAGATGTCGCTAACTTGCTGTTCTTGGTCGTGGGTCAGAGGCTTGATGTTTGCGTCGCCGCTCACTTTTGACGATTGGTCAGTCTGGTTCGCTTTCGGTTTTGAGGGCCCTGATAGTAAGCCGTACAAAAGCAGTATAACCATAAGACCGATAGCGACCCGGATGCCTTTGTTGCTGGCATTGCCATTTGAGTTCGAACCATTTCGTGAGCTGCGAGGCACCCGCAATACGACCGGCTGGTCAGAATCGCCGCGCAATTGCAATTGATTGCCGCCCGACTCTCCATTGCCGCCATCCGCAGCGCTAGTGAAATTTGAATCATCGTCGAACTTCATTGGGGCCACGAGCTTACGGTTGTCGTAATTTGAATCTCGAATTTCAAGTATGATCTCAATGTGTCGCACTGTTATCACATCGCTGCTGGCCAGTGGGTGAGGGTCGGCCGGTATGATCTTGTCGCCGTTGATTCTGGTGCCGTTTGATGAGCCATGATCAATGACGTAGAAACCCTTTTCGGTGCGTGAGATATCAAAATGTTTTCGGCTGATGGCGGTGTCGTTGAGCGCGATTTCGCATGTCGGGTTTCGACCCACAGACCAAAGATTGCCCTCTAACTTAAGAACCTCTTCGGTCTTGGTCTTGTTATTTACGATTCGTAAATAGGGCGTAAGATTGGGTGAGGGCGAGATCATTGTTCTGCCGCTGATCGACTTGGTGCCTGATTTAGTTTGCGAGTCAACTGGCGCTTCTGAATCAGATTCTTGATTGGTAACGAAGGGCAGTGGTGCTTGATTGACTTGATATGTTGGGTCGGTTTTGGGCACCGAAGATTGGCCTTCGAGAGTCAAGGCGACCTCTTTGTCATAGGGTACAGTCGCCCCTTGAATAATCGCCTCAGTCATTGTGTTGGTTGAGACTTTCGCGCTGGCCTGAGTATCAGACGAAGCGCTCTCGGGGGCTTGCGCTTCAATTGGTACTGGTGACGAATTAGCGGCAGCCACGTTGGCAGACCCATCGTTAAAATGAAATTCGTAAGGGGCAATAGAGAAGCTCATATCGCCAGCGAGAGTTAGTTCTTTTGAATTTTGATTCTGGCTGGTGATGTCGCCATATTTTGACAGAAGCTTCACTTGCCAGCGGCCGTTGACCTCCGAAAATTTGAGGTGCTGCCGCGAGATACCTCGTTCTGACATCAATTTAATCTGGCTTTCAGCGGCGCGACCGGCGAAATACTCTTGGCCAGACTGCAGTTGCAGTTCTGTGATGAGTTGGCCATGAAGTAAGACGCGAAGGTGAGCCATCAGTATTTGTCCCCCGTTTGCGCTTCGCAAAATTTAAACCCAGAGAACGCCTCTTGATAAATCTTCTGGTCCTTCTCGACCATAACCATGACATTTCGATATTCGGCCATGCATGACTTAAATTGGTTTTGGTCTTTATACTTTCCGCCCATGATCATGTGGTACTGGTAGAGCTCTTCGTATTTTTTTCGCGAGAGTTCAAAGTATCTTTTGCATTGCTCATGTTGCGGAAAGAGCGAACGACAGGCCTGAAACGCATCGATGGCGCTGCGGTATTGGCCATTTGAATAATCGCGAAAACCCTTCACAAAGTTTTGCTGAGCATCTTTATATTGTTGTGAGTTAAAGCCCGCGCGCTCGCGCTCGGCCTTCATCGCCTCGACCGATTTATCATTGGCAGACATAGCAACGGTTGAGTCGTCGTTTGTTTTGGTGGCATCAATCGCCGAGTTCGGCTTCGAGGTGAGAAGCCAAACAAAGATAATCCCGACCAAAGCAGCCACGATATAGAAAACTCCCGAGCCAGATTTTGAAGTACGGCGACGGCGAGAAGAGGGGGCGCCCATTTCACCACCGCGACCGAGAAAATCGCTGACCTTGTTGTCAGGGGCCGCCGCTGGAGCGATGTTGGACCCGCCCGTTATAACATTAATACCCGCTTGCGAATCGGGAGCGAGGTTGACCGTGTGATCGGGTTCGGCTGTGCTGGCGTTGAAGCGAAATTTGGTTTCACCCAATTGTACAATTGCACCTGAGGGCAGTGCCATATTTGTGACCTCTTGGCCGTTAACCAAGATTTTATTGCGGTCACTTACGTCTGAGATCTGGACGCCCGTGGCGGTTACAATCAGAATCGCGTGATTGCGACTGATTTTGGGGTCATCTTTTAAAATAATAGTATTTTCAGAACCGCGACCGATAGTTATGCGGCCACTGACCAGTTTAAAGGCCGAACCCTTTTCGGGCCCGCTTAAAACCTGCAGCGAATATTCGGTGGAGGCGATTTTTGCCAGATTACTCATCAGCCCCCCAACATTTTCGGTACGAAGACCACGATAATATAGGCAAGAGATGAGGTGCCATAAACCCCCTGCGCCGAGATATCATAGTTTTGACTACTGATTTCGAGCTGGTCATTGGCAATCTGGCTAGGTGCCGCGAGCACTTTTTCTATCAAGCCTTGCAAATTTAATTTCAGAGCTTGATCAAGAACTTTGTCGACAGCGATGCCGACCCAATTCTGATTCTGACCAATTTGATTTAAGAAATGGTCGTTGATTGCGCTGATTGATTTGTCGACGGGGTTAAGCGTAATAGCGGCAAAGCCAACCAAATTGACAATATTTTGCATTTCGAGAGAACGATCTTGCTCGGTCATTTTTAAATTGTCGCCAGCAAAGCCGCCACCGCCGCGGGTGATTGCGCTATTAATATTCGAAGCGAGCTGTTGAAGTTCTGGAAACAGATAGGGGGTGGTAATCTGGGTCTGACCGTCTCTTAATGCGACATCAAGCTGGTTATTAAGCTCGACCACGGGTCGTTGCACCACCTTATATAGGAAGAAGTAGAGGAGGCCGCCGAGTATGATGGCAATAAATAATATCTGAATAAATAAGCTAAGTGTGCGGCCGTTATCGATCGCGAGGGCCCCCATATCATAAATGACAACGGAGAAGGCCCCGACAGAGTCTGAGCCGGTGGCCGAATTATAAAATTTGATCGGCACCATGGCGACGATTGTGCTGTCATTTGTTTGTTCAAACACCTCGGCCTGCTGTTTGCGACCCTCTTGAACAAAAGGGATGTCGGATAGATAAGTCCCCGCGACTTGTGACGGAGCCATCACGTCGCCATTTACTCCTGAAATTATATAGGCACGATTAACGCCTGGCTCGCGCGTCGCGATTTCAACAGACATAGAACTTGGCAGGCCCTGAATTAAGGGGCCACGATTGAACTGCGATAGTGCACGGGCAATGGTGAGTGCGCGACGCTGACTTTCGCGTTCGATGCTCGATTTTAGAATTCGCATTAAGGGGATTGTTGAAAGGGCCGTCACAAAGATAATAAAAGCCGCAACAAACCCACCGAGTAAAATTCGCAGCTCAACAAGCTCGGCTAGCTTGTAGACACCCGGCAAGACCACTTCGTTGATGTAACGATTGGCGAAAGTTAGAAAATTGGGCGGGGCTTGCGAGGCCGCCGGCTGGGCAAAAAGATCAGGATTATAATTTTGTTTGTACGCCAGGTTGCCATCGAACTCGCCGCGATTGGGGCTGTGGCCAGTCGATGCCGATTTTCTTTTTGGCAATCGGTCAACGACGTCGGCTAAAACGTCGTGAAAAGCAAGTTTGTCGCCGGCCTTTAATTTCTGAGTCTTAATTTGAATGCCGTTAATGAAGGTGCCGTTGCTCGATTTCAAATCACTCACAATAATTTTATCGTTGTAGAGTTCGATAACGGCATGTTCTTTCGAAATGCCTTGCGATTGCAATATGACATCGCAATGCGCGCCACGACCGACCACATTTCGGCCCATCTTCAGTGGCATCTGTTTGCCCATAAATGGGCCGGTGTAAAATCTAATCACCCACATGCAATTGATCCCCAACTTCAATTCTGTGGCGAGCGATCGCGCCCGCCGAAAATTCAAATACCGAACTTGCTCCTAAAACTGGCAATGTCATGCGCCACGGTTTAACATTTGCAAAAGTGCGACGAACCTTAAGCGCACGATCGACGAAAACAACGTCGATCGGATAGTTCATGAAAAATGTATGAATGCTCGAGCAAGAGGTGATCCAAAGCGCTTTGTCGTCAGGCAATGAAGCCGTGCCGAGAAGGCCCGTCATGCGATCAATAAGCCCGCTCGCCTTTTCTAAATAAGGCGTCACGACTTGATTCTTGCTCTGGTTCAACAGTTGCACTTACTTGCCTCCATAAAAAAACTGCAGAATGACCGGCGCAAACACGACGATAAAAACTGCAGGCATCACAAATAAAATCATCGGGACTAGCATCAGCTGAGAGGCCTGAGCCCCCGCTTTTTCAGCGCGCACAAAACGTTCGAGCCGCATTTGAGTTGATTGATCTTTGAGAACTTGCGAAATGCTGGCGCCGGTGTAATCGGCGTCGTTGATCACGGCAACGAAGCTTGTGATTTCAGGTATGTCGAGCCGCCGCGCAAAAGCCTTGAGAGAATCGGCACGAGCCGAACCGAGTTTAATATCTTTTAGCACGGTGCCAAGCTCTTCAGCCAAAACGCTGTTTTCTGCTTTCTCAACAATGCGCTGTATGGCCCCGATAAAATCAAGACCGGCCTCGGTTGAGAGCGCCAGCAGATCGATGAAGAATGGCAAATCAGCGATCACCGAAGTGTAACGTGATTTTGTTTGTCGACTCGCGTGAAAGTGCGGAAAGCCCATCCCGACAAAACCCATCGCGACCACAAGCCAGTTTGGATAGCCAAGCGCCAGGGTCAGATTGAGTACAATCAAGACAAGAGGCGCGCCAAGACCCCAAAGAATTTGCAGGCCGATAAATTCGTCAACATTGAGCTCGCCCGAGAGACCGGCGGTCATAATTTTTTTCTCAACGCGTTTGCGGTAATCGGGGCTTTTGATGCGAGCGGCGTGCTGAAGAGTGAAGTTGTGCACTAGGGGGCGAGAGAAGTTTATAAAACCTGACTTTGACTTCACCGGTTCTTTGCCCGATGCCCACGCTAAGGCATTGGCGTCGTAGTTATTGGTGAGCAAAGCACTCGTGAATAAATACACGCTGGTGGCGGCAAGGCCCAATCCGGCAAAAAGTAAAAAGAGTTCTAGCATTTGACTCGCCTCAAAGTCCGCACTAAGAAAGTTCGCATGTATGAACTTCTCTTAGTTTCAAAATCACCGCGTCGTACGCAGCTACTTGAAAATGCGGGTTTTTTATTTCGTGTCGACACAGTTAAAATATCGGAAAACATTGAAGAAAACGTAAATCCAAGCGAGGCGATTGAGATTATCGCCCAGTCTAAAGCCCAGGCGTATCTTGAGACTCATAACTCACTGAAAGGTCAGAACATTTTGGTGCTCTCGGCTGACACGATGGTGGTGATTGACGGAAGACCGCTCGGTCAGCCCAAAAACTCGACTGAAGCCCAGCAGTTTTTAGGACTTTTGTCGGGCCGAACGCATGAGGTCACGACTGCTATTTTTATCAAAAATCTCAAAACCAGCGAGACTTTCAGGGGGCACGACACGACGAAGGTCGAGTTTCGAAAATTGAGTGAGGCTGAAATTTTGGCCTATATCGCGACCGGTGAGCCCATGGACAAGGCCGGTGCCTACGCGATTCAGGGTTTTGCGCAAAACTTTGTAACTGCAATCGCTGGTTCAAAAAGCAATGTGATTGGATTACCCTTAGAGTTCTTAGAGAGAGTGTTGAAACAAAAGGGTTGGGATGTCCATAGGCGCACGAGTTAAAGAAGTTCAGGACAGGGTCGCGCGCGCCGAGCAAAGTTCGGGTCGTAAAGCCGGTAGCGTGCGCTTGGTGGCAGTCTGCAAAAAAATTTCAGCCGATCTCGTGCGCGAAGCTTATCATGAAGGCCTCCGAGATTTTGCTGAAAATTATGTGCAAGAAGCGCTTTTAAAAATGGCGGCACTCAATGACCTCGACATCCATTGGCACATGATTGGTCATTTACAAACCAACAAAGTTAAAAGCATTTCGAATCGATTTTCACTTATTCAATCTGTCGACAGTGAAAAATTACTAGAAGAAATCGAAAAAAGATCAGAAAAGACCCAAGAAATTTTGGTCGAGGTAAATCTTGGCGACGAAGACACCAAAAGTGGGCTATCGGCTCATGAATTAAAGGCTCTTTTGCAAAAAGTGCAGCTGCAGAAACGAGTCGTGGCTCGAGGTTTGATGTTTATGCCGCCGATGGATCTTTCAGTGATCGAACAGGCTCAGTATTTTGAACGCGCGCGCGAGCTGCGCGAGAGAATGTTGCGAGAAATTTCGGCCCCCCATAATTTGGATGATCTTTCAATGGGCACAAGTCATGATTTTGAAGTGGCAATTCAAGAAGGTGCCACTATTGTGAGATTGGGCACGGCCATTTTTGGCCCCCGCAGTTAATACTAAGGAGCACTTCGTGGCAAAGCATGAAATTATTAACACTCTCAAAATCGGTTTTATCGGCGTCGGCAATCTTGGCCAAGCCGTGATGAAAGCGTTTATCGATTCGGGGGTGGTGTCGCGCGAAAATATTCGCATTGCCAATCGCACCGAGCGAAAACTCGAGCGCGTGGCGGCTGAGTTTCAGGTGCGTTCTGTGCCGACAAATGAACAATTGATCGATGAGTGTGACGTCGTGATTTTGGGCATCAAACCACAAGACCTCTATCAGGCCATCGAGCCCATCTCTTCGAGTTTTCACAGTGATCATGTTGTGATGTCGCTCGCGGCCGGGGTTTCACTTTCTTCGTTGCAAAAATTAATCCCGAGCGCTGAAAAAATACTGCGAGTGATGCCCAACACCGCGGCCAAAATCAGGCGCAGCGTAACGGCTTATGCGGCAACTCCGAAATGCCAACCGATTTTACCTTGGATCGAAGAGCTTCTTGGCACAATGGGTGTCGTGGTGCCGGTTGAAGATGGCGAAATGATGCAGTCGTTAACGGTTGCCGCCAGCAGTGGCATCGGGTTTCTTTACGAGCTGATGATCTACTGGAAAGAATGGCTCGAAGAGCGTGGCATCGATTCAGACACAGCCAAAAAAATCACTGTGCAAACTTTTGCTGGCGCAGCGGCGATGGCCGAAATTGCGCCCGACACCTCTCTCGATGAGCTGCAGCGTAAAGTGACTTCACTCAAGGGTGTGACCGCGGCGGGTCTCGATTCAATGCGTGAGCTCGAAATTGAGCGCACCCTGCGTATTAGTTTTGAGAAGGCCAGCATGCGCGACAAGGAGCTTGGCCAAAATTTTAACAAATAGCGGTGCCTAAAAACTCAGCAGGCTGAGTCACATCGGCACGCCGCGGCATCAAACAAGTTGCGTTAACCCATAGGTTTCTTTAACCTAAATCGGTACGACCTACGTCTCATTCACTAGCTGGTCTTTTCAGGGGGAACAATGAAAATCGCGCCAATAGATATTGCCCATAAGCAATTCACTCGTCGCATGATGGGTCTCGATCAAGACGAGGTTCTCGATTTTCTCCGACAGATCGCAGATGAAATGGAAGCTCTGATTCGTGATCGCAACAATCTGCGAGAATCATTGCGTGAAAAAGAGTTGGCAATTCTAGAATATCGCGAGCGAGATGATCTTCTTAAGAGCACGATTACCACCGCAACCAAAATGTCAGATCGAATTCAACAGGACGCAGAACGTGAGTCCCGCTTGATTTTGAACGATGCACGCCAGCAAGGCGAAATGATCGTGCGCGATGCGCGTGACAGTCTGAAAAAGATGTTTCAAGAAATCACTGACCTAAAACGTATTCGTATGCAGTACGAGAATAATTTGCGTGCACTTGTTCAGGCCCATCTTGCGATGATGGAGCAAGGTCACAAAATTATGCCCGACCCAGAGATTACGGTTCAACAAGCTCCGACCGCAAATTCGGGGGCAGGGGCTACCAGTTCACAACGCGAGGTCGACTCAATTAAGTCGCACGTAACTGAAGCTGTTAAGAACTCACTGCATAACCTTGAAATCCGCTAAGTCGCAGGCAGAAACATTTACCTTTGATATTGTTGTCGTGCCGAATGCGCGTAAAACCGAATTCGCCGGGATGCACGGCGAACGATTGAAGTTGAAGCTTCATGCTCCGCCGGTTGATGGCAAAGCCAATGAAGAAATCATTCGTTTTTTTTCTCAAACATTGGGCGTGGCAAAAAGCCAGGTGCGAATATCTCGCGGCAACCTCAGTCGCATGAAGACGGTTGAAGTCACCGGCCTCGATCACGCTAAAGTTATTAGTATTATTGGCTCGCTCATGCAGTAAGTTGAGCTCTTCGCCAAAATCTGTTTTCTAGTCGAATAAGCTTTCGTCGTACTCTTCGATATCAGGTTGAAAGTCGCCGCCCTCGTCTTTATCTCGAGTTTTTTCGCCATCGCCACCTTTGCGGTGCCCTTTACGTGTGCCTGAGTCTTCGTGAGAGCCAGTGGCTGGAGCCATGTGCTTATGTTTCTTGTGCTCGAAGTTGGCGCCTGGGCCACCGGCCATGTCGACCCCGAACGAGAGCCCGGCAAACAAAGTCTGCCCTTGGGCGGTTTCAGTTCCTAAAAGCGTCGTGCCCCAGCCGGCCGTGATTTGAATATTGTTTTCAAATGCGAGGCCCGCAGTTAAGCGGAGCTCGGTTAGAGCTGGGTTGGTGGCGTAGTAGCGAAAACTTTGCCCATCAACGAAGAAAGTGCGATTTTCGCGTGGGTAGTTGAGGGTTTGCTTGTCGTTGATCACGGGTTGATAACCGTCGAACGAGCCAGCCAATAGAAAGTGATGCGAGCGCCATAGGAGCCCCGCTTGCCAGGTCATATCATTGGCGCGGTCGTCATCCTGATATAGAAACCCGAGGTAGCCATAACCGCGCAATTGGCCAAGGTTGATGATAGCCCACGAGCCGGCTTGCAGAGAGTCAGCGTAGTCATTGGTTAGGACCGAGTCGTTGAGGTTGTCGTTAAGATTTATGCGCTTAAACGCCAATGCGCCTTTTAGTTCTGGCACGAGTCGAAAACGGCCATAATCTAAAAAATATTGAGCGAAGGCATGCCCGTCTGAAATCTCACTATTGGTGCGGTTTTTTGTCGCTGGTAGCGAGATAAAGAGGTCTTCGCCAGTGCTGCGCGCATAGGCCATGTTGATACCGCCACCGATAACGAAATTCTCAGGTAAGTCAAATTTGCCGTCGATGGTGGTCGTGATATTTTGGTACTTTTGCCCGAAGGGCAGAGTCAGTTTGTTGCTGAAGCGGTCGTAATTGGCTGTTGTCGAAAAATACTCAGTGTTGGCCGAAAAGGTCATCTGCCCTTCCCGATAAGTCGGTGGCAATGCGGCAAATGAATTCTGGGCTACGAATAACAAAATATAAATGCTAATTAGTTTCATAAGAAAATAATAATAATGAATGTCGGTGACTCGCAATGAATAAAAACCCTTTAGCCGTAATTTTTCTGACCGTATTCGTCGATTTGGTCGGTTTTGGCATAATAATCCCGTTAAGCCCGTTTTTAGCCCGCAAGTTCGGCGCCTCAGCCTTTGAAATCGGGCTATTGATGGCAGCCTACTCTGGTATGCAGTTCATTTTCTCGCCTTTTTGGGGAGGGTGGTCTGATCGACTTGGTCGGCGACCCATTTTGCTGATGAGCATTGGGGCCACGGCGCTGGCGCATTTGATGTTCTATTTTTCGACCACACTTTGGATGCTTTTTCTAGCTCGAGCGTTGGCTGGGCTTTTTAGCGCCAATATTTCGACCGCCTCAGCATTTATCGCGGATGTGACTGATGCTAAAGACCGCTCAAAAAATATGGGCTTAATTGGCGCTGCGTTCGGTTTGGGTTTCGTATTGGGCCCAGCGCTGGGCGGCGTTTTTGCTCGTGTGGGCGATAACTTCCCAGCCCTTCTGGCCGCCATCATCAGTGGTTGCAACTTTGTAGCCGCCTATTTCTTTTTGCCAGAATCGTTAGCCCCAGAAAATCGTCGGCGTCGAGAGCGTAAGTCACGCATCAAGAACATCGTCGAAAATATTCGCCGGCCCATAATAGGCACGTTGCTGTCTTCGCAATTTATTATGGGTTTCGCCATGGCCAGCATGGAGGCCACCCTTTTCTTATTTGTTTCAGATCGTTTTAGCTGGAGTATGGAGAAAGCCAGTTACGGCTTTGCCTACGTTGGTATTTGTATCGCGATCACACAGGGCTATTTGGTTCGAAAACTTTTGCCGGCCATCGGTGAGAAAAAACTTTTAATTTTTGGTCTGGCCCTTTTTGCCGCAAGTTTTTTATTGATGGGCCTCAGCACTCAAGTCTGGATCTTGGCCATTGCCATGACGATGCTTGCGGTTGGCAACGGTTTGATTTCGCCCTCGCTGACCGGTAGCTTGAGTTTGCTTTCGTCGCCGAAAGAGCAGGGTGAAATTTTAGGGGTGAATCAATCGCTCTCAGCGCTAGCCCGGATTTTTGGGCCGCCAGTGGGTGGATATTTTTACGCTCAGATTTCGATCACCTCACCATTTTATTTTTCGGCCACAGTTAGCTTTTTTGGTTTGTTGTTAGTTTGGTTACACCGGGCGGCCTTGCCATCGGCGGCGCAAGGGCAGCCGCCGGCAGCGACGCACTAGTTTCAAGGGGGTTTTTTTGGAATTGTCAGATCGGTACTCACCAAAAGAAGTCGAAGGTCGTCTCTACAAGTGGTGGAGTGATAAGGGCTACTTCGCCGCGCAAGACCAATCGACCAAACCGCCGTACAGCGTGATATTGCCTCCGCCAAACGTCACCGGCCAATTGCATATTGGTCACGCCCTCAATCACTCGATGCAAGATCTCCTTATTCGCTGGAAGCGCATGTCGGGCTTCAACGCTTTGTGGATGCCAGGTACCGATCATGCCGGCATTGCCACCCAAGGTGTGGTCGAGCGCGAACTGGCAAAAGAAAAGCTCACCCGCCGCGAATTGGGTCGAGAAAAATTTCTCGAACGAGTCTGGGGCTGGAAGAAACAATACGGTGATCGCATTATCGAGCAGATGAAGTATCTCGGCGATTCGTGCGACTGGGATCGATTTGTTTTTACTCTCGACGAGGGCGTGTCACTCGCCGTTCGCCGCGTCTTCGTTCAACTTTACAAAAAGGGCCTCATATACAAGGGCACGAAACTAATCAATTGGAGCCCTAAGCTTGAATCCGCGCTTTCGGATCTCGAAGTTGAATATAAAGAAATCAAAGGTTCGCTCTATCATATTCGTTATCCAACTGAAGATGGCAAAGGCGAAGTCACCGTAGCGACCACACGCCCAGAGACTATGCTAGGCGACGTGGCGGTGGCGGTTCACCCTCAAGACGAACGCTACAAGGCCCTCATTGGCAAAAAGGTTCGCATACCGTTAACGACGCGGTCGATACCGGTGATTGCAGATGAATACGTCGACAAAGAGTTTGGTTCGGGCGTTGTCAAAATCACCCCCGCGCACGATTTTAACGATTACACAATTGGTATTCGTCACAAATTGCCAATGATTACGATTTTAAATCGTGATGGCACGCTGAATGAAAACGGGCTGGCCTACAAGGGTCTCAAAGTTCAAGAGGCTCGCAAGCGTGTTCTTGATGATCTGCGAGCGCAAAATTTTATCGTCAAAGAAGACCCACACACGCATTCAGTTGGGCATGACTCGCGCACTGGCGTGGTGGCTGAGCCGATGCTGTCTGAGCAATGGTTTGTGAAAATGGAGACTCTTGCCGGGCCGGCAAAAGCGGTTGTTGAAAATGGCACGGTGAGCTTCGAGCCCGAAGCTTGGGCTAAGACTTATCTGCACTGGCTTAATAATATTCAAGATTGGTGTATTTCTCGTCAACTTTGGTGGGGGCACCGCATACCGGCTTGGTATTGCGAAGGCTGCAAACATATAAATGTCGCCGAGACAGCGCCGGTAAAATGTGAAAAATGCAATAGTGCAAACCTCAAGCAAGAAGACGACGTGCTCGACACTTGGTTTAGCTCGGCGCTTTGGCCGTTTAGCACCATGGGATGGCCCGAAGAGACCGAAACCCTTAAGACATTTTACCCCACAGATGTTTTAGTCACCGGCCACGATATTATTTTTTTCTGGGTGGCTCGCATGATTATGCTGGGCCTCGAATTTCGCGGTGATGTCCCGTTTCGCAAAGTTCTGATCACCGGGCTTATACGCGATGCCGAAGGTCGAAAAATGTCGAAGTCGCTCGGCAATGCTCTCGACCCTGTCGAGTTGATTGAAGAGTTTGGCGCCGACAGTGTGCGCTTCACATTGCTCGCTCAAGTGGCGGCCGGCAAAGATCTTAAATTTTCGGTGCCCCGTCTCGAGGGCTACCGTAACTTTATGAATAAAATTTGGAACGCCGCCCGTTTCTCACTCTCAGTATTGAGCGATTTTTCGCCACCGGCCACCGGCGTGCGAACACTTGCCAAAATCGAAAATCTTTCAGACGCCGACAGCTGGATCATTTATAAGCTCGCCGAATGCGAACGTCAGGTAGACGAGTTGCTTGGTGCGGCTCGCTTTTCAGAGGCGGCCAATGTGCTTTACGATTTCGTTTGGCACAAGTTCTGTGACTGGTATCTCGAATTGATCAAGCCCGTGCTTTACGGTGATAAGCAAACAGAGCGCGTGACAACACAGCTCGTGCTCGCCCAAACGCTCAATCGAATCGTGCGTCTTTTGCACCCGTTTGTGCCCTTCATCACTGAAGAGATTTATCAAAAACTGCCGATCAAAGGTGAGGCTTGTATTGTCGATGCCTACCCGAACCCGAAATCAGATCGCGACTGGTTGGCTCTCGGGGCCAAAGAGAAAGCTCAAGAACTTGATTTGGTGATCGAAGTGATCGCTGCTATTCGAAATATTCGTGGCGAAAACCGAATCAAGCCCGGTGATGACTTGGTCGTGCGATTGAGCCCGGTTGAGGCCTCGGCGCAAAAGGTTTTACAAGCCAACAAGGCCTATATCATGAAGCTTTCAAAGCTTTCAAAATGTGACATCGATGTCGCCGGTTCGCTGAGCAAATGTGCGCTAACTCCGGTTTCGATTCATGGTCACAAGGTCGATGTTATCGTGTACCTCGAAGGTATTGTTGATCTAGGCGAAGAGCGTAAGCGTATCGAAAAGGCGATAGAGAAGTTTCAGAAAGACATGACCTCTCTCGATGCGCGCCTTAAGAACGATAATTTTGTGAAAAATGCACCCGAAGATGTTGTCGTGCAGGGCCGAGCACAGCTCGTTGAGCTTTCGACTAAAATTAAATCATTACAAGACTCGCTCATTCGTTTGAACTAGCGAGTCGACAAGCTTAGTTGGTGAACTTTTCGCCGTCTTCAGGATTGTGGGTTTTTCGAACCGTGAGATTGTCGGTATCGCCATCAAGTCGCATATCGGGCTTCGTGTTGTTCATGATGTTTTGGATATCGAGCAAGCTTTCATAGAAATCGCGTTCGGGTAGAATCTTTTCTGGGTAGTTGAATTGAATCGGTTCTACACGAGACGGTAGGTAAAAACTGATCTCGAAAAACGTAGCTTGATTGATGTCACTTGACGGTATGACCCCAACCAAAATCCCGGGCCCAGCTTCAAGAAAGAGTGGGTTGCGGGCAAGCAAATCCATCTGATCGTGTCGAGCGAGCGGAGCCTGTTCTTTGTCTACAACGATAACAAGTGAGCGAGTGATATTTTCAATCTCTTGGCAGATCGCTCTTACTTTTGCGGGTTCGTTTTTATAGATCGGGTCGCATGAGCCGGAGTAGACCATCCCGCCAGCTGTCTGTTGCATAGCGCGGCTTGCATAGGTCGTTGTCGGCGCGTTTCGCATATGCTCAATAATCAACTTACGCATGTGATCTATGCGTTGTTGAGCGGTTTCGCCATCAAAGAGTTTTTGCGCCACTTCGAGACCTTTGGCATTGATAAAATAACGAGCCTTGAGGCGTACGTTTTTAATCTTGCTGCCGTCGATAGACAAGAAATCGTCGTCTTCAAGTTGTTTGTGAAAAGCGGCGAAGACGTCGGGCGGTAGCAACTGCTTGAAATGAGCAATTTGTTTTTGGTGTTCGGCGTCGGTGTAGCTTTTTGTAGTAAAATCGAGATAAAAGCCGATCGATCTGAAATCAGTCGGGACAAAGCCTTTGTCAGATTGATAGATAATATTCGAGCTTTGATTTTCAGTGCGATGATAAAGTGAGAGCAGAGCGCGCGTGTCTTTGTTTTTCGCCCAAGTCGGGAAGAAAAAGAAGTCTTCTGATTCAACGCCCTTATTTTCGCTGTCCATTTGGGTTCGAACCAGTTTGTTGTCTCGGCGAATGGTCATGCCTTCATTTCGATAAAGGCCGACAACGCCAACCCTGTGTTGGGTAGCCGGTTTGTCTTTGGCGTCATCAGAGCCCGCAAAGTTACGTGTCACACTTTGAAGTTTTGGGTCTTTCTTGAGGTTGTCAAAACTAAGGCCATCGAGTTCGGCCAAATTGCCTTTAAGAGCCTGACCCATTTCGCCAATCGATTTTCTCGGGTCAAGTAATGTTAGTAGTACAGATTGATCGACCGGCACATCTTTTACTAAACCGAGTTTTTTAAATAAATTGTCATAGGCCGTTGCAACTTCAGGTTGCGATAGATCTAAAGTGTAATCGCCGAGGTAAATATTCTGACGACCGTAAACCGTTTGGCCCATCATAATTTGATCGAGGCGGGTCCAGTGAACAATCGCGTTCGTCAGTAAGCTCCAGGCAAATGGTGTGAAATTCGCGTTAATGCCGAGTTGGCCTTCAAGCATTACGCTGCGCTGATTGTGAGCGATGACACGAATTCTTACTTTGCTGTTGTCTGAGCGAAAAACATAAGCGTCGACTTGTGCGTTGCGAAGGTAATCAAGTTGGGGGTGAAGACTGTATTTTTTTAGCAATTGCCATACGAACTGGGCACCGAAAACGCCATTTACAAATGCCTGTGCGTGGGCCAAGTCACCCGAGTGCATGGCCAAAGCTTTTTCAGAATTTGACGGGAAGTCACTCGGAGGTCTTGGTAGAGCCAGCTTGGCCTGTGAATCTGTATCGTAAAAACGATAAAACTCGAGCATCACGCCCGGGGTCACATCTAACATAGCCACAGACTTTTTAACGTAATCGCCCAAATGGACTGGCGTCGAAATAAAATAAGCGTCTTGGCGATACCAATATTTACCGATGTAAGCCGGGCTCGTGTCGTACGAATAACCAACGGCAAGGCCGAGCTTTGGGTTGATGTGCAAAGTTTGTTTAGCGCTGAAACCAATACTCAACTGGTGCAAGCCAGCAGCAAGTTTTGCCATAAGTTGTTTTTGAGTATCAAGGGCCCGTTCGATTAGGTTTTTATTATTATCAAAGTAGCGGTCGCCGCGTTCTTGTTGGGCCTTGGCTTTTTGAAGCAGCTTTCCGGCGTCGGTTTCATCAGAAATTTTACCATCGTCCGTCATTTGAAGAACGGCGGCCGTTTCTTCAGCAGCGGCCGTAACATCTGGGGCTGGAGTAAATGTTTTTTGGTCTAATTGAACGTCGGCTGGGGTTGACGAATTATCAACTCCATCTTGATTGCCTTGTGTGTAATCGACTGCAGCTTCTCGATAGTCTTCAGCGCGAGCGCCTTGAACGAGGAGCGCCAGCGTGGAGACAAGGGCAAGAGTGACGTAGCGACTTTTAAAAATCATTTTAAGCCTCAATGGTTTAAGTCTGTGGACATCTTTAGGTGTGCAAGATCTGTGCAGGCCTAGGAGGTATTACAGGCACTTAGAGCTGTCAAAGAGTTAGACAAAGTGCCAATTTGGGGCCGATTTTGTTTTTCAATGAACGGCGAGCGAATTGTGAGCGACCTGCGAGTCATTTGCGAACAAGTCACCGATGACTTACGAAATCAGAGTGGCGGCGCGAGTGAGGCGGTCAGTGACCGCCGCCCATAGGCCATCCGTGCGAGAGGTTGTATCATAGGCAATAATGATGAGATTGGCGCGAGGGTTTTTCTCAGCCGCGATTCGCATGTTCGAATAAAGCAAGCGCGCCGCAAGTGTGGGTTCGGGCGGTAGGCGCATCCAAGTCGGGTAAAGCACTTTGAGGCCAAGGCGCTGGCGAATTGATTCGTAGAGCCCGATACCAAAATCTTCAAGGTGCTTGACCACGACGAGAGGCACCTTCGGCATATAGTGATGCTTTAAGTGGCCAGGTGAAGCGCTGCTCGCTTGAGTTCGAGTCGGCGCGATTTCAGTCAACATTTCAAGAGTAATGGCGCCAGGTCGGTAGATTTCAATTTCTTTAAAATCTGCTGAAAAGCCGATGACCGTTGATTCAAGGCCGACCTCGCAAGGCCCCCCGTCGAGTACGAAAAGATCATCACCGAATTCAGTACGTACGTGCTCGGCCGTTGAGGGGCTCGTGCGACCAAACTTATTCGCACTTGGTGCGGCCACAGCGTGGCCAAGTTGGCGAATCAGTTTTCGCGTGAGCTCATGTCGCGGCATTCGTAAGCCAACGGTTTCAAGGCCTGATGTGATCATCGGGTTGATATCAGCGCGTTTTGGCAAAACGATAGTAAGCGGCCCTGGCCAAAATTTCGCAGCCAAGCGCTGAGCTAAATCAGGCCATTTTGCCACGATATTATGTGCCTCTGCCAAATCAGCAATATGCACAATCAGCGGGTCAAAATAAGGTCGTTCTTTAGTGCGAAATATTTTTTCGATGGCTTCGGGTCGGGTGATATCGCCCGCTAGGCCATAGACGGTTTCGGTCGGGAGGCCGATGACCTCCCCCGATTTAAGTAGCTTTAATGATTTTTGAAACTCGACCGATTTCTCGGTGGCATCTTCTTTTTTATCTTTTTCTATCACAACAACTGTGTAGGTCGACCATCGCCATATACAAAAAAGCTCGCCGTTCTCTCGGTGTGTGAGAGACTGTCGATCTTCCAGCGAAGGGTGAGCTCCATCCCAGCCACTGGGTTAGTCGATTTGCCCACGTTTGTCACCATTGGCACTTCGACGTTGGCATCAACGGTAAAGCCCCACGAAACATCAAGCTTGCGATACTGAATCGTCGCATTGGTCAAATACGCTCCGACACCATTAACTTGGCCGCCGTAGCTATAGATAAGACTGAATTCGAGATCGATAACGTTGAAGCCGAATGCGTTCGCGTAGCTCACTTTGTAGACTTCGCTTCGTGGCGCACGCCAGTTTTCAAGTTGATCCCAGCATTTAATCCCGGCAGGTAGGCCGCTCGCCGATTGTGTTTTGGTGGTCACAACTGCTTTATTGGCTTGGATCATGCCCCAAACTTTTTGGCCCAAATTGATGATCGCATTGATATCAATATCGCCCATGCCCGCAACGGGCCCATCAAATGATGACGGTTTTGGCGACGAGGTCGGGTTCGGTACAATTGGTGAAATCGGAGTCGGTAGACCGGGAATTGGGTTCACCGGAGTCGTTTGCGCCGGTGTCGTTGGTGTCGGAGTCGTTGGCGCGGCAGGTGCCGGCGTTACGGGTGTTGGCGAAGCCGGTGCTGGCGTCGGCGTTACGGTTACAGGCGCAGAGCAGTCGTTGGCATAAGCCAAGAAATCTTCGGCTCGAACTGGAAGATCGAACTGGTCAATTTTGGTAATGGTCACCGAGGTGATATCAAACCAATTTGGTGTTTTTTCATTCGACGCGTCGGCTGATGCAACTGACGCTGCCAACAAACCGATCAGAACCACGAATAGCTTTTTTAAATTCATTGAGCCCCCCATAAGCGTTTAGACTGCTACTTCGTAACAGTTGCCCGCTAAACTATTTACAAAGGGCATTGGTTGCAAAATTAAAGGGTCTTAATAGGCGGAATGTAAAAAGTTCACTACCAGGGGCTGTGTCACTAAAGGCGCAATGCGGCGCGCTAACCTTTCGGTCCGAGCATACCGATCGCACGCAGCCGTTCGAGCAAAAAGTCTTGAGCACGAATCGGCCCATATTTATCGCCCGCACCAACGCAACTCGGGATGCATTTCAACTCGGCTTCAGGGTTGGGGTGAATAAAAAATGGCATCGAGTAGCGGTGGTCGTTGCGCCCATCTTGCGGGTTGACCACGCGGTGGGTGGTGGCTGGTATCACATCGTTAGTGATTCGCGCCATCATGTCGCCGGCATCCACAATAAGATTGTTGCGACTGGTCTCGATCGGCAGCCACTGCCCATCACGGTCAAGAAGTTCGAGGCCTGAGGTTGTGGCTGCGACTAATATTGTCAGTAAATTGATGTCTTCATGGGCCGCGGCTCTCACGCAGCGAGGGTCATCATCTGCTGCTAAGGGTGGGTAATGAAGTAGACGCAAAATATTATTGCCGTCTTCTGTCATGGATTCGAAATAATTTTGTGGCAGGTCAAGGGGTTGGGTGAGCGCTTGAAGAATCGTATCGCCGACTCTATCTAAAGACGAATAGAGCTCAGAAAGCGTTGTTTGAAATTCGGCAATTTCGGCAGGCCAAATATTATCGGGGTATTCGCTTTCAAAGCGATGGCCTTTTTCAAGCGTTCGACCGAGGTGCCAGAATTCTTTTAAATCATGAACCGCGTTATTTTTCGCGTGCTCTTCTCCGAACGGAGTATAGCCGCGCTGTCGACCACCAACTTTAGCAATGTATCGGCGTTTGGTTTCTTCTGGCAGAGTAAAAAGTTTTTCGATAAGTGCGTAAGAGCGATCGAGTAGGTCGGTCGAAACGGGGTGGTCTTTTAGAATGATAAAACCATAGTGCTTCAAGCTGGCAAAAAGATCGGCAATAAAGGTGCTGCGCGTGTCGGGGTTGCCCGAACTGTAATCACTGAGGCTGAGCGTTGGCACTTTTTTGTAACGGCGATCGTTTTTTTTGCCCAATAAAAGTGACAAGTCGACCCCCCAATTCAATATTTGGCTGGCTAGTTCGTGACCTCGGGTCTGTTGTCTTATGTTGTCTCGGGTCGGTCAAGGGCTTCGCTGAGAATTTTTTTGAGGCGTAGGGGGTGATTGCTGAAGATAAAATCCACCCCACGATTGATCTCTCGGTAGAGCGAATTTTTAGAGTCAAGAAAGCCGACGGCTACTTTTACTCCCGATTTTTGAAGCTCGGTAATTTTCTCTTGGCCGAAAAACAGAAAATGGCCGGCAATAGCGCCATGACCAAGTTCACGATTGGCCCGGATGACCGTATTTGAATCGAGCCAAATAACATCAAGGTAGGCCGACTTTGGGCAGAAGTTCAGTGGTTCTAGAATCAGCGGGTTTAGCGCGAGCAGGTGATAATCCACTTCGGGCTTTAGTGCGGTGAGAACGCTTTTAAGTTTATTTATACGCGCTGTCTGACCTGAGAGATTTTCTTTGATTTCAATCATAAGGTGAAGACGCGGGCTCGAATTGAGGGCAAAGCGCTCGACAACCTCACGCAAATGCAGAACCTCGGGCAGTTCGCGTCGGACTTCGGCAAACGTACATTTCGAATAGATAATGTCGGGGCGGTGCCAAAGGCGGCCTGCTGTGGGGTCATGAGTGATGAGGGGCTCGTTATCAGAGGTGAAGCGCACATCAAGTTCGGCCGCCCAAATTTGATTTTCGACGCAGAGTTCGAATGAGCGCGCCGAGTTCTCGAGGGGCGGCCCGGGGTTAACCCCATCTGATGTCTCGCGATGGACCCCACGATGGGCGACAAGCCGACAGTTGCGCAGCCGATCGAGGCCCGGTTTTGGCTGCGGCCAGAGGGCATAAAGTAAACTTATTGATTGGTTAACAACCCATTCAAGGATGTTCATCTGGCTGTTGTATTCTAAATTTGATGTCTTTAACATAAGAATATGGGCGTAGTTTTGAAATCCAGCAGCAAAGACTCGGCGGGTGCCGAAAGTGATATCGAGATTCACTTGGTTGACAAGTTAGAGAATGCCGCCGACTTTCCGAGTCTTCAGCCAAGACTGGCGCAAAGAATTGTGTTTGAGTGCAATGATTTGAAATTTGTGAGCTCGTACGGCGCTCAGGCCTGGGCCTTGTGGATGCAGTCTTTTGATGCGCGCCAACAGTTCGTCTTTCGAGACGTGCCCGAGCGAGCTATCGATATTTTCAATCTCATCGCCAATTTTTTGCCATCCGAGCATGTGATTGAATCATTTTACGTGCCTTATCAGTGTGATTCTTGTAAATATGAGACCACATGGCTAGCGCGGCGGGGCAAAGATTACGTCGAAGCAGTGGGCGACAAGCCCGCAAAAATCAATATGCCACCAACTTTAAATTGTCAGGCCTGTAAGAATCAAATGACAATCGGTGTGTGGGGGTCGAAATACTTTCGATTTCTCGAACATCAATCAACATAAAAAATAAGCGAAAAAAGTGAATAATAGAAAAAACGGTTTTAAAAAAAGAGACGAAAAGAAAAGCGGATTCGGCCAGAAAGGGCCCAGCCAAAAGGGCTCTAATCAAAAAGGGTCAGGCCAAAAGGCCTACGGACAAAAACCCGGCGGTCAAAAGACCTTTGGCGAAAAGATGTTCGGTGAAAAGAAGTACGGCGAAAAGAATTTCAAACCAAAAGGCTTCAGCAAAGATGATGGTCACGCTCGAACTCAAATCCCACTTAATAAAAAATTAGCAGGTGTAATCAAGCGTCACCCTGACGGGTATGGCTTTTTTATCGCCGATGACCGTGGTGTCGCCGACATTTACGTAGCCAAGCATTCGATGGACGGCGTGATGTCAAACGATCGCGTCGAAGTGATCGCGCGGCGAGACGGCGATCGTATTCGCGGCGAAGTGGCTGGGGTCACTGAGCGCAAGACCACTAAAGTTTCAGGCAATTTGACTCGACTCAATTCTTCGCAAGGGGTTTTGAAAGACGAGAGCTTCGCTTGGGGCGAAGATTTGAAGGTCAGTTGGGCGCCCGACCTGGCGGTAAAAGATAAAGACTGGGTTATTGTTAAAATCGTAAGCTACCCCGAATCACTTCGCGGGTTTCAAGGCCAAGTCGAAAAAGTCATTGGCGATATTTCAGACCCCCTTAACGACAACATTCGGGTGATGGGCGCGCATAGCATCCCTCATGAATTTAATAAAAAGGCTCTCGAAGAGGCGGCGCGGCTTTCTCCAGAAGTCAGTGAAAGTGATTTTCGTGGGCGAAAAGATTTGCGCGGCAAGAAGCTCATCACCATCGATGGTAAAACCGCGAAAGATTTCGATGATGCTATTTATGTTGAAAAATCGACTAAGGGTTTTCGCCTTTGGGTGGCGATTGCCGATGTCAGCCACTATGTGCGACCAGGCACGGGTATTGATGATGATGCATTTATTCGTGGCACGAGCGTTTATTTTCCGAACTTTGTGGCGCCGATGTTGCCCGAGGCGTTGAGCAACGAGCTCTGTTCGCTTAAGCCCAATGTGCCGCGACTTTCGCTCGTGGCTGAAATGGAAATCAATTTTCAGGGCGACATGACGAGCTCAACTTTTTACGAAGCTGTTATTTTGAGTCATGCCCGGGTGACCTATGGTGAAGCTCAAGAGGTTGTCGATGGCAGTACTCCTGATAAATTACGTCACGTGGCCGATGAGATTAAGTGTGCCTCAGAGTTGGCACACATTTTAATGAAGCGCCGATTTAGCGATGGCTCGCTCAATCTTGATATCCCAGAGTCGACAATCGAATTGAACGAGGCGGGTATGCCCGTCGATATTATTCGTTCTGAAAGAATTTTTGCCCATCGCTTGATTGAAGAGCTTATGCTCGCGGCCAACGTAGCCGTGGCGAAGTTTTTTAAAGACAAGAGCGTGCCGGCGATCTATCGAATTCACGAGCCGCCGAAAGCCGACGCGCTTGAGACTCTTGAGCACTTTCTCGATGCGTTCGGTTATCACCGCAGACTCGGTACCTCAGGCGGAGTGCAAAAGCGCATTACCGAAGCCTTGAAAGAGTTCGAAGGTCGCCCAGAAGAGACCGTGGTAAACATTTTAACTTTGCGATCAATGAATCAAGCTAAGTATTCGCCGCACAATGTAGGGCACTTTGGGTTGGGTTTTTCGGATTACACCCATTTTACTTCGCCGATTCGACGGTACCCAGATCTTATCGTCCATCGCCTTATCAAGGCGACTCTCGGGATAAAGGGTTACCAGCGTGAGGCAATGGATGATCTCGAAGAGGCGGGCACGATGTTGAGCGCCTGCGAGCAGCGATCGGTGAAGGCTGAGCGCCAGATCCATGGCATAAAGAAAGCTCGGTTTCTTGAAAAGCATCTTGGCGAAGAATTCGACGGTTTTATCAGCTCGGTGGCCAAATTTGGAGTGTTTGTGACCCTTCGGCAATTCGATGTCGATGGCCTGATCAAGGTTGAGCAACTTGGTGGCGATTATTTCGAATTTGATGAGGATAATTTGCGTCTCGTCGGTCGAAAGAGTGGGTTTGCCTACACAATCGGCGATTCAATTCGAGTACAGGTGGCTGCGGCCGACCATCAGTCAGGTAAAGTTGACTTTGTGCCTGCCAAAGGCGAAAAAGTAAAAGATGTTTCGCAGGGTGAAAAGCAATCCGATCAAAAACGCCACTCGCCTGAAGGCGATCGTGAGCACGTTCGTGAAGTACGGGTTTCAGGACATCGTCGAAAAGGCGCACCTGAAGAACATCGGGCTCATCGAAAGGCTCGTCCCAGCCGACATAAGTAAGTTTACAGCCCCCGAACGCATGCGCCTCGCTTTTGAAGAGCTGGGCCCGGCGTTTATTAAGCTCGGGCAGTTGCTCGCGGCGCGGCCTGACCTCATCCCGACTGAATATTGCGAAGAATTTAAAAAATTTCACGACCAAGTGCCGTCGTTGCCGTTTTCAGATATCGAGAAAACATTGGCGCAACATTTCGGCAAGCCACTTGATTCGGTCTTTAAAATTTTTGAACGCCAGGCGCTCGGCGGCGGCAGTATTGCGCAGGTGCATCTCGCCGAACTGACGAGCGGCGAGCGCGTCGTTGTTAAGATTCAGCGCCCTGGTATCGAAAAAATTCTTTTTGAAGATTTGGGCGTGCTTTATGCCTTGGCCGAACTATTAGAAAAATATGTAAGCGAAGCCAAGTCGTATAATCTCGCCGGTATCGTCGATGAGTTCGCTCGCGCTTCAGAGCTTGAAACCAACTTCGTGATCGAAGCGAATAACATTCGACGCTTTCAAGAAAACTTTCTCAATGAACCAAGCATAAAAATACCGAATGTTTACCAAGAGCTGTCGGGCAAACGAGTTCTTGTGCTCGAAGCGCTTGAGGGTATACCCCTCAGTCAAAAAAATGCACTCGACCAAGAGGGCATCAACCCTGAAGCCGTTTTGCGAGTGGGTTTGCGCTGTTATTTAAAGATGGTTTTTACCGACGGTCTTTTTCACGGCGATTTGCACGCCGGCAATATGTTTGTGTTGCCGAACAATCGCGTCGGGCTTGTGGATTTTGGCATTGTGGGTCGACTCAATCGCAAAACTCAATCAGCAATTGCCAATATGCTCGTAGCTCTTGCAGCTGAAGACTACGATCGCTTGGCCTTTGAATATGTTGATTTGGCGCCCTATCGTGATGTCACCGACGCCGACCTTTTTGCACGTGATCTGCGGGATTTAATCGCGCCCTATTATGGTCTTACTCTCAAGCATGTTAACGTCGGCAAGCTGATGCTCGATTCGACTGCGGTAGCGGCGACTTACGGTTTGCAATTGCCGGTCGAACTCGTGATGTACTTCAAATCGATCGTTTCGATTGAAGGCATGGGCCGCGCCATTGTGAAGGATTTTAATTTTCTGGCGTACTCGCTCGAATTTGCTTCAGAATTGGTCAAGTCGCGAACTGAGCCCACGAAAGTGATGCGCGATCTCACATCGGCTGGCCGTGATATTAACTCGCTATTGACCGTATTGCCGCGCCAATTGAAACAAATCATCCGTCGCTTTGCGAGCCCCGATTTCGTAATCAAAACTCAAATTCGCGAAATTGAGAGTTTGCGCCAGGCCACTCGCAACGCCGCCAACACGCTCTTTTTGGGAGTTATTATTTCAAGTCTATTACTGAGTGCTGCGATACTTTCTATTTGGGGGGTGTCGACTAACTTGGTGTGGGGGATACCCCTATTGAGCATACTAAATTATGCGCTCGCGGCTTTGCTCGGAGTGTTGGCTTTTTTTAATTATCTTAAGAAATAATATTAAATAAAATTTGGATGGCAGTTGGGGCGATGGCTGGGGCCGGCTTCGTCAGGCATCTTCAGGCAGGCGGGCATGGGTTTTCTGTGGCTCGGGCAGCTGATCAGGTAACAGGTCGGGCAGCGGGTCTGGCATCCGGTAACGGATTTGGAGAGTGCGGGTTTATTAGAATTATTAACTGTATCTAGCTCCTATTTTTTAAAGGCCTTATTGCCCCTGGCATTGCGAAGGCAATAAGGCCTTTAAAAAAATGGGAGATTGAGGTGAATAAATTCAGAACTTACGAACTCGCTAAATCACTTTACCATCAATGTAAAAATCAACCGGTGAAGGGCAATGTCCGCGATCAACTGCTCAGGGCGGCACTCAGCGTGTGCTTAAATTTAGTTGAGGGCAGCGCCAAGCCGACTCGAAAAGATCGCGCAAGATTCTATGCCATTGCATTGGGTTCAATACGAGAAACCCAGGCGATAATCGACCTTGAGGGGCTCGCGCTTACAGAAGAAGCCGATATCGTAGGCGCTCATGTTTTCAAACTTCTAAGCGCGGTTAGGTGACTGCTTGATTTGGCCAATTTTGGGCCCAGTGTTGAGTTCCTTGTCAGTCGTTTTATGGCGAATAGACTGCGGGTAGGCTTTCGGCCGATAGGCGGCCCGTAACCGCCTAAAACCCCATGCGATTTCGATGTAAAAAATAGTCAGAGTCTTCGAAAAATCGCGACCCATTGGCCTCCATTTTGCTCTTGTGGTAACTGATTTTCTTCACAGGAGCCCCCCATGACGTCACAAAATTTTAAGCAACGGAAAGCACGATGGTCATTTGATCTATCGGCCCTCGCCGCAGTTGTTCTTGTCGCAACTCAAGTGCTGAGTTCGAACGCAATGGCTTGGGGTATTATTGCTGGTATCGGCGACCCAGCAAGTCTGGGTTCCGCGGCGCACTTGACCTACGCCGTTTTGGTAAAAAAACAGATTCAATATTGCGTCGACAATTTTGCACCGAAAGACTACGACACC
>CAILEP010000019.1 GCA_903833275.1 uncultured Bdellovibrionales bacterium
AATGGATGAGATATTAAATCGCGCTTACGGAATGCGGAATTTTAACAATTTTAGAATCAGAGTTAAGGCGTTCTGCGGATGACGAAAGTTTGGTTGCCCCCGCTTTTGGCGTAGAGCCTCACAGAGTCGGCTCAGGCGGAGGTTGTGCAAACGCGGCAAAATGCAAAGCATTTTGAAGCGGTGCGCCCGCGAGCTCGACGACGGAGCGATAGCGACCGTCGAGCACAGCGGCGGAGGCCAGAGGGCTAAATGCCCGATGGCCGAAGTCCCGACAACGAGATATCCAAAAAGGAAAGAACCAGAAGTAGTAAGAAGCAAAAAAGAAAATTGGCTCAGGCGGAGGGACTCGAACCCCCGACCAACCGGTTAACAGCCGGTTGCTCTACCAACTGAGCTACGCCTGAGCAGAATAATTCACGTTAGGTTGAAAAACGAAGGTAGAAAATCTCGGTATTATTGTCAAACCCTAGTTGCCCTTGGGGGCCTCAGAGTTCGATTTTGCTTTGGGCAGCGTCACAAGTTCGGCGAGTGCTTGAGCAAGATCGTTTGAGCGAAATATTTGCCCATTATACTCGAAGCGACCACTCGAATCAGAGCGCAAAACATCGACCGCTCCGTCGATAAACTTAACGAACAGGGCCGGGGTGAAACCGTTAGCCAGAGACGCTTTTGACGCAAGGGTAGAAGCTTTTGCGGCGCTGCCGGGCAGAGCCTTCGCCGAGCAAAATCGGCTTAGCCATTTTTCAACGGCGATGAAGTCAACAGCCTGACTTTCGGGCTTTTCAGCGATCCATTGATTGCCATTTTGAATCAATTTGAGCTTTTCGGGCTGAATCAGGCCAAGCACGCGAGTTTTACAAAGATTCACGTCTTGTGCCGAAGCGACGTCATGTGCAGCCACGTGAGCGTTTTGGGGCAAACCCAAAATTGAAAGAATGGGGTTCGGTAGCCCACGCGCATTCAGCGTGTAAATGGCGTAAAGACAAAGGCCAAAACCAAGTATCAAAAAATTTATTTTAACGATTTGCTTTGCAGTCATCCTCTAGGCCTAACAAAAAAACCTCTGAAGGTCTATTGAGAATCTATTAGCTTAAAAGGGCCGCCAGCCCACATTCCAATAAAAAAATTGCTGGTAATGGTTGAAGTGGCATCGGTCGGGTCGGCTATAAGGCGCCAGCCAAGGGTGCTCGGTGGCGTCAGCGAGCCGTTATAGCTCTTCCAGGTGGTGCCGGCGTCGATTGAGTAAAAGAGCCCGGGTGTTGAGCTGGCCGAAAATGATGTCCCACCTGAAAAGGCGAGAGCGTAAAACACGCTGTGGCCATTGCGATAAACCGCGGCCACATCGCGAACCTGGGCGTTTACAATCGGAGTGGTGAGTTTCGACCACGTCGTGCCTGAGCCCGAGGCTACGTAGTTAGGTGTCACATACAAGCCGCCGCTTTTGCCGCCGACGACTACTTGAGTCGGTAAGCCGACAGTGTAGGCAACAGCGGTAAAGCCGCCTTCGCCGCTGGCGGCCGGTAAAGCGGCGAGGTTGAGAGCCGCTTGGGTCGCAAAGCTATCGGCAGACGCGTAGACATCGGTGCCGTTCGCAACAATGGCTTCGCTCGCTGTCGTTGGGTGGGTCGCAATGTTGTTGGCGACGACGCCCGCGGCGGCGGCGAAACTTGCGCCGCCATCTGCTGAAACATAGAGGCTCGCGCCCGATGCGCCGGCGGGGCTCACGGCGTAAACCTTTGAGGTGGTGATTTGATCGCGCACAAAGCGGTCGACGTTTGTTGTCAGGTTCACAATCTGTGACCATGGCCCGGCCGTGCCTGAGGTTGAGCGCCAAATGCCTTTTGTGTTCATCCCGGCAAGAATATTACTGGCAGAGGCGGGGTCAATGTCGAATGCAAAAACACCGTCATCAGAAGTTGGGTCGGCAAACGTTGACCACGTGGTGCCACCGTTCATGTTTTCGTAATTTGTTCCGTAGCCCCCACCCGCTGAGTAAGAAACCACTAAATGTTTTGAGTTGCTCGGGTCGATGGCGAGGCCCGTTGTGCCGTTGGCATTGAGCCCCGAATTTGAAAGAGTGAACGAGGTGCCGCCGTTTGTGGATAACCAGACCCCTGCCGCGGAGCCCGAACCGGCCAAAATAATATTGGTGTTCGCGGGGTTCATCGCGACCGACATGATGCTTTTATTTAAAATTTTGAACGCAAAACTTGCGCCGCTATTTGTGCTCAGCGCGAGCCCATAGCGACCCGTGATAGTTGAGTTGCCGCTTGTGGCGACCAGCACTTTGTCGTTGGTATTGGCTGAGCCCGCGACCACATTTATTTGCAATCGATTTAAGTTGAGAATCGAACCGGCCACGGCCGGGTCGTTGATTTTTGTACTGGCGAACGTCGTAATGTTAAATCTTGAAATGGTGCCGTCTTTAGAGCCAACGTAAACCCAGAAGGGTGAAATTGCGATCGAATCAATGGCCACACTATTTGGCGCTGACAATTGCGTAAAGGTCGCGCCGTTGTCGGCGCTGTAGCCGAAGGCCCCGTCAGATTTGCCGGCGAATAGAATGCCATCGGCGCGAAAGGCAACGGCGCGATATTGAGTGTTGCCAGATAACCCCGTTGCAGTTGCCAGAGAAAATAAGACGCCTTGGTTGACTGAAACATAAAGGCCGGCGTCAGTGGCCACAGCAATTTTAAAACTATTTGTCGGGTTAATCGCTAAGTCATACAAAAGCTGGGAGCTAGAGGAGGTCGATGGCAGGCCAGCTTGAGACGTCGTAAAACTTGTGCCGCCATTAATTGAGCGAACGAGGCCTCGACCAAAATGATTGGGGGCGTAAAGGTACGAATTTGCACCAGGGTCAAATCGAAGGCAGTACGACGACTGATTCAATAGGCTGGCGCGGGCCCAAGACAAACCATTATTGCCTGAATAGAAAAGCCCCGTGCCATCGTCGCCTGACGCCCAAACAGTGCTCGTATCGCTTGGGTCAAAGGCCAGGGATGTTATGAAGCCGCCGGTAAAATAATTGCCAAGCTTATCGACTTCAGTCGGGCCGCCCAAATTGAGATTTTGTTTACCGGTGCAACTGACATACATCACCAAGATCGCGGCGAGGCTCAGATATATAGTGGCAATAAATTTGAACGAATTCTTCATTTGCCTCAGGTTAGTTCTAAATTTTTTATTCACCAAACAATTTCTTAACAAAAGTGGTGTTTAGTCCGGTAATTTAATTTGGTTATAATAAGTTAGAACGCTTCAGTATTATGCACCTTTCTGCCGCCACAGTAATGAAGTGGGAGCGCGCCGAGGCCGATCGGCTACATCCGGTAAACGAAGTTGCGGTGCGAACTTTTGTTGCAGAACGTCTCGGACTACGTGTGGAAGGTTTGTTTTCGCAGCTTGTAGGCGGTCAAACGCCAGAGATATTGGAGTTGAAGGCTTCTTGAGAATCGACTCCTGCCTGAAATTGGGCAAAAAAAACCAACCCGCTTGGGTTGGCTTTTCTCTGTTCTTTTCTTTAATTGGTGCGGTCGGCAGGAGTCGAACCTGCGACCACCACATTCGTAGTGTGGTACTCTATCCAGCTGAGCTACGACCGCATCGTTACGTGAACGAACCTTTTAAGCGATAACCCCCTATATTCGCAAGTGTTTTACTTGAAAAAATGCCCAGGCAATCGCACAATGGGCCCTATGAACTCTTTAAATGTCTGGAAGAATTCGCTTTCTGAGGCGCGCGCCACTCTCGAAAAGTTTGCCGGCGACGCCGCTCAAATCGAAAAATGTGTGAAGTTTACAGAAATGCTGGTCAGTACCATCAAGGCTGGCGGCAACCTCTTTAGTTGTGGCAACGGCGGTTCGCATTGCGATGCCATGCACTTTGCTGAAGAATTCACCGGCCGCTACCGCAAAGACCGTAAACCGGTGGGTGCGCTGGCGCTGGGCAATGCTCCACATGTGACCTGCGTTTCGAATGACTACGGCTTTGAGCACATTTTTTCGCGCGAACTGGCCGGGCTAGGTCGTCGCGGTGACCTCCTAATTGGGCTCTCGACGAGCGGAAATTCAAAAAACGTCATCAATGCCTTTGAAGCAGCCCGCGCGGTTGGTATTAAAACCGTCGCTTTGCTCGGGCGTGATGGCGGCAAGATGAAAAATATGGCCGACCTGGCGATTGTAATCCCGGCTGAAACCAGCGATCGCATTCAAGAGATGCACATTAAGCTTTTGCACACCGTTATTGAAGGCGTTGAGCGCGAGTTGTTTCCGGAGAATTATTGAAATGAGTTTTAAAGAATACTGCGAACGAGTGGCAGCACTATTGAAGCTCACTGGGCGTAAAATCAAAGATCGCGAGCCAATTGCAGCCCGCGACATCAAGCTTTAATTAACTACATCACACAGACGTTTACGTTCGCTGAGGCCGCCATCTTGAATGGTCGTCATTAGCTTGCAAGTGTCGTAGCCCTGGCTGCGCAAGACGCCGTCGATATGCTTAAGCGTGGCCGTATCAAGGGCAGGGGTGCGCGACAAAATCCAGGCATAACCGCGTGAGGGGTGGCCGACGATTGAATAACTATAATCGGGGCCGAGCTCAACAATCCAATAGTCGCCCGACACTTTGAGCCCTAGCAGGCTAAAAAACCAGCGGTTGGCAAAATGTAGAAACGAAACTTTAAGTTTAGCGTTTGAATTGCTATCGGTAACCAAGGCGCGGCCCTCGGCCACTTTGCGTTTGCCGTTGGCCTTGTCGCAAGAATTCAAGACCCGAACCGAGCCATTTGGCAAAATATTGTATTCAGCGGTGGCGCGACCAGCACAAACTTTTTCAAAGTTGCGCGGGATCGTCGCAATCTCATACCACTTGCCGATATACTGCTCGAGATCAACGTGGGCCACGGTTTTTAGTTCGGGGAGTGCCTTCTCTGAAGCCCCCGCAAGTGCTCCAGTGGCAGCAAAAAGCACCAGGCCTGAAGTTAGAATGGTCATAATGAAGCTCCGTTTAATTGATTTCATAAATTCTCCAACTAATAAGGTTTTTCGGGGCTATTTCTTAACGTGGTAATCTGTCTTTTCGAGGGCCTTGGCAAGAGCCTCTTCTGATACCGGCGTAACGCCGTCTGTGGTGACTTTAACGACCCCCGTTGCGTGGTCGGCCTTTGCCGATTTGACGCCGGGTACGCTCATACAAGCCTTTTCGACTTTCTTTTCGCAGTTACCGCACGACATTCCGTCAATATTTAGGGTCATCGCGTTGGCCGCAAACACAGATACAGAAAAAATAAGCGAGAGAAACAGGGTAGTTAGTGCTTTCATTTGACCTCCTTGAAGGGTTCGGGCTACAGATTATCTCTTGTCGTACAAACTGTCAGCTATTGTACGGCGCAGTGTCTTAAATTTGAGTCTTCGTCCTTATGCGGAGAGATGGGTGAGTGGCTGAAACCAGTTGTTTGCTAAACAACCGTACGGGTAATACCGTACCGCCGGTTCGAATCCGGCTCTCTCCGCCAACTTCTTAATATCCTTTCAGGTGACCTGCCCCCCGAAAATTGGACCAGTCCCAATCGGACTGATATAACCAATAACCGGGAGGTTAAAGATGGCAAGAGTGAGATATACGGCTGAAAAGGCCGTGATTAAAATGCGTGAGATCGATGTGCTTATCGCGCAA
>CAILEP010000020.1 GCA_903833275.1 uncultured Bdellovibrionales bacterium
CAGCGATTAGTTCTAGAGGGGCAAAGGTGTGTAGGGGTTGTATCGATCGAGGGCACTGAGATTCGCGAAAGGTCTGTGGTTGTAACCACAGGCACTTTTATGAATGCAGTTATGCATTTTGGCCTTAAAAAAATTTCTGGCGGCCGGATCGGTGATAAAGCTACTTACGGAATATCTGATCAATTGAGAGATTTTGGTTTTTCGGTGCGTCGGCTGAAGACGGGAACTCCGGCGAGAGCCGCGCGGTCTAGTATAAATTGGGCGGCGACCAAGCCGCAATCGGGTGACGAGCGGTTTATTCCGTTTAGTGTGAGAAGTCCTAAAACCCCACCATTGCGCCAGATTGATTGTTATATCACCTACACCAATGAAAAAACTCACGAGATTATTCGACGTAACTTAGACAAGTCGCCGATGTATTGTGGGGTTATAGAGGGCGTAGGCCCGCGATATTGCCCAAGCATCGAAGATAAAATTACGAGGTTTGCTGATAAGGGAAGACATCAGAGTTTTCTCGAGCCCGAGGGGCTTGAGAATGAGCTTGTCTATATTCAAGGGATGTCGACGAGTTTGCCCGAAGATGTACAGCTCGAGTTTTTGCAGACAATGCCTGGTCTCGAAAATGTTAAGTTGGTTCGGCCGGGCTATGCGGTTGAATATGATTTCGTAGAACCCACCCAGCTATGGGCGACGCTTGAGACTAAGGCTATTTCGGGTCTTTTTTTGGCGGGCCAGGTTAATGGCACGAGTGGTTACGAAGAGGCAGCAGCCCAAGGCTTGATGGCCGGTACAAATGCAGCGCTTTCAGCAGCGGGCTCCGAGCCTTTTATTTTACGGCGTGACCAAGCTTATATTGGCGTTCTTATTGATGACTTGGTTACAAAGGGCACTCGCGAGCCTTACCGAATGATGACCTCTCGGGCGGAGCATCGTCTGGTTTTGCGCGAGGATAATGTGCTTGAGCGACTTGCCGAATTGACCATTGGTCGAGGCCTTGTGGGTACCGATATTTCAAGGATTTACAGGAGAATTTTGGACGCAAGAGAAAGAGTTCGCGGTTTACTGCGAGGCAATCAAGTTGTGCCGAACGCTGAGACTCAATCTAGGTTGGCCGAATTGGGCACTCCAGTATTGCAAAAGCCGCAGACTCTCGAAGAGTTACTGCGTCGCAATGAAATTGCTAGTCGTGATCTTTTTCAGTTTTGCGCCGAATTGGAATCTGATTTTGACGAGATTTTGGAGCCGGTTGAAATCGATATTAAATACGCGGGTTATATTGAGCGGCAGCTTGAATATATTCGGCAGGCCAAAGATATGGATGGAGTTGCGCTTGCGAGAGATTTTGATTATTCGTCGGTGAGTGGTCTTTCGAACGAAGAAAAAGAAAAATTATCGAAGATTCAACCGCTCAACTTGGGTCAGGCTCAACGGATTAGTGGTATCAATCCAAGTGCCTTACAAGCTATAATGGTTTCTTTGAGGTCAAATGACAGACAGCGGAAATCATCGACGCAAGCCATCCGAAATTAAAGCAAAAGCTGAGGCCAGCCATTTCTGGCGCATCCCTGAGTGGTTTCCTGAAATAAACGAAGCGAATCTGGCGAAATTGAAAATTTATCAGGATGATCTGATTTTATTTAATGCGCGCATGAGTTTAATTTCGCCGCGCACGGAACAAGTGAGTGACTTTGTTCATATAGCAGATGGAATTTTGGGCTCTCACCTAGTGGCCTCGAATTTTAAAAGCAAAGAAATTTATGACTTTGGATCTGGCAACGGGGTTCCGGGCGTGATTTTTGCCCTGCTCTACCCGGCTCATACCGTTAGACTTGTTGAGGCAGACGGCCGTAAAATCGAATACTTAAAGCACTGCGTCGCAAAAATGGGATTAAAAAATTGCATTGCTGTTCACGCGAGAATTGAGGATCTTGGCGAAGGCGTTGTATCGGGTATCGTTACTAGGGGCCTCGCATCGATTTCTAAGTCTTTGTTGCTAGCAAGAAGATGTTCGGCTATGGGTTGCCAATTTTTTCATTTCAAGGGTCAGGCGTGGTCGAAGGAGATTGCTGAAATCCCCTCTCAAATTTTGAGTTCTTGGGACCTGAAGCATGTTGGGGATTATCGACTTCCTGACCATGGGCCACTCATGTCGATTATTCTTACCACTCGAAAATAGTAGAGAATTGTTCTACGTAGAACAATTGAGGAGTTGCCCATTAATTGTGGTGGATGCCTTCTTTTGTCCCGCCATGAGTGGCGGACGGCGGCGCGGCCGGCCCCTCGGCGCCCTCGCCAGCTTTTTCGGCAGGTTTGCTTTCGGGCCCCTCTGGAACTGCCGCCTTCGAGAATTTCGGCACGCGGTCTGACCAGTTTTTAGAGGCTTGAGACATTTTTTTATTTAATTGATATGCTGAAGCCTCTTTCGGATCCGGCCACGGCTGATCGGCCGCAAAGGCTATTTTATAGGCGCGTCGAGTTTCAACCTTTCTGCGTTCAGTGCGTATTTCAAAAAATTCGACAGCTTGATTCAATCTCGTGAGCTTATCCTCTTCTTTTTGGATATTTTCTTCGGCATTGCGGCGTTCAATTGTTCGCGTTTGGGTTTTCACCAATGTCTTTCGAAAACCGTCGAGGGCCTTCTCCGATTCTTCTTTGGCAACCTTTGCCGCGACAAGGTCTTTAGCCAAATCAAGATAGACGGGGTCCATAATCTCCGGGTTGGGCTCCTCTTTACGGCAGCCCAAAACCAGAAAAGACATAAGTATGACTAAGCAGACTATTCGAATATTCATAATGTTCCACGTAGAACAATCGACAAAACTTGATGACAATATGAGCACTCTGAAAAAAATTCTTCTATTGAGACGAAAAATTAGCTAGAGTCATCCGATTGCCTCAAAAAGGAGTACTCGTGGCCAGAACAATCTGTGTTGCAAATCAAAAAGGTGGCGTCGGCAAGACGACGACGACGGTAAATCTTTCTGCGGCTCTTGCCCAATTGGGTAAGCGAGTTTTGATAGTGGATTTGGATCCACAGGGTAACGCTTCAAGCGGCCTCGGAATCAAAAAATATGAAAGCCAGGATGCAAATATTTACCACGTGCTTGTTGGGCAAAAAACGATTAGTCAGGTTATCCAGAATACTCAAGTGCCTAATCTTCGAATTGCGACGGCAAACCCTGACCTAGTAGGGGCGGAAATCGAACTTGTCGACATGCCGCGTCGTGAATATAGACTAAAGTCTGCCATCGACGAAGTCGCCGACCAATATGACTATATATTAATAGATTGCCCACCATCGCTAGGTCTTCTTACGGTCAATGCACTTTCAGCCGCAACGAGTTTTTTGGTGCCGCTTCAGTGCGAATACTATGCGCTTGAGGGACTTAGCCAATTGCTAAATACCGCAGGCATTATAAAGAAAAACCTTAACCCAACGCTCAAAATCGAGGGCATTGTGCTAACGATGTTCGATGCCAGAAATAACCTAAGCCACCAGGTTGTAAATGAAATCCAAAGCCACTTTGGCGACAAAGTTTTTTCAGCGATAATCCCGAGAAATGTTCGACTTAGCGAGGCTCCCAGTCACGGACAATCGATTTTTTCGTATGATTCAAAATCAGTAGGCGCCAAAAAATATCAAGAACTGGCCGATGAATTAAATAAGCGGGTCACATTGGCGGCAAATGCGCCGGCCGCCTCAAGAGTAGAAGTCGGTAACGATGCCCAAGAACTTGGGGGCGCTCATGTCTGAAGAGATTTCTCCACTCAGAAAAATGCCGAAAAAAGGGCTTGGGCGCGGGCTTGGCAGTCTTCTCGGTGAGGCAAACTCGCTTGAGTCTGCCGAAAGAGCAACAACCATCAGCAGCGCGCCTGTTGTCTCGAAGGCGCCGGCCGTGGATGCAAAGCCAACGGCGGATAAAAATAGAATTTGGAATATCGCAATCGAAAAAATTGCGCCGAATCGCGAGCAGCCGCGCCGTACTTTCGATCAGGGCCACTTGATTGACCTGGCGAACTCAATTAAAGAAAAAGGCATTATGCTGCCAATCGTTGTGCGATTGGTGGGCGAAAGTAAATATGAAATAGTCGCGGGTGAAAGGCGGTGGCGGGCGGCCCAGATCGCCGGTCTGCACGATGTGCCAGTGATTATTAGAACAGCTGAAAATCAAGAGGCCCTTGAGCTCGCCTTGATAGAAAATATACAAAGACAAAACCTAAACCCAATTGAAGAAGCAGAGGCCTATCAGCGGCTTGCAGAAAAGTACAGTCTCACTCAGCAAGCGATCGCCGACAAGGTTGGTAAAGACCGGGCAACGATCGCAAATCTTATGCGCCTTGTGGGGTTGCCTAACGAAGTGAAGCTTTTCTTAAAGTCGGGTGAATTGCAGCTTGGCCAGGCCAAACTTCTTCTGTCAGTGCCGGACAAAGAAAAGCAAATTCAGCTGGCTAAAAAAGTCGTGCAACTAAGGCTCAGCGTAAGGGCAACTGAAAAGCTAATCGCGAATGCAACGGCGGAGAGGTCGTCAGACCTATTAGAAATTGAAACTAACGATAGCCACGCGCGCGAGGCAAGAATGCTAGCGGCAGAACTGCAAAAAATTGTCGGGACCAAAGTTGAAATTGATATTCATAATGAGAAAAGCAAAGTTTCATTTCAATTCTATTCAGTCCGAGAGCTAAATCAGTTTGTAGACAAGCTAAGGAAATCAACAAGATGAGCCAAGTCGAGTCATATAAGGGTCAAGCCGCCGAAATCGATGTCGCGCCGGGCCAGGTTACGGCACTGCTCGATCAAGGCTGCGCGTTTGACGGGCGCCTGACATTTGAAGGTACGGTTCGCATCGGCGGGCAATTTCGTGGTGAAATATTCACCAACGACACGCTGGTCGTGAACCCCGGAGCCAGAGTAGAGGCACAAATAGAGGCCGAAACTGTTATTATAAGTGGCGCCGTGCGCGGCAATATTTTTGCTAGACGCAAAGTTATAATGCATCCGCCAGCAACATTCACTGGAACGGTGACCACGCCAAGCTTACGGATCGACGAGGGTGTTGTTTTCGAGGGTGCCTCATACATGCCAAAAAGCTAACGCCACCGCGTAAACTGTTATTGCTTGACCACCGCTGAACTCTAGCGGTAATTCAAACTCAAAATCTGAAAGCTAGAGGAAGATGGAAGCAGTTACAAACATCATTAAGTCCCTTGGTGTAAACGACACCATATGGATTCAACTTGCGCTCTTTGTTTTTGTATTCGTCATTTTGAGGACGTTTGTCTTCAAGCCATTTTTTAAGGCTCACGAGGGTCGTCATAATGCCACTCAAGGCAATGAAGAAGCGGCCGAAAAAATGCACGCCCAAACGCGCGAGCTCGAATCACTCTACCAAAGAAAAGCGCGTTCTCTCAATGCCGACGTTAAAGCGATTTATGACAAGGCCAGGCTCGAAGCAAATCTCGAACATGAAAAAATAATGGGTGAAGCAAAAGAAAAAGCCCGACTTGCGCTCGACAAATATCGCAATCACATTCAAGAAGAATTTAATAAAGCTCGTGAAGATCTGATTAAAGAAGGCCCAGTTTTGGGTGCGGCAATAGCGGATAAATTACTCGCCGAAGAGGTGCGCTAATGCATGAACATGTAGAGATCCCTTGGTCGCAGTTATTAATCCCACAATTTTTTAATTTCGCACTATTTTTGGTGGCGCTGATCTATATTTTAAGAAAGCCCCTTAAAGAGCATTTTTCAGGTCGTTTGGCTCAATTCGAGTCTCATAGAAAAAAAGCAGAGCAAACAAAGGCTGAGGCCGAACGAAAACACTACGATGTTGAAGTTCAACTGCGCCAACTTGATCAAAATGCCCAAAAATCTGTTACAGAAGCCGAAGCAGAGGCTGAAGTTTTGCGAACTAAAATAGTTCGAGAAGCGCACGATGCGGCAAAAAGAGCGGGCGAAGATGTAGAGGCATTGGCTGCGTTTGAATTTCAACGCGCACTTGCGACGTTGCGAACTCAAATCGTGAACACTTCAGTGATTGAGGCCGAAGGCTCGCTTATGAAAAAAATGGATACCCCGATTAAAAGCCGACTTAATGACGAATTTACTCGCAAACTTCAGGCGGCCAAATGATTTCTTCGGAAGTTGCAAATCGCTACGCCGCTGCATTATTTTCTCTCGCGAGCACCGCTGAAGAGCATTCGATTTTTTTACAAAGTCTCAAGCAATTGTCGGAGGCCTTTCACCAAGACAAGGCCGTGCTCGAATTTCTTAACTCTCCGCTGGTGCGTGCAGAAAAAAAAGAAGAAGCCCTGCAGGCCGCCCTCAAAAATCAAAACATTAACGTGAATGTATTAAATCTCGTTTTACTTTTGGCCAAAAAAGATCGTCTTTCAATTCTCTCACAAATTTCGACGGCTTATGAGCAAAAAGCCGATCAGGCCGCGCACATTAAGCGAGGCACCGTACGTTCTGCATCGATTCTAAACGACAAGCAGAAAACTGATATTCAGAAAATTATTGAAACCTACACGAAAAATAAAGTTGTGTTGGCCTATCAAGAAGACGTCTCTTTACTTGGTGGTTTAACCGCCCAAGTAGGCAGCTTAACTTTCGACGACAGCCTTTTTGCCCATCTTAAAAGAATTAAAGAAGACTTAAACAGGAGCCACTAAAATATGAATATCTCGATTCGGGCTGATGAAATCAGTCGTGTACTGAAAGATCAGATCAAGAATTACGCTAAGTCACTCGAAGTAACTGAGTCAGGCACCGTTCTTTCGGTGGGCGATGGTGTTGCTAGGGTTTACGGCCTCGACAATGCAATGGCGGGCGAGCTTGTTGAATTCCCTGGTCAAGTTTACGGCATGGTCCTTAACCTTGAGCAAGATTCTGTCGGTGTGGTTATTTTGGGCGAAGATCGCGATATTAAAGAAGGCGATCTTGTTAAGCGCACCCAAAAAATTGTTCAAGTGCCAGCCGGCGAAGCGGTTATTGGCCGCGTACTTGATGCTCTTGGAAATCCGATTGATGGCAAAGGTCCGATAGCAGCAAAAGAATATAGAACTGTTGATGTAAAGGCGCCCGGGATTATCAAAAGATTTCCGGTTCATGAGCCTCTTCAAACCGGCATAAAAGCAATCGATTCGATGATCCCGATTGGCCGTGGCCAACGAGAATTGATCATCGGCGATCGTCAGACGGGTAAGACAGCAATTGCAATCGACACGATAATTAATCAGGGCGATCAAAACGTACACTGTTTCTACGTCGCTATTGGACAAAAGAAATCAACTGTTGCGCTCGTGGTAGAGAAGCTTCGTCAAGCTGGCGCCATGAAATACACGACGGTTATTTCAGCATCGGCATCTGATCCAGCGCCTTTGCAGTTTTTGGCTCCATTCACTGGCTGCGCAATGGCTGAATATTTTCGCGACAATGGCAAGCATGCGCTCATTATATATGATGATTTAACTAAACAGGCCCAGGCCTATCGACAATTATCGCTTTTGCTTCGCCGACCGCCAGGTCGAGAAGCCTTTCCGGGCGATGTGTTCTATCTACACTCGCGATTACTTGAGCGCGCGGCGAAAATGTCTCCTGAGATGGGCGGCGGGTCGTTGACAGCACTCCCGATTATCGAAACACAGGCTGGAGATATCGCGGCTTACATTCCGACAAATGTGATTTCGATCACGGATGGTCAAATTTTCTTGGTTGCGGATCTCTTCTATAAAGGTATTCGTCCAGCGGTTGATGTGGGTAAATCAGTTTCTCGAGTGGGTGGTGCGGCCCAGATTAAAGCCATGAAACAAGTGGCTGGTACGTTGAAACTTGAGCTTGCGCAGTTCAGAGAGCTTGAGGCTTTTTCTGCGTTTGCTTCAGATCTTGATGCCGCTACAAAGGCACAGCTTGCGAGAGGGCGTCGACTTGTTGAGATTCTTAAACAACCGCAATACACACCGGTTAAGGTTGAGAACCAAGTTGTAATGATTTTTGCTGCAACAAATGGCTACCTGGATTCAATCCCGGAGACAGATGTTCTTCGTTATGAAAAAGAATTGATGGAATACATGCCGCAGAAATACAAAGCAGTTGTGGCCCGTATTGTTGATGACAAAGCGATCAAAGACGACACGAAGGCCTCACTAAAAGCGGCCCTCGAAGATTTCAAAACTGTATTTAAGGCTTCAAACGAAGCTTAATTGCCTCACGACGCACAGGCGGTCGAAAAGGTTAAGGTATGGCAAGTTTACGAGACATGCGTTCGCGAATAGCGAGCGTCAAAAATACGCAGCAGATTACGCGAGCCATGAAAATGGTCTCGGCCGCGAAGCTGCGTCGAGCGCAAGAACAAATTGTGAATATGCGCCCGTATGCCAACCGAATTATGAAAATCATTGCAAATGTCGCAACGACACAGCGAGTGGAACATGCTCTTTTGCAAACGCCAGCGACGAACAAGCGGTTGTTGCTCGTCGTGCTTACATCGGACCGCGGACTTTGCGGCGGCTTCAACAATTCAGTCTGTCGATTTCTTGAAAAATATTTGAAGACTGAGCGTGAGAAATTCGAAAAAGTCGACTGCATATTTATCGGCAAAAAAGGCGCAGATTATTTTCGCAGACGTGGCATTGCGCCTCGCCAAGTCATTTTGAATCTAGCTCGGGAGATTTCTTATACGATGGCGGCGGATCTCGCAAAAACATGTATGCAAGAGTTTATGTCCGGCGATTACGACGAGGTTCGGTTTGTTTATAACGAATTTAAGTCGGCAATTTCGCAAAAACTTGTTGCCGAGACAATTTTGCCTGTCGATGTGACGAAGTCGGAATTTCAATCGGGCGACAACCATGCTTTTCCATTCGCACAAGATCTGATTTTTGAACCGGCGCCGGAGCAAATGATTGATCAACTTTTGGCGCAGCATTTTTCGGTACAGGTGTACCGTTGCATGGCAGAAAGCGTAGCGGCGGAACACGCGGCACGAATGTCATCAATGGAAAATGCGACAAAGAATGCGAAAGACATGATTTCAAAACTAACATTAACTTATAACAATTTGCGACAGGCTTCGATCACCCGAGAGCTAATAGAAATTTGCTCGGGCGCCGAAGCTATTCAATAGATTTTAGAATTAACAGTGACTTTATAAAGGACCAGAGGAGAATATTATGGCAACAACTACAGTTTCAATTGGCCGCGTAAAACAGGTAATGGGCCCCGTTGTCGACGTTGAGTTTAGCGGTGGCGACTTGCCGGCCGTATTAAACGCGCTCAAACTCACAAACCCCGCGATTGATGATAAAACAGACAATCTTGTACTCGAAGTGGCGCAGCATTTGGGTGATCATGTTGTAAGAACAATTGCCATGGATTCTACAGATGGACTCACTCGCGGCATGAAGGTAACAGATACTGGCACGACTATTAGCGCACCTGTTGGCCGCGAAACATTGGGCCGAATTATGAACGTAATCGGCGAACCCATCGATGAAGCGGGCCCGCTAAAGGCAAAAGAATATTGGTCGATTCACCGCCCCTCTCCGAAATTTGAAGACCAGGCAACTCAGATTGAAATGCTCATGACGGGTATTAAGGTTATCGATCTTTTGGCACCCTATGTGAAGGGCGGAAAAATTGGTTTGTTCGGCGGCGCCGGCGTAGGAAAAACAGTTTTGATTCAAGAGCTAATACGAAACATTGCAACTGAGCACGGCGGTTATTCGGTTTTTGCAGGTGTTGGCGAAAGAACACGTGAAGGTAACGATTTATATCGTGAGATGAAAGAATCGGGAGTTATCGAAAAGACCGCACTTGTGTTCGGTCAGATGAATGAGCCACCAGGTGCGCGAGCGCGAGTTGCATTGACGGCACTTACACAAGCCGAATACTTCAGAGATCGCGAAGGCCAGGACGTTCTTTTGTTTATCGATAATATTTTTCGATTTACGCAAGCTGGAGCCGAAGTGTCAGCACTATTGGGTCGTATCCCCTCGGCTGTGGGCTATCAGCCAACGTTGGGCACGGAGATGGGCACGCTTCAAGAACGAATCACCTCAACTAAAAAAGGTTCGATCACATCTGTGCAGGCGGTTTACGTACCGGCGGATGATTATACAGATCCAGCCCCGGCCACAACATTTACTCACCTTGATGCAACTACAAATTTAGATAGAGATATTGCGGCGCTTGGTATTTACCCGGCCGTGCATCCGCTTCAGTCGACCTCGCGAATTCTTGACCCCGCGGTTGTTGGTATCGAGCACTATCGCACGGCTCGAGATGTTCAGGCGTTGTTGCAGCGTTATCGCGAATTGCAAGATATCATCGCGATTCTTGGCATGGATGAATTGAGCGAAGAAGATAAACTTGTTGTGGTTCGCGCTCGTAAGGTCCAGAAATTTTTGAGCCAACCATTCTTCGTTGCCGAGCAGTTCACCGGCCTTAAAGGTAAGTACGTGGACATCAAAGACACGGTTCGTGGTTTTAGAGAAATTATTGATGGTAAACATGATGAAGTGCCCGAACAGGCTTTTTATCTCGTGGGCAGCATCGAAGACGTTCTCGAGAAGGCAAAAAGGTTATAATAATGTTTAAGCTCACGCTGGTTACTCCGCAGAAGAGATTGCTGTCAGAGGTAGAGGTCGAAGAAATAATCGTCCCGGCAGACCGTGGTGAGCTTAATATTTTGCCAGGCCATGCCCCACTGATGACGACCCTTCGAGCTGGTATCTTTCGCGCCCGCTTAAAAGGTGAAACAGAATTTAAGTCGGCTGCAATTAGCTGGGGTTATTGCGAAGTAAGCCCAACGGGCGTCAGTGTACTAGCTGACACGGCGGAGTGGCCTGATGAAATCAGCAAAGAGCGAGCCACTCAGCAGTATCAACTCGCGCAATCGAGACTTCAGGACGCGGGGCTCACGCCAGATGAGTATGTCATGGCTCAAAACAAATCGCTAAAAGAACTAGCTCGACTTTCGGTTGTAAAATAACCAGCCCACGTCTTTTGACCGCGACAATAGTCGCAAATTCGACGGCCAATATAATCTTAAGACCAATGATGCCTATATACTTAAAGCAGTATGGCAGCAGGGTTTTGTTCACGAAATATTCAAACGCTTATTGTCGCCATTTTCTTTTTGGCCATTGCGCAAATTTGTTCTCAAGCCCTTGCGAGCCCCGAGCAGCAATTTGAAGAAGAAAAAATCAAGGATCAAGAGGCGCGCGATAAGGTTCGAGTCTTAATTGAGAAACGCAAGGCTGAAGAGCAAAGCCTCAAAGACCATCCGATTACAGCTCAAGAAATTAAAGATCGGCAGCTAGTCGAAGTTGAACCCGTTAATGTGTTGTCAGGAGATTTGTCGTCGGTCTACAAGCTTTTGCCGTACAAGATTCGACGGCCGAAGTGGGGCCAACAGTTTGGCGTCTCTTATTCGGGATACACCCCGAATAACTATAAAAGCGACTATATAGGCGCAGGTTCTGGAATTGTTTTTTCAGACCTCTACGGTAAGGCAGAAACGCCATTGATCGAGCTGGCCTACGGCTACAAATACAATTTTGACCAAGGGAGCCTCACGGCAGAATTCGGCGCAGGCTATTATGGCAATACGGCCAATGCCGGTACGGTTATCGGTGACTCGGTTCTGACGATAGAGCCGATTCGTCTTGGGTTGAGATTTACGGCTGATAATCTATTTTTTGAGCCCTATATTGCGCCCTATATTGAAGGCGGCATTTATTCTGTTCTTTATTCGGAAAAAGTGGGCAATGTAAATTTCAGCGGCAACACCCAGTTAGCGCCATTTTACTCGGCAGGGATCCTTTTTCAGCTCAATTGGTTAGACCCGATAAGTGCAGTCACTTCTTACACCGAGTCGGGCCTTGAGAACTCGTATGTATTTCTAGAGGTACGACAGTTTATGAAGTCTTCAGCCGGTAAAGACCCTGACTTCTCGAATGACCCGGCTCTTGGCGGCGGCATTAATTTTGAATTTTAGGTCGGCTGTCTCCGAGAATGCTTTGCCGAAATGACGGCGGGCAAAGATTAATCAAAAATCGAAGCTCGTCGACGACTCGAAGCCATGAAAGTTCGCTCATGCGAATTTTCAACTTCTGATCAGGGGCGATTTGGTACTTTTTATTCTCTCGAGCGGTTAGCCGAATAATTTCATCGGTGGGCAATGGCGTTCTATCGGTAAACGCCACCGAAAGTGCTAATTTGCCGGCGCTGATGTCGCGCACCCCGAGGCCGCGACAAAGATGTCGAATGTACATAAGCCCCAGAAGATTGAGCACCTGTTCGGGTGGCGCACCAAATTGATCGCGCAGCTCGTCTTCAATTTTATTGACGTCTTCTTCTGAGCGAATTTGCGAAAGGATTTTATAGTAGTAAAGGCGCATTCTGATGTCAGGAATATATTTGTCGGGCAACAACGCTGAAACTTTCAAATTAATTTCGGGTTCAACTTCGCTTTCAATCAGGGCTTCGCCTTTTTGTGTGCGCACGGCCTCTTCAAGAAGCTCTAAGTAGAGCTCGTAGCCGACGGCATTAATATGGCCAGACTGGTCTTCGCCTAAAATATCTCCGGCGCCCCGCAATTCTAGGTCATACTGTGCAACGCGAAGGCCGCTGCCGAGGGCCGTGTTCTCTTGAATAATGCGAAGTCGTTCGTGGGCGACTGGGTCGATTCGGCGCTCTGGCGGAAGTAGTAAATAGCAATATGCGCGCTCTTTGCTGCGGCCGACCCGGCCCCGAAGTTGGTAGAGCTGGCTCACTCCAAAAGTGTGAGCGTTGTCGATGAAAATAGTGTTCGCCCGCGGGATGTCTATGCCAGATTCAATGATGGCGGTGCAAACCAGAATATCAATTTCATGATTGAAAACCTTAAACATGGTTTTCTCAAGCTGCTCTTCGTCCATTTGGCCATGGGCAATGGCAAGACGGGCCGTCGGAACAAATTCGCGAATACGGGCGGCGGACTCTTCGATTGTTTGCACGCGATTGTGCAGAAAAAAGACCTGGCCGCCGCGCTGGATCTCGCTCTCGATAGCCTTGCGAATGGTATCGCCGTCGTATTTACATACAAACGTTCGAGTGGGCAGCCGATCTTCGGGCGGAGTATTAATTAAACTCAAATCGCGAATCCCGACGAGACTCATGTTGAGCGTTCGCGGGATTGGCGTCGCCGACATCGCAATTGTATCGACACTCTCTCGCATGTGTCGCAGACGCTCTTTGTGAGTCACGCCGAACTTCTGTTCTTCGTCGACGATGAGAAGCCCAAGATCTTTAAACGCGATATCTTTACTAAGAAGTCGATGTGTGCCGATAACGATATCTACCCGCCCGGCCTTTAGATCACTCACCGTCTTTTTGACGTCGGCAGCCGAAACAAAACGGTTGAGCTCGCGAATTTCAATCGGCCAGTCCTTAAAGCGCTTCTTAAAATTCTCAAAATGTTGAAAGGTCAAAATTGTGGTCGGTGCGATAATTGCGACCTGCTTTTTTTCTTGAACAACTTTAAATGTGGCCCGCATGGCAATTTCTGTTTTACCAAAGCCGACATCGCCGCAAATGAGACGATCCATTGGTTTGTCACTGGCGAGATCGTGAAGAACGTCATGGACTGCGCGAAGTTGATCGTCGGTCTCTTCATACGGAAAGCCATCTTCGAATCGTGCGAAATCGTCATCAATCGGCTGAAAGGCCGGGCGATGAAGCTGAGAGCGGCGTGCATAAAGCTGCAACAAGCGCGCGGCAACATCGCGCAGCTGGCCGCGAACCTTGGTTTTTGTTTTAGCCCAACCGGTGCCGCCGAGCTTGTCGATAAGATGAGTAGAGCTGGGCCCGGCATACTTGTGAAGCTGCCCAATTCGGTAGACCGGCAAATAAAGCCGATCTTTGTCTTTGTAGTGCAACTCGATAAATTCTGACTGTGCACCATCGACGTCAATAATCTTAAGACCCTGGTAGAGGCCGATCCCATGAATTCGGTGTACAACAAAATCGCCGGGCTGAAGATCGCCAAAACTTAAGGCTTCCGACCGACCGAGCCCCTCATCCTCTTGAGAAAGTTGTCGGCGAACTTTTCGACGGCCCCAAAAGTTTTCGTCACGCAAAAAAACTAACGGTTCATCGGGTAGCCGAAAGCTCTCTGGCAAAGGGCGAATTATGAGCGCAATCAAATTCAAGTTACGCTTAAGAGACTCTTGAATTTCGGTCCAACTAAAATTTTCTTCTTCGACAAATAAAGACTCGTAGCCAGCCCGTTCAAAAATCACGCGAAGACGATCCGCACCACTTCGAGTTTGACTTGATACATAGACCAAGTATCCGCGGGCTCGCCACTCCGCAAATTTCTTTTTAACATAGTCAGATAATTGATTCTGGTCGTGTGACAAGGCTTGCGCTTGGTTCGAAAATTCTTGCAAAGAACTCGATGAAAATTCAATAGCCTGATCGGCGGCTTCAGCTGAGGTAACAAGGCTTGCTTTATTAACCCGAATAATGTGGCTTTCTTCAGGCAGATCAAGTTTATCTAGCGGGCTATATACCGATTCGTGTGGCACCAACAGAACCTGATGTTCGGCGGCGGAGTAGCCAGATTTTAAACCACTAAATAGCTCGTCAGCGACGCGGGTGATATCAAGATGATCGTAATACCAAAAATCAACGGGGCGTGAAAAATAAGATACCGGGCTCTCGAGTTTCTCGTAGAAATAAGGCAGCAAATAGTCGACGCCGTAAAAAGGTCGGCCCTGCGAAACAGAACGCAGAATTTCTTGTAGCTCATCTTTTGAAACCGGGCGGTTGGCCGCGGATTTCTGGAGAAAGCTGGCGACGCGGGTGCGGTTATCATCGGTATAAAGAACTTCGCGCGCCGGCAGAATGGTGATTTGTTCAACGTCGCCAATACTGAGTTGGGTAAGGGGGTCAAAGAACCGCATGGATTCTATGGTTTCACCGAAAAGTTCAAGGCGAACCGGTCGGTCGTGGGCCGAGGAGAAAAGGTCAAATACGCCCCCGCGGGCGGAAAAGCTGCCAACGTCTTCAACCGTGGGGGCTGACGCGTAGCCAAGCTTAAGAAGCAAGTCTGTGAAATTATCTGGCAATTGGCCGCGTTTTGAAATTTTCAGAATATGCGAAGAGAAGAAATTAAACGGTAGCGTCTTTTGCATGAGGGCTTCGGCCGTTGCGACAAAGATTTCGCCGCCTTGAGCCGACTGAGCCTCGTTTAACCAGCGCAAGCGAGCGGCAATAGTTTTGGGGCTGGGGTATAGATTCGAATATAAGCCGACATCAAAGGGTGGCAGGATCAGGGCCCGGGCCTGCGGGTCAAAAAACTGCAGAGCGGCGACAAAGTTTTCGGCGGTTTCAAGATCGCTGGTAACGACCAAGTGTGGGTTTTTTTGCAACCGAGGGGAAGAATGGGTCTGTGAAAGCAGCATCCCCAGCGGGGTACACGAGTGCATTCCCACCAAATCATGTGGTGGGGGGGCAAATTCAAGAGCCCGAACTACTCGTGAAAGAAGCTCGAGCCGAAAGGGCTCGACAGAAAAACCCATGGTCGGCCACACTACCAAAAATCCCCTCAGTGTGCAGACTTAGCTCGCTGCACAAACGACATCGACCGCGAATTTAGTTGGAGATCGAACTTTGCCTTTGTATAACTGTTGGGTAACGAAACCTTATCAACATGATTTAACAACGGATTGACCGTATGACGCCGCTTTTTGCTGCCCTCATTTTGTTCTTCTTTGTTCTGTTTTTTGGGCTATTTTTAGTTTGGGTATCTGGGCTATTGGGCCCAAAAACTAAATTTAACAAAGTAAAGAGCGAGGCTTATGAGTGCGGGCTGCCTTCGCAAGAAACTCACAACACGAAAATCCCAGTCAAATTCTACCTAACCGCCATTTTATTTATTCTTTTCGATATTGAAATCATTTTCATGTACCCCTGGGCCGTTTCTTTTATTGAATTCGTTCAATCAGGTGCTGGCCCGTATATTCTCGGGGTAATGGGCGTTTTCTTGGCAATATTTATTTACGGGTTATTTTGGGAGATCAAGTCCAACGCTCTCGAGTGGGAATAAATCATCATGGGTTCAGACGTTTTTGAAATAACAGTTAATTTAGTTAAAATGCTTTTTATTTTCTTGTTGATGGTTCAACTTGTGCCTGTTTTGGTGTGGGTCGAGCGTCGGGGCTCAGCGTTTATTCAAAGTCGTTTTGGACCAAACCGCGTCGGCCCCCTCGGCCTAACTCAACTTTTGGCTGATGCAGTTAAGTTTTTGATGAAAGAAGAGTTTGTGCCGGCTCAAGGCAAAAAACTTTTATTCTATTTGGCTCCAGCGATCGCGCTGGTGCCCGGCGCCGTGGCGTTTGGTTCGATACCACTTTCGTGCCCGGTTCACATCCAGAGATTTCTTATGCTTCAACACTGGTGGGGGCCCTATGATTTTGAATTTCAAAGTTTTCATTTCGGGGTCGGGATTGTTTTTGTATTGGGCATTTCTTCTCTGGGCGCATACGCCTTGCTTTTGGCCGGCTGGGGTTCGGCAAATAAATTCTCCTTAATGGGGGCTCTTCGCGCGAGCGCACAAATGATCAGCTATGAACTAGCTCTCGGCCTATCGTTGGTTGGGGCCATATTAATTTATGGGACGTTTGATTTTACAGAAATGATTGCGCAACAAGCACAGGTCTTTAATTTTGAACTTCTCGGGCACGCGTTTCACCTCAGAAAATATGGGATATTGATGCAGCCCATAGGGGCGATTCTTTATTTCTCGTCAATATTTGCAGAAACCAATCGCCTGCCCTTCGATCTGCCCGAAGCCGAAGGCGAACTCGTAGTCGGTTATCACACTGAGTATGGCGGCTTAAAAATGCTGATGTTTTATATCGGCGAATACGGGCACATGATGGTGGGCTCTGCACTTTTTGTGACGTTCTATCTCGGCGGCTACACCATCCCGCTCTTGACGACGACGCAAATCAATAATCTGTTTTTAAGTATGGGCGCAGGGCCAAACGTTATTTCAATTTTAACGGCCTTGGTGTTTCACGTCGCATTTTTCGCTAAAGTTTTGTTTCTTCTCTGGGTCTTCGTTTGGGTGCGTTGGACGTTGCCGCGCTTTCGATACGATCAGCTAATGGATTTGGGTTGGAAGACAATGTTGCCCTGGTCACTTGCAAACGTGATCGTTACGGCCGTCGTTGTTGCCTACGTGAGGAGCAAGTAATGGACATAAGTACGATTATCTTTATTATTTTAGCCACAATTATTGTGGTTTCGTCTGTTTCAGTACTTATGACACCGAACCCAATCTATGCGGCCTTTTCGCTCGCCATCACAATGGTGACAATGGGTTTTCTTTACTTTTCGCTCGACGCTGATTTTATCGCCGGTGTTCAGCTTATAGTCTATGCGGGCGCCGTTATGGTGCTTTTCGTAATGGTTCTAATGTTGTTTGATCTTGAAAAAGAGACGGAGGCCTACTCAAAAGGTACGTTCAGTGTATTTCTTAAACTTATGTGCGGTCTATTTTTGACGGGCGCCGTGGCGTTGTCGGTGCGGCAGTCGATCAAGGGCCTTTCTGACGTCGCGAAAGTGGCGACCCCAGCTGAGCAAGTTGAAACAATTAAATTATTGGCCGGTCGTTTGTTTACTCAATATGTTTTTGCCTTCGAGGCGCTGGGCGTATTGTTGCTGGTAATCGCGATTGGCGTTGTGGCGGTCGCAAGATCGCGCGGAGGTACGCATGCCCGACATTAGTCAGACGGCAGCTGTTACGCTTAATCATTATTTGGCGCTTTCAGCGATCGTTTTTACCATCGGTATGTTGTGCGTGCTATTACGTCGAAATCTCATCGTCATGCTTATGGGCATTGAGCTTATGTTGAACGCAGTGAATTTAACATTCGTGGCCTTTGCGCATTACAGTTCAGATATCTCTGGGCAAATAATGGTATTTTTTGTGATGACAGTTGCGGCTGCCGAGGCCGGCGTTGGCCTTGCTTTGGCCGTATCGATATTTAAAAGATTTAAAGAAGTTAATATTAAGTTTCTCGAGCATCTAAAGGGCTAACAATGTCAGACACTACACTTCTTTTAGTTCTTCTACTTGCGCCTCTCGCCGGGGCTATGTTTAACGGAGCCAGATATAAAAGCCATAACGGCGTGCTAGCCGGCGTAATCGCCAGCGCGGCTATGGCGATTTCATTTGCTTCGGCTGTTCTATTGGTTTTGAAACTAGGCGGCCTGGGCGAAGAGCACCGCCGAATTAAAGTTGATCTTTTTAACTGGATTAGTTCTGGCGAATTTGAAGCGCGCGCGGCCTTTGTTGTCGATCAAATTAGCGCAGTTATGATTTTGATCGTAACTGGAGTGGGCACCTTAATTCATATTTTTAGCATTGGGTATATGTCGCATGACGAGCGCCCGGCCAAGTATTTTGCCTATTTAAATTTTTTCATTTTCAATATGCTGCTTTTGGTGCTCGGTGAAAATCTACTTGTGATGTTTGCGGGCTGGGAAGGCGTTGGGCTGTGTTCATACCTACTCATCGGCTTTTGGTTTAAAGATTCAGAAAAATCCGCGGCGGGCATGAAGGCATTTATCACCAATCGAATCGGTGACGCCGGTTTTTTGCTGGGGATATTTCTGCTTTACGTTACATTTGGCACCGTAAGTTTTTCTGAGCTCGCGCAACTAATGCCAGCCGCACCGGAGTCTGCATGGTGGGGCCCAATAACGCTTTCATGTTTATTTTTGTTTATCGGCGCAACAGGTAAGTCTGCGCAGATCCCACTTTATGTATGGTTGCCAGATGCAATGGCCGGCCCTACTCCAGTTTCGGCGCTCATCCATGCGGCAACAATGGTGACCGCCGGCGTCTATATGATTGTGCGTTTAAGCCCCGTGTTTATAATGGCACCGAATGCGATGTTGGTTGTTGCTTGTGTTGGTGCGGCGACTGCGCTTTTTGCGGCCACAATTGGCCTTACTCAATGGGATATTAAGAAAGTCCTCGCCTATTCTACGGTTTCGCAGTTGGGCTATATGTTTTTGGCCTGCGGCGTGGGCGCATTCACTCCAGCGCTCTTTCACGTCATGACACACGCTTTTTTTAAGGCCCTAATGTTCTTGGGTTCGGGCTCCGTTATTCACGCGATGTCTGGCGAACAAGATATTAGAAAAATGGGCGGGCTTAAGAAGAAGCTGCCGATAACTTATTTAACGTTTCTAGTTGGCTGGCTCGCTATTATTGGCGTGCCCCCGTTTGCTGGTTTCTTTAGTAAAGACGAAATTCTTTGGCAGGCCTACGCGAGCCCTCAAGGCGGGTTTACCTTTTGGCTGATGGGAGTTATCGGCGCGGCGTGCACCGCTTTTTATATGACAAGGCTTATGGCACTGGTTTTTTGGGGCAAGTCACGCGTGCCTGACTCAGTACACCCACACGAATCTCCGGCAAGCATGACGGTGCCGTTGATTGTTTTGGCCGTACTTTCGGCCGTTGGCGGCTGGCTGGGTATACCCGAGCTGATTTCGGAAATTCTGCCGTGGCACCCACACAATATTTTGCACGAGTGGATGCATCACGCCGTTGCGAGCGTTAAATTAAATCATTACTCAATGGTCATAGAATGGTCATTGATGGGGATTTCAGTCGGCATCGCCGGCGTTTCAGCATGGCTGGCTTATGACTTTTATGTTCGTCGCCCCGAAGTGCCCAAAGAGCTTGCCGAAAAAGCGGGCCCACTCTACACGCTCATTTCGAACAAATATTTTGTCGACGAGTTTTATTTCGACAAAATTATTAATCCGATAGTCGATCTCAGTCGCGGCCTTTGGGGTTACATCGATGTTAATTTTATCGACAAAATAACCTACTTGGCGTCGGACCTTGTTACTAGTGCGGGCGGTGGCTTGAAAGCGATACAAAGCGGAAACGTACAGCAGTATGCGCTCTATATGGCCCTCGGGTTAGTCGGGATAATAATCTTTATGGTGGTGATCTAAATGTTATTGACGGCACTTATATTTTTACCGTTAGTATTTGGCCTCGGGCTATCTGTCATTAAAGACGATGCCGTCGTAAAAAAACTAACACTCGCATTTCTAATCGCAGAATTTTTACTGAGCCTCTTTTTGTTTGCGAAGTTCGACCCCGAATCTGCGAAATTACAACTTGTAGAGCGTCACGATTGGATTGCCGCGATTGGTGTTCAATATTTTGTTGGTATTGACGGCCTTTCATTTTGGCTAGTTTTGCTCACGACCTTTTTGACCCCACTTGCTCTATTGAGTGGCTGGACAAGCGTCGACAAAAAGGTAAAGGCCTTTTGCTTTGCTCTTCTCGCGCTCGAAACGACCATGGTTGGCACATTTGTTTCAATGAACGCAATTTTGTTCTATTGCTTTTTCGAGGCCTCATTAATCCCAATGTATTTTATGATCGGGATTTGGGGCGGCACACGTCGACTTTATGCCACTGTGAAGTTCTTTATTTTTACTATGGCCGGCTCAATCTTTATGCTTTTGGGCATTATCACCCTGATGTTTTTGACGGCCAGCCAAAATGGCGGGCAGATTTCAGCGAGCCTGCTCGATTTTTACAAGTTGCACATCCCGTTTGTTCAGGATGAATTTTTTAGCACGCAGACACTTCTGTTCTTTGCCTTTGCGGTTGCGTTCGCAATTAAAGTGCCTGTTTTTCCGTTTCACACTTGGCTGCCAGATGCGCACGTTGAGGCGCCGACACCGGGTTCAGTTATTCTGGCCGGCGTACTTTTGAAAATGGGCACTTACGGGTTTTTGCGTTTTGCCATACCAATATTTCCGCAAGCAGCAGAGCAATGGGCCTGGGCTTTTATGTTGGTCGGTGTTTTCGGCGTCATATATGGGGCTCTTGTTGCGATGGTGCAACCCGATATGAAGAAGCTCGTCGCGTATTCGTCGGTTTCACATATGGGCTACATTATGCTCGGTATGTTCGCCATGAACACGCAGGGCGTTTCGGGGGCCCTTTACCAAATGCTTAATCACGGGGTTAGCACGGGCGCGCTCTTTATGCTCGTAGGTTTCGTTTATGAGCGCACGCACACCCGTGAAATTAAGAATTACGGCGGCTTGGCTTCGGCGGCGCCCCTATTTACAATTCTCTTCGTCATCGTCACAATGTCGAGTATTGCGGTGCCACTGACAAATGGCTTCGTTGGCGAATTCTTAATTCTTCTTGGCACTTTTTCAGCCAATAAAATTATCGCAGGCTTCGCCGTTACAGGGGTGGTTCTCGGTGCCACTTACATGCTCTGGATGGTGAAGAAGGTATTTTACGGAGAGGAAGCTGGCGTTGTTCTTGAGCACAAAGCTCATGGCCTCGAACTTAATACGCGCGAAATTTTGGCCATCGTGCCCTTGATAATATTGATTTTTTGGATGGGACTTTCTTCAAATACATTTATGCATTGGTCAAAAGCCAGTGTCGAAAATCTTGTGCAAAACCACGGCCAATATCAACTGACGATCAAAGAAGACGAAGTTGAAAAATCTTTAGAAAAGGCAGTAGCCGCGAATAGCGCAAAGAAAGTTTTGAAGGCGACTATTTCTCACGAGGCAAAGAATGAACTTTAGTATTCCGTTAGTCGATTTCGTCTGCATTTCGCCCGCAATTATATTGTTTTTAGCGAGCTTGATCCCGTTAACTGTAAAGGTTCTTCGGGGCAATAAAGAGCAAAATTCTTTTGCCTCTCTTTCGTGGGTTGTACTCGGTGCGGTTGCTGCCGCTTTCGCAGCGATTAGCTTTTTGCCGAAGCACTCGACCACTTACCATTTTTCGAATGCACTTGTTTTCGACGGGGTTTCGATTTTTGTAACCGTCGTCGTTTGCCTTATTACGGTGGTGGCCGCTGTGATGGCGCGCGAAAATAACGCCACGAATGGGCGACAGTACTCTGAGTTTCTTTTTCTACTTATGAACTCAGCCGTTGGGATGCTGTTGATGGCGTGGTCAAATGACTTGATCGTCACATTTATCGCGATAGAGATAATGTCACTTTGCCTCTACCTACTGGTGGCTTTAAGCCACGAAGAAAAATTGTCGAAAGAGGCGGCTTTTAAATACTTTATTCTAGGTGGTTTTGCATCGGCGGTATTTCTATATGGTGTTGCTTTTATTTACGGTATGTCGGGCACCACCTACCTCAACATGATTGCGGTGCGCGCCGCCGAATTATCTACCGGCGGCTATTTATTTAAGCTTGGCCTAATTATGGCTATCGTCGGTCTTTGTTTTAAAATCGCGATTGTGCCATTTCACGCCTGGGCGCCCGATGTCTATGAGGGCTCGCCAACCCCAGTTACCGCATTTATGGCCACCGGAGTAAAGGTTGTAACCTTCGTTGCATTTTTGAGAGTCATGAAGCTCGACTTTCTTGGTCACGACCCCAATGCGCCACTCGTCGTTATTTTGCAATGGCTAGCGGTGTTTACGATGATTGCCGGCAATATAGCGGCAATTATGCAGCAAAGCTTAAAGCGGATGTTGGCCTATTCTAGTATCGCACACTCGGGATACGTTCTTGTTGGGCTAATAGCCGCTACTGTGGCTGGTGAAGCTTGGCGCGGCGATCTCAGCGTTATTTTTTACGTAACGGCCTATACCATCATGACCCTCGGCGGGTTCTGCGTCGTGTGCCTACTTGAGAGTAGAGAGAATGATATTATTTTAATTGATGATATAAAGGGGTTAGCAAAACGCAACCCACTGATCGCCGGCGTGTTCGCGTTATTTCTTTTAAGCTTGGCAGGCATTCCGCCAACGGTTGGGTTTTTTGCCAAATTTTTTGTATTTTCGGCGGCGATTAAACAAGGGTTTGTTTGGCTCGCGGTTTGGGGTGCGATCGGGTCGATTATCGGCGCGTACTACTATCTAAGACCAATTGTTTATATGTACATGAAAGACGAGGACGGAGTGTCGGCGAGTGAGCATTATCAGCTGACCTTTGGGGTAACAACACTGTTGGCCATTCTCACTCTGCTTCTTGGTTTAATGACTCAGCCATTTTATCTACAAGTGAAAGCAGCAATATCGTCATTTTTATAAGCTAAGTTTAGATCGTATATTTTCGCAAAGATTGCATTGCGGCCTTAAAGCCGGTTTTGACAATTTTCGATAAAATTTCAGGGTTAAGGCTGAAGTGATCGGCGAAAAACATTTCGTAGTCGTCTGGGTTTGGATGAATATAAATATATTCAGTGTTCGGCTTAAAATTAGTTCGTGAAACCAAAATTTCAATAAGCTTTTCGCGATGCTCTGCTGAGATGTCTGTCTGCTTCAAATAACCATCCACCGCGGATATCAGCTGCTTCACCATTTTTTGAGTCTTGAGGTGATTGGCAATCTTCTGTTGAACGACCTGGTAGAGCGCTTGGTTAAAAATAACTGGGGCGCCAAACTCATGTAGAGAGCCGATTGCCTTATTGTAGTGGTAGGGTTGAATTGAATATGAAGCCACCACTAAATCGGCACCCTGGTCGGTTGCAACGTGAGTTGAAAGCGTGTCGCGAATCTCGCCGTCGAAATAAAATATCTCACGCCCACGATCATCATGAATGGCGTACGGGGCAAAAAACGGAGGGAGCGCTGCTGACGCCGCGACGGCCTGGCTCACGGTAGCAAAATTAGCATGCATCATTTCTTCGGTCTTTGTCGTCTCCGGAAAATTTCCGAAAATAACTTTTCGCGAATGATTGAGCTGGGTGGCAACCACGTAGAGCTGTACTCCAAGAGATTTAAAAGTGTTTTCGGGGTGAGCGTGCTCGCGTAAAAATTTTTCGAGGTTCTCTGTCGAAAATACTCCGCTGACTTTAAATCCGCGCTTTAAAAGCACCTCGAGGCCGCCACTAATAACGGGGGTTTTCTTAAAGAAACTTGAGAAGATTCGCGAGGGGTGGCCGGCCTTTACATTAAGAGCAAAAATATCCCGGTAAGAAAGTGACCGAAGATAGGCCGGCGCTGGATGTTGTCTTTTTGTTTTTTCAGATTTACCAGCGGTGGAGTGGCCAGTGCCGCGCATAAAGGCTTCCACAATCGAGTCGATATCGTATCCGGCAGCAAGAAAGGTTGCGATGACTGAGCCTGCGCTAGAGCCGACATAGGTTTTAAAGGTCATCTCGTTAGATGGGAAAACATTGGTAACGTGCTCGGGGCTGCCACCAGCGAATTTAAAGCCCTTTTCGCGTAAGGCGATACAGACACCAATGTGAAAGGCGGCGGCTTTAACTCCACCGCCGCTTAGTACTAGAGCCAGATTTTGTTTCTCGCTAAGGCGCATAACTGAGAATTATAGACAAAACCCGGCCAATGACTAGCCACTTTGACTAGTCATATCAATCCAAGGAGGCTTTACTTAGCGGCGACGGCTGTGTAGTGTGATTTGATCAATGACTAGTCACGTGAGGAGAAGTCTTGCTGAATAAGGGTTGGCTGCCATTAAATGAATACTCGACAAAGTATCGAGTGAGCCTGTCGACGCTGCGCAGAAGAATTCGTTCTTCTGAAGTCGCATTTCAATTTGAAGAAGGCAAGTACTGGCTCGAAGACCGCGCTATGGCCAAACCGGCCCATTCAGCAAAGTCCATTTCAAATGTGGCGGCAGAGCACCCGATTGAAGCGCAAAGTAGTTATGCCCCGCAGGCGAACTTTGTCGCGTCACCAGCCGAGGCCCATCGACCTGTGGCCGCGAGTTCTGAGGCTACAGCGGTCAATGCGGAGGGTCTTTTGCATTCAGCCCAGGGCCTCTTGCAAGAGCTCAAAAACGCTTATGTAAAAGTTCTCCATGAAAAAGAAGAGCAGATAACCCAGCTCAAAGAAGAAGTGATTGATCTAAAAACTCTCGTGAAAATTCTTGAATCTGAAAACGACCGGCTGCAATTCAACATGCGCGAATCGGCGCCGATAGACGGTTGGCTCGACGATAATATCGACCGAAATACAGAAAGGTAGTTTTTTAAACTACCTTTCTTTGAGCTCAATTTAATATTTTTTAAATTTTACTATGCGGCCGAAGCGGCACGCGGCACTTTCGGTTTCTTGCTAAGTTTCGGCCCAACTGTTTTGCGTTCGCTTTTTCGATCAAACGCTACAGCTAAAACCTCATCAACATTTTCGACGAAAATGAACTTCAATTTTTCCTTAAACTGGTCTGGGATATCAGAAAGATCCTTCTGATTTGCCAAGGGCATAATAATGTTCGTGATGCCGTGATTGAGCGCGGCCAAAGCCTTTTCGCGCAATCCACCGATTGGCAATACTCTTCCAGCCAAAGTCACTTCACCGGTCATCGCCACATCGCTTCGAACCGGGGTATCGGTCAGTAAGCTGATGATACCGACGGCCATCGTGATCCCGGCTGAGGGGCCATCTTTGGGTATGCCGCCCGCTGGGATGTGCAGATGAATTTCAGTGTTTTCAAAAATATTCTCATCGATACCAAGCTCTTCAGAGTGGGCGCGTGCATACGAAAGGGCTGCTTTTGCAGATTCTTTCATTACATCGCCAAGCTGACCCGTTAATACGAGACCGCCTTTGCCTTTCATCTTGAGTGCTTCGATATACAAGATCTCGCCGCCAACTTGGGTCCAAGCTAGGCCGGTTACGATACCAACTTGGCTTTCAGTCAGCCGCTCGTCACGTAGAAATCGTGGTGCTCCAAGGTAGTCATGGGCAACATCTGCAGTTACCGTCACTTTATCAGTTTTACCCGAAACAACGCGTTTTGCGATTTTTCGGCAAACTGAACCAACTTCGCGCTCTAGGTTTCGAACGCCAGCTTCACGAGTATAGCCTGCGATTACGGCCCGAATACCGTCGTCTGTGAATTCGACGTTTTCAGCCGTAACACCATTTTGCTTCATTTGCTTTTCAACAATATGTTGCTTGGCGATAACTAACTTGTCGTTTTCGGTATAGCCCGAGATGCTGATTAACTCCATACGATCGCGAAGTGCGCTCGGGATATTATCAACAACGTTAGCCGTTGCGATAAACAGAACGTTACTTAAATCAAAATCGACATTCAAATAGTTATCTCTGAATGTTGAGTTCTGTTCTGGGTCAAGAACCTCGAGCATCGCGGCACTCGGGTCGCCACGAAAGTCTGAGCCCAATTTATCTATCTCATCAAGAACGATAACCGGGTTGTTTGTTTTAACAGTTTTTAATGCCTGAATAATTTTGCCGGGCATCGCGCCAACATAGGTGCGGCGATGACCACGAATTTCTGCCTCATCTTTTACTCCGCCAAGTGAAAGGCGAAAGTATTCGCGGCCCATTGCTCTTGCAATGCTTTTGCCGAGCGAAGTTTTGCCAACGCCAGGGGGGCCAGCGAAACAAAGGATGGGGCCACGCATGCCCTTTTCTTTCAGCTTTCTTACAGCAAGAAATTCAAGGATGCGGTCTTTTACCTTATGTAGATCGTAATGGTCTTCGTCTAAAACTTTTTTGGCGTTGTCGATGTCGAGAAGATCGACTGAGCTATTGCCCCAGGGGAGGTCGATAAACCAGTCCAAATAGGTTCGCAACATTGAAGCTTCGCTTGCATCTGGATGCATGCGCTCAAGGCGGCTTAATTGTTTAAGAGCCTCTGCCTCAACAGTGCTCGGCATCTTTCGACCCTTGATCTTTTCGCGCAACTCATCGACCTCTTCAGATTTAGAGTCGCCATCACCAAGTTCATTTTTAATTGCGCGCATTTGCTCGCGCAAAAAGTATTCGCGCTGGCTTTTCGACATTTCGTCTTTTGCCTGACTGCGAATTTTTGCTTGCATCTGCAAAACTTCAAGTTCGCTAGCAAGAATATCATTTACAAGCTGTAAGCGCTTCTTCGGATCTTGTGTTTCGAGAACACGTTGTCCGTCGCTTACCTTCAGGCCAAGATTAGACGCAATAAGATCCGCCATGCGACCTGGGTCGGTGACGTCGTCTAATACTAATAATAAGTCGGGCGAAAGCATGCGGCCCAAAGCAATGATCTTCTCGAGATGCTCTTTGGCATTTCGAACCATTGCTTCAAACTCAATAGGTGTACCCTGCGCAGCATTTTCGGCAATCTTCTCGCAGTTCACTTCATAAAAGGGTTCAGTTTTTGAATACTTTTTAATCTCACCCTTTGAGATGCCTTGGATGAGAATTTTAACGCGTCCGTCGGGTAGTTTGCGCATTCGCATAATCATTGCGATTGTGCCGACGCGATAAATCGACCCTTCTTTTGGGTTCTCTTCAGAAATTTCTTTCTGCGAAGCCAAAAAAATCAGACGATTTTTTGCTAATGCTTCTTCTACAGCGCGTATTGAGCTTTCTCGGCCCACATAGAGCGGTAGAATCATGTAAGGGAATACCACGATATCTCTGACCGGTAGCATGGGTAAGTTGTCAGGTATATCGATCACTTTGTCGTCGAATTTCATGTTGCCTCCGCGTACCTTTCTAACAACCTCTTCGGTCTCGAGTGCGGAGGCCTTAAGCAATTTTATTTTTTATTTAGTCTGGAATTTCTTGAAATGACTCAATTATTCCTTGAGAAAACGTGTCAAATTTCCGTGCCGCGACCCAGACATAATCGGTAAGTCTTAGGACGATCGCCGAAAAAAGGTCCTACTTTGCATAACGTTTAGACAGATCTTCGCGAATTTCTGCGCCTTCGACACTTAACCTGGTCCAAGGTATAGCCAAAAGTCGTTCGGGCTCGATAGCCTCATCAGTTTCTTCGCAGATACCGTAAACACCGCGTTCAATTTTCGCCAAAGCGATTTCGATTTCTAGTAATTGGGTGCGCGATCGTTCTTGGGCAGACATATATTGACCCTCTGCCAGCGTATCAACAGCCTGATCTGTTTCGTCGCCCCCACGGTCTCGTGAGTGAAACTCGCGGTGGTTCTCGCGAATGCGGTTGAGCAAATCAGCCTTCAGATTGAGCAACGTCTCTTTGCAGAGATTGATTACTTTTGTAGATAGTTGCCGCGCCATAAACTCCTCCTCATGTGTGAGTCGCGTTCTTGCGACTCGAACTGAAAATTAGACAGAGGTGGGTAGAGGTCGGGTTAGTTACTGTATTTTTTGCGACTCAGGTCCAGTGGCGGCCTGAATTTTGCCAGACTTTACGGTCAGAACTGTCAGGGCGCGGGTGAACTCACGCTCATCCGTTACATTTATATCACCAACGATACCCTGAAATTGACGTAATTTAGATAACGAGTCGCGTACGGCCACTCGCGAACGCGCCCCACGCGAGACCAGATCTTTAAGAATAAGCGCCGTATCGTAAGCTTGTGCCTCAAAAACGGACGGTTCTTCGTTATAAATATTTTTAAAATCTTGGTAAAACCTGGTCTTTTGAATCGAGTTATCGACGATTGTTTTTGCGTCGACAAAAAGTGAATCTTCAATCAGGCTCGTGCCGCGTTCGACGATCGCAGGGTTGTTCCATAAGTTTGTCCCGAGAAGATGGATCTTGTCGACATCGTGAAACTTAAGCATAGAGGCAATTTGGCCAAGGGCCTTGACCCCGTCGGGTATAAAGACAGCATCGAAATCTACAATGGGTGGTAATAGATCATTGGGCGGCGTCACCCGTGACGTAATGACCTTTTGCTGGCCGTACCAATCTTTAAGGCGATTGGTGTATTCGTCGACCCGGTCTTCAAGATAATAGGTGCCGACAAGCCTCGATATTGGTCCGCTAAAATCTTTTTCTTCGCTTGAATAAATTTGTGCTGCGGTTATTTGCGCGCCGTGAGCAAGCACTTCGTCCCAAAATAAATTTGCGTATTCAATACCGTAGGGGTCGTTTGGATAGAGGATTGCAAATTTGGTCATGCCGTATTTTTCAATGGCCGTTTGGACAAGCTCACTAACGATCGCTTGGCTGGTGAGAGCATTTCGAAAAACATTGTCGCCGAGGGCTGTAAGACGAGACTTTTGAGAAAGCCCAATCACCGGCACGCCAAGCTCGTTGGCCTTTTGGGCGACAGGCTCGGCTGTCTTTGAAATTAAATCACCGACAATCGCCACAACACTATCTTCAATAACGAGTCGTTCGACAGCCCGTCTAGCTACGTCAGGGTTGCCCTCACTGTCGATAACCGCGAGTTTAAAATCAGAATTATTGCCACCAACGATACCAAGGCCGAGCTCAAGACCACGTAAAGTTTTTTGCCCCAGCCCAGAATATTTACCCGACAATGGCAGTACTGCGCCAACTGTAAACGGGGCCACACGTTGCCTGGCGGTGATTTGGTCAAGGTAGTTTTTTGAGGTAATTGCAAGGTCAGAGCCAGGGGCCACAGTTTGAATTTCTCGAAAATAATTTTCTGCTCGAGCATATTCATGTTGCTCAAAGCTCGCTAGACCAACTCGGTAGAGGACGGGTGCGCGCACAAAACCGTACTCGCTGCTCTGGGCAACAGTCGAAAGTTCAGACTCTTTTAAGCTTGATTCGACAAAATCGGCGGCTCGAATGCGAAATTTTTCTCGTTGAGCGGGTTCTTCAGCGCTTTCTGCCAATAGCACTAACGACTTCAGCGCATCAAGACGATCGCCCATCTGCCACTGGATATTATACCGCAAAGAATGGACCTCGATCTTTGTTGCCGCGGCTAGCCCAGTATAATGAAGGGCTTTCTGAGAAAGATTTAGCGCTTCGTCGTAACGGCCTAACTTATATAATGAGCGCGAAGCCCCGATGACGGCCTCAAGCTCGCGAGCCGAATTGTATTCTGAGTTCACGACAGACAAATAATGCTTGTACGACTCATTATAGTTCGCCTGTTGATAATAGATTTGGCCTAGAGAGACTTCGGCATCAACGGAAACGTCAGTGCCAGGGTGTTGTGCGATCAGTTTGTTTAAGCGGACGATGGCCTTCTTCGGGGCCCCGGCCGCAATTTCGATTTCAATTTTAGCAAGCTCAGACTTTACGTTCGGCGAGGCGCGCTGCGGTTCTTTTTTGCTTACGATAGCGCAGCTAAGAACAAGCAGCGAAGAGGCGAATAAAGCTGTGCGAAAAAATAATTTCACTTTCTTCCTTCAAAAATCTTTTTAACCTTGTCTTGAAAATCTTTTACGAGCGGAGTCGAGTCGGCGCCACTGGTAAATTTTCGCAACGTTTCGATTTGCTCAGGAGTAAGGTGAGCTGGGATATCGATAACCACTCGTAAAAGCATATCGCCAACGCGCGCGCTGTTCAATTCAGTAAAACCTTTGCCTCTAAGGCGAAAGACCTGGCCGGGGTGGGTGTTCTGCGGCACTCGAACGCTCGCGCGCCCAGTCAATGTTGGGACTTCAACTTCTGTCCCGGCGATTGCATCGACAAAGGACAAGGGCAGATCAACGACAACATCGAGCCCCTGTCGGCGAAAAAGAGGGTGCTCGAGTAAATTAACAATTACGTAAAGATCCCCACTCTCGCCGCCGTTTCGCCCAGAGTCGCCTTCGCCTTTAAGCTTGAGGCGTTGCCCAGTATTGACCCCGGCGGGCACAGTCACCGATAAATTAGCGGTATCTTCGCGACCGCTTCGTTCACGAACAAAACGAACTTTTTTCTCGCATCCGCGGGCCGCCTCTTCAAATGAAACCGCAAGATTGTAGCGCAGGTCGGCGCCACGAGACTTAAGTGGGCCGCGGCGAGCCTTTGGATTTTGGGCAAAAGCATCGCCAAAAATATCGTTAAATAAATCGTAGGCTGACTCTGTTGAATAATTTCGACCGCCGCGAAAAGAATCAAAATCAAAGTCTTCATAGTTTGGGCCGGTATAATATCCCTGCGGGCCGCCGGGCGTACCGACGTGGCCAAAATTATCATAAGCCTGACGCTGTTTGGGGTCCTGCAGCACCTCATAGGCTTCGCTTACTTCGCGAAATTTATCTTCAGCGACTTTATCGCCCGGGTTTTTGTCAGGGTGAAATTGCATTGCAAGCTTGCGGTAAGCTTTTTTGATTTCTTCAGCAGTTGAATTTCTCGGCACCCCGAGGGTTGCGTAAAAATCCTTCTTTGGCATAAATCAACTCTTGTCGTCAGATGTTTGATCACTCGCGGGGGCGGGCTTGGTGGGCTCTTTAGCCACCACAACCTGCGCGGGGCGAATGACGCGATCATGAAGCTTGTACGCTTTCTTATAAACTCGACTCACATGCCCGGCCGGTACCGCAGTGGTTTCTTCGCTGCTTAAAGCCTCGTGAAAAGCGGGGTTAAACGCTTCACCAGCGCTTAAAATTTCTCGCACGCCGTGCTTCTGCAAAATCTTTCGCAACTCAGCCGCAGTCAGCTGAATGCCATCTTTAAACTGAATCAATGTATTTGAGTTCACGTCAAGCTCAAGGGCGCGTTCAAAATTATCGAACACCTCAAGTAGATCGACCAGAAAGCGCTCGGTGCCGTACTTAACTAAATCGGAGCGCTCCTTAACGACAGACTTTCGATAATTATCAAAATCGGCGCGCAGGTAGAGGTAATCTTTCTTCCATTTTTCAGCGTCTTCGCGCGCGCGTTCAAGCTCTGCGACTTTTGCAGAGGATAGGCTAATGACATCCCCGTCGTCGGGCTGGGGGCGTTCACTTTCGGGGTTTGAATCGTTGACGGACTCGATTTCAACTCCGTCGGTATCAAATTCATCGTCTTTTCGATTTTTTTTATCGCTCACAAGTGCTCCTTGACGGCAAAACACTACCAATTTGAGGTCGAACGGGCGAGTGTCAACGCGTCGAAATAGGCCTAATTTTTAGCAAATTTAGGGCAATTCTTCTGCCAAGAAGGTTAATTCAAGAAAAATGGCATTGGCTCGTGGGCGCTCAGTCGGCGTCATAGAAAAGCCAGTTGTTGTTTTCAATAGCGCCCCCCCGGAACAGAGCTTTAAAAGGCGTTGAAGTGTAAGATTCGCCGTCGCGGGCCCATACTTTTTTGTCAGTAATTCAACACTTAGGCCCTCGGTCTTTCTAAGGGCCGTATGACAGTAATCCGTGAGCGATTCGTGCAGCTTCAGAGGCTCGACCTGTCTTTGCGGAATTACTTTGTAAAAAGCCACGTCAGGCGCGGAGGCGCCGCTCGTCGCGTAGAGTTGTTTAGCCCAAACATCAACGGAGGCAGGGTTCCAAAAGCGTGTCCCAAAATCGCCAACGGCGGGCAAATAAGAGTGGGCGCCGATCCCAACGCCCCAATATCCCTGGTCAGTCCAATACAAATAATTGTGTTTTGACTCAAAACCAGGTCGAGCGAAATTCGAGATTTCATAGCGCTTAAGCCCATTGGCCGCAAGAGCACTTTCAATTTGGTCAAACATGTCAGCCTGAACGTCATCTGGGGCCCGATTTTTGTTCATTTCGTGTTGTTTGGGCACCGTTAAATTATAAAGACTAACGTGTGGTGGGTTGTATTGATTCAACTCGGTCAAGTCGCGCTCAAGGTCAGCCGGGCTTTGATTCGGTAAGCCAAACAGCAAATCAAAAGAGTAATTTACCTTTGCATCTCGAAGCATCGCTAAAAGCGAGCGACTGTCTTCAACAGAATGTAGGCGCCCTGTGCGCTTCAGTTGTTCGGAGTGAAAAGTCTGAACGCCAACACTAAAGCGATTCACTCCGGCAGCTAGATATTGGTCAAGTTTATGTTTCGTAACTGTGCCCGGGTTTATTTCAACAGTCACTTCGGCGTCATTTTCGAATTCGAAGCCATTATTGGCAATTTCTTGGCGAATCGCTAGAATGGCATCAACCCCGAGTACGCTGGGCGTGCCGCCTCCGAAGTAAAGCGAAGAAAGGCGGCGCTCTTTAATTGCTGACGATCGATTGCGAATTTCTTCGATCAATAGCGAGGTGTATTGGGCGGGTGAAACAGCGTGGTCCATATCGAGAGTGATGAAATCACAATAGTGGCACTTCTGTAGACAGTAGGGGATATGAACGTAAACGCCAAAAGCCATGCGAGGGTTCTATAATATGCCGACTAAATATCAATTGAAAAATGGTATGAATGTCTTGCTCATCGAAAGCAAAAAATCACCAGTCGTCTCAATTCAAATGTGGGTGAAGACGGGCTCGGCCGACGAGAAAAAGGGTGTAGAGGGCATAAGTCACTTCATCGAACATCTTGTGTTTAAGGGCTCCGACAAGTTCAAGGCCGGCGAAATGGCTCAAGCCATCGAGGGCTCAGGCGGAGTGCTCAATGCCTACACGACCTTTGATCAAACGGTCTTTTACGTAACGCTCTCAAAGAACTTTGTTGATTCGGGTCTCGAAGTCATTAGTGAAATGATGGGTCGGCCCAAATTTGACAGTCAAGAAATCGACAACGAGCGCGAAGTTGTTATCGAAGAAATCAAGAGGTCACTCGATAACCCCTATCAACAAGCCAGCCGACTTCTGTTTTCAACAATGTACGAAAAACACCCCTATGGAGTACCCGTTATTGGCTACGACGACAATATTCGCCGCGTGAAGCGCGAAGAGATCGTTGATTACTACAAAAAAAGATATGTGCCGCAAAACATGAACCTGGTTGTGGTCGGCGATTTTGAAACCGCAGAGATGAAGAAAAAAGTAAAAGAGTACTACGAGATTTTTGAAAAAAATCATCTTCTAAAGGTAAAAAGAACTCCTGAAAAATTATCAGTTAAGCCGAAGGTTCGTCTTCAAAAGGGCGCGTTTAACGAAAGCATGCTCTATTTTTCATGGTCGTGCCCGCCGGCCGATCACAAAGATGCCGAAGCGCTTTTGGCGCTATCGGTTATTTTGGGGCAAGGTGACAGCTCGCGACTTGTGCATAAAATGCGAAACGAACAGCATTTGGTGAATTCGATCGGGGCCAGTGTTTTTACTCCGAAAGACCCAGGGTTTTTTGCCATTTCAACGTCGCTTAATCACGAAAAAACTGACGCTGTATTGGCCTCACTGCAAGAGCTGCTTTGCGACTTTATCAAGACGGGGCCGAGCGAGGGCGAGTTAAGAAAAGCGGTCAGACAAATTGAAAGCGAGAAACTCTATTCAATTGAGACGGTCGACGGTTTGGCCGGTTTATACGGCCATTTCGAATTCTTACATAGAGACTTTCGCTATTTTGATAAAATTCTGAAAAAGATGAATATGCTGACCTGTGCTGATATCCAAGTGGTCGCAAGAAAGTATCTCGACCCAAGAAAATTGAGAGTTTGCTTATTGGCCCCGGTCGAGCCGTCATCAATGCAGTCTAAAATAGAAAAATGGCAGGGTGAGTTGGCTACGAATTTTGCTAAAAGCGCAAAAACGCGAGGCACCCCGAAGAAGCGACTTAAAAATCTTGGCATAAAATGGCAACCCAAAGCCAAAAATCGCGCGGCAGCCCCCGAGCGAGAAGTTTTGAAGTCGGGCTTAAGATTGGTTACCAAGAAAATATCGGGCTCCTCAGTTGTTAGTTTGCGCGTTGGGTTTCTTGGCGGCCTAAGATATGAAGACGCTGCGAGCGCCGGGGCAAACGAGCTGGCGTCGCGAGTTTGGCCGGCCGGCACAAAGGCTCTTTCTGAGCATGACCTCAACGTTAAAATTGAAAACCTGGCGGCCCAGATTGGCGCATTTGGCGGGCGCAATTCAATTGGTCTATCGGCCGCGTCTCTAGTGCCAGACGCTAAAGAAGTCTTGGGGCTCGTATCGGATTTAATTTCTGAGCCACGCCTTGAAGACTCAGCAATCGAACGAGAAAAAGAGCAAATGGTTGAGCATCTTAAGAGCCGAAACGACAAGCCGGCCCAGCAATGCATTTTGAATTTGACCGAAATGATGTTCGAAAACCACCCGTATGCCCGCGACCCCTACGGCACAATTGCCTCGATTTCAAAATTGGGCAGAGAGTCCGTTACCAATCACCTCAAAAAAGTTCAGCATGCGGAAAACTGTGTTGTTATAGCGGTCGGTGACTTCAGCTCGGCAACGTTAAGTGGGCACCTAAAGGCTATCGAAAAAAGTTTGAATCCGAAGCCGCTGGCGAAGGCCAGACACGTTTTGAGCCCGCTCAAAGAAAATAGACATAGGTTTGTTCGCTTAGATAAAGAACAAAGTCATATTGCGCTGGCCTATCGGGGCATCACAATTGGTTCGCCCGAGAGGCACTCGCTTGAGATTATGCAGTCAGTTCTTTCGGGCCAGGGCGGCCGGCTCTTTATCGAACTTCGCGACAAGGCCTCGCTAGCCTATACTGTTTCACCAATGAGAATGGATGGTTTAGAGGGCGGCTATTTTGGCGCCTACATCGGGTGTTCTCCTGAAAAAACAGTTAAGGCAGTTGAAATGATGAAGGCGGAGTTTAGCAAGCTCGTCGACGAAAATATTTCAGCGGTTGAGCTCGATCGAGCAAAACGTTATCTGTTGGGTCGCTACGATATTGCTCGCCAGCGCACTTCAAATATTGCGGATGCACTTCTATTCGACGAACTATATGGCTTAAAGTTCGATGAGTCTGAGTTCTATAAGCAGCATCTTGAAAGCGTAAGCGCCCAAGACATTCGCAAATTGGCGCAGAAGATATTTTCTCAAAAAGAGGTATTGTCGATAGTCGGGCGGGTGGATGTCTCAGAATGAGACGTCTACCGAGACTTAGGTCGTAACGCCGAGCGAAGCCCCCCAAAATAGTTAAAAATGTACTAAAATATAAGAAGCATCGCGCCGTTAGACTAGGTAGGTAGTTGAAGCGGGGAGCATCTCGAAATGAGTGTCACTTCCAAAATTCCAAAAGTGAGCGTGCTTGCATCATCGAGCGCGTACTTCTCTGAGCTTGTAAACCAAGCGTTAGAGAAACGTAAAATCGAGGTAGCGCCGGGCGTGTCACAATACCTAGTGCAATTACTTGATTCGTATCTTTTGGCGTCAAATCTTCAAACCAATACGAGTATGGCTGAAACACTATTAAAGGCGAGCCAGGCTGAGCGTAAGACGCGAATTGAAATGTTGAGAAGGCTCGGCGATACGAGCCTTTATATTAGCGGTTTTTTTGGAGACTCGCTCAATCGTAAAATCATCGACATTGATTATTATGCCGGCATCGGCGGGGTCGCCTATGGCCAGCTGGCTTCGGAGCTTGAGCCTGATTTGTCGGCCACTGTTTACAGTCAATTTTCACAACGATTTCTAGAATTTGTTGATCTTCTAACTTATATAAGTCAGAACTCACAAGTGCAGTCGAATCAGAATTTACTTCGGCTGTATGAGCGCTATATAAAAACAGGCTCAGAGCTTGCGAAAGAGCAGCTTCTTGAAAGCGGGCTACTGCCCCCAGAGCAACTTAAAAAGGTTAGCAGCCAGTAAATGTTTAATTTAGGGTTCACACATATTATTTTGCTGGGGGTCATTGCCCTCATTGTGGTTGGCCCAGAGCAATTGCCAGATCTCGCTAAAAAATTAGCCCACATGTTAAATGATTTACGGCGCGCCAAAGACGAAATACTCGGGCCGGTAACTCAAATGCACAACGACACACAAAAAATGATCGATGAGGCTAAATCAAAAGCCACTCAAGATATTCAGCAGCTACTTGATTTACGGCATAAGCTTGATGAGCAAATTCGAGCGCAACAAACGGCGACTCCGCCGGGCAATGTGTCCTCTGGGGGCACGGTGCCGGCGGCAAGCCCAGCGACCACTGGTTCACCAGAAGTTGCGACCAATATAAAGAAAGATCCAGATGGCCAGCCAGGGTGAACAATCTTTTATCGAGCACCTCGTCGACTTGCGAACATGTATTATTCGTACGCTTTGGATTATCATTATCGGCTTCGGCGTTTGTTTTTCGTTCAAAGATAAAATATTTGATGTAATTCGGGCGCCGATCGTGCCCTATCTTGGGCCCAACGGGTACCTCGTGTTCACGGCCCCAATAGATAAGTTCACTTCGTATATAAAAGTCAGTTTTTTAGCTGGGATTATTCTGACCTGCCCACTTTGGCTTTATCAAATTTGGCTTTTTGTGGCCCCAGGGCTCTACAAAAAAGAAAAAAAGATGGCCGCCTATTTTATTATTTCGGGCTCACTGTTGTTCGCTGTTGGGGTCTCATTCGTCTACGAAATTGTTTACCCAATGGCCTTTAAATACCTTCTAACTTTCGGTGGCGAAACCGACAAACCAATGATCACGATTACCGAATATCTCTCTTTTTTTATTACAACAACTTTGATTTTTGGGGCGGCCTTTGAGATGCCATTAATTTTGGCAGTACTTGCAGTCATGGGCGTAATCGATGACAAATTTTTAAGAACGAAAAGGCGATATGCCGTTATGATTATTGCTATAATCTCGGCGATAATTACGCCGCCAGACGCCATTAGTATGCTCGCAATGCTGGCGCCGATGCTTTTACTTTATGAGATATCCATCTTGATCGTAAGCCAGATTACAAAGAATAATCTGGCCAAAAATAAAATTTAGTTTTTACGAAGGTTTGAAAAGCAATACCCGTATGAGTACGGGGTGGTCGCTTGCTGGTTCGATCGAGAAAATATTAAAAGATTACCCTTGCGATGAACACGAATATCGTCCCCGCCTAGATATTGAACGCTTTGGACCTCTCGCTTGCTAAACGTTGTGTGTGTACTTTCGGCGGCCCCTCTTGGGTCGGGCTCGCTGTTGTCAGCCATGAGAACCAGGACGATTTGCTTTCCGGGCAGAAGCGGGCCGTGGGCATCTTTTGTTATCGTAAATTTTCTCAAGTGAGCCGGGTTCTCTTGGTCTTGGCTGCCAAAAAACACTTGTGTACACACCCGTGCTGACTTCGACCCGATCTCATCAAAATCACTTGCCGTGATCGTATCGCGAGCGCCGGTAAAGTTTTTCTTAAGCGTTTCAAAATAGGTTTCTGCAGATGCGGTTAGAGAGAACAGGCTGATAAAAACGAAATAATGTGCGCGCGTCATGAGGCCCCCTTTTTGGATATCCAATCTCTAGGCAAGAGGCTGGCATACAAAACAAGAGGCCGCAAGCTATTGGGGCTTTGCGCCCTCGGGCAGAACAGCGCTTGGCGCAGGCTGATTCTCTGCGGCATCCGCGTTTTCTTCGGCATCTGTCGGTACATACTGCAGCGCGCCCGTCGTCGCATTAAGTACAGCCTTTAAACAGGGCAGCAATTGAACGTTTACTTCGTTTGTATAAGCACTTTCCAAAACTGACCCAGCATTTATCTTATAAGCAGTAGCAACAACATAGTAAGTTGCGGCAGTAAGGCCCGTTATAGTTTTCGTAGTTATTGTTGGGCCAACAATGTCATCCATTTGGCCATAGGCGCCAGAAGCTGTGCCGTAATAGATTCGATAACCCGCGAGATCAGTGCACGGAGTGCCATCAACATTTGTTGTCGGCTGCGTCCAACGAACGGTAAATTGTGTTTTGCAAACAGGGGGCAGCGTGGGTGTTGGCGAAGGTGTCGGTGCCGGAGTCACGCCTGACAAAGAATTGTCAATTGTACTGCTTCCGCCGTGAAAGCCTTGGCAGGCACTTAGCGTAATTTAAAAGCTGAAAAAAAGAAAAACGTAAGTTACCAAGGGTTTCATAAAATCCTTATTGGCCCAAGGGGCCGTGTTCTTTGTTCGAAAAATCTAGCGCGAAAGTTCTGTATTCAAAGCGCTTGTTGCAACTGAGCCATCGTCAACGGCAGGCACAGCGGGTAGAACGGCAACAATCTTACCAGTCATTGCATCAAAAACATTATTAGTGCAGGCAACGAGCTGTATGGCAGCCTCATTTGAGTAATCGCTTTCAACGACGGCGCCGCCGCGAATGGCATAGGCAGTGCCAGAAATATAGTAAGTGCTGGCGGCCATGTTGGTAATTAATTTCGACTTTATGGCAGGGTCGGCGATGTCGATCATTTGCGGGTAAGTGTGCGTAGCTGTCCCGTAATAGATGCGAAAGCCCGCAAGGTCTGTAAGCGGCGTATTGTCGGTGTTAGATGTCGGAGGCGTCCACGACACAGTCACTTGTGTATCGCATTTAGCTGGAGGCGTGCCTCCACCAGGGTTGTTATTCAGACTGCTGTTCAAAGAGCTGTCGCCAGCGCGAAAGGCTTGGCAGGCAGAGAGCGTAATTAAAAAGCCCAAAGAGACAATGGTTCGAATTGCTGAATTTTTCACGAAAACCTCCACAGCGCTCACCATAGGGCTGAACTTCCAAGTTCACAAAGCGATGGGGCGGCTGGAGGCGTGATTAAATAATTTTCATCACAAACAAGAGAGCGTGTAGATAATAAAGAAAAACTTAGAGCTAAATATCGCTAGGCAGCAGAGGGGCTGGCGTAATTAGAGTGTAACGCTTTCTCGATAGCGTCCAAAAACGCCCCGTAGGGTATCGCAAATTTCGCCAAGGGTGACCTTGTTTTCGACCGCGGTCACAAAAAGTGGCATAAGATTTTCGCGACCCTCAGCCGCGCGCTGAATTTGCGAGAGGCATTCGGCAACAATTTTTGGTCGGCGATTTTTTTTAAATTTTTTAAGACGCTGCACTTGTTCTTTAGCCACCGACTCACTGATTCTGAGGGTTTCGATATCACTCGGCGCGGCCTCGGCGAAATCATTAACTCCGACAATAATCTCGCGTTTAGCATCAACGTCTTTTTGGTATTGATAGGCCGAGTTTTGAATCTCGCCCTGAAGCCAACCGCTTTCAATACACGCGACAACTCCGCCTAAAGATTCAATGCGTGTAATATACTCTTGAGCGCGTTTTTCGAGTTCATCGGTTAAAGATTCGACGTAAAAAGAGCCACCCATCGGGTCGATAACATCAGCCACCCCCGATTCGTTGGCGACGATTTGTTGAGTGCGAACGGCAATCGTCGCGGCCTTTTCAGTTGGGAGCCCAAGGGCCTCATCCATTGAATTGGTATGGAGGCTCTGTGTGCCGCCTAAAACGGCTGCGAGCGCCTGCAGGGTTACACGGGCAATGTTATTCTCGGGCTGTTGAGCGGTGAGAGTGACCCCGGCAGTTTGGGTGTGAAAGCGTAATTTCTGCGAGCGGGGGTCTTGGGCGTTGAATCGATCTTTCATAATTCGGGCCCACATGCGGCGAGCCGCCCTAAACTTCGCGACTTCTTCGAAAAAATTATTGTGAACGTTAAAAAAGAAACTCAAGCGACGCCCAAACTCGTCGATGTTGAGGCCCGTGGCTAGCGCCGCCTCAACATAGGTGATCGCATTTGCTAAAGTAAAGGCAAGTTCTTGAGTGGCCGTCGCGCCGGCTTCTCGAATATGATAGCCCGAAATACTGATGGTGTTCCATTGCGGGGCTTCTCGAGAGCAATAATCAAAAATATCGGTAATAATGCGAAGGCTCGGTTTCGGAGGGTAAATGTAAGTGCCGCGGGCGATGTACTCTTTGAGCAAATCGTTTTGTATGGTGCCGCGCAAGTCGGCGGTTTTTACTCCACGCTTTTTTGCAACAGCTATGTAAAGGGCCAATAAAACCCCGGCCGTCGAGTTGATTGTCATCGAGGTCGAGATGTCTTTGAGTGGCAATTTATCGAGTAGAATCTCCATGTCTTCGAGCGAAGAAATCGCAACGCCGACTTTGCCCACTTCTCCTGACGACATTACGTGATCAGAGTCGTAACCCATTTGCGTTGGCAAATCGAAGGCCACGCTGAGGCCGGTCGTGCCTTTTTTTAAGAGCATGCGATAGCGAAGATTACTCTCTTTGGCCGAACCAAAGCCAGCATACTGGCGCATCGTCCAAAATTGGCCGCGGTACATCGACTCTTGCACGCCGCGAGTAAAGGGGTACTGGCCGGGCTTGGGTAATTCTCCAGTGGCACCGGCTTCGTAAAAGGGCTGAAGCTCAATGCGACTCGAATTAAAGAACTTCTCTTTTCTCACGGCCGATTACTTTTCAAAGGTCACAAGAAGCGCGCCAGTTTCAATTGTGTCGCCATCTTTAACATGAATAGATTTAATTTTTGCGTCGGTGCTCGCCCGCATTTCGTTTTCCATTTTCATGGCTTCCATAATTAACATGGGGTCGCCCGCCTTCACGGTCTGCCCAGGAGTGATAAAAACTTTCACAATTTTACCAGGCATTTCTGAAATGAGATTATCAGTTGAGCCAAGTGGCGAGCCGCCCTTCAGGCTCTCGTGCAAAATCTTTTCTTCGTTGTAAAGCTTTACAGTTCTGAACGCGCCGCGGGTGTAGACTGTTTGGTCGATACCGCTCGAAGTGACATCGAGAAGGTAAGAGCTGTTTTGAAACAAAAAACTAATGGTGTCGTCCATGTACTGATAATCAGTTTTTGAGAAAGCGTAATGAGTCCAGTTTTCGCCATCGGGTTTAAGCGAAACCTGCCAGCCCTCGCGCGTTTCGCGCACATTCATCTCATACTTCATGTTGTTCGATTCGGCTTTGAAATACATTACAACCTCACCTGTCTCTCATCTGTCGGCTGCGACCCATGGTCTTCCAGCGGCTGGCCATATTGATTTGCGAAACATCGCGGCCCTTGGCGCGCTGATAGGCTTCGATGGCGGCGGTAATTAGAAATACATGCTCGTCGACAAACATAAAGAGCTTTTGCTTTTTGCCGACGATATCCTTTTCGATAAACTGCGTCGTGTACGAGCCATCAAGAAATGTCGGGTGCGCTAGAATATTTTTATGCAAAACAATATTGCTCTTAATGCCAGTCAGCATAAATTCAGCGAGCGCTCGCTGTAATCGGCGAATTGCCTCATCGCGGGTATGCCCCCAGGCAATAAGTTTTGCGATCATTGGGTCGTAATGAATTGGGATTTCGTAACCGGGGTAGGCGTAGCCGTCAACGCGAACAAAAGGACCTTGTGGAGTGCGACAGCGGCGGATTTTGCCTGGCGCCGGGGCAAAGGTCACTGGGTCTTCAGCGCAGATGCGAAGTTCGATAGCATGGCCACGCTGCTTTACATCTTCTTGTTTGAATGAAAGCGGGTGGCCATGGGCAACACGAATTTGTTCTTGAACGAGATCAATGCCAGTTACGAATTCAGTAACTGGGTGTTCAACCTGCAGGCGGGTATTCATCTCCATAAAGAAAAATTCTTTAGTGCTGTTGTCAAAAATAAATTCGATGGTGCCGGCGCCAAGGTAATTTAAACTTTTGGCTGCTTTTACGGCGATGCGACCCATCTCTTCGCGCACGCTTTGGGGCACCGAAATAGACGGTGATTCTTCAATCAACTTTTGGTGTCGGCGCTGCACCGAGCATTCGCGCTCAAACAAATGACAAACATTGCCATGCTTGTCGCCAAAAACCTGAAGCTCAATATGTTTCGGGCTCTGCACATAACGCTCGATAAAAACGCGATCATCACCAAATGAGTTTTTGCCCTCAGATTGGCAGGCCCGAAAGGCCGAAGCCAAATCTTCTTTGGCATGAACAACGCGAATGCCCTTGCCGCCGCCGCCAGCCGAAGCTTTGATAATAACGGGGTAGCCAATTTCATGCGCCCACTTGCTTGCATCTTCAACAGACGTCACGGCGCCAGGGGTGCCGGGCACGATCGGAACGCCAGCTTTTTTCATCAATTCTCGAGAGGCGATTTTGTCGCCCATGTCGCGAATATTTTTCGGGGTCGGGCCAATAAAAGTAATCTCCGCCTTTTCGAGAGCTTCGGCGAAGTCGGCCGATTCGCTTAAAAACCCATAGCCTGGGTGAACGGCGTCGGCTCTTGAGCGTTTTGCGACCTCGATTATTTTTTCAATATTGAGATAAGACTCACGGCTCGGCGCGGGCCCAATGTTGTAGGCTTCATCGGCGAGCATAACATGAAGACTGTTGCGATCGGCGTCACTGAACACGGCGACCGATTGAATTCCAAGCGTGCGGCAGGCGCGAATTACGCGAATTGCGATCTCGCCTCGATTAGCTATAAGAATTTTCTTAAACATAAAACCTCTTTATTATCAGAGCGGGATGTTGCCGTGTTTTTTGGGCGGGTTGCTCGTGCGCTTGTTTCTCAGCATTTCAAGCGAATCAATGATTCGCTTACGAGTAAAGGCCGGCTCAATCACTTCGTCGATGTAGCCCATTTCAGCGGCCACATACGGGTTATTAAACTGTTTCTCATACTCTTTGATTAGGCGCTGGCGCTCTTCTTCTGGAAACTTTGCATTTTTAATTTCATTTCTGAAAATAATATTGACCGCGCCTTCGGCCCCCATAACGGCAATTTCAGCTGTTGGGTAAGCAAGGTTCACATCGCCCCGAATATGTTTCGAAGACATAACGCAATAAGCGCCACCATAAGCTTTGCGAGTCACGATTGTAATTTTCGGCACCGTCGCTTCGGCATAGGCGTAAAGTAATTTTGCGCCGTGAGTGATAATGCCACTCCATTCTTGATCGGTGCCAGGCAAAAACCCGGGGACGTCTTCAAAGGTCACAATTGGTATATTAAAGGCGTCACAAAAACGAATAAATCGCGCGGCCTTTACGGAGGCTGAAATATTCAAACAGCCGGCAAGCACGGCCGGTTGATTGGCAACGATGCCGACCGAACGGCCGTTAAATCTTGCAAAGCCCACAATAATATTTTTCGCATAATGTTTGTGAACTTCGAGAAAATAGCCCTCATCTACGACTTTGCCAATAAGCTGAAGCATGTCGTAGGGTTTTTTCGGGTTATCTGGGATAAAAGTATTCAAAGATTCTTCGATGCGATCAGGGCGATCGCGGGTCGGTATGACTGGCGAGTCGTCAACATTGTTGCTTGGCAAGAAATTAAGCAGCTCGCGAATCATAAGCAGGCAGTGGCGATCGTCGTCGGTGGCGAAGTGGGCAACCCCCGACTTCTGATTGTGAGTAAGTGCTCCGCCGAGGTCTTCTTTGCTCACGTCTTCATGGGTGACAGTCTTAATTACGTCAGGGCCAGTTACAAACATGTAGCTGGTGTTCTTCACCATAAAAATAAAATCAGTGATGCTGGGGCTATAGACCGCGCCACCAGCGCACGGGCCCATAACGGCGCTAATCTGCGGCACGACGCCCGAGGTTGTAACGTTTCGAAGAAAAATATCAGCGTAGCCGCCGAGTGACTCGACGCCCTCTTGAATTCGAGCGCCGCCCGAATCGTTGAGGCCAATAATGGGTGCGCCATTCTTGGTGGCGAGGTCCATGATTTTACAAATTTTGTTGGCCTGGGTGCGCGACATGCTGCCGCCGAACACGGTGAAATCTTGGCTGTAAACATAGACTAATTTGCCGTTAATTCGACCATAGCCGGTGATGACGCCATCGCCGGGTATATGTTTATCGGCCATGCCGAAATTTTGGCTTCGATGGGTTACAAAGCGATCGACTTCGACAAAACTACCTGGGTCGAGCAAAACGTCTAAGCGCTCTCGAGCGGTGAGGCGGCCGCCCGCCTTTTGCTTTTCGACGCGATCTTCGCCGCCGCCGTCGAACGCAGCTTGATTGCGCGCTTCAAGTTCTTTTAATTTCAGTTGGCTTATCGACTGAGCGTCAAGTTCTGCCATAAAAACACCTCATCCAAATATTTTAAATTAATTTTATGGATAGTTGCGGCCGTATAGACGCGGAAAGGGGATTGTCTCTCTCACGTGCTGAACGCCACAAATCCACGCTACTGTTCTTTCAACCCCGAGCCCAAACCCGGCATGCGGAAACGATCCAAATCTTCGCAAATCTAAAAACCACTCGAAGTCGGCGCGATTTAATTTGTGCTCTTCGATTTTTTTCAACAGCAACTCAAGATTGTCTTCACGTTGCCCGCCGCCAATAATTTCGCCATACCCTTCGGGCGCGAGTAAATCGCAGCTCATAGAGTGCTCGGGGCTTTTCTCATCTTGCTTCATATAGAAAGCCTTAACGGCGGTCGGAAAGTGGTGCACAAAAACAGGCTTATCGAATTTGGCGCAAACAATGGCTTCATCCGGGGCGCCAAAGTCGTCACCAATTACAAACTCAGGGTTTTCTTTTTTAATCATCGCAGCGGCTTCGTCGTAATGAACGCGCGGAAAGGGCCCCTTCACTTTTAACAAAGGCTCAAGATTTCTCTCGAGTGCCTTCAGCTCTTCAGGGCGATTTTTGATCGTTCGTTGTACGATGTATTCGACAAACTGTTCGGCGAGCTCCATGTTGTCATAGAGATCATTGAAGGCAACCTCGGGCTCGACCATCCAGAATTCGATTAGGTGGCGGCGGGTTTTTGATTTCTCGGCGCGAAACGTGGGCCCGAAACAATAAACTTTGCCGAGCGCGGCACAGGTCGCCTCAGCATAAAGCTGACCGCTTTGCGAGAGATAGGCCATCTCATCAAAGTATTTAGTTTGAAAAAGTGTTGAGGTGCCTTCACAGGCGCTTGGCGTAAATATGGGCGAATCGGCAAGAGTAAAGCCGCGGCCATTGAAAAAATCACGAATCGCACTGATCACTTCGGCGCGAACGCGCAAAACAGCGTGCTGTAGTTTTGACCGAATCCAAAGGTGCCGGTTGTTCATTAAAAAATCGGGGCCGTGCTCTTTTGGGGTTATCGGATAATTTTCGGCGCGTTGAATAATTTTAAACGACTGCGCGGTCATTTCAAAGCCACCCGGGCTGCGCGGTTCGGCCTTGATTGTGCCGGTCACAGTAACGGTCGACTCTTGGGTGAGCTGTTCGAAGTTAGTGAAACTATCTTCTTCACAGTGACCCTTCGCAAACACGCACTGGCAGTAGCCCGTGCCGTCGCGAACGACTAAAAATTTAACTTTGCCCGAAGAACGATGGTGATAAGCCCACCCTTTGAGTTCGATGGACTGCCCCACGTGATTCTTTAAGTCTTCAATCCAAATTTTCATAAGACTTAAAGGATTATAATCTGTTGATTTTTAAGGCAAAAAGAAACGACACGCGTCGGAGGTCGTCTCGACGCGTTATGGGTGATTTGTGCTTACTTCAGCGAGCTTAAGTTGAGCCGACCGCCCGTAGCGTTCATATAGGTGCTGTCTGTGGTCACAGAACCCAAAATGCTGTTGCGAATAAGCGACATGCTAGAGCTCGGGTTGGCCGAGATCCATACGGCTGCTGCGCCCGATACAAACGGCGTCGCCATGCTCGTGCCACTATAAGCGGCGTAACTGCCCATGGCCACTGGCACGGTGCTGATGATGTTTGAGCCGGGCGAAAAGAGTTGGACGAGTTTTCGGCTGTAATTCGAATAGTCGGCTTGCAGGAGTGTCGGCGTAAGGGCCCCAACAGTAATTTGCAGCGGCAGATCGTAAGCCGCCGGATATTCTGGAGCAAGTTCGATATTCGCGGCGCTGTTGCCTGCAGCCGAAACGAACAAAACATTCTTTGCGCTAAGATCGGCGATTTTTTGTTTCAAGGCATTAGAGCAACCGTTGCCGCCCCAGCTTGCGTTGATAATTTTGGCGCCGCGAAGAACGGCGTAATCGATGCCCTGAAGCGCTGAGCTCAGCGTGCCGCCATCAACTCCGAGAAATTTAACAGGCAAAATCTTGGCAGACGGGGCGACCCCTTCTACGTGACCAGTCATAATTTGGGTGTCTGCGTGTTCGGCCGCGATAATTCCAGATACATGGGTGCCGTGGCCGACGTCATCGAGCATTTGGCCACTATTGCTTTCGAAATTGTAGCCGGCGTAATCGTCGACGAACCCGTTATTGTCATCGTCTACGCCATTGCTGCGTTTGTCGCGACCGACAGAGTCGGCACCAGCCTCTCCGGTGTTGTAAAAAATTTGGTTAACAAGTTGGGGGTGTGTCACGTCGACGCCCGAGTCGACGACGGCCACAATAACATTTTGACCGCGATAGCCAGCTTGCCATGCAGTCGGAGCACTAATTGAGCCCGGGCCCCAATTGTCTATGTCGGCACCCGACAGTGCGGGGGCCACTGCCGACGCCGTTACCTTAACAGTATTTTCTACATTAATTTTTTGATCGTATTCGACGAAATCAATAGCATCGATGTTGGGCCGCACAAATTTTTCAACAAAATCAGCGCGCCCCTTTGCCGTCGGATAGGCCCATTGTCCGTTCAAATAATGCACAATATATTTTGTTTGAACAGCTGCGCCGTTGCAGGTGGTGTTCAGAGAGCTGTCGACTTTGTCGAATTTATTTACCGGGGCGCAGGCTGAAAGCCCCCCGAGAACAGCTAATAAAAGAACCAAGGCGTATATGTTTTTCTCTAAAGGTTGCATCCATGCACCCCCTTCAAGTAGTTGTCGGTTTAAAAGGGGGTTTCGGTTAGTCGAGGTTCAACTAAAGCACAGCAGGCTCGACCTATTGTCGGGCGAGACGATTATAAAAAAATAGAATTAAAAATTAACCGATTGTGCGGGCAGACTAAAGGGCAGCAGCGGCGGTCAGTTTTAAAATAACTAACTGCTCGTGGTTTTGAAAAGAAAAGTGCACGTCGAGCCCATCGACCATCACGACATGAGAATCGCGGTAATGAGACTCGCCGCCTGTTGGGCCTTGATACACCAAGGGGCGCGGGTCGAGAGCGACAGTGTCTTCGATCATGTCTTTTAAATCAGAAATATCGGTTTGGGTTGGGCGCGCCTCTTGAAGTGCGAGTTGCGCTTGGGGGCTCCACTCAATCGCCACTTGGCGCGCCGAAAGCTCTTCGCTCCAGCCGCTGCGAGCGTCGGGCCGTGATTCAATTTCGCGAAGGTAAGGCTTGATATCAAGAATGGGCGTTTCGTCGAGTAAATCGGCGCCGCGAACCCAAATGCCATTTGCTTCAACGCTTTCGATTTCGAGAAGCGAAAGCCCGATTGGGTTCGGGCGATGTGGTGATCTGGTAGCAAAAATCCCAACAGTTTTGCCGCGCAATCTCGGCGGGCGAACCTTCGCGTGAAAGCGCGCATTGTCATTTCTATGAAAATAAAAAATGGCCCAGATGTGCGAAAACTCTTTTAGGCCATCAAGAGAAAGTTCGGGCTGAACGCGGGGTAAAATTTCGAGAAATGCGCGCGCGCCACGAACCAAACCCGGTTGTCGGGGCACGCCAAATTTTTGTTTGTAGGCTGAGCGTACGTGGCCGATGGGTTCAATTGGCGGCAATGATTTCATTTCTAAAGGCCCGAAATAAATTCGACGAGAAATTCAGAGAACTGCTTTTCGACCATTTTTCCGGTCGCTTTCACATCTTCGTGAGTGATTTCTTGGTCGGTCAGCCCGCAGGCAAGATTTGAAATGCAGCTAATGCCGCAAACGCGAAGGCCCATGTGCTTAGCGGCAATTGTCTCGGGTACAGTGCTCATGCCGACAGCGTTGCCACCAATAATTTGTAAATAGCGAACTTCGGCTGAAGTTTCATAAGTGGGGCCGCTGACGCCGCAATAAACGCCTACTGAATGGCGCACTCCGCGACGAGTTAAAACACCTTGAAGTTTTTCAAGCATTTCTCGATCGTAAGCCTCAGTCATATCCGGAAAGCGCAGACCGAGGGCCGTAATGTTTGGCCCAATCAACGGGTTGTTGCCGGTCAAATTAATATGATCTTTCAAAACCATAAAGTCGCCAGCGCGCATGCTCGTATCGAGGCCGCCCGCTGCATTGGTCAGAATTAATTTCTGGGTGCCTAATTGAGCGACGACTCGAGTGGGGTAAACCACGCGTTCCATCGTGTGGCCCTCGTAATAATGTATGCGACCCTGCAAGACGACCACAGGGACTTCGCCAACGTGACCTAAAATTAAATTACCCGGGTGCCCCTCAACGGTTGAAGGCGCGAAGTGTGGAATGTCTTGGTATGGGATCGTCGTTTCAACTTTTACCGCGCTTACAAAATTTGAAAGACCTGAGCCAAGAGTAATCGCAACCCGCGGGCGTATTCGACTGAAATCTCGAATGTACTGAATTGATTCTTTTAATTGTTCGATTAATTCCATGCCTTGCCCCCGTACGATTACGTTAAAACTTTTGCAATTAGCGGCAGAAGTTCATCGGGCGGCTTGGGCCCGATCTCAATTGCCGAAAGTATCTTTGCCGAAACTTCGGAGAATGTTGAGTTAGAATTTGCAAAGATTTTAATAAGAAGTTGCCCAGTCGTAACCTGGTCGCCAAGGCGGCAGCACATTTCAAGACCGGCGGTGGGGTCGATGCTCTCACCGGCGGTTCGCCGTCCAGCACCAAGCCCAATCAGCGCAAGGCCGAGAGCTCGAGTATCAATTTTTCGAACGTAACCGCTGCGATTTGAAACGACATCAGCTTGCTCTTTAGCTGTGGGTAAAAGGTCTAAGTTCGCCGGCCCTTGGTATTTCAAAAGACTCTCAAAGGCCGTCAGTGCCGCTCCGCTTGAAAGTAGCAAGGTCGCAAGCTCGATGCCCTTTTCGAGACTCGTCGCCTTGCCGACAAGAAAGAGCATGTGCCCGGCCAAAGCTAAGCTTAACTCTCGAGTCGGAGCATAATAATCGCGCTCGCCAACAACGTGGGTGCGCCCACACAAAATGTCGTAGCACTCGCGCACTTCGAGAGCATTGCCAGCATAGCGCCCAAGAGGCTCATTCATATTAGTAATAAGGGCATTCACCCGAATGCCATTTCGTTCGCCAGTCGTTTTCAAAAGTGTTGCGAGTTGAAGCGCTTCGGTCATCGTGCTCATAAAGGCGCCCGAGCCAAACTTGACGTCGAGTACGAGGTGGGTGAGATCTTCGGTTAATTTTTTCGACATAATGCTGCCACAAATGAGCGGCAACGAATCAACCGTCGAGGTGACATCGCGCAGAGCATACAACTTACGATCGGCGGGGCAAACGCGCGCTGATTGGCTGGTCATGCCGAGATAGTTTTTTTCAACAATAGCTTCGAATTCTTTTGGCTCGAGATCGATTCGAAAGCCGGGGATGCTCATCAGCTTGTCGAGTGTTCCGCCGGTGTGGCCGAGCGCGCGCCCAGCGATCATGGGCACAAATACTTTTGCCGCGGCCATAATGGGGCCAACGATCAGTGAGGTTTTGTCGCCCACTCCGCCAGTGCTGTGTTTGTCGACGCGGGGGGCGCGCAAATGTGCGAAGCTGAATTTGTCGCCCGAGTCGCGCATGGCTTCGGTAAAAACAGAGATTTCTTCGTCGTTCATGCCGCGAAACCAAACGGCCATAGACCAGGCGGCCATCTGGTAATCGGGTAATTTGCCAGACGTATAAGAGTTGACGATCCAACGGATTTCGTCGGCGGAGTGCGCTTCGCCCAACTTCTTCTTTGTGATCAATTCGTATGGCAAATAAGACATTTCGACCATTACTCCATATTAACGCCACGCGAAAATTAAGGCCTAGCAAGGCCGACACGGTGACGATTTTAATCGGCCAACCTATCATATGTAGGTGATCGTAACGCAACACTTATTGATAAAAGGGCGTGTCCAGGGTGTTAGTTTTCGTTTTTTTACGAAGACCGAGGCCGAGAAGTACAATATTTCAGGGTGGGTACGCAATCTAAGCGATGGTAGGGTAGAGGCGGTCGCGCAGGGTGAGAGTAAAAATTTCGATTCTTTTTTGGTAAAGGTACGGCGCGGCCCGCTGCCGGCAAAAGTGGAGAGCATTGAAATTAATAAAATCGACTTGCAAGAACAGCTGACTGAATTTTCAATAGAAGAAAATAGTGAGAAAACATGGCTAGAAAAATCTTAGTTTTACTTTTAATGACCCTCGCGATCGTAACATCTACAGCAGAGTCCGTGGCTTGGGCGCAAGCAGCAGGTGGTGCCGCCGCAGGGCCAAGTGAAGGTCGAACAGAACTCACCGGCACGCGACGCCAGGTTGCTACGATTATTTTTGCAGGCCTTGCAGGGGCCATTCTTGGCTTAAGCACGCTTAGTTTTTATGGCCGCCCACAAGATAAGTTAAATAACGTTGCGATTGGTGGCGCGTTCGGGATTATTGGGGGCACGATCTATACGACCTATAAGTCAGCAGTGCGCCCGTATGATAATTTTGACGTAGCGAATGACCTTGATGGCACGCGAGTTTGCGCTCAAACAGCCGTGCTTGCCCCAGCCCTTCGTTATACCTGGCAATTTTAAGAAACTTCTTTAATCAATCGTCACTACTATCATTTTCGTCGTTTGCGAGTTCGGCATCGACATTTTTATCTGCCGGCGCTTCGCCCGCGTTCTCGACGGCAGCCCGAAGCTCAAGAATCTGAATTGCCCACCGAGCGGCCCCGCGCGGGCTTTTGACTGTGTCTATTTCATCAGGCTTATTTTTTTTGCCAATAACCAACGCGATGGCATCGTCAATGGCGCTGACGACCTCTTGTTTTTCATTCATGCCCCAGTCGCGCCCCTCGGTGCGTCGATCCTGAAAAACTTTGGCAGCGGCGGCCCGAACGTCGTCGCGATAGTAATATTTTGGTATCGTCGTAGCCCTCTTCGTTTTGTTTTGAAAATAGATAGTTTCAACGGGCTGAATTTGTACGGAGGTTTTTAAAATATAATCGAGAGCGCGATCACGCAAAACCTCAGCAAAAGTATCACTTTCTTTCGAATCAGAAAGAGTGTTTAGGTGGCTTTTGAGCTGCCGGAGGTCAGCTAGGTATAGTTGGTTTTGCAGGCTCGCAAAAAATGAGTGGGCAAGGGCCTTCGCCTGCCGAACATCTTCGTCAGACAAATCATGTTGTTTGCTGTCGGCCCCGATATAAGAGCGAAACGCCGGGCTTTCGATGAGTTCATTGAATCTTGCCAACCAGTCTTGGGCAAGGCTTGTCGAAATTGGGGGCAACAGCTTTGTGAGCCCACCGAGGCGCTCGATTTCTGCCGACAAATACTGGCGAGAGCGCAAATGGGCCTCTTCAATATTAAGGCTACTGATGGGGCCAAGGGCGTTTGCGACCCGAATTTCTAACGAATTTTTTGTCAGAGTTCTGAGCAGAAGCATTCGCGGGGCTAAAATTTTTGCAGCTTCAACCGCCGAGTCTAACACAATCTCACTTGGCGGTTTATTTTTTGACAGAAGGGGGCTGCTTTTCTCATTTAAAATCAATTCAAGAAGCCGTTCGGGGGTCTCGGTGAGTGCGCGTTGGCTTTCGAATTTTGAACTTTCAAGGCTCGAGGGCCCTTGATCGAAACTTAAACAGCCAAAAAAATCACCAAGATGTTGATCCGTGCAAAACGCCAGGAGCGGGCTCGCAGAGGGTTTTTCGTCAAAATAGAGATTGCGTATAGCGGCGCGGTCATAGTGAAAAGCGCCGACACCAAGGTGAATTTGTCGGCCGACAAGAAGATCTGTCGGCATGGGGTTATAATCCATAACACTGTCGGTGAAAATTTCTGTCGTTGGCGCGGACAAGGTCTTTACGTATTCGTCCATGAGTTCATAAATTCTAGCGATAGAAGCAGACGCGCCCAAGCTTGCGGCAAAATTATGCCGAAGGCCGAGGGTGTGCCCGACTTCATGCGCGACAGAGGCACGAATGTAATCCCGTGAAACCTCGAGGGCGGCTTCATGATTAAGGCGTGATAAGCCTGAGTGGTCGTTATATATTTCACCGCTTTTCTCGCTGGGCTTCTCGCAGAGGCGCGAGGGCATAAGGCCGGCTATGGTGAGATCAGTGTGCGGAGTGGTTTTTTTGCGGCCAAGGCTATAAGCCGCATCTCTACCCAAAAGCGCAAAGGCACTTGTTAAATAAATCTGCGCGTGAAGTATTTCGCCCGTACGCGGGTCGATTTGCGCATCAGCCACAGACGACTCAGCGGTGTCGTCCGACATCCATTGAATCAAATTGTAATCGGGGTTGGGGGCCGAAACGCCAGTTGGGGCGTCAATGACACTGATTTTTTCGTCGCCAAAAGCACTGTTCCAGTAAAGCACGCCCTCGCGAATGGCATCTCGATATTCGGCCGGGGTGTTTGCTGATATCGCATAAACAAATTTCTTTTCTGGGCGCGGGTCAATTCGTGTCGCGTATGCATCCACCCCGCCATGAAGGCGCATGAGGGCATTCGTTTCGAAAAAACCAAACCCAGGGTGGCTATTAGAGGCCGTCTTGTATTCAGGGTTCGCCTGATAGGGGCTCAAGTAGTAGTGCAACTCGATGGGCAAGTTCTCTTTTCTTGAATCGGTCGAGATCCCGACAGCACGTTGAATGATGACTAAGTTATTTCGCGTACCAAAATAAGCGTTTTCGATGTGATTAAATTTAAGAGAAAGTTTGGCGGTCGCGGGGCTGTGGGTGCGGGCGCTGTCGTCGACGTCGCCGACCACCCAGTCCGTAACAGCCTGAATTTCAGAGAGGCCATGGTTGAAATCGAAAGTGATTTCATCGGCACCTTCACCGAGTATGGCAAATTCGGCTAGAATTCGTGTCTGAGGGAGGTCGTCAGTTATAATCTGGCCAGTTGAAGCCTCAAGCATATAGAGGTTTTGGCCTCTCTTTCGAAAGGTTACAATTCGACTTTTTAGGCCTTCAAATTTTGGCGCGGGAGAATCCCAAATAATATCAGTTTGAAAAAGAAATTCTTTTTCAAGGGCCGCCTTTTTAAGAGAGACCGAAAACTGATTTTCTGAAACTGAAAGGGGGTTGTTGGCTGAGCGAATCGCGAAAGAGTCCTTGGCCTTCGCGGCTTGGGCGGCCGTCGTTGGCCGAGAGCAAGAAGTAGAATATAAGCTGGCGGTCGCTAAGAAAGAGATCAGAAAGAATCGAGCCGAATTGTTTTTAATAAGCTCACCCCTTTAAAGTGGGCTCAATATACAGTTTCGGCTCGCAAAGAGCGAGATTCGCTCCCAATATTAAGTCTTAAATGTAAAATATAACTAGGGTTTTAGAAATTTTGTCAGAACGTGCTAACCGCTTTTTTTGCCGCCTAAAACAAAACCTTTGGGGGCATTGCTGTCAGCTGGCGCGCCCGGCTTTGCCGCGGTCTTGGCGCCCTCTACAGAGTGAATCGTGATGCCACTTGAGGTTTTTGCGCTGGGGGGGCTCGAGGGCGCCTTGGTCGCACTAGGGGCGGGCGACTCTTTTTCTTTTGAAGCTTTGCCTAAGAAATTGTCAGAGGCCTCTTTGGTCACCTTGCCAGCGGCCACAAGAATTTTAAGGTGTGATTCAAAGTTCATCATTCCGTCGCCAGCACTTGTCTGCATAACAGAAGGGATTTGAAACGTTTTTCCTTCACGAATTAGGTTCGCCACTGCAAAAGTATTTAGGAGAATTTCGATGCAGGCGACTCGGCCGGGTTGATCCGCCCGGGGGAAGAGCGTTTGCGCTACAACTCCACGAAGGGATTCAGACAACATCACCCGAATTTGGGCTTGCTGAGCCTCGGGGAAGGCGTCGATGATTCGATCGACCGTTTTCGCTGCAGAGTTTGTGTGTAGGGTGCCAAACACTAAGTGGCCTGTCTCAGCGGCAGTGATCGCAAGTGAAATAGTCTCAAGGTCGCGCATCTCGCCCACGAGCATTGTGTCAGGGTCTTCGCGAAGTGCGGCTTTAAGTGCATTGGCGAAAGATTTAGTATGGCTGCTGACTTCGCGTTGATTAAATAGTGACATGCGATTTTCGTGCACAAACTCGATCGGGTCTTCAACCGTCAAAATATGCTGACGTTCAGTCATATTGATGGTGTGAAGCATGGCGGCTAGTGTGGTCGATTTACCCGAGCCAGTTGGGCCGGTAACGAGGATGAGCCCGCGCGGGATCGAGATTAATTTATTCAAAATTTCTGGCAAACCGAGCTCTTGAATCGTTTTGATTTTCTCAGGGATTACGCGAAACACAGCGCCCATCCCGCGCCGCTGCATAAAAACATTGCAACGAAAACGGCCGAGGCCGGCAACAGCGTAAGAGCAATCGAGCTCCCAGTTTTCAACGAACCCCCGGCGCTGCTTTTCGGTGAGAATTTCAAACACAAGGGCTTGCACTGACTCATTATTTAGCTCGGGGTGATCCAATTTCACCATTTCACCATGCAGGCGTAGAAACGGCGGTGCGCCTGAACTCAAATGCAAGTCCGAAGCGTTCTGAGCTACCATGATTTTAAATAAATGATCGATTTGTGCCATATTAACTCTATCGGTTTCTTATTCGGCGAAGTTAGGTCTAGTTTAGTGTCTAAACTGATGATAGAACCCATGAATATGGCAGCTGAGATCCTCATTAACGTGCATCCAACTCAAACTCGCGTCGCATACGTCGAAGACAGGACCTTGGTCGACCTCAAGGTCGAGCGAAAAGTGTCTCCGACCATCGTCGGGTCGGTTTACAAAGGCAAGGTTGTTCGTGTGCTGCCTGGCATGCAGGCCGCATTTGTCGACATAGGCCTGAACCGCGCTGCCTTTTTGTATGTCGGCGATATTCGAGCCAACGTTACCAATGAAGATGGTCTCTTCTTTTCAGAAGAAGAGCCCGAGGCTGATGAAAATTCGACATTGGTTGAAACAAAAACTGAAGATGAGACCAGCGAACCGCGCCCACAAATTCAAGATCTCATTAAGCCGGGGCAATTTCTCTTGGTTCAGGTCGCAAAAGACCCGCTCGGAACAAAGGGCTCGCGAATTACGACCCACATCTCATTGCCAGGCCGAAACGTGGTTTATATGCCAACGGTTAATCACCTCGGAATTTCTAGAAAAATTGAAGATGAAGAAGAGCGCAACCGCCTCAAGGGGATTGTCGAAAAACTAAAGCCACAAGGTGGCGTTATCGTTCGCACTGCGGGCGAGGGCGCAACCGAAGCCGATGTGGTTGCCGATTTAGACTATCTCACGCGTTTATGGGCTGAGGTGCAGAGCGGCTACGAAAAGCGTAAGGGCCCCGGGGTGATCCATTCAGAAATGGACGTTGAGCTGCGCGCCCTTCGCGACCTTCTCAATGAAAAAGTCGAGCGCGTTGTTGTTGACGACCCGCGAGTGCACAAAAAAGTCGTCAGTTTCGTCTCTCAATTTATGCCAAAGTTCAAAAATAGAATTTTTCTTCATCGCGGCGAGAAGCTATTATTTGACCTCTATGACATCGATCTCGAAATTCAGCGCGCGCTTGGGCGTCGTATTTGGCTAAAGTCAGGTGGATATATAGTTGTCGACGAAGCCGAGGCCCTTGTCGTGATTGACGTTAACACGGGTAAATATGTCGGCAAGCGCGATCTTGAAGACACCATCGTAACGACAAATATTGAGGCCGCGCGCGAGATTGCCCACCAGCTACGTATTCGAAATTGCGGCGGGATTATCATTATTGACTTTATCGACATGGAAAAAGAAGCCCACCGTGAAAAGGTGCTGGCCGTTCTCAAAGAAGAGCTTTCAAAAGATCGGGCCCGAACCGTGGTTTCGGCGATCTCGGAGCTCGGGCTTGTTGAGATGACCCGAAAGCGAATCCGCCCGAGTTTGATCGCAAATCTTTGCGACCCCTGCCCCTATTGTGAAGGCAAAGGCTATATAAAACAGAAGGTTACGGTGGCTCACGAGATATTTCGGTTGCTCGAAAGAGACGCGGCGCGACACAGATCGCAAGCATCAACTGTCGTCCATTGTCATGGCGAAGTGGCTGACTGGATATATGGCGAAGAAGCTGAGTCACTTGAGCAGATAGAAATAGTCTTGGGCCATTCAGCGGCTTTAAAAGTTGAGCCAAATTTTCATATTGAGCAGTTTGAAATCAAGCACTTGTAGTCGTTGACACGCCTTGCGCATCATGGCACATACTACAGGCTTCAAAATCAAGACGTGTCCCCTATTTGGAGGTTAAAAATGTACGCCATCATACGCACCGGCGGTAAGCAATATACAGTTCGCCCCGGCGATCTACTTCGCGTTGAAAAACTGCCGCAAGAATTAGGTTCAGAATTTGAACTTGATGAAGTCCTTTTGGTTAGCGGTGACAAAATTCATGTTGGCGAACCCACAGTGAAGAACGCAAAAGTCACAGTTGTAGTTACTCAACAAGCAAAGTCGCCAAAACTGATCGTTTTTAAGAAAAAACGTCGCCAAGGCTATCGCCGTTTACACGGTCATCGCCAACTTTATACAGAGCTTTTCGTAAAATCGATTCAAGCTCCTGGTGGTGAAGTGAGTGAAGCTGAAAAAACAGCTCAGGTCATAGACCCAGCTAAAAAAGTTGCGCGACTTGCGAAGCTTAATCTTGCTGCAAAAACTCCAGAAGCTAAGAAAGCCAGAGAAGAGAAGTCAGCGTCATCGGCAGCACGAGCTAAGGCACCGAAGAAAAAAGCAGTAGCTAAGAAAAGTTCAGGCGGAGCTAAAAAAGCTCCTGCAAAGAAAAAGGCTTCTAAATAAGTCTACTTTAACGTGAGGTTAAGTCATGGCATCGAAAAAAGCAGCGGGTAGTACAAGTAACGGTCGCGACAGTCAAAGTAAACGCCTTGGCGTAAAGCGCTTCGGTGGTCAAAAAGTTTTGGCGGGCACGATTTTGGTTCGTCAACGCGGCACTAAGTTTTTTGTAGGTCGTAATGTTCGTATCGGTCGTGATCACACGATTTATTCGGTCATTGCTGGCGAAGTTAAATTTGAACGCCACAATAAACAAAAATTTCGTGTGAGCGTATATCCAGCAACACGAGCTGCCTAACTCCAAGTGAAATTCGTAGATGAAGTAACGATCGAAGTGGCTTCGGGTCATGGTGGGCCCGGCTGCGTCAGTTTTCGCCGCGAGAAATTTGTTCCGCGCGGTGGGCCGGACGGTGGTGACGGCGGCCGTGGTGGCAATGTCACGTTCAAAACGTCAACACGTCTACATTCACTTCTCGATTTAAAAATCAAAACTAAATATCGCGCCGAAGACGGCGAAAAGGGTGGCACTCAGAAATCCTCTGGGGCCGATGGCAACGATTTAACCCTTTGGGTGCCACCGGGCACAATTATTAAAAGCACCTCTGGTGAGATCATTCGAGACCTTGGCGCTGACGAAGAATTTGTGTTTCTGACCGGTGGTAAGGGTGGCAAAGGCAACCCATTTTATAAAACCAGCGTCAACCAAGCTCCGTCGGTTGCGCAAAAGGGCTTGCCCGGGCAGGCGGCGACAATACACCTCGAACTTAAGCTTCTCGCCGACATCGGTATTATTGGTTATCCGAACGCCGGCAAATCGACGCTGATTTCTCATATCTCGGCGGCAAGACCGAAAGTGGCCGACTACCCGTTTACAACGCTTGTGCCAAACCTCGGCGTTGTCAGATTAAATGAAGATTCGAATTTTATTGTCGCAGATATGCCGGGGCTAATTAAAGGCGCGCATAAGGGCGTCGGCTTGGGGACGCGATTTCTAAAACATATTGAGCGTACAAAATGTTTTGTTCATGTCGTTGATGTCAGTGGCATGAGCGGGCGAAATCCCATGCAAGACTTTAGCGACATTAATCGCGAATTGAAGATGTACGATTTGGCACATAAAGATGAAGACGATTTTGTTCCGCTTTCTGAGCGCGCCCAGATTGTTGCTCTAAACAAAGTTGACGTCTTGGATCCAGCCGCAATTGAAAAAGTTAAAAGAGAATTTTCACGTATAAATTATAAAGTGGTCGAGATTTCAGCTGCCACCGGAAAAAATTTAAAAGATCTGATCTATTTAATGGGAGAGATGGTATTCAATGAAAAAGACGAAAGCCAAAAAACAAAAGGCAAAGTCGAAGGCCCCGGCAAAAAAATTGCCAAAAAAGTTGGCAAAAAAATCGGCAAAGAAATTAGCCAAGGCGCCAACAAAAAAATTAGCAAAACGCTTGCCAAAAAAGGCCGTGCGAAGGGCGCTAATAAAAAATCGCCCGGTACCAAAAAAGCGACTGGTAACAAAGGCCCCGCAAAGAAAAAGTGAAGCTAACGTCAGCCGATCACTTGTACCGACCAACCCGTCTATTCGAATTGGTTTATTTGGCGGCACTTTTGACCCGATACACTTTGGTCACCTCAATAGCATCGAGACAGTTCTTGCGACGCTTGATTTAGACAATGTTTGGGTTGTTCCCGCCAATAAGAGCCCCAATCGTGAAACTGACCCCGGCCCAAATGCGAGTCAGCGACTTGAAATGGTGAAGCTTGGCCTAAGTTCATTGCCTCATATTTTGGATAGAATTGAAATTCGCCACGAAGAACTTGATCGCGACGGCATCAGTTACACCATCGACACCTTGGCTCAGTTTCAAAAGCTTGAGCCGCAGGCCCATTTTTATCTAGTGATCGGCGCTGATCAGTTTGAGGTTTTTGACAAGTGGAAGGACTATAAAAAGATTCTACTAAATACGACGCTTGTCGTAACCTCGCGACCAGGCATGGCTTTGCCTATTGATAAAGAGGGCTGCCCAGCTTGGTTGGTAAAGGACATCAAGTCTTTTGAAGAGACGAAAATTAGACTCAAATCTAATTCTGAAATTATTTTTGTTAAATTGAGGGATGTCGAGGCTTCTAGCACCGAAATTCGGCGTCGACTTCGTCGTCGTGAGAACGTGAGCTACCTGCTTCCGTCAGTAGTCGCCGAGTACGCTATTGCCAATCGTCTTTATGATTCAGAAACGAACATTCGCGATTTTTCAGAATTTGCAAAATTTTGCATCTCTGTCTTGAATGACAAGGGCGGGCTCGCCGTTGCGGGCTATGACTTGCGGCCACTTGTGCAGCCAGCAGAATTTTCTGTTGCGGCCTCAGGCACAAGCACGCGACATGCCCGGGCACTCTGCGAACATGTAATTAAAGAAGCTAAGGATCGATTCGGAATTCGGCCCCAAAGCACAGAGGGCATTCAAGAGGGTCGTTGGATAATTGTCGATTACGGATCTCTTATGATTCATGTTTTTTATGATTTTGTACGTAATGAATATAAAATTGAAGACCTTTGGGCAAAAGCCTCGCGAATATGAAGATTCAACTCGCCAGGCTTCAAAATAAGTCGTGCGAGTGGGCCGAATTGGGCGCTAGAGATTATTCAAAAAAAATATCGGCGATCGTACAATTCGAAGAAGTTCAAATTAAATCAAAATCGGCTGACCGCGAGAGCGCGGAGGCAAAAAAACAAGCCGAGGGCGAATCGCTTTTGCGCTATGTTGAAGTGAGCGATCACCTTGTCTTGTTTGATGAAAAGGGTCGAAATTTCAAAAGTTCGCGAGAATTCTCGCAATTTTTTTTGAAAGTAATGGGCGCCGGAAAGAAGAGGGCCATCCTCGCGATCGGCGGGCCGTATGGTTTTTCGGATGCAGTGCGGGCCCGCGCCAATGATCAGATCAGTTTTTCAGGGCTTACATTTAATCATCATTTGGCGCGCGTAGTAGCGCTTGAACAAATCTATCGAGCTCTTTCGATCTGGAAGAATCTGCCCTTCCACAACGATTAGCGGCACGTGTTTTGCTAAAATTGAGTGAATGAATTCAATCTCGAGACTATTGCAGAATGTGTCCGCAAGTTTACGACTTTGTCTGTATTGTGTCCGGCCGGCCAAGGCGAACACGCTGTTGTGTGAAGTTTGCGATTTGAGATTCGAGGCGGGCCGGCGAAGAAACTGGGTTCGATTTCAGAGTGGGGTACCGATTTTATCGCTCTACAATTGGCATGATTCGGAGCACCCCGTGTATCAACGGTTTGCCCAATCACTAAAGGGCGGTGGGGTGCCAGATATTTTTGCCAATATAGCCGCGGATATTAGTGAAATGCGGCTCAATTTCTACCCACAGATTTTAGAAAAAAATATTCTAAATTCCACCCACGGAAGATCGACTGCACCAATCCAGTTTGTGCCAGCGCCGGGCCGCTCACAGCGATTTCGAGATCATGCAGAAGAGTTAGCATTTCAATTGGCGAAATTGTGGGGTGGCCAATACTGTGCTGCTCTAGCCAGAAAAGACGATTCTGGGCAGAAAAAAGCGACGGCCGAGATGCGGTGGCGACGACAGCGAGTAGTAGCGAATGAGATAAGCATTGATCGGGCGAGGCCTGTTGTTTTCATTGATGATGTCCTCACCACCGGCAGTACCGCGACAATGGCTTATCGAGCGCTCGGTCGACCCGAGAAATTTGAAATTTGGACTGTGTTTTACCGCCCGCGCTTGCGCGCATTCAGCTGATTGTGTATAACGCGCCATGCTGATGAGATCGATGATTGTAAAAATTACAGCCATAGGGGCTATAGGCCTTTTTGGTATCGCCTCAAGTGCGGACAAAGCCAGGGGCTCAGTCGAGATTGGTCTTATTAAAGCGGCGTTAAAAAAATATCAGAATGCTGATGCAGTAAAAATCGATCTCAAGAAAACCATAAAGCTGGCGTTGCTCGACGAAGTTAAAAAATCTGAAGGTGTGCTCACGATATCTAAGGGGCAGCTACGGCTTGAAATTTTAAAGCCCGAGCTAACGACGCTGATCGTGACCAACAAATTGATATGGCTGATTACTCCGGCGCCAAAAGAGCTTGGTGGTAAAACACAAGTTTTGAAAATCACATCTCAAAGTTTTAAAAAGCAGGCGAAAGCGCCACTAGGCCTTCTGTTGGGTCGGCCAGCGGCGTGGGACCAGTTTGAAGTCATTAAGAAGCATGAATCTGAGAGCACCATCGAATACACGCTGAAGCCGAAGGGTGCCGATGTGGTGGGGGAAATTGTTGGGCTCAAAGTTGTGCTTGATAAAAAATCGAATGATCTTAAGGCGCTGACCTATTCGGATGATCTTGAAAATGAAACGCACTTCGATTTTGCGATTGCAGACTTTAAGGCCAAAATAAATGGCGAGAGTTTCAAATATTCTCCGGCAGTGGATGCCGAAGTTACGGAGTACAAATGAAAACCGTGCACTTTGTTTCGTTGGGTTGCCCCAAAAATTTAGTTGATACAGAAATGATGTTGGGTGCACTAGGCCGCGACGGATATAAAATTGTCGAAAACGCAGAAGAAGCCGATACCGTTATCGTCAACACCTGTGGGTTTATTGATGAGGCCAAGAAAGAGTCGGTCGAGAAGATTTTAGAAATGTCAGAGTTGAAGAAGACCGGCAAACTTAAAAACCTTGTGGTGGCCGGCTGCTTAACCCAGCGCTATAAAGACGAACTTGTTGAGGGCTTGCCTGAGGCTGATCTTTTCTTGGGCTCGGGGTCATTTCAAAATATTGATAAAATTCTACGCGACCGCGAACAGGGCTCAAAAGAGAAAAAATTTTTTAATTTGCCGACGTACCTTCAAGAAGAGTCGACCCCACGAATCAACTCGCAGCCAAAGCACCGCGCGTACTTAAAAATTTCAGAAGGTTGCAAAAAGCGTTGTGCCTTTTGTGCCATCCCGCTGATTAGGGGCAATCTTCAGTCGAGAAAAATCACCGGTATTTTAGGCGAGGCAAAGTTGCTCGTCGCCGGCGGGGTCAAGGAGCTGTTGATTATTTCGCACGACTTTACTGATTTCGGATGGGATTTGAAAAAAGCAGACGCGGGCGCAAAAGAGTCGCCGGTTGAGCTTTTAAGGGTGCTCTCGGAAGAGTCTGGGGCGCAGTGGATTCGAGTTTTGTATTTGTATCCAGATGGGATCACCCCAGAAATGATTGAGCTAATTAAAACTCGCCAAAATTTGGTGAAATACTTCGATATGCCGCTTCAGCACATTAACAATGAAATGCTGAAAAGCATGAACCGCCGAATGACTCACGAAGAAATATCGGTTGTACTGACGAACATTCGTCGCGAGATACCTGAAGCCGTTATCCGAACGCAGTTTATCGTAGGCTTTCCGGGTGAAACAGAAGAGCAATTTCAAGAGCTTTTGGCCTTTGTAAAAGAGCAAGAATTTGATCGCGTTGGTTGTTTTAAATACTCAATAGAAGAAGGCACGAAGGCGGGTTCGATGGCGGGTCAAATTTCGGAAGAAATCAAAGAGAGGCGCTTTCAGGCTTTGATGGCGGCTCAACGAAAAATCAGTCGACGAAAACAGAAAGAATTAATTGGTCGCGTGTTGCCAGTTGTGGTTGAGGGTTTCAGCGATGAAACAGAACTTCTTTTGCAGGGTCGAACTTCGCAACAGGCGCCTGAGATTGATGGAATGGTCTATATAAATGACGGTGTCGCAAAAACAGGTGAGATCGTTATGGTCGAAATTACCGATGCGCACGATTACGATTTAGTGGGCAGAATATTGCCAACCCGAGCAAAAGAAATTACTCTTGAGGCAAGGGTTTAGCAGCATCGGGAGGTCATCGTGAAGGTCAGCCCACTTTTGGCGGCGTTTGTTTTTTCGGCAGTTATTTTTTTTGTAATCAACGTAATATCTAGTTAAAAAAATAAAATTAACTAATTAATTCGCGTAGTTATAAATATCTTTATAGTTGCGGCCGATTTCTTCTGAGTCGAGCCCATAACCAATTACGAAGCGGTCATCGATTGTTTTGCCAACATAATCCGGTTTTATCGGCAACTCTCGTCGCGCCGGCTTATCAAGTAGGGCAACGATTTTCAGACTTTTCGGGCCTCCGGCAAGTAAGCGACTTCGCAAAAAACTCAACGTTCGTCCAGCATCGATAATTTCTTCGGCAATAATAATGTGCTTGTTGGTGATGTCGACGCTGATATCTTTCAGAATTCGAACGCCTTCACCTTTAGGTGATGTGAGGTGCACGAAATCAACAACGACCGGAAGGTGGATCTTGCGGACCAAGTCAGCCACGAAGAGGCAAGAGCCCTTTAATGGGCAAATTACTACGATCTCTTGATTTGCATAATCTTTTTCAATTTTCTTCGCCAGAGATTGAACCATTTCTGCAATCTCATCAGCGGTAATGAACGGGACCATTTTGTCTTTCATTTGTGCCATAAGAAACTCCGTTAGAGATCGAGTTGGGGGTTGTTTAGTGAAGTGACTTGAATAGATTGGGCGAGGCGCAAATAGTCGCGAGCCGCTTGATTCTGTGGTTCGTAACGAAGGGCGGCTTCCCAGTTCTCAATCGCCTCAGGGATTTGCTGCGAATCGAAGTAGCATTTGCCGAGCTTCAGTCGAGCTGGGACGAAGTGTGGATGCTCGCGAACAATAAGGCGAAGTTCTCTTATTGCGAGATTTAAGTTTTGAAGAACAATATAACATTCGGCAATGCTGACCGATATTTCAGGTCGGCGCATCGTCGTGAGCGCCAAGGCTTTCTTGAACTGCTCGAGGCCTTCGTCAACACGGTTGTGATGTAAATACATTTCGCCGAGTTCATCGTGTTTAGTGGCAAATTTCTCATTAAGGCTCGCGTCGCTGGTTGGCGATTTGGTATTTAGCATTGCGCGAGCTTCGTCAAAAACCTTTTGGCCTTCGTCGTAGCGGCCAAGATCGTTAAGAATTACGCTGAGCCCGATTGAAGAATCGGTAAACCCGGGGTCGATCTCGAGTGCGCGCTTAAAGGATCGGATGGCTTTATTAAATTTACCTTGGTCGTAATAAACGGTGCCGAGCATGTGAAAAACTTCAGGGCGGCGTGAACTTTTCAAAACAAGCTGGTTAAGAATGGGTTCGGCTTCGGAATATTGGTTCGCCTTGAAGTGCTCTTCGGCGATTGAGAACAGCTCCTGCTCAGCTTCAAAATCCATCAGACAACTCCGAACGGGCTTTGGCGAGCTCTTTTGAGTTTGGGTAATCAGCCAAAAGTTTTTTAAAATAGGTCTTGGCGCGATCTAAATCTTTCATTTTGTAGGCCGAAATGGTGGCCCGGTAAAGGGCCGGCAGATCGTAACCAAGATTGGGGTAGTTGTGCATGAGGTCTTCGTAGCGCCCCAGAGCGCTCTGCCATTTTTCGCGAATGAAATAAAAGTCAGCTACGTAATTGGCTTTATCGGCCAACATTTTCTGGGCCTTTGCGCGATACTCCGTGGCCTTGGGTACAAATTCGCTCGAAGAATAGGAGTGTATGAGCTGGTCAAAATAATCGATAGCCGTTGTGGCGAGTGCCAAATCACGATCGATCGTGGGCGGCAACTGATTAAAAACGCTGAGGCCAAGGCGGTAAGTGACGTAGTCGGCGCGGGCGTGGTTTGGGTGAAATTCTTTAAATAATTTATAGGCGCCTTCGGCCTCGGGATAGTTTTCGCGAGAGAATTCGATGTCGGCGATCTTCAATTGGGATTCTGTTGCGAACCGACTGTAGGGGAACTTGTTTTTTACTTCGGAGTAGTAGGTAATCGCTTCTTCGTAGCGTTCTTCTTTTTCAAATTTTTGACCAAGAGCAAAAGCGCCTTCGGCGGTGTTTTTATCGAGCTTTTCGGTTGATGCACAGCCGGTGAATAAAAATGAGAAAATGATGAGGCAAGATAGGGTTTTTGACATAGGCGCAGTTTAAAATTCGCCCTACGACGATGTCAAATTTAAACGGTGTAGTCGGTGAGATGCTTATAGATATTAACAAGGGTGACCTTTAGGGCTGCGGCCACCGGAATCGAAATAATCATGCCGAGAACGCCCATAACCTCAGCACCAAGAATAACCACTAGAATCACTGATATAGGGTGAAGATTGACCACCCGCGCGACAACGAGGGGGATGATGAAAAACACATCGATCAGTTGGGCCACCACGTAAACCAAAAGCACAAAAAGCAATTTGAGGCCGATGCCCGAATTAACAACGACGATAAGGGCCGCCGGAGCTGCACCCACCAGTGGGCCGATATAGGGGATAAGATTAGTGATGGCAGCAAAGGCGGCGAGCAAAATGGCGAACGGAAAGCCGATAGTCCACAGCCCGATAAGAACGACGGCACCAACGATGACAGACTCGAGAAGTCGCGCCCTTATAAAGTGTGCGATTTGATCGCTGATCTGGCTTTGAAGACTCAAAATTAACTCAAAAATATTATTCGGTACAATTCTGAGAAGTTCGCGTGAAATTTGTCGGCCATCTTTAAGCATAAAAAAACCGAGAAGGGGCGATAGCACAAGAACCGATGCTGAAGATGAGAGAAAACTGGGCAGGCCCTCAACAAGCTTTGTCGACTGTGAGGTGAGTAGCGTGCGCAGCTGCTCGCTGAGGTTAACGTGAAAAAGGCCGCTATCATTGGCATTGAGGGTCTGGGTGAGGCGGTCGGCAAGTTTTACGGCACCATCGACATAGCTCGGCAAACTTTGTTTCAGTGATTGAAACTGATCGATGAAAAAAGGCGAGATTGCCCAAATCGCAAGGCCGGCGCAGGTTGAGAATAAAACATAAACGATAAGTATAACGGCGAGACGACTCAGGCCCGCGGACTCTAGGTAGGACACCGCCGGCGAAACAATATAAGTGCAAACAAGCGCAACGACGAAAGAGAGAAGTAAATTATTAATAACAAAGAGGCTGGTGAGGCCCAGAACGACGATCGAAATGAAAACGATAAGCTGAATCCAATGCTGACGACGTACGCGCGAATCGATATCAATTGCTTGAATCATCTTGGGCCATTTCTTTGAGTTCTCGTTTTACTTCAGTAAAGCGCTCAGCTGTTTCTTTCAAGCGGCGGCCGAGAACTTCGCCTAAGCGAGTGAGAATCTTTACGCCCGTTCGCGGGCTGCGCTCGATAATCTCAGCCAAATCAGGCTTGAAAAAACCCAAAAGGGCCACTTCATCAGTTGCGGTGGCGGTAGCTGTTCGGCGACCGGTTTGCTCAACAAGCGCGATTTCGCCGAAAAAATCCCCTCGACCGAGGCGGGTGACAAAAACATTGCGCTGGCTTTCGTCCGCTGCGCGAAGGTCTTCAACGGTAATGTTTACGGTGCCCTTAACAATGATATACATGCCAACGCCGAGCTCGCCTTGGCGAAAAATAGATTCGCCTGGGCGATAGGCGCGGTAGTGCACAAGTGTTTTTATAAAAGCCATTTCGGCTTTGCTGAGCACTCGAAACAGATAGTTCTCATTTAGCACAAGATCAATTTCTGAGTCTTTTTGGCCGCGCCGAAAGAGGTTCTCCCAAAGATAATTTACCATAGGCGCAACTTGCCAGTGTGTTGAAATAAAGCATCCGTCTTAACCCAGCCCGATTGGCCAGAGGTGAGGGTTACCTGAGCCCAGCCACTATGAACAGTTTCAATGATCACATCAAAGCCCTCCAAAATATCGAAAATGGCATTGTCCTCGAGGCTCGGGCCTGTTCGTAGCGAAGCCGTTGCGTCGATTACGGTGGCGTGAATTTCAAAAAGAGAAATGAATTTGCCGGCTGAAAGTGCGACAAAAATAAAAAGACCTGTGATGAGGGCAATGCCGACGGTCGGGGCGCGCGGCATTGGCAGCTCTTGGCGAAGTGAAACGCGCCGTGCAGCCAAATACCGAATCGTCAGAAAGCCACCGAGTGCCAAAAAAATCCAACTCAGTACGAGAAATTTATTAAGACTGGCGCGATCTAGAATGCGAGAGCGAAAAAGACTCCATGTTGAAAGGCTATCGGTCATATCGCGAGGCAGCTCTTGTGAAGAAAACTCGAGGGCTTGGGCCGCGGGGCGAAAATCAGGATCGATGAATAATGCCCTGCGCCAGAGGCCAACTGCTAAACCGCGTTTTTTTAACTTATACGATGCCAGCCCCCAGTTGTAATGAAGCGCGGCAAAGTCTTTACCATCAAGAAATTCTTTCTTAAATTTCTGGCCGGCCTCATCGTATTTTTGTTCCTGGTAAAGTTTGATGCCTGACTGAAAGCCGTCTTCGCCAGAAGCAGAGACCGGGTCGCCGGCGAATGTAAAACTCTCGACCATAGCGCACGGCAAGCCGAGTGAAAAAATCAAAAATGAAAAGTATAAAGCACGTTTCACAGAAAAGAATCTTAGCCTTGTTTTCATTCTAAGCGAAGAGTAAAATTTTTTAACAACACAAAGGGTAAATCATGACAACGACCAAAGGCCAACAACTTGCCCAGTCGGCGAAACTTCGTTCGCATATCGACGAGGCAGTTAAAGAAGTAATGTCTGCAGCGGCAAAAATTGAGGGCGTGCGCCCACCCGATCCAGACAAAATAGCAAAAGCGAAAGAATTGATGGATCAGATAGGGGTCGTACGTGGCCGCCCGCTTCATTATCCATACGTGGGCTCTGGGATTGGCCGGGGGGCATATGTTGAGCTTGAAGATGGCAGCGTCAAACTAGATTTAATAAACGGAATTGGCATTCATATAATGGGACATAGTCATCCACGCGTGATGGCGGCTACGGCTAGAGGGGCTTTTTCTGATGTAGTTGTGCAGGGCAATCTTGAGCCCAACCGAGAGTACTTTGATTTTAGCAAAAAACTACTCGATATCGCCAGCCGGCAGAGCCGGCTGAAGCACGTATGGCTTTCAACTTGTGGCACGATGGCGAATGAAAATGCGTTGAAAGCGTGTCGTCAAAAAAAATCTCCAGCGAGAATGATTATCGCAATGGATGCCGCATTTGCGGGCCGCTCGACATTAATGGCCGAACTCACAGATAATCCGAACTTTCGAGTAGGGCTGCCGCAGTATAACGAAGTGTTAAGGGTGCCGTGGTACGATCAGAAAACCAAAGGCAGTTCGGAAAGGTCTCTGGCGATTTTAAAAGAGCACGTGGCCAAACACGAGGGTAATATTTGCTGTTTTACTTTTGAGCCCATGCAGGGCGAGGGTGGCTACAATGTGGCCCCGCGCGAATTTTTTATCCCGATGCTCGATTTTTGCAAAGAGAAGGGCATCCCGATTTGGGTAGATGAAGTTCAAACGTTTACTCGAACCGGCCAGTTTTTTGCCTATGAGACGCTGGGTTTTGGCGATTACGTTGACGTCTGTACGATTGCGAAAACCGCCCAAAACGGCGCGACATTTTTCACTTCAGAATTTAATCCAAAGCCTGGTCTTATCGCTGGCACGTTCTCGGGGGCATCTGCCGCACTTTGTGCGGGCCTCGAAATTCTTGAGATGCTAGATAAAGAGAATTACATGGGCGACAGTGGCAAAATAATGAAAATACATCACGAGTTTATCGCCATGCTCAAGCGCCTAGGCCAAACAACTTGCAAGGGCCTTCTCGAAAGCCCAGAGGGGTTGGGGCTGATGATTGCGGTGACCCCGTTTGGTGGCGTAAAAGAAAAGGTCGATAAGCTAACCCAGGTGCTTTTTAAGAATGGTTTAATTTGCTTCACTTGCGGCCGCGGCACCTATCGATTGCGTTTTTTGGTGCCAGCGGTAACCACAAGTGAGGACATTAAGGTTGCTGAGCAAATTCTTGAGAAATCAATTCTGGAGATGGCTTGAGCCCCACGGAGCTGGCGCGGCAAATTATTGCCATCGATAGCTCTGTTTCTCATGGCACTCGCGATGTAGCTCAATTTGCATTGCAGGTTGCAAACAGTTGGGGCCTCGAAGCCGAAGTGATAGACGAGAATCTTTCGGGGGTTGCGCAGGCCACGATTTTAATTTCACCTAAGGGCCAAAATCGAAAAATTGAAAAGGTAAACTGCGGAGTGGCACTAACCTCGCGGCTCGATACCCCAGAGCCGGGCGACTACGGCCGTTGGATTAAGACCGGTGCTAACCCATTCAACGCAAGCATGTCGGGCGATGAAATTTTTGGCCTCGGCGCGGCTGACTGTAAGCTTGATTTTATTTGTAAATTAATTGCGCTCAAAGAGGCAGCACAGAACAAAACCGACCGCACAAAACCACTGGTCGTCGGCACTTTTGGTCGCGAAAGTGGGGCCGGGGCGATTCGTCTGTTGAGAAAAAAACAAATGAGCCCAAGGGCTGTTTTGGCCAGCGCCCCAACGAATTTGAGAATTGCCAATCGAGCCCCGGGTTTTGCAAAGGTTGAGATTTCGATTGCGCTCTCCGACGCCGAAAAAAAATATCTCGAGCAGCACAATCAGATTGAGGGCGGCCACTCGCAAAGCAAGATTTTTTCGCGGCAACGAGCAACCCTGGGGGCGTATTCAATTCATGATAATCCAATCATTAAAATGATTGATTACTTAAAGAACATGCCGAGTGGCATGGCTTTGCTTTCGGTAGATGGGGGCACGAGCGCCGAAGTCGCCCCCGAACTTGTAGAGCTCGAACTCGATCTTCTTGATAGCATCGAGGGCGGGGTGACGACGAAGTTAATTCGAGTGAGCGAGGCCATTAAAAAAATGGCCACTGAATTAATGTCACTGCGTGATGACGGCTTTTCGCCGCCCCATTCGACGATAAATTTGGGTACGGTCAGAATGTTTTCTGAAGAAATAAAATTATCAGGAGTTTGCAGCCTTGTGCCGGCCGGAGATCGCGCGGTTTACGAGGGTTGGCTCGATCGGCTACGAAATGAGTGCGCGGGCGCTGGAGCTCAATTCAAGTTGCTCGATTTCAAACCGCCGATGTTGGGCGCGGTTGACGGCGCGTTTATGAAGTTTTTAAAAGACAATGCTGGGCAAACGGGGTTGAGCGACGAACTCGTCGCGGCAAAGGTTTGCACAGAAGCTAACGTTTTTCATCGCCTCGGCATTGAAAGCGCTGTTTTTGGGCCGGGTCAGCCAGTTGAGCTAGACTCGAGTGCGCTCGAATGTGTGTCGGTATCGCAATTGACATTAGCAATCGAGTTTTATCGAAACGTAATTGAAAATTTTGAAAGACAATATTGAGGTCCAAATGAATTCGATGAAGAAAGAGCCACTAATCTACAAGGGTAGTTATATTAATGGGGCCTTTGCGCCAGTTGAGGGTAGCGACGGCACCTGGCAAATTAAATCGCCGGCCGATTTAAAAGATACGGTTATTGAAATTAAATCCTCGTATCGACACGTGCCCGAGGCGTGTGCGGCGGCAAAAAAAGCATTCCCAAAATGGCGAGCGCTTTCGATTGATGCACGCAAAGAGTATCTGCTTAAATTAAAAAAAGCGTTTCAAGACCGTGCTGAAGATATGGCGAAAGTCATTTCGCGCGAAACTGGTAAGCCACTTTGGGAGGCTAAGACTGAAGCCGCTGGTCTCGTTGGTAAAATTGATATCACGCTTGAACATTCGCTGAAGCGCATGGGCGAAGAGAAAGTATCGGGCGCCTTGCCGGGCGTTGACGGCTACGTTCGATTCAAGCCCCGTGGGGTCATGGCCGTCATTGGGCCCTTTAACTTCCCGGCCCATTTGCCCAATGGTCATATCATCCCAGCGTTGGTCATGGGCAACACGATTGTTTTCAAGCCCTCAGATAAGACCCCGGCCGTGGGTCAGCTCTACGCAGAAATTGTTCATCAGGCGGGTCTGCCCGAAGGAGTTTTCAATTTGGTGCAGGGCCAGGGCGAAATCGGCCGAAGACTGGTTCAAAATGAAGATATCGATGGGGTTTTGTTTACGGGTTCTTACGAAGTCGGCTTAAAAATAAAACAGGATACACTTGATCACTACTGGAAGATTTTGGCGCTCGAAATGGGCGGCAAGAATTCAACAGTGGTTTGGTCGGATGCCAATTTAGAGAAGGCCGTTTATGAAACTTTAATTGGCGCTTATATGACGACGGGCCAGCGCTGCAGCTGCACCAGCAAAGTTGTTTTGCATAAAAGCATCCGTGACAAATTTATCGAGAACTTTCACGAAGCGGCAAAGAAGCTGACGATTGGACATTGGCAAGACAACCCATTTATGGGGCCGCTGATTGCGCAGGATTCGGTTGATAAATATTTAAGGTTTCAAGATATCGCAAAGCGCGAGGGCTCAGAGAGTCTTATGCGGGGTAAAGTGATGGAGCTTGCCCACGAGGGTTACTATGTGACCCCGTCGATCAATATTGTCGAAAAATTCAATCGCGATTCGGTTTATCAGAAAAGCGAAATTTTCGGCCCCAATGTTGCGATCTACACAGTTGATGATTTTGATGAGGCGCTTGATATCGTGAATTCGGCGGGCTACGGCCTGGCAATGGCACTTTTTTCGAAAGATAGAAGTCTATTCGAGCGTTCGCTGCTTGAGGCAAAAGTGGGTTTACTTAACTATAATCGCACGACCAACGGGGCGAGTTCGAGGCTGCCGTTTGGCGGGATGGGCAAGTCAGGCAACGATCGGCCATCAGGCCATTTTGCAATTGATTATTGTGGTATCCCGGTGGCGTCACTCGAAGACCCTACAGCATTTGATCAAAGTAAAATGCTTACGGGCATCACTTACAATTTTCGCTAAACAGAGAACATTTGGGGGCGGCATTGAAAAAAACCATAGTGACTTTTATTCTCGTGCTGATTGGCCTTTCGGGTGCCGTGGCGGCATTTATGGTAATTGCATTTCTAACGAGTGCCCCAAGCGCCCAACATAAAGAAACTATTTTTGAAATACCGAATGGCGTGGCGTTTCACCACATTGCGCACGAGCTAGAGTCGCGCGGGCTTGTTACAAGCGCCCTTAAAATGGGGTTGTTCGCGAAGTTTACTGGGCAAGCAACCCACGTCAAAGTCGGCGAATATTTACTTTATCAAGACATGACGCCGACTGAGATTTTGCAGATCTTAACTTCAGGTAAAAGCATTGCCTACACGCTCGTCGTGCCAGAGGGGCAAAATATTTACGAAATTCGTGATTCGCTTAATAGACTGTGGCCGGCTCGTGGCGAAGAGTTTTTAAAAGTTGTTACAAATTCGACATTTATTCGCGAGCTGACGGGCATGAATATGATTTCGCTCGAGGGCTATCTATTTCCGGATACCTATTCGATTACGAAATACACAGCAGTCGAAACGTTAGCGCGCAGAATGTACGATAAGTTTCAAGAAACAATTAAAGAAACGAATCAGAACCCCAAAGTGAAGATGCCGCTGGGTGAGCAAGTCATCATGGCCAGCATTATTGAAAAAGAAACGGGTGCGCCTGAAGAGCGGCCGATGATCTCCTCAGTTTTTCACAACCGCCGACATAAGAAGATGCGTCTTCAGTCCGACCCAACCATTATTTACGGTATGATCATCGAAAGCCGTGGGGTTATCCCGGCCAATATCACTCGCAGTGATATCACTCACCCAACGCCATTTAATACTTACACCGTCGCTGATCTGCCAATGGGGGCCATCTCAAACCCTGGCAAAGACGCACTTCGGGCGGCGCTGAATCCGATTGATTCAAGCTATTTGTTTTTTGTAAGCCGAAATAACGGTACTCATGTTTTTTCTGAATCGCTTGAAAATCACAATAAAGCCGTTACGAAATTTCAGCTTGATGCTAAAGAACGTGAGGGTAAATCTTGGCGCGACCTTAAAAAGAGCCGAGCCGCAGGTAAAGATCAGCAAAAAACAGGGGCAACTGCGAAATAGTTGGCCCTGCATTAAAACAATTAAATTTTAGACGGACGAGGGTGCACGGGTGTCACTGGTGAGGCATCACGCTTTTGTCGATCTACAGTTGTGATGCCTTTAAGGACAACCCGAATTTTTACTTCAGCCGTGCCTTGGGCTTTTGTGGCGTTTACGGTTACGGGTTTATGCATAACAGCAAGCAACTGATAATCTTTCGTATCAGGGGTTGTGTTGAGATCATTAATGAACTGAGCAGAGTCAGCGAAATCAGAGAACTCATCAGTGGGCGAACCAGGCACCCAGGTCTTGTCGATATCTTTTTCAGGGACTGTAGGGCCAACAAGCCACAGCGGCGACCCAGCTTCAGGGCGGCCAATGCGAAAGTTAAGCGTGCGATGGCGAACTGATGTTTCGCCTGTCGGGGCAACCAAAATATCCGACACAAATTTTATTGATTCACGAACGGTTTGCATGTCGACGTTAAAGCCAAGGCCCGATAGGCAGACAAGGTTTGCACTAAAAGCCCCGTTCTTGTCTTGGGTCTCAGAAATATGAACGATCACATCGTTTTCAATTTCATGATAATAAATGTCCGTGCTGACATGGGCATAATTACCGTCGACGGGTAAGGGCAATGCTTGCCCTCGCTTAAGTGGCATTTGTTTGTTGCCGCTTGGTGGCGTCACCGAAACGGGGTCGTAATTCTTGGGGCAGCGGGCAATTCTCGCGTTTGGGCTTGAAGAGCTTCCGCAAGCGGCCAGACCGAGCATTAAAGCAGCGAGAGTAAGACCCCCGAGAAACTGTTGTGTTTTGATGTTAGCCACGTGAATCCTCCAGCAACGAAAAATTGGATTATTTCCAAGAATTCGGTAAGTTAGCAAACAATACGCAATGCGTCAAATAAATAGACCGTCTACTTTTCATAGGCCTCAAAATGCCCGCTGGCTCGATTGTAGTGATAGATATTGAGGTGGGGCACCAAAGAATCGTCATATGTAGGGGCAATTATTTCAAAAATGTGGTCCCCGTCAAGGTCTTGAAGAGCCAAATTAGTCGCCCGGCCCTGAAACTGAAAAAAGGCGTCGCGCCGATCAGGCAGTCGAATTCGATCAACCAGGGGTTCGATGCCATTTTCTAAAGGGCCAAAAATCTCTAAAAAAATGCCCTCGTGAGTCAGTACTTTAGCAACGCGAACATCATAGTCGGGGGTCGCTCGGCCAAGAGCAACTGAAAGAATTTCTCTATCGGGGCCCGCAAAACTTTTGCGCCAACTCTTTCTTAGCGGCGAATAAAAGAACACCACCAGCGAAAAAATAAAAATCGCTAGAAAAATAAAACCGGAGATGCCGAAGCGGCGAAGTAAAGCCATACAGTTCGCATCTTAATCATTCTTTGCGGGGGCGTCGAGCGACAAAACTAAAGTTGCGCCCCACAGCCTTATCGCGGCGAAATGAGGAGTAGTCAGCCGAGGTGTAAGTATTAACTTTCACGTCAGCGATGTTCTGTCGTGGTATGCCGAAGGCCCCAAGTTGGGCTAACGCCACGGCCAATAGGTTAACGTAGGCCTTTTGATTGCTTGAATGCGGCAAAACAACGTCCGTTCGCATCGCCGCGGTCAGATGTGAATATTGATCAAAATACGAATCATAAAGCTGCGAAAAATCTTGCGCCAGTTCGCGATCGACCTCAAAGTTTTCGGCGTGAATATGGGGCCCAATGCAGACAGTGAGTTCGTCGCCGCGAAATGAATATTTTTTTTGAAGCTGCGTAAGCCCCTTCAATACAATCTCATTTTTGACTCCGCGCCAACCGGCGTGGACGGCGGCCACAAAGTTGGGTCCAGATATTAATATGGGTAGGCAGTCGGCGGTCGATACAATGAGCCCTAGGTTTTCGGACTGAGACCATTGGGCATCGGCCTTTACGGATGGAGCCATTTGCCCAATGTGAACAGGCTTCGACTCAGCCCAATCGCTGCCGTGAACTTGTTGAGTACGAGAAAACTCAAGACCTGAAAAAAGTTGTCTTAGCTCAGTCTCGCCGCAGTGGCGTGTTCCGAAAAAATAAATTGAGGTTTTGTCTTCGGCTACAAGGCCAAGCGGTTTCGCGGCGGGCCCGAGCGCGCTAAACGGTGTCAAAGCCGACCTCGCGAATAAAATCGACGAACTCTGCTGGCCAGCCAGCTTTAAAATGATAGGTTTTTTTATCAGCCGGGTGCGTGAACCCAAGCTCAGCTGCGTGAAGCATAAGATGCGGGATGGCTTTAACGAGCTCGCGAAGGTGTACAGACTTAATTGATTTACTGCGATGCTCGGTACAGTAGAACGGGTCAGAAACAATGGGGTGTCCCAGCTCAGATAAGTGCACCCGAATTTGATGGGTGCGACCGGTTTCAAGTTTCAAGTGAACGAGTGACAGCCCCGAGGGCAATTCTTTTACGACTTGGTAGTGGGTGATTGCTAGTTTGCCTTGGGGTTCGTTAGTCCCGGTGACAATTTCAGAGGCAAATTTCTTTCGGTCAGTCGGGTGGCGTCGAATGTAGCTGGTGATCGTGCCGCGTTTTTTATGAAAAGTTCCGTAAACAACGGCCCAATAAACGCGGTGAACAGTTTTGCGTTTGAATTGTTTTGCTAGTATTCGAAGTGCTGTATCTGTTTTTGCAACGACCACGAGGCCAGTCGTATCTTTGTCAATTCGGTGAACGAGGCCCGGTCGGCCGGCTTCAAAACCGGCCGCAAGTTCGTTCGTATGGTGCAGCAATGCATTCACAAGAGTGTCTTGCCGATGGCCCGCGGCGGGGTGAACCACGAGGCCCGAAGGTTTATTGAGAACGATAACGGTTGAATCTTCGTGCACAATATCGAGTTTGAAATCGTAGGGCAAAAGTTCAGATGGCGCGTTGTCCGGCAAGACCACATGAAACACTTCACCCAAATTTGTCTTGTGTGAAGGTTTAATAATTTTTTCGTTTAAAGTAACAAACCCGCGGTCGATTAAGCTTGTGGCCTGCGATCGACTATCAATATCGGGGCTTGAGGCCAGAGCCTTATCGATTCTGATGCCAACAATTTCAGGTGAAATAGTGAAAGAAAATTCTTTCTTAATTTTTTCGAAAGTCATGACGGGCGCTTCACAGATTACGATTCTTTCTTAAATCGGCTCATGTAGGATTGAGTAGCGGTGGTTTCGTTCAGGCCTAAAATACGGGCCATTTGCGCAACGAAACCGCGAACAAAAACGGCGGCAGGTAGAGCCTCATAATCATCGGCCTCAACTGCGGCCATATAACTGCGACTGATTCTGGTTTCTTTACTAAGCTGCTCAAGATTTATATTTTTATATTGTCGAACTTTTCTAATAAACGGCCCATCAATTACCGTTTGAGTTGAGATCTCTTGCTCAAGTTCGGGCTTCACTTCGTACACGCTCAAACGAGTCTTCGCGAAACCTTCGGGCACGCTTGAGGGTGTTGAATTTGATGTAAATGCTGGGGTCGAACTTGCCGGCGCTCGGCGTTCAGCTGCGACATTGTTTGAAGCGATCGGCCCTAGATCTGGCAAATTAACTTCAAGCGGTCGCTTGTCGCGATTGACGAGAAGCATGTCATATTCTTTACGTTTCGATTGATTGCCAAGAACCAAAAATGCCTCTTCAATTAATTTGCGCAACTCCGCCGCTTCTTCTTTTGAAAACATGGTGTAGAGCGCCGGGCTGTCAGAAGAATAAGCCTCTTTGGCGCGTTGATAGGCCACCACAATCTCGTGATGCTGCGCCGAGGTCGATACCTCGAGAACTTCATAATAGTTTTGTTCAGAAAGCCGTTGGTTCATGGAGCAATTATATTACAGCTTTTTTTAAATGTGGACTAGCAAGGTCACGAGCAATCGACAAAATCTGCGAGTAAAGGTTGCTGTGGGGGAATTCAAGAATCAATGGTCGGCGCTTTCTGAGCGCATGCCACACGGCGTTGTCGTATTCAAGGTGGCCAAGAAAGTTCGTGTGTAGGCCAAAATACTTTTTGCTTACAGCGGCAATAGACTGGCCGAGCTGTACTTCTTTGGTTGATCGAGTCTGATTGATCACAATATCAAAGCTCAAGCGGCGCATAATGTTTTTCAGCTCTTGGCCCTTGTTTGGCTCCAGGCGAATGATTTGATTGAAAAGATCTGACGGCACTCGAATTTCGTTCTCTTGAGCATTTTGCATAAGGCCCGCAACAACGGCATCAAGCTGAAGTTGGCGTTCGTAGCGCTTAATTTTTCTAAAAAAGGCCGCGCGCATAAAGCGATAGGCATTTTCAATACTTGTGGGGTCTGGGGTAAGGGCCACAATATGGCGTTCAGCCATTAAAAAGAGGTCAAGGGTTGAGGTGTGGGTGCCGGCGCTGAGATCCAAAATCGTAAAATCGGCTTCGAGGCCGTAGATGGCGCCCATCAGGCGACTCTGGTCGTAGACCGAAATATTGGCAAGCTCTTGGTGATCATTGCTGCCTGAAATAAACCTGAGTTTTGGAAACTGTGTGGCAACGGCGCAATCGACAAAGTTGTCCATTTTGCCAGTAAGAAAATTGTGAAAATTAACTTTTGGTGGCTCTTCACCAAGGCAGGTATGAAGATTTGGTGCGCCAAGATCGCAGTCGATGATGACGGTGTTGAAGCCCATGTTTGCCAAAAAAATACCGAGATTCGAGCTAAGAAAAGATTTTCCGATGCCACCTTTGCCGCCGCCAACAACAACAATAATAGACCCTGGTTGGGCCGAGCCACGAATTGGATTATTTAGCGTCGTTAGGTTCACAGCATCTCTTTCGAAAAACTTGCGCAATTACGAAGGCGTTAAGAGCCCTCTCTTGAGCTTCTCTTCGGCTTCGGACGCGCGAATATAAAGAGGAATTGTGTGAATCCAATCAGTTAGGGTGGGATTGCTCATAAAAAATGCAGAATTGACAAAATCAGAGGCCATCGGAATATCGCGAACATTACTCTGCCGCAGGCATTTCGCCAAAAATTCAGGCGAAAAGCGAGCCGAAAGTCGAGTCGTAGCATCGCCGATAACTAAGTGGGCATCGTTTAGCTTCAATTCAAGACTTTCGGCGGTGAGGGCTGCAGGTTTTTCGAGCTCGAAAACTTGGGCCCGACCTTCGACTAGTTTTTGCTCGTAAGTGGCGGCATAGACAATATCGCGAAATCCAAACTGAACAACCGAGAGGCGGCCGACATGGTTTTGTAAGCTTGGTTGAAGGGCTAACAGTTCGAGTGAGTTCAGGCAATAAACCTTAGCGCTGTTTGCAAAGGCGAGGGCTCGGGCGAAATTAACAGCTACGCGCACGCCAGTGAAGCTGCCGGGGCCAACTCCGACAGCAACGCGCTGAACGGCAGTGGCCAAGATCTTATGTTCGTTCAAAAGCTGACTGAAACAATCGGTGAGAAACTCGCTATGAGAGCCATCGCGTGACCAGGTCTTCTCGCCAAGTAATTTATTATTAGCAAAGAGGGCCACGCTGCCGGTGGCGGTTGAGGTCTCAACGGCCACCGAAATCATAATTTACCAAGACGAGATAAGATGTGTGATGTCATTAAACAGAGCAAATATCATAAGACTTAAAAGAAGAACAAGCCCAACCTGTTGAGCGATCTCCATTTTGCGAAAACTGATCGGGGCGCCTTTAATCGCTTCAATGGTAAAGAACAACAAGTGGCCTCCGTCTAGAACGGGGATCGGCAATAGATTGAGAATAAAAAGATTTATCGAAATAACGGCCATCATCTTTAAGAAAGACACAAGGCCGACCTCAAATGATTTGCTCGCGACGCGACCGATGGTGATAACGCCACCAATGTTTTTTGCCGAAACTTCATTTTGAATAAGCCGCAAAAAGCTGATGGCGATCAATTTCGTCCACTCGTAAGATTGGGCGATTCCATAAGAAAAAGCCACGAACGGGTTTGAAAATTTCTGAAGATAAACCGACTGTGGCGCCATTAAAATCGCTGGGCGTACGCCGATGGCAAATCGCTTCTCCATCGCGCCTTGATCAGTCGGTAGCTCAAAAAGCTCAGGGGTTACGTTTACATCTCTTTGAATGCCACCGTGCACGACGGTAAGACTGATCTGCTTCTGCTCGGGTTGAAAAGATTTAACTTTATCGAGAACGTCCTGCCAGGTGACGATGTTCACGCCATTTATTTTCGTGACTTCATCGCCAGCGGCCATGCCTACGCGAGCGGCGGGCGAATTGGGGTTGACGCTAATTAAAAATAGATCTGAACGCACTAAACCAAAGCGCGAAAGCAAGCTAGAGGGTTGCGAGTCAGACTTTAAGTCCAGCTTAGGCTCAGCCGGCGCGATGGGCTCGAGTTGATTTGCCAGTGCGGCGCGATCGAGTTTAATTTCGCGTGTGGGCGTGTCTGTCAGGTGCTCGGTTTTTTCAGAAAAAGCACGCACGGTCAGCGTCCAAACTTTTTTATCGGAGCCAACAGAATCTGCAAATGCGCGTTCAACATCGCGCCAATAAGAAACAGTTTTGCCGTCAATCGCTTCGATAATATCAAGAGTTTGAAGGCCAGATTTAGCGGCGACGCTTTGCGGGTTTGGCACGCCGAGCATTGTTGAAACGGCGTCGAGAGTCAGGCCTTCAATTTTGCCGACTTGGCGGTTGGTCGAAAACAGAAACTCATTTCGTTTAAGCGCGGGTGTTGCGACCACCTCTTCAGTTTTGCCTGATGCCTCGCGCTGAACGGTGAAGTGCAAAGTTTTTGTCGGGTTGTCTTCGATTAGATCCTTTACTTCTTTCCATTGCGTAACAGGGGCGCCGTCCACTTTCAAAACGGTATCCCCCGAGCGAAAGCCGTCGGAGTAGGCCACGGTATCTGTAGTAATATCACCGATCTTTGTACCGGGCATTTCTTCGCCGAGCATTGCGATAGCGCCGAAAATAAATATAGCAAAAATTAAATTCATAAGAGGGCCGGCGACAACGATTGCGATTCGGGCACCGACGGGTTTGTGTAAAAAAGAATACGGTTGTTGATCGACAGGTATTGTGACCGTAGGGTCATCGCCGTACATTTTCACATAACCGCCCATCGGTATTAACGAAAGGCAATAGTTGGTGTCGCCGCGTTTTACGGTGAAAAGCTTCTTGCCGAAACCAAGGCTAAAGGTTTCAACGCGTACCCCGAAAAATATCGCGACTAAAAAATGGCCCATTTCATGAACAAAAATGAGCAGACCCAAGAGTAGAAAAAACGGCCCAACCGACGATAGGGCCTTGTGCAACAACTGTATTAGAATATCCATGGTGATTACATCCTCGAATCTAGTTGTACTATTCTAAAGATCTTTCGAAAAGACCGCCAGTCAAAGAACGGTCGCGGTGTCATTTTGGTAGGGTCGAGTATTGTGATCTGCGAGTGTGCGTTTAGTGAGTATTCTGAAAATACTCGGCGACCGCGTATATAAGCGGGGCGGCGAAATAAACTCCGTCCAGTCGGTCGAGAACCCCACCATGGCCTGGCATAATGCGCCCCGAGTCTTTTACATCTGCGACGCGTTTGATCAATGATTCGAACAGATCGCCATTTTGGGCGAGAACTCCGGCCAGGGCGCCAGCGACAATAAGCACGACCATCGGCGTATTTTGAAGTGAAAAATGTTGAACAAGAGCTGAGGCGGTAACAGACCCGAGAAGACCAGCTATTGCGCCGGCGCGAGTTTTGTTTGGCGACAAGGCGGGCATTAGTTTTTCGCGGCCGAACCAGCTGCCGCCAAAATAGGCGAAAATATCACCAGAGAAAACACAGGTGACGAGCAATAGAAACCAAAGATGGCCGTTATCAAGACGCAAAATAGTTAGGGCAAATGATGGCAGCATTGCGCAGTAAACAAAGCCAAGTGCCGAAAGCGAAATGGCGCGCAAAAGACCGTCGTTGTCTGTTCGGCTGCGCATGATCCAAAGAGTGCCGGCAAAATAAGCTGAAATTAGAATGCCCCAAGAGGCGGCGAGCATCCAATTCGAAAAGACTGTTATAAAAAGCAAAAGCGAGCACACAAGTAAAAACCAAAACCGTAAAAGATAGGGCATTTGAAAGTGGCGAAATAATATTTTCTGGTATTCAAATGCGCCGATAATACAGAGAGTAAACCCCGCCCAGATCACGCCACTGCTTTTAAAGAAATAGGTGATCGCAAAAAATAACGCGAGTGCCACGAGGGCCGAAATAATTCGTGTCGGTAGTGCCTTCATAGGGTGGCTACGGTATGGGCGGGCGTTAGTGGGGCTGCAACTGAAACTCGACCAAAGCGACGTTCGCGTTGTGAAAAAATATTCATCGCATATTTAAAATCATCTGAGGTAAATTCGGGCCAAAATTTATTAAAAACTAAAATTTCAGAATAGGCGGCTTGCCACAAAAAGAAATTTGAAAGCCGCTCTTCGCCGCTGGTTCGAATTATAAGATCGGGGTCGGGCAAAAACGAAGATTCTAGTTGGTTGGCAAAAAGGCTTTCGTCAATATTTTCAACCTTGAGCTCGCCGGCAGATACCTTTTCTGCCAACTCGCGGGCGGCTCGAATAATTTCTTGGCGCCCGCCGTAACTAAGCGCAAAAACCAGGTTGAGCCCATTGTTGCCTGCGGTCATCGCCACCGTCTGCTCGACAATATCACGAACCGGGGCGGGCATGCGCGAGAGTTCGCCGATGGTTCGAAAGCGGATATTGTTTTTCATAAGATTTTTTTGTTCGCGCAAAATTTGATGTGCGAGAAGGCGCATTAAAAAGCGAACCTCGGTCTCGGGGCGACTCCAATTTTCGGTGCTAAATGCAAAAAGCGTAAGGTTTTTTAGGCCAGCGGTGGCAGCAGAGGTAATAATTTTTTTTGCGGCGCGGGCGCCAGCCAGATGCCCATAGGTTCTCGGGCGATTGCGCATCTGCGCCCAACGCCCGTTGCCATCCATAATAATTGCGACATGGCGTGGGGTATCCATCTTACAGAGTCATCAACTCTTTTTCTTTGTCGGTGCCGATCTGGTCCACCTTCTTGATATAGTCGTCCGTCAGCTTCTGAACCTGTTCGTTCACTTTTTTATTTTCGTCTTCGCTGATCGCTTTGCCTTTAAGGGCGTCTTTTGTCGCATCGTTGGCTTCGCGACGGGCCATTCGAATGGCGACGCGAGCATCTTCAACAATTTTTTTAATATTTTTAACAAGATCTTTTCGGCGTTGCTCTGTGAGCTCGGGCAATTTCAGTCGAATCACTTTTCCGTCACTTTGTGGGGTCATGCCGATATCGCTCTTAATAATGCCCTGTTCAATTTCTTTTATCAGACCGATTTCCCATGGTGCGATCATAAAAGACCGCGCATCTGGGCAAGACACCGACGCCACCTGATTGATGGGCGCGGGCTGGCCATAATAGTTTACGCGAACGTTATCGAGCATGCTCACTTGCGCTCGCCCCGTACGAACTTTTTTAAGTTCGTTGGCAAGAGCCGTTACGGCCGCCTTCATTGCGTTTTCAGTTTTTGCTTTAAGTTGTTCGGTCATTTGAGAGCCTCCGGGATTTAAGAAACTATCGTACCAACCTTTTCGCCGCTGACAACACGCGCGATATTAGCGGGGTCTTTCAGGCTAAAGGTTATGATGGGCAGCTTATTATCCATACAAAGACTAATGGCCGTTGAGTCCATTACTTGGAGCCCACGATTCAAAACGTCGATGTAAGTTAAACTATCAAATTTTTTGGCATCAGCGTGCTTTACCGGGTCGCGATCGTATATGCCGTCAACTTTGGTTGCCTTCAAAATGACGTCGGCATTGATTTCCATGGCGCGAAGGGCCGCCGCTGTGTCTGTTGTGAAGAAGGGGTTGCCAGTGCCGGCGGCAAAAATAACGATGCGGCCTTTTTCAAGGTGGCGAATGGCTTTGCGTCTAATGTAAGGTTCGGCGATTTCGGCCATCGCTATTGCGGTCTGAACGCGGGTAGGAAGGCCGGCCTTTTCGAGGGCATCTTGCAGCGCCAAACTGTTGATGCAGGTAGCGAGCATGCCCATGTAGTCCGAGCTGGCGCGATCCATGCCGTTGGCAGAGGCGGCAACTCCACGAAAAATATTGCCGCCACCGATAACGATACCGATCTGGCAGCCCAAGTCTACGGCGGTCTTAACGCCAACTGAAATTTCGCGTAGGATCTGAATATTGATCCCGCCGGCTTGTTCGCCAGCGAGAGCTTCACCGCTCAGTTTGAGCAAGACGCGTTTATATTTGGCCTTGGGCAAAGGTTACCCCTTTAAAGTTTTGGCAACTTCGTCTGCAAAATTTTCTGAACGTTTTTCGAGGCCTTCGCCGAGCTCAAAGCGAACAAAGCGACGGATCACAATGTTTTCGCCGATTTTAGCGATCGTCTCTTTTAGGTATTGCTCAATAGTTTGATCAGAATTTTTCACAAACTTTTGGTCAAGAAGACAAATTTCAGCAGCCCATTTCTTGATTTGGCCATCGACAATTTTTTCAAGCATTTCAGGCTTCTTGCCTTCTTCTTTTGCTTTAGCCAAAAGGATGCGTTTTTCGTTTTCGCGAACTTCTGGGGTAATCTCGTCAATTTTTACATACTTTGGTGACATCGCTGCGATATGCATCGCGATATCCGCCACAAACTGCTGAAAGCCTTCATTGCGGGCGACAAAATCAGTCTCGGCGTTGATCTCTACCAAAACGCCAACGCGGCCACCAGAATGAATGTAAGAATGCACCATACCTTCGGCGGCAAGACGACCGGCTTTTTTATCAGCCTTGGCGATGCCTTTTGTTCTGAGCCACTCAATGGCTTTATCAAAATCGCCTTTAGTTTCTTCAAGGGCCTTTTTGCAATCCATCATGCCTGCGCTTGTTCGGTCGCGAAGCTCGCGTACTGCCGTTGCTGTAACTGTCATAAAAAACCTTTCGATAAAAAAATAATTAATTTTAAAAGAATCATTTAGCGAAACATAAATAGAAACGTCTAAAGAGGCAGGCAGCCTAAGCTGCCCGCAAAAAATTCTTAGCTTTCAGTTTCAGTGGTTTCAGGAGTTGTGTCGGTTGATTCAAGCTCCATTTCGATTTCAACTTCGTCGGCAGTACCAGCCGCAACAAGTTTACGGCCTTTTGCAACTTTGAATACGGCAGGGCCGGCTTCAGTTTGCTGTGCTCCGCGACTGCTGGGGCGCTCAGTGCGCTCTGGGCGTACTTCGCGTTCTACAACCGGCTCGCTGGCGCGTTTGTCGGCCATATTTTTCATCTCTTCTTGCCACATTTTTGCGCCTTCATTGTAGGCGTCGGCAACCATGTCAGAAAAAAGTTTGATCGAACGAATGGCATCATCATTGCCCGGGATCGGGTAATCAATTGCCTCGGGGTCTGTGTTAGTATCTGCGATGCCCACAACTTGAATGCCAAGGCGTTTTGCTTCAGCAACCGCGATGTGTTCTTTGTTAAGGTCGATTACAAACATTGCCGACGGCATGTCTTTCATGTCGCGAATACCGCTAAGGTAATCGTTCAGTTTTACATATTCTTTTTCCATTTTTGAGCGTTCTTTTTTCGAAAAGAAATCAAGTTCGCCTTTTTCGCGCATTTGATCAATTTTGCGAAGACGCAAAATGCTCGCCTGGATTGTTTGAAAGTTAGTCAACATGCCACCAAGCCAACGCTTAGTTACATGGTACTGACCACATTTTGCAGCGGCTTCGAGAATGGGCTCGACAGCTTGCTTTTTTGTTCCAACAAAAATCAGCTTGCCGCCTTTAGCTGCAACCGAACGAATAAAATCGGCGGCGTGCTTGGCGTGAACAACTGTTTTCTGTAGGTCGATGATGTGAATCCCGCCCCGTGACGTAAAAACGTACGGTTTCATTTTCGGGTTCCATCTTTGGGTTTGATGTCCGAAGTGAACTCCGGCATCAAGCATTTCTTTAATGGCTACTGCCATAATATACCTCTCTGGTTATGCCACCTCTTTGCGGGAACCTCGAAAAACCGAAGCACCAGAAAGTCACAAAGAGTGCGAATTTTAGTGGTTTGTAGGTAACATGAAGCGTCTTACGCGGCAACAAAGATCTCGGCCGGGCGCGGGGTTAGCTCAAAAGTGACGGTTGGGTTTCGTCTGTATTTGAGGACGGCTTTTCAGCCAGTCTTGCCGAGTGGCCATCGAGCGCCCAAGAAGCCGCTTCGACGCATTGCATAAATCCGAGTGAGTTCGCACCGAGCGATGGGTAAATCAGCAAATTGGAGGCGACTTCGTGCAGATCTTTTTGATCGAAAGTCCACTGCAAATCTGAATGGGCAAAAGGCGAAATGGTGATGATCTCAAGTGGTTTTTCTTCGATATTCGGAAACGCTTTGCGCACTAATTTTCGAACATTCTTAATTTCGGCCGCTACGAATTCTGAGTCTTCGATCAGCTCGGACGAAATATAGGTCTCCCACATTGATTTGTACTGCACGCCAGTTGGTGAACTTTGCAAAAAGAACTGACCGGCGCAGGGGCTATGATCCGCCTGATTTGGGGTCAAAATAAAAACATTTTCGTCAGTCGACACGGCTTGGGTGTGAGTGAACTCAAGCGAGATTCTTGAAAAATAATGGCACTTGGCCAGTCGCGTACGAGTTCGCGTGCCCAACACTTCGTGGGGCAAAACCGGCAACCATTCGTGGGGTGCGGTCAGAAAAATAAATGAATCAGCAGCGAGATCTTGGTGGCCATTGATAGTGATTTTTTCGAGTGAGTTGTGATTAAAATGCAACCCCGTGACCTCGGCGTAAGAGATCCATTTAAATTGGATTTGTGACAGAAGCTTCGAAATAATTTCGCTTTCAGTCAGCGACAGGCGCAGGCGCGACGAGTGATTAAAATGGGTCAGCGAGTGTGTCGCGGTCGACTTGCTATCACCAAAGCCAACAAATGGGTGCAATTCGTGATCGATAAATGTCTGAGGTGCCAAATTAACTTCGCTCAATTCAATGCCCGAAAATTGGGGGTCTAAAGCGGCGATTGCTTCTGAAATTTCTCTGATGCCGTGGCGAAATTGCGAGGTGTCTCTGTAAAACGGGACTCCCAAGCGCTGAAAACGATCGGCCGCGCGCGGCTGATTGTCAGTATCAACGAGGGTGACCGCAAAGCCCTGTTTTTCGAGGGCATGGGCGACGATGAAGCCAGAAAGATTGTCGGTCACGATGACCACTGATTTTTTTTGCATGGGGTATAGAATCGGCGAGCGAGCTAGACCTGTCAATTTTGATTTAAATAATTAAGCGGAACAAACGTTAAATCAAGCGGGTACGTGTAAGCCTTGTAGCTCTTGAGGTTGGGGCGGCCAGCCTCAATGTAGGCGCGATCTATTAGCTTAGACATTAACGCAACTGAGCGCGCCAACTGCTGAACAATAAGCGGGCGAAATGCTGGGCAGGCGTCAGCATAAGGCTTTCTTTTGGCATAGTTCTTTACCGGCTTGCCTGATTTATCTGTTGAAATAGACGATCTTTCGAGAACTTCATCGAGATCGGTAACCTGTGTTTTTTCGCCAAACGAAGCCACGCTCACGGCTTTGATAAGATCGACCATCGTGCCCATCTCGACCATTTTGATTTTATTGGGCAACTCAGTGGCCTCACGCTGTTCGCGAATCGTTTTTGCGGCGGTCGCGACATCTTGCGCGAGGCTCGAATCAAAAAACGAAACACATTCGGTTTCGTAAAAAGAATGAATGCCGCCGTGGCCGGTCTGCCACCCATCGTAATCTGTTGTATTGTGAAAGGGCATGCTGGCGTCGCCAACAAAGTGGCCCATTAAGCCTAAATTCGTTAAAAAGGTAAAAACGCTCTTATTATAGACGTCATTGGGGTCTTGGGCGTGGTCGCTATCTGGCGGGGCCGTGGTGGCTAAATTTTTGCCGGCCGTCACTGCTGAATTATAAAACTGCTGCGCGCGCCACCAGAGGGTGCCGAGTTGATCGGCTTTTTTACTTAAGGGGTCAGCGCTTTTTAGCAGCGACAAGTAGGCGCTGACATCGGTTGGGGCCTGATCGACCGTGATGCCGCCATCTTCGGAGTTCATAAAATGGGCGGCGTTGCCCGATTCTGCGATGGGGCCGAGGCTCCTCCAGCTAATATCAGGTAAATTGCAAACGTGGCCAAGGGTGTCGCCGCGTTTTAATAGAAATTTTTGAAGTTCGGGTTCTGAAACAAGGCGGGTAGAGATTTCGCAAATCATGTGGTGGCCGCGTTCGCCCCAGGCCAATGCGACTGTCGAATGTAAAGCCGAAAACGTAAACGATAGCAGCAGTGCGAGCGCTAATTTATTTTTCATAAGCCAGACCCCCTTTGGTGGAGTGGGTATAGCACGCTCGAGCGAAAAAATTCAAATTTTTAGCGAGCGGAATCTAGCGTTGAATCAAATTCAATCGGCGATAACCCTGGCGACCATAGTCAGGCAGGCGCGGGCGACGGGCTTTAAACTCGGGTGCCGATTGAGAAATTGGGCAAGCGGGCGAGAATTTTTATAATAAAAAACAATAAAGGCGCGCCCAAGAGGGCGAGTGCGCAAATACGAATCGCGCCAAGTTCGTAGTGCACGCACTTGCGGGTGTTCGGGGTAGTCGAAAGCGGCGGTGGCGATAAAGCATCGGCCGGCGCCCATTTTTGAAAGCCGCATAAACTCTTTTACAAGATCAGGATTTTTAGCAGAAGCGGCGAAGGCCTGCGCCTTTTTTGCAAGGTCAGGCAAAATCGGAGAAAACGGAACGAACTCAGCAAGCTTGCGGGCGGCGAGGGCCATTCGTTCGCGGTACTGGGGGTTGGTGTCGTAGATTCTAAGAAGATCCCAATAAGTAGTGGCGATGACGGTCAACTCTTTCGAGCGTGATGATTTACCAAAAACCCCGGGGTTGAGTTGGCCAGGCTTAAGATCAAATGAAATTTCTAGAACGCGCAGATATTTTTCATAACTGATGGCGGCTTCTGAATAAGCTTTTTGGATCATCATTTGTCGAGCATGTTTGACGAGATTGACTCGGCTCTTCCAGAGCATGTGGCGATTTTTTTCTTTGGCCTGTTGCTCGAGTCGAAGTTTTACGCCCTGAGATACGGCGCCAGTTAGCGCGGCGTAACAGCTTGAGCAAACCTGGCTTGGCAGCGGGCCGCCCTCTGTGTCTTTTTGCAAAGCGAGGCGCATGCCGGCGTCGACATTGATAAGACTGCCCGCCGGGCTACCGCAGCGGGGGCAGGTCGCCATATTCATGCTTTCATCGCTCATGCTGTTAATTCTACTAAAAATTTTTTTGAGTTACAGCAAATTGATCGGATCAATATCGACCTGAACTTTGGTCGAAGACGGCATCCAGTCACCATCACCAATCAATTGGCGGCAAAAGGGGCTTAATATGGGCTGTGGGCCCGATTTTAAAAGTATATGAAATCGAAATTTACCTCGAACTTTGGCCAATGGCGCTTCAGCTGGCCCCAATATTTCGATCTGACCATAGTGGGGGTTTTGCTTTTTTAACACTTCTGCGCGATGTGCAAGTTTGTCAGCGGTGTCGGAGGCCTTTGTTGAAGTCACATCGGTAATTCGAAGTGCAGCCAGTCGCCCATAGGGCGGATAGCGAAATTCTTTGCGCAAATTTAATTCAAATTCTGCAAACGCAGCAAAGTTGCCATTTCTTGCGAAATTTATGCTGGCAAATTCGGGATTATAAGTTTGCAGAATAACGCGGCCACCGATGAGGCTGTGCCGACCGGCGCGACCGCTGACTTGTGTGAGCAACTGAAAACTGCGCTCGACCGAACGAAAATCAGGCATATTAAAGCCGACATCTGCGAGCACGAGGCCGACCAGATTCAGTTTTGGAAAATCAAGCCCCTTCGCAATCATTTGAGTGCCAATTAAAATATCGATCTCGTGATTCTCCATTCGGTAAATTAAATCATCAAGAGACTCGCGCGAATGCACTTCGTCGCGATCGGCACGCGCCAAGCGCGCTTCGGGGTACATTTCGTGAATGTCGTTTTCAACTTGTTCGGTGCCGATACCAACGGAGCGAGGCTCGCCCTCTTTGCAGCTCGGGCAGGATTCAGAAATAAGTTCGTGATAGTCGCAGTAGTGACAAACCAAATTGCGTTGCCCGTGAAGGGTTAGAGAAATCGAGCAATTGGGGCACCGAAAAACGTGACCGCAATCGGGGCAAAGTGTCGTTTGGGCAATGCCTCGGCGATTTAAAAAAAGCGCGACCTGTTCGCGGTCGGCCAGAGATTTATCAATTTCTTCTTTTAGGCGGCTGGTCATCCAAAAGGGTAACACAGTGGAGCCGGTGATCGAACGATGGCGCTGTTCTTTTTGCAGTTGGCGCTCGTTGCGCAAATCGACCACTTCAATCTGAGGTAGAGGTCGTTCGGCAACGCGTTTGTGCAAAGTGTGAAACTTGTATTTACCAGTTTGGGCGTGCTGCCATGTCTCGAGGCTTGGCGTGGCCGAGCCCAAGACGATTGGGATGTTATACATTTTTGCTAGAACAATGGCGGCGTCGCGGGCGTTGTAGCGTAATTTTTCTTCTTGCTTGTAACTCGGCTCGTGCTCTTCGTCGACGACGATAATGCCCAGATTTGGTATCGGGCAAAAGAGTGCCGAGCGCGCCCCAATCAAAATCTTTTTTTCACCGTCAACAATCGACCACCACTGGCTGGTGCGTTCACGATCAGTGAGGTGTGAGTGCAAAACGGCGATTTGGCTGCCGAAGCGGGCTGAAAATCGTTGAAGCAATTGCGGTGTCAGAGAAATTTCAGGGACAAGCACAAGGCCGGTTTGGCCGCGTTCAAGAACCTTTTCGAGAAGGTGCAAGTAAACTTCGGTTTTGCCGGAGCCTGTGACCCCGTAAAGTAAGTGGGCGTGAAAGCCAATGTCGCGCGCGATGCTGTCGACCGCCGTTCTTTGTTCGTCGGTCAGCAGCGGTGGGCCGGCATAAGCGACTTCAGCAACGACCGGTGACTTTTTGCTTTTACGAGACGAAGTTTTGGTTTCGAGGGGTGGGAAGGCGAGCGCCGAAATTTGCCCAATTGGGTAAACGTAATAATCGGCAAGCCACTCGAGCCAACGTAAAAACGTAAGGGGCAGCGTGGGGCGAAGTTCATTGCGCGAAGTGATCGGTTTAATCTCAAACTTTGCCGAACTGGCATCTTCGGCGTCTGACAATATAACGGCAGCGGCCTTGCGGCGACCAAGCGGCACCCAAACAGATTCGCCGCGCTCGAAGTTCTCGGTGGTCTTATAGGTGAGCGCCATTGGCAGCGGGGCCTCAACGGCGAGCTTTAGAAAACGCTCTACGCTCACGCGTTACCTCATGTGTGTATAAAAATCGCGAATGCTGGCTTCATCGGGCAACAGGCGGGCCAGGCCAGGGTCTTTGCCAAAGTTGAGTTCGGCCGGGTCAAAGTGTGATTTGTTTTTGTTATCGGGCCCGAGATTAACTACGTTGTTGACGGTCACCTTGGCCTGTCGGCCCGGCCAAGTAATTTGCAAATCACGCGCGAGCCAAAGATCATGAAAATTTTTGTAATTTTGCGCGCTAATCTCGGTCTGTGATTTAAACCGAATTCTTCGTACGAAAAAATGATCTTGTTCGACCCATAGGCCGGGCAAGAGCTCGCTCGAGTTCGGCGGGGTCGGCGTGCCTAAGGCGTAAGAAACGGTGCCATCAACGCGCGAAAGGCGAACAAAGGGTTCAGGGTCTTGAGTTGGCTTTTTTTGGGTGTATTTAAAGGGCTCGCTTTTGAGCGAAATTGAGGGGGCAAGGCCACGGGCCACGGCTAAAGATTTCGCGTTTTTAGAAAGTCGAAAATGCAGAAATGGTTCAAACCAATCTTCGGGCGCGTGTTCTGATTTTTTGACACCATTTTCGTCGACAAAGTAACGATGACCATCGCGATAAATATAAGTGAGGTGAATTTGATTCTGTAATTGTTTGCGGCCGGTCACCACAAGCCGCATCGAGTTTTCGCCCATCACCGTCCACTTTTCGTTAACAATGTAGGGCTCGTCGCCATGTTGAAAAGCCACATCTTGGTCGATTTGATAAACCCCATGACCGTGGCTATCGGCCGTGCGCGAGAGAATCATCCAGTAGGGCGGAATGTAGGCGTAGGCCATTGCGCTAACGAACAAAGGGCCTAGAAAAGAGAAGAGTACAAATGAGTGCTTCATAGTTTGGCCGCCAATTCTTTTAGATAAGCTTTAAGCTGAGGGCCGAGATCTTCGCGCATGAGGGCAAATTCGATGTTGGCCTGTAAATATCCGAGTTTGTCGCCGGCATCATAGCGATTGGCTTTAAAATAAGCGCCAATCATACCTTCAGATTTTGCAATTGCCGCCATAGCATCGGTCAGTTGAATTTCGCCATTTTTGCCGGGCTTTGCGTTTTTAAGTGAGTCGAAAATTTTCGAGGTAAAAACATAGCGCCCGGGTAGAGCGTTTCGACTTGGAGCTAAGTGGCGCGCAGGCTTTTCGACGACATCCGTGATTTTAAAATAGCCAGCTGCGGTTTTCTCGCCGGCGATGATGCCGTACTTTTCGACTTCGGCTGCCGCGACTTCCATTATGGCAACGGTCGAGAGGCCGGTTTCTGAAAATATTTGCGAAAGTTGGGCGATGACTGTGGGCTCATCTTTTTCGGTGTGCATAATTTCATCGCCGAGTAAGACGGCGAAATCTTCGTCACCGATCACCGGGTGACCGCAATAAACGGCGTGACCGAGGCCAAGGGCCTCTTTTTGTCGAATGCTAATAATATTGGCCATATCGCGAATGCGAACGATGCGCTCGAGAAGATCTTTTCGGCCCGATTTCAAAAGTTGGTCTTCAACTTCATAAGAGCGGTCAAAAAAGTCTTCGATGGCATGTTTGCCGCGCCCGGCGACAAGAATGATGTCTTCGATGCCTGCGCGAACCGCTTCTTCAATAACGTAAAGAAGGATTGGCTGATCGACAACGGGCAGCATTTCTTTTGGAATCGTTTTTGTGGCTGGTAAAAACCGCGTGCCAAGCCCCGCGGCGGGTATCAGCGCCTTGCGTACTTTTCTCATCAGGTAAAGGTTTAACGGTTTTTAATTGCGAGTGCAAATACTGACATAGTGCGGGCAATTATTTGGTTGGGCAGCGTTGCAGACGGCGCCGGTGTAATTAACCGCTCCGACCGCGCTAGAGCCATTACAATAGCCCACGACCGTGCTTGTGCTTAAGGGGTAAACGCATTTGTTGACATAATCGATGCCCCAGGTAGCGGCGGGTAAAATGGCGCGAATGCTGGCGGCTGCACTTATCTGGGCCGCCGTAACCGGATTGTTTGCGGTACAGGTGATGCCGTGCCCGAGGTCATTGAATCCGTTTACCACAGTGAAAACAAGACTGGGGTCGCAAGCCCAAGTGTGGCCGTCAGCGGCTTGAGTCGAAAGATCGTATTCGCTAACGGCAGTCACTGCGCGTGCAATGCCAGAGGTGTGGCCCGACGCAAGGCCAAAGGTGAATTTGTAGCCCGTGCCATAAATACTGTTGAGCGAACCTGCGGTTGGGGCCACGGCTGAATTAAATGAGCCCACCGGAGCATAATTGAGAGACAAATAGCCAGGGCCGCCGGTGCCAACTTGCGCTCGAATATTGCTCGCCTCAAGTTCAGAGTCGGTAAATTGAATTGATCCGAAAAAGTTTTGCTGAGTTCCGGCGACGGTAAAGTTGTTATGCCAATCGGTGCCAAAAGCTCCAGAAAAAAGTGTGTTGAGAATTTCAGTTTGGCTGAGGGAGCCAACAAACTGCGAAGCATAAAAAGTATTTATCGAACCACTTGGCGGGCCGTAAACCACTTGAAAGCCATAAACTTTGCCGGTCGAATCGGCGGCAGTGGGGCTGCGCACAGAAAGCTGGGCATAAATATTATTGTTCACGGTGCTTTGTTGAATGGCGGCGATTTTGTCAGAGACATTTAGGTTGCGGGCGGCATTTGCAAAGTTTTGATTGATCTGAACGCCCGAAGTGGTGCCGAGAGAGCCGGCCCTAAAGGTAAAATAGTTATTTGGGATTGCGGTGTCGACGTAACCAGAGCACGACATGTAAGCAAGAGTATCAACGGCCGTGTTGTAGGCGAAGCCAGCTGTACTGGCCACAGAAGATACGCTGTCTGAGCCGCTGGGGGCTTGCGAGCAGTTTTCGAATAGAATTGGAACTGAAAAGGTCATGAGAACGATGGCCGACACGAGAGCCGCACGTTTTCGGCGCTCTTTTGAAAATTGGCTAAGTGAAAGTGCCATTAACCCCCCTAATAGACCTGCGATAAGTCGAAAGACTCGCTCTGATACATATCGGCTGTTTCTTGCCTCAACTTGAGTCGAGTTAAAGGTAATTTTTAGCCCAATTTCAATAGCTTCGCGAGGGCCGTCACGACAGCGGGGTCGTGGCCTCTATCGAGGGTAAGAGAGTGCAGAGCCATAGCTGGGGGCAGGGCGATTGCGTTGCGACCGCCACTAATATGCGAAGCGAAGGCGTCGGCGACATGAAGGATTCTTGCGGGCAACACGATTTTGTCGCCCTTAAGATTGAGTGGGTAGCCAAGGCCATCGAAGCCTTCATGGTGCTGAAGGACTGTGGCAATAATTATGGGCGGCATGCCATTTATCTTGCGCAAAAAATCAGCGCCTTTGTTTGGGTGCATGCGGATTTTCTTAATCTCGTTTTTGTCGATATTCATCGCATGTTCGTCATGGTTGAGGCTAAGAAGAGAGATCCCGATGTCATGTATTAAGGCTGCGTAGCCGGTGGCATAAATGAGATCTAAATTATTGGGGTCATAGGCTCGCGCGATTAGTGTCGAAAATATTGAAGTCGTCACTTGGTGGCGATAGATGGCGTCTTGTTTGCGGGCTAACTTGAGCAGGTTCGGGAACACTGAGGGTTGCCGCTTTGCTAGGTCGACGTAAGACGAAATGACCGTCGAAAGTGTTTTGTGCGATTCGGTATTAAGAACGTTTTGTGAAAAAACATCGGTTAAAACTGAAGAGGTAACCTCATCCAGTACCTGTTCGGCATCGCTGTCATAGACACCATTTGATTTGGCGATTTGATCAAGGACTCCACTAGCGGCGCCAATAAAGGCCCGCTGGTGTTCTTGGGGGATATAGAAATGTTCGGTGCCTTTTAGGATGTAAGCGCTCAACCGTTCAAGCTCGAGAATGTCGCCAGCGGCAAAGATTTTTGCGTATTTAGTCGCGCCCAGCTTTACATAAACATCGAAGCCAAGTGGGCCACTTAGTTTTTGAAAACTGAACGTTCGTGCTGGAAAGTACGGGCGGTCCATCCTGGCTTATCGGACACAATTTGCAGTGTGTAGATGCCCTGATTTGAGATTCTTGTCGCGACGAGTTTGCGCGACTTGGGGTGTACGATAAAGAGACGAGCTCAGTCTTGGCGTGCCACTTCGAAGCGCTGATTGAAAGAGTAGCCGCGAATGAGATTGAGTGGGTTGAGGTACTCGCCCATTTTTTTAATCGCAAAATGCAGATGAGGGCGAGTGCAATAGCCGGTGCAGCCGATGCGCCCGAGCACAATGCCGGGCTCCACTTTTTCGCCCACTTTTAGCGAGCTTACCGAGCTGAGGTGATCGTAATAGGCCTCGTAATTATTGGCATGTCGAACGACGATAAAATTGCCGGCGGCGCGATTGCGACCAAAGCGAATAATTTCGCCTGGGGCGACAGAATAAACGGGCTCACCTGACGTGAGTTCAAAATCGACCCCGAGATGGGCCCGGCGAAATTTTTTAATTGGGTGAAAGCGGTGGGGCTGATAGAGGCTCGAAATTTTAATGTAATCAACCGGAGCAAAAAACATTCGATTCTTATATTCGGTCGAATCGGCAGTGTAGGTTCCACCATGTTTAAGGGGTCTGAAATCGCGAACGACACTATGACCCAGAATCTCGAGTTCGGCGTGCGTGACCTCGCCAAATTTCACAAATTGGCCTTGATCATAGAGCTTTTGCACGGTCAGAGAAAAAGCGGCATTTTTTTGCAAGACGCGAGCGAGATTGTAGTCGAGTAAAAAAGCATCCATAAAGCGATAGGCGACGAGCTCATCGCCAACGGCCTGTGAAATATTCTCAACAACCGAGCCGCGAACGTGCCCCGAAGCTGAGACCAACTTAACATCATATTTAATCGACTCTTGGCGGCCACCGACCTCTGTTTTAGTCCGCCAAAAGGAGTAGGCCTGTGGGTGATCACGATCGAAAAATTTGAGTTCGGTTCGGCCGGCTTTTGTGTCTTGGGTGACGCGGTAAAGCTCACCCGGGGTTAATACGAAATCGCGCGGCATTTTTGACTGAATAAAAACCTGATTGCGCTGCGAATCTGAATAACCATAATTTTTAAGCAATGAAAATACCGAATCGGCGGCGCCAATTTTAACTTGTGTTACGGTCACAGAAGAGATTGGCTTAGCCGCGGGGGCTTTCGGTGAAGCCTTGATCTTCGCGGCGGTCGATGCAACATTAGAGGCCAAGGCCGGCGTCGCAATTAATGCAGAAGCCAAAGCGGTCGAAGAGATTAAGGGCAGAAATTTGAAAACGAGACGTGCTGGTACAAACATCAATAATTCTCTCTTTAAAATTTTATCAATCGCTGTATTTTTTAGCGTAAACTACTTTTCTATCGATAGCCATGCTCAATATTTGACGGGGCCAGTGGCGCAGAGCCAGGGCGGGGCGGGGCGTGCAGCGGTTGAGGACGGCGAACAATTTATCCACAATCCAGCGACGGTTGTTCAGAGCTCAGTGATGTCCTCATCGCTTCTCTATTATGACGGATATAACGCGCGAAACGAGCACGATAATGTTTATGGCATTAGCGTCACCGACAACAGCGACGATCTTCTGCTTTCGGGTGCTTATATTTACGCCCATCAAACAAGATCATTCGCCACTCGCAATGATCTCGTCGAAGAGTATCACCAGCTGTCGATGGGCCAATTTCTATTTAAGCATTTTTCATTGGGCGCATCGCTGATCTACTTAACTTCAGAAATTAGCAGCGTGGGCAAATACGAACAGATCAACGGGCACCTTGGGGCATTTTATAATCCGGCGCCCGATATTGCTTTGGCCTTTGTGGCGTACAATGTGGCGGGGCGAACGAAAGGTGTGCCGGCTGAAGTTGAGCAGGGCAATAAACTAGCGCTGGGGGTCGTTTGGGTCGCTGACCCCCTTTTACGGGTGCGCTTTGATGTCAGCCAAATGCAGGTGCAAAACCCTGATCGTCAGTTTGAGTACCAATTGGGCCTTGAAAGCAAAACCTCAGACTATTTTCTGTTTCGGGGTGGGGTCGATCAAGACGACTGGGCGCAACGAAAATATTGGTCAATGGGGGTCGGTTTTGACGGCCCTAGGGCCAAAATCGACTACTTTTATCGTAAGAACTTCGAGTTTGGGTCGGCCGCACTGCACGGCGTTGACATACGGGTGCCGTTTTGGTAACCCAACCAGTTCAATTTCAGAGTTTTTAGCATTATTTAAGGAGCCTCTCATGGCATCAAAAACACAAGTGACCGAAAGAATTCGTCGCAGTAAACGGCCCCGCAAAGGTGTTGAGCGCAAGCGTAAGATCCGTGCGGCTGGTTCGACTCCGTCTTATGCGAAACTTTTCGGCGACAAAGAGTAGTTCTACTTCATAGACGTTCTTAGGCGGCCATTATCTGAAATGGCCGGGCCCTTCAGACTAAATTCAAAGTTATGCACAGTGAAGCCTTCTTGGCCGGGCACAAATTTGTACTTCGAAAACGCATCGACCGCAGCTTTATCTAAAGAGGCGACTCCGGTTGATTTTGTTAACTTAATGTCTGAAATACTGCCATTTTTATTAACGAAATAAACTAACTGACCGGCGCCTTGAGCTTTTTGAAAGCGCATATCTCGCGTGTACGATGGCGGTTTGTTGCCAGGCACTTGCTTGAGGCCGGTGTAAGTCTGTACCACTTGAACTCCGCTGGCGGCGCTGGCGGCGGCGATAGTGCTCGCGGCATTGCCGTTTTGCGAGCCCGAGTTTGCTGCGGCCGTTTCGGCGCCCGAAGATTTTACGACTGGTGCCGGAAGTTGAGCCGGCTCAGCGGCCTTCGGGGCCTCTTCTTTGGCAGCGGCTTTTTCAACTTGAACTTGTTTTGCAGATTTATCGTCAGCAAAGGCCGCGTCGGTTGCGGCGACAGCGGGCACGTCATCTTCTGCCACGGCCTCTTCTTTTACCGGGGCTTCGTTTTTAGCTATAACTTGTTCTTGAGCGGCCACCGGCGCGGGCTTTTCTTGTGGAGCAGGGGCTTGGGCCACAGCAGGTGCTTCGGCTGTCGTTTGGGCCACCGCAACTGGGCTCTCATTGGCGGTCAGGTCTTCGGATTTAACTGTTTTCTCGAGTGGAGTTTCGGTGTTTTCTGCAGGCATCGGCTGTTGCGGCTCAAGTGAAGTTTTTGCTGCGGGGGCCGTTTTCGCAACTCTATTTTTTTGCGAAGCTCGAGATTTTGCTGCTATCTTTTTTGTCACTGGGGCGGCTACGGGTTCGGCCTTTATCGGAGCAGCCGCTGGCTGCTCAAGCGCAGGGGTGATTGTCTTTGCGCTATTATCAACAGTGAAATCAACCGTTGTGCGTTTATCACCATTAATGTCGCCGCCTTTAGTGCCGAGAAAGCTTGGGCCTAGTGCGATAAGCGCAATCACTGCGCCGTGTAGAATCATTGAAACGACAAAACTCAATTGTGAACGAAAACTGCTTTTGCTTTCCATTAAAGTAAGCTCCTTTATAAATTCGGGTCAGAACACAGGTCTTAACAGTACAATATCGAGGCCATTCAAGGGGGCCGGCGAGGGCCGCCCTATTGCTTCTCAGGGCAGGGGCCCCTTGGGCCACTTGAAAAAAAGAAAGTTAAGTGCCGAAAATAGGCGGTTTTCACTCGACGTAGTCGAAAACTTCAGCAAGAATTTTTGCTACCTGAGGGGGTAAACATGTTTAAAAAACTATTCGCAGTTTCGATTTTCTTGGCGGTGACAAGCGCCACAGTAACTAGCCAAGCGTTCGCGTTTCCGATGCCAGGGCACGGTAAATATTCAGCTCAAAAATTTCGTCCAGAGATGTTGTTACAGTTTTCAGAAAAACAATTCGACTTCGAAGGCATCGCAGAGCTTTCAGATTGCTCAGGCAGTTTATTTCGTTTCGAAAACAGCGTCGATTCTGATAGCGCGATGATTTTGACAAACGGCCATTGTTTCGAAGCCGGTATGCCAGCCCCGGGGCAATTTGTTTATCATCAACAGAGTGATCGTACGTTTAATTTGTTGAAGTCAAACCTCGAAGCGGCGGGTACGGTAACGGCCGTTGAAGCGACGTACTCAACAATGACCACAACCGATATTACGATCTACAAGTTGAGCCAAACCTATGCGCAGATTAAAGCTCAAATGGGCGTTTCGCCGCTGACTTTGGCCTCAAAACATCCATCAGAAAAAGACAGCATTGAAGTGCTTTCGGGCTACTGGCATCGCGGCTACGCTTGTGCCATCGACACATTTGTAAATGAGCTTCGTGAGGCCGGCTGGGTTATGAATGATTCGATGAGATATTCGCAGCCTGGTTGCGAAACCATCGGTGGCACTTCTGGCTCGCCTGTTGTTTTGAGTGGCACCCGCACGATAATCGGCGTCAATAACACCGGCAACGACAACGGCGAAAAATGCACCATGGATAACCCATGTGAAGTCGATCAGAAGGGCAACATTTTTTATAAACAGGGTCTTTCTTACGGCCAAGAGACATACGAAATTTACACTTGTCTAAATGCCAATCGCGAAATCGATTTATCAGTTAAAGGCTGCCAGCTACCACACTAGGTAGCGGCAAAGTGGCGCTACTGAATATTGGGTAGCGCTTTTAGAGCGCTACTGAATATTAGGTAGCGCGCAGATCCTGCGGCACTTCGCCTTCTTGAATGGCACGGGCCACGCGAAGGTGTTCAGGGTGCCCGATAATTTTGGTGGCCTCTGCAAACGGCAGGGGCGCCGCCTGGGCCAAAACTTCTTTTTTAAGAGCAGCAACGCGAGCAAGAGATTCGTCTACCTGAGTAGACGAAACTCTTTTTTCGGCAATGGCTTTATTGACCGCGTCGATCGCAATCGGGGGGCTAGTGAAGTCGTTGCAATAAAGAAGAATGTCGCAACCGGCCTGCAGCGCAAGAACCGGAATTTCGGCTTTCGGGTAATTGTTGGCCAAGGCCTTCATATCGAGATCATCGGTTATCACAAGCCCGCGATAGCGCAGGTCTTCGCGTAGAAGTTTTTTAATAAAAATAGGAGAAAGCGTCACCGGGTAGGTCGGGTCGATATTTTTAAATTTAATATGAGCGGTCATCACGAGATCCATGCGGGCCCGAAAGGCTTTTTTAAATGGTATCAACTCGCGGCCTTCGAGAGTCTTCATGTCGACTTCTTCGATCGGCAAATCTAAATGGCTATCGATAATCGTATTGCCATGCCCGGGGAAGTGCTTCGCGCACGGTAAAACCCCGGCCTTGATGTAGCCGCGCACAAGAGCAGAGGCAATTTTAGCAACGTATTCAGGGTCAGAGCCCAATGATCGATCGCCGATTAAAACATTTTTCGGGTTCGAGAGCACATCGATGCACGGGGCGAAATCAAGATTGATGCCCACGGCGCGAAGTTCAGCGCCCATCATATTTGCAAATTTAAAAGCCATGGCGGTTGAATCGAGGGCGGCCAATTTGCCGAGCGACGGCCACTGAGTGAACGGGGCTTTTAGGCGGTGAACGCGCCCGCCCTCCATATCGATGGCGATAAAAAGCGGCGCCTTTGACGGCAGTTTTGTATGAAGGTTGTATATGTCTGAGCAGAGTTTGTGAAGCTCAGCCGGGGTTTTTAAATTGCGAGCGAAAAGCGTAACCCCGCCAATGTCATTTTTGATTATAAAATCAGCTTCATGTTTCTTGAGTTCGGTGCCCTCAAGACCAATAAATAAAAGTTGGCCAATATGTTTACTCACGAGATACCTCACCCACAGACGTTCCGCATTGGTATTTTATCAACAAGCTATTTGATCACGATTTGTTAAAAGCTGTCACTGGCCTTTGGGCTTGGTTTTTGGCGGAGTCATCGGTGGCGAGATCATCGTTGGCATTTGGCCGGCATTTGCTGGTTTCGCGCTGTCGGTGGTGATCATTTGAGTCGGGGTCGCAACAGTCGAGCGCCCGGGTTCAGCCACTACGGTTGCGCGATTCATTTTATTATTTTTACCTTCAGGCAGGCCCTTAAATAAAGTCGAAATTTGCTTTTCGTTAAAAGGCAATGAGCCCACGGCTTCAGCGCGAGTCGCGACCATTTCGGTGCTGGCATTTTGCTCGGGCGAAAGCGTGCCAAGTGGCTCGCCATTGTTGGCAACTAGACCAACGAACGAGACGCCTTTGTAGTTAAAATCAATTTTGAAGGCATCAATATTTTTTACTTTTTGTTCGGCGGCGATATTGGCGGTGCCTTCGTGAAAGGCGGGGTCTTCTTCTGACAGTGCAAAGAAATTATAGTTTTTGCCAGTAGATAAGCCATTCTTCAAGATCACGTAGTTTAGAAACGTCGAAAGAAAACCGTTGGGCTTTACCGCCAAGGTGACTTTTTTAGAGCGCCCGTTCTCGATGATGGTCGCGGTCATTTTTTTATTTTTAAAAACCGCATCAACGAGTTTTGGTTTGCCGTCGGCCAGCGCGGTGTATTGATAAGAAATCGGTTCGAAGTTGAGGTCAGAATAAGCCAGAAGACTTTCGGTGGTCGAGCCGCTGGGCGTTTTCACAAAGCAGTAATAGGTCGAGATCATTTCTTTTTTGGTGTCGTGAACCTCGAAGCGTTGAATGACGAAGCCGCTATGTTTGTTACCTAAGAAAAATTTGTAGTAAGCCTCAAAGGCGGGGCCGTCGGCGTGGGCGGAAGTCGGGAGTGTCAGGATCGAAAGGGCGAGGCTCATAAAAATGACCGACGAAGCTGCCCAAAGGGCTGTGAGTTTCGAGCCAAATTGTATATTCATCGCGCACCCTTTGGTAAAATCGTGACAAGAGTTATGACAGTCAATCGGCCGCTTCGGCGACCGCTCATCAAAAGAGTTTGCGACACTATGGCGAGCTTGTCAAAATTCAATCGGGCGTTAAAACGCGAAGGCGATCAGCGTGGGCGCCATAGCGTGCGCAATCAACGTGGCCAGATGGCGATCTTTGTCGCGCTCATCTTTCAAGTTCTATTTCTGTTTTTTGCCATGGCGATTAACATTGGGCTCGCGGTGCACGATAAAATTAATCTGCAGAACGCAACAGATCTAGCGGCGTATTACGCGGCTGAGAAGCAAGCTGAAATGCTCAACGTAATCGCCCACACCAACTATCAAATTCGCCAGGCCTATAAATTATTAAATTTTCGATACTATTATCTCGGCACTATGGGTTACCAAGATCACCCGAGCGGGGCACCAACGGTTTATTCAGAAGGCTCAACTTACGGCGCCATCACCTCGAATGGGCCAGACCCGCTTTCGATCTGCATTGCGTACTCGCCAACTTGGGTCAATGTGCAAGGCGATAACCTTTGCAAAGGCCCACATACAAATGTACCGAACGTGCCGATACCGCCGGTGATCGCGCCGTTCATACCGGCCAATTTGATCTTTCAACAGATGGCGATCAAGGGGCAGGCCCATATTGCAAAGACATGCAATACCTTTGCGACGTTCAATTGGTGGTACGCTTCATCGATTTTGATGTCATATGCTCTCGATCAAGAAAATCGCAAAAAAGTGATACGTGCAATCGCCGCAAACCTGAGTCTGAAAATGGATGGCAACCAAGGCGACATGCTCGATCTCGATGGTTATAGCATTTATCAAGGTGCTAAAAAAACTTTTGAAAAAAACCTCACCGATTCAAATTTGAGATCCCACCCCAAGTTTGAATTAAAAAATCCGCTTGAAGGCAAATCGCAAAAAGATTGGTTGCCCGAAATTGAAGTTTATTTTTCTGTTGTTTACGATGATGTCGTGGGTACAAGTAATAGCTGTACGGCCGTTGCAAGGCTCGTTTCTGATCAGCCACAGCATTACGACGTGGCCTTTTTGCAAGGGGTCTTTCCGGGCTCATTGCCAGCCGAGTGGGATCTGCTGCATAACTATGTCGTAGCCCTTCGATCTTTTGGCGTCGGCGACCCGCGACGTCTATCACTCGGGGTTGAGAAAAACCCTTGGTATTGGGTCTACGTTGCCGCGAAAGCGACTTCGACCCCCACTCAGATGTTTTCGCCAACTTCGCGCTCGACGCCATTTGTGGCGCGCGCCTACGCACAGCCGTTTGGTGGCCGCGTCGGGCCCTGGTACGGCAAACTTTGGCCCAATGGCAATTCAGAATCAAGCGGGCCGCAGTTGCAAGAAAGAGCACCACCAAGATTGGGCGCGGGTGGCGCGATAAGAGCTAGTCAGGTGCGCCAGATCTTGCCAGGGTATTCGCGCTATCCGGGCGACATTTACGGTGAGACCGCTTCAAACTATTTGCAGTCTTTAGCTAATTTATTTAACCCGGTCAGCAATCAGGGTGGGGTCGCTTCAAACTTTACCGATTACGCGAGTATATTTAGTACGTTTTATGGTGGGCCGCACGATTCGTTGGCATATCGCAATCAGGTGACGGCACCGTTTCGACCGTTTGAGCTCGCGGCCGTAGCGCCCGATTTATTTGATATCACCTACTATTCGATTCAGCCAAATTTCGGTAAAAAATATTTGCCGGCACTTGAGTTTAACGCCGATCGTTTGGGCATTCCAAAGACTTCGATCTACGGCGATCTTGGCCAGCGAACTCACGACCCTTCGCTCTGGGATTTTTCGGTAAAAGATCAGATGAAAACGACAATCGATCTTTTGCACAAGGCCAACGAGTTTTGGTACGTACGAAAGCGCGAACACTTGCTGACCTCTTGGGTGGGTGGGCCGAACTACGCCGACTATTTTAGCTTTCCGGTTGATCGGTTCGGCCATTGCAATTCGACGGATGATAGCTTTCAGCCTTCGACCCCGGCGGCCCCGGGCGGTTGTGTTGATGGCGGCGGGCGAACTGGGTACTCAGTCAAAATTATATCGCCAGAAATGCTCACTAAATCTTTGCCATTAGGCGGAGCTGGGCAAAACGGCACGATCGCAAATGCGATACCGGCCGATTGGTAAATTTCAAAATTTGCGTTAGCAATTGATTCGGCGAAGGCTTCGACCATCGTTTTGCCAGATGTCTCACCGGATGTTTTGCCCGACTTTTTGCTCGAATTTTTACCTAGAACAAAGTCTAGTTTTACCCCCGCAGCCTTAAGAAATCTCGACCAAAGCCGATCTAGACCCAAGACGAAAGTCATTAATCGTGCGCGGCGCGGTGAGTGTCTTAGCTGTAGGTGCACCGAAGGTTTTCTGAGGGTTCACCGCCGGTTCGTTGAAGGTTCTCTAAACGGGGGGTTTGCATGAAAAAACTATTTTTGGTCGGGGTCATCTTTTATCTACTCTCGCTCACGGCGTGCTCAGATCTTTGGATCAAGCCAAGCGATAGAGGCCCGGCAAATCACGTTTTCGAACGTCCGTAATTTTAGACTTATATATTCAGCTTTCGTTCGTCTCAGTTTTTTCTCGGACGATTTATTCCAAGTTATGAGATTTTGCTTTTTTAAAAAAACTAATGCGTACGCGGCTTGAGTGCAGCGTACTTATGCCGTCCGAATAAATTAAAAATACAGTGGCATGAGTCTTGCGATAACCCCTTCTGTGCGACCTCAATTTCGAGGCGGCAAACGAAGGTGTTTATGCGCGAGGGTGAGTTACTAGACATAATTGACGATCATAATCAGGTGATTGGCTATGCGCCGAAGGCCGACGTCTATCGCTTGAGGCTGTCGCATCGGGTGGTGCACACGTTGGTTGTCGACCCAAGCGGGCGTCTCTGCGTAATTAAGCGGGCACGTCAGACAAGCGATTCGCCGAGTGACTATTTTTATTCGTCACCGGCAGCGGGGCACGTACGGGCCGGTGAGCCCGTTGAGCAAGCGGCACTTCGCGAACTTGAACATCAAACGGGTCTCAAGGGCCCAATTGCTCATGTTGCTGGTTTTGATTTCAAACATAGTTTTACGATTCGCATCGAATTGTTTTTGAAAATACTCCGCCCCGCCGTCGACAAAATTAATCTAAATGTGTCGGAGTTTTCGCCTGGCCAATTCTATTCTTCGCAAGAGCTCTCGGCGCTAGCGGGGCCGATAATGTGCCCACAGCTTGAGCGATGCCTGTACGAGCTTCGTTGTGTCGAAAATCATGATACGGTAGAAGGGGGCCTTCGCCGCGCCCCCGGAGAGATTTAGCCAATTTTGGGCCCAGTGTTGAACTCTTTGTCGGCAGGCAAATGGTTATTTAGATGTCGGCGTTCAGAAGTGGTTCGGTGGGCGCCTAACCACCTAGAACCTCGCATGATTTTGATGTAAAAAATAGTCAGACTCTTCGAAAAATTGAGTTCTATTGGCCTCAATTTTGCTCTTGTGGTAACTGATTTTCTTCACAGGAGCCCCCCATGACGCCACAAAATTTTAAGCAGCAGAAAACACGATCGCCATTTAGCTTATCGGCGATTGCCGCAGCCGTTCTTGTCGCCGCTCAAGTGCTGAGTTCAAGCGCGATGGCTTGGGGGATTATGGGTGATAGAGGGTTGGCTGGCCGTCGAGCTTCTTATTTTGGTCAATATTTGAAACTAAATAAACAAATAAATTTTTGTATCAATAATGAAGACCCAAAGGACTTCGATTCAAATTCAATTGAATTGCAAGTTCGAATGGCACTTTCTCTTTGGCTTCAGGCCGCAAACTTTGGCAAAAGCGAAGTGAGGATTTCAAGAATTGGTTGTGGCGGCGACGACTTTAATTTGAAGATCGACATTTCGCCAGACTCGGGCTGCCCTAGCGGGGCATGTGAAAAAGCTTTGCAGTTTGAGACTGGTAAATTCTATCAAAGAGTTAAGATAGATCCGAAATTTGAATTTGTTTCTACAAATGGCACCAACGCGTACACTTTGGATTTTAAAGAAGTGGTGACCGATCTTGGCAAAGCTCTGGGGCGTGTAAATTTCGGTCTTTTGCAGGCCGTTAGCTACGTGAGTTTTGAAAATCACTTAACATCGGCCGATGTTGCGCAGCTGGTGGATACGGCCCCAGATGTTATTTTTGCTTCGACTTACCCCACGTTAATTCACGAACTGGGACATGCCTTTGGCCTTTGCGACACCTACGCCGGGGCGACTAATTGTGAGCAGTTCTCTGTGCCATTGGCGAGTCAACCCCCAAGCGTGATGTCTAGCGACGGGTATTTCTATTTAACAACGGATGACATCGCGGGCATTCGTGCCTTTATGGCGAAGTAAAACGTTAAAATAAATTCTAAGTGTCTCATTTTGAGAAAGTCGGACAATAGTCGAATAATTACGACTTTGGTCTAAAGTGAGACTGTCAAAGTGCCGATTAGTCTTGCATGGATAAAGATCAATTTCGATTAGGGTTTTTATTTGTTCTCGGATTAATAACGGTGGCGTTTATCACACCCGCTGAGGCGGCGTGCCCGAGCGGCTATCAGTCCGGCGTTGACATGGCGAACACCCCGATTTGTTGGGTGGCAGCGACCGACGGTAAATGCCCCTCGCCAGTTGACACAGTTGATTCTAAAGGTTTTTGTAATCATGCAGATCCCAGTGGCGGAACCACCAACAACTCCAATTTAAACTCGGCGTACGGTGCTTCGAACTCGGCGGGTCGTCTGCCAGCGGGCGCGTGTATTTCTAATTATATCGGCAGCGATCGTGCGGCATTTTATGGCAGCTTTCGATCTAAATCTGATGTTGAAATTTTAGCTGAACTTAAAGCGCAAGATTGTGGGCAGGCTGCGACTTTGGCTGACAAATGTTGCGGCAACCCGGCGAGCTGTATTACCAGCGACCCGAGCACCGATGCTGAAGCACAAGACAGCACCTGGGCGGGGCAGGCATTTCAATTTTTAGCGTCAGCGGCGGTGTCTGTTCCGGCTGGTTCGATCACCGACGCTTGCGGCCGAATGAAAGATGCGGCTTATGCGATGACGGCTTTACAAACCTTTATGTCGGGCAAATGCAGTTTGAAGGTGAACGCCTGTAAGTCGGCTTGCACTTCGAAGCTGACCCAAGCGCGAAGTGATTATCAAAAACTTGATAAGGTCGAATTGCGCGGGCAATGCGCGGTTGATCTTGAAACCATCGGCAGCGTAAAAGACGCTCTCGATTCGTTAAATAATCTTTGTATTAGCTCGGCCAATGCCAACGTCGCGGTTCGACAGCAAGTGGTGGCGTCGCAAATGTCGGGTAAGTTCGCGGCCATGTGCCAAGATCAAGCGAACAATCAGCAGAATGCTTTTGCTAACCCTGATTGCACGCAGCCGGCGCAGGCGGTGACTCCGTTTTGCCAATATCAGTGCAATCGCCCAGGTGCGGCTCAAGACCCCAATTGTTCGGCGCTGTTGTCAGCAATGAGAAACAATCCAGGTTATGGGGCCGGCGGAGTGCCAGACGGGTCGAATTCAAATGCAAATTCTTTGTACGGCGGGTTGCCGACTTCGCCAGAAAACCCGCAGCTTGCGATACCGCCAACAACAGATGCTTCGTCGAAGGGTCTCGCTAAAACTGAAGGCGGCGGCGCGAGTGGCGGCCTTGGTGGAGGCGGTGGCGGTGGCGGCGGCAGTTCGGGCGGCCCAGCTGGTAAAGCGGGCGGCGGCTATGACACAAGTATTTTACGCGGCATCGCCTCGGGCAATGGCTACTCGGCCGGCCCACACATGGCCTCGGGTTCAAACGGCGGTTTCAGCGGCTACGGCGGCGGCACCAACAATGTTCTCGGTAAGCCACTCAATCTTAAAAATTATTTACCCGGCGGCAAAGACGGCGCGCCGAGAGGCCCCTTTCGCGGCCTCGCTTCGAAAGCCGCCGACATCGGCCCAGCTCACGACGACATCTTCGAAAAAATCTCAAATCGCTTTTACGTCGTTTGTCTACGTGACGGATTATACGACTGCGACACCCTCAAGAAAATGAAACGCGGAGTCGGAGGTAACTAATGAGCAGCTCGCAATTTTACCGCTCGGTGTTTGCCACCCGAATTTTATTGGCCATTTCAATTGTAGTTCTCACTTCAAGCAACGGCTGGGCGCAGGGCGGATCAGCCTCTGCCGGCCTTACGCAAGTTGCAGGCGGTATTAGTGTCGTAGCAAGTGGCGCTGGGGCTTATTATACCTGTACGGCATGTCATACCTGCAAGGCGGCCGCGTGTACGATGACTTGCGTAATGTGCGCCAGCTTGGTGGCCAACACCGCAACTAGTGCGGCGGGCATGGCAGGCGCCGGAAGTACCCAGGGAGATTTAAGTAACGGGGCAGGGCTATGTACACCAGGTGACACAAGTTGTGCTGGTGGTTATGGGCCAAATCCGACGCCAAGCACACCAGGCGCTGGCGGTTTCGGCGGTGGGCCAAATGGCAATTGTGCTCCAGCCGACCTTGTTTGTTTGGGCAACATCGCCTCGTCAAATGGTTACAAATATAACCCAGCTGATAATTCAATTTCGACTCCGAAGGGTAAATTCCCGGCGAGTGCTTTGGCTTCTGGTCAATCGATGGCGGCGGCAGGGATTATCGGAAAAGACGAAGTTGGTAAAGCCGATGCATTGATAAAGGCCATAAACGATAAAATGAAAGTCTCATCCGTCGGAGTTGCTGGCGGTGGTGGCGGCGGTGGTTCGGGTGGCGGCGTTAAATATGAATATACAAATGATACTCCGTTGGGCGGGATGCAAAAGCCGAAGGGCCCGACAACAGCGGGTTTGACTCGCACACTTGCCAGTGGAGAATTAATCGGCTCGCAAGTTGATGATATTTTTGAAATGATCACGCGCAAGTATCAAGAAAAATCAAAAGAGAATATTTTTGTCGGCCAACAACCGGGGTCAGTGCCAGCGCCGGCCCCACGCGCGGGTCAGCAGCCGCCGTCGCCGCGTCGCTAGCTAAGAGCGCCTTTCCTAAAACTGAAAATATTAAACAATTAATTGTCGGCGTAGCGAAGTCATCTCGTTGATGTGCACTCCTGGTGCGATGACGGATGATTCGATTAAGCCCTGCATAACACGCGAGTCGGCGCCGAGAACGGCGAAGTCGCGCACTTCAACATTGGCGTCGACGTAGCTTTCGGGGCCCATCAGTAAAAACGAACCCGGGTTGAGTGCGCCATTAAAGACCGAGCCTTTTGAAACCCATTGTGCTTCGCCGATGCGCTCATAGGTAAAGCCGAAGCGGGCGAAGACGTTATTGAGGCGACGGCCGAAAACAGAATCTTGGCCAAGCTCAATCAGCGCTCGTTGCGTCGACTCGAGATAGCTGTTGAGATCTGTGGTCTCAAGCCAGAGAAGGCTCGGGTCGTGATAGGCGAAAACCTTCTCGCCTCTGATCATGGCGGGCTCGAGGCAATGATTGAAAATATGAAACGGCAAGCTGTGGGCCGGCATGTATTTAAACACGCGCTCTGAGAAAATAAAAACGCCGGTAAAATGTTGGGCCTTTTCTTTGCGATTAGGGTCGGTGCCGCCAAGCTTTGTCACAAGCCCATCGGCGTTGGCCCAGACCCCGCCAAGCGTGAGGCCCGCGGCCGGGTGATCTGTGGTCAGTAAAGTTGCGAGCGCGCCCGATTGGCGATGAAAATCAATAAGCGGTTTCAGGCCGTAATCGTGATTGAATAGAATAATTTCGTCGCCGTTAATAACTAGAAAATTTTCGCCAGTGAGTTGGGCGGCGTTATTTTTTATACCGCCGCCGCTTCCGAGAATTTTTGTTTCGTTCGAAAAATGCAGATTGTATTTGCCGCCCGAGGCTTTAGTAAGCCCGCGCACTGCCGACTCTACGGTCTGTGGCAAGTGATGCGTGTTAATAACTAAATTTTCGAGACCGAGGCTTTCGAGATAAACCAGCGAGTACGCCAATTGCGGTAGATTTAAAAAAGGCAACGCGGGTTTTGCGACCCTGTCGGTGGTGGGGCGAAAGCGGGTGCCGAGGCCAGCACAAAGCAGTTCAGCGTTCATTGCACTCTCGAAGCGTGTTAGCGCAAAGCGGTCGGGTTGAGATAATCGAGTTCAGTTAAACCATGGTCTTTAATAATCGAAAGAAATATTTTGTACTTCGGGTAAGCCTCAAGGGTCGCCGCCACTTTTCGCACCGTCGGCTGCAAATATTTGAGGTAGCGCAAATCTTCGCGCGTGTTATAGAAGCTTGCAAAACTGCCGCAGGCTTTAAAGCAACGCTGAATTGTTTGCACCCGCATAATTTCGTGAAAATGATCGCGCGACATTGGCTTCGCTCTGTATTGCTTCGATTGTTGCAAATAATAATCGAGTATTTCGCCTCTAACTACGTCGTTTAAGTCGACATACGAATCGTGCACAAGAGACACCAGGTCATACTGCACCGAGCCCATGCGTGCGTCTTGAAAGTCGATAACGCGAATTTTATTATTCTTAAGCATTAGATTTCGCGAGTGATAATCACGATGGCAGATAAATTTCTCTTCGCGATCAAGGGTTGAGCAAATATCAGTAAAAATATCATCGAGCTCTTTGCGCACGCCTGTGGCCAACTGAATTCGACTGAACTTTTCGATGAGGTGCTCGCGGCCGTAGTTCATCTCCCACAAAAGTTTTTCGGTGTTGAAGAAAACCTTAAAGGCGACGCACGGGGCATTCGAATCTTGGGTCGCGGGGTAATGGATCTTAATGATTTCGTCGATCGCAAGTTTGTAGTAGGGCAAGGCTTGGGTTTGGTTTTGATTCTCCCAAAACTTACGTTCGAGGGTAAGATCGCCTAAGTCTTCGAGAAGAACCAGGCCAAGCTCAGGGGCTTGGGCGACGACCTTCGGCACGTGCACGCCGTGTTTTTCAAAGTGAGCGCGCACATTTAAGAACGGGTAATTGCCGTCGTCCGTGAAGGGCTCCCAGACCATGAGAACGTATGATTGCTCGCCTGAGGCGCTGTCGTGCACGGCGCGATAGTAGCGCCGCGAACTCGCATCACCTGCCAATTGCATGATCGAAATATTTTCGGCTGTCTTGCCCGGCAAATCGGTGCCTAAAGCTTTAGCGAGAAAAGTATGAGTGGCCGCGGGCAAGTCTTTATTTTGTGGTGCCATTCGTCAATGTTTACAGATTTTTAGCTACTTGTGAACTGGCTTTGAGTTTGGGTCTAGCTAGAAGTTAGCTAGGCCCCGTTCGCGGCTATTTAGGTTAGGTTGCGGCCGGTGAGACTATCGTAGAAGAACTCGAGCAAGTTTTCTTTTTTGTAGATCTCGAAGGGCTGAGTCATGGCCAGAAACCCGACCGAAAGATAGGGCCAAAGTTCAGGTAAAATCTTATGCGTGCGCTTAAGTTCACTGACCGTCATCAGTGTGCCGGCCACGATTTGTGGGCCGTCTTTGTCGCGAGCCGAGGTGTAAAACGTCACCAAAGCGCGCTGTTGGTCAAAGGTCAGCGTCGTAATGTCGGCGACAAAAACCGTAAGCGGGCCGAGGCTTTTGAAAGAGTCGGCTGAATCAAGTGCCGCGGGTGAAAGATCACGAAACGGCAAAAACGCAAAGCGACCTGAGCGACTGTGAATTTCAAGCGCCATCTTAAAAATATCTTCTGAGCTTCGGCTCTCGATTAAAAACGAAAAATTAAGCGGCCGAGTGGTCGGTCTCTTCGGTAACGGAAAAGGGTTGTCTTGGTAGTCGCGAAAGCGAACCACATTGTCCGGTCGTATCGGCGTCGGGGCCGAGACAGCAGATTGGATACCGGCCGCCGCGCCTTTGTTTTCAGTTTGCTCCCGCAGATTTTGCTCGAGCTCTTGCAAAAGTTCGACGTGGTCGCTGTTAGTCAAGCGACTCTCGATCACCATTCTAATAACGGAGTGCAAATAGCTAAGAGTACGGTGGGTGATTTCGTCACGGTTCGGGATGCGAGCCGCTCCCGCCAAGTCGCCGCTAACAAAAACCGGAAAGAAAACCCAGTCGCCAGCCGAAACTGGTTCGCCTTTGCGAAGGTCGGTATAGAACGTCTCAGAGCTTGAGCCGTGGTCATGGGTGATAGCATCGATGGGCTCGTAGTCGAGCTTACAGCCGAACTGTTTTTCAACAACGCCTGAAAGGCGAGCGACTGTTTTTTCGACAGACTGAGTATTTTGTTCTCTCTGATTCATGCTTTTGTTTCTCTCTTTCGAGAGCTCTTAATACAAAAGCCGTGCCGAGTTTGCGAAAAATAATCGACTAAATTTCAGACAGAAATTATTTGCAAAAGACCAACGTAAGTAGCTGTAATTGCAATGGTATTTTAAAGCGAAAAAAGGGTAGAATTATCTACCCAAATTAATTTCACGGTTGCGCTAGGGCTGACCCCTAGCGAACTCTTTGTCGTTCGCGAAAGAATTATAATTTACTTCAGCATTTTGCGTTTATCGAGCCCATACTTTTCGACTTTCATAATCAAGCCCGCGCGGCTGATGCCCAGTTCTTTTGCGAGTTTTGATTTGTTCCAGCCAGTGCGGCGAAGGCCTTCGCGAATCAGATCGCGCTCGAGGTCTTCGAGGGCATCTTTTAGTTTGCCGTGAAGTCGGGCGCCCTGAACTTTATTCTTGTCAGAGAGCTCCATTATTTTTGGCGATAGCATTTCAGCTGTGATTTTGGTCTCTGTGCCGGCCAACACCACCACGCGCTCGATCTCGTTTTGCAATTCGCGCACGTTACCGGGCCAAGCGTAATCATAGAGTTTTTCTAGCGCACGCTTAGTCAAAACTTTCTTGCCGTGCTGTTCGCCTGTGCGGTTCAAAAAGAACTCTGTCAAAATTGGAATATCTTCTTTGCGCTCTCGTAAAGGCGGCACAAAAATATTAATAACGTTCAAACGATAGTATAAATCTTCACGAAACAAACCTTGGTCAACCATCTCTTTCAAGTTTTTGTTGGTGGCGGCAACAACTCGTACATTCACTCGACGTGGTTCAACTGAACCCACCGGTATAAACGTACCTTCTTGCAGCACGCGTAGAAGTTTTACCTGCATAGTCGGCGAAGTGTCGCCGATCTCGTCGAGAAAGAAAGTCCCTTTATCAGCCATTTCAAAAAGACCTTTTTTGTCTTTTACGGCGCCGGTAAATGAACCCTTCACGTGACCAAAGAGTTCTGATTCGAGAAGGTTGTCGTTAAAGGCCGAGCAGTTTTGAATAATAAATGATTTGTCTTTTCGAGGAGAATTGTAATGGATCGCTCGGGCAATCAATTCTTTGCCCGTTCCGTTTTCACCCTGAATTAGGCAAGTTGATTCGGCCAGTTTGATTTTGTCGAGCATGCTATAGAGGTTCTGCATGGGCTTCGACTTACCAATCATGTTGTCATATTTGTAACGACTGCCGAGCTCTTTGTTCAGCTCGCGAATGCGATTCTCTCTCGAGGTTATTTCAAGGTGAAGAGTCACGATTTCTTGAGCCACGAGTTCTATCAATTCGATAAAATGTTCGCGATCTTGATCTTCGATGCCGGTAATTTTTGCGAGCGCGGCCTGAATGGCGTCGTTGTTGGCGCCAAAAGCGGCGAGACGTTCGCGAACTTCATTGATTCGCTGGGGGGCTTCAGAGTCTTTCAAGAAACCGAGAGCAACCACGTGGCCCATAAATTCATTTTCGATCACGATTGGTAAAATGGCAATATCGAAGCCAGACATATCCCACTTTTTAACGAGGTAGCGGCTGTTTGAGGCGCGAAGGGTTTCCATCGACTTGCTGACAACTTCAGAGAGATTCTCTGAGCCGGCTTCTTTACTTAGAAAAAGTTTAACGGCTGGGTTTACGAAGTGCGCCGCTTTCATTTCTGGGCCGCGAACAAAGCCGCGTTCGTCTGTGAAGATAATGTCGACATTCCACCAAGAGGCGAGAATCTGTTTTAACTTCTTAATGACATGTATGTGTTCGAATTCATCCCAATTAATCATGCGCTTTAACCTCTGTCTAAAAATTCGTTGACAGTCCAATTGCCTTATTAGACTTATCGTCAAATTTCTAGACAACTTAAGGCAGGTATTTTTTTAGATACTGCCCAGTTAAGCTCTTAGAGTTATTCATGATTTCTTCTGGAGTACCAGCCCCAACCACGACCCCACCGCGCTTACCAGCCTCTGGGCCAAGGTCTATAATGTAGTCAGAGGCGTGTATCAATTCGAGATTGTGCTCGATGAGCAACACACTTCCGCCCGCATCGACCAGGCGATTGAGAATTTTAATCAGCAGCTGAATTTCGCGAAAATGAAGACCGGTGCTAGGTTCGTCTAATATATAGAGCGTCGAATTTTGCTGGCTCATCGAGATTTCACGCGCGACTTTTAGGCGCTGGCTCTCGCCGCCGCTGAGCGAGCGGGCACTTTGGCCCAGGGTGATGTATTCGAGGCCGACTTCTTTTAGCAGAGAGAGCGGGCGGCGAATGTTTGGGTAGTTGACGTAGAAGTCCATGGCCTCGACGACCGTCATGTTGAGAATCTCATGAATATTTTTATGGCGATAGGTGATTTCAAGAACTTCGGGGCGAAATTTTTTACCGTCGCAGGTGTCGCAAGGTATTTCGAGATCGTCCATAAACATCATGTCGATAATTTCAATGCCGAGGCCTTTGCAAACCGGGCAGCGGCCGCCGTCGATATTGAGGCTGAATGTACTCGCGGTGTAGCCAAGTTGCTGCGCCTCGTTCGATGACGCCATCACGGTGCGAATGGCGTCGTAGATCTTCATGTAGGTGACGGGGTTGCTGCGGGCCGTGGTGCCGATCGGTGATTGATCGATGAAGAGCACATTCTTTACGTGTTCGCCGCCTTTAAGTTCGTCGTGCTCGAGAGTTGGCAAAAATTCGAGGCCGAGTTGGCGCGCCAATATCGGATAGAGAGTATTTGAGATAAGGCTCGATTTGCCAGAGCCGCTGACGCCTGTAACAGTCACGATTCTATTCAGCGGGATTTTAACATCAATATCTTTGAGGTTGTGGCCGCGGCAGCCCTTGAGATCGAGAACATATTTGTATTTATTGATATCGACCGGCCGGGGGTCTCGCTGGGGCACCCATTTGCGACCCGGTTTTAAATAAGGGGCCGTTGTTGACTTCGGGCTATCGTAAAAATCATTGCGAGTGCCGGCAAAAATAATTTCGCCGCCCAAATGCCCCGAGCCGGGGCCCATTTCGAGAACATGAGTCGCGTTGTTAATAACGTCGTGATCGTGCTCAACGACAACAAGAGTGTTGCCCAGTTGGTTGAGGCCATGAAGCACCTGAATCAAACGATCGTTGTCGCGCGGGTGCAACCCAATGGTCGGCTCGTCGAGAACATAGAGCGTTTGCGAAAGGCCGACACCGAGCTGATTAGATAAATTCATGCGCTGGTATTCGCCGCCAGAAAGAGTTTTGGTCGGCCGATCAAGGGTCAAATAACCGATGCCGACGTCGCCTAAAAATTTGAGGCGCGCGGCCACTTGGCGAAACGGTTCGGCACAGATTTCTTTTTCAGCCGGAGAAAGCTCGAGTTTATTAACAAACTTCAAAAGATCTTCAGCTGTCAGCGCGCAGAGGTCGGCGATTGTTTTGCCACCGACAAAAACTTGCAAAGCTTCGGCCTTCAGGCGCGCGCCTTTGCAATCGGGGCAAAGAAAGGGGCTTTTGTGGCGGGCCAGAAAAACCCGCACATGCATTTTGTATTTCTTGGTTTCGAGATATTCGAAAAGCCCCTCAACGCCCCAAAATTCGTCGCTCTTATGCCAAAGCATATCGCGCTCTTTTTTGCTAAGCTCGCGCCACGGCGTGTGAATATCGATGCCTTTTTTCTTACAGAAACTAATGAGGTGGCGTTTGTCGCGCGCCGCAGACGGCATTGCGAAGGGCTTGATGGCCCCTTCAGCAATTGAAATCGCCGGGTTCGGTATAACTTTCGCTTCGTCGATTAAAAGAATATTGCCGAAGCCTTTGCAAGTGGCGCAAGCCCCGACCGGAGAATTAAAACTAAAAAGACTCGAATGGATATCCGGAAACTGGTAGCCGCAAACGCTGCACGAAACTTCTTCGCTAATCAAAAGACGGTCACCGTCAGTGGTGAGGGCTTCGGCCCGACCGAAATTGAGATGAGAATTGTACTTGAGCGAAAGATGATAGGCCTGCGTGACCGAATCAGTGAGGCGCGAGCGCTCGGCGGCGTCAAAAACCACGCGATCGATAACAACGTAGAATTCGTCCTTCGGCAATTTTGTTTTTGCTGAAAGCTCAATGATCTCGCCGACCGGCACAATAGAATAGCTGCCGCTTTCTTCGCGCACGACCTTCGGTTTCTTTTTCGATTTTTTCGGGGCAACATAAATTCGCAAAACTCCGTCTTGCAGCAGGCTCGCGAGTAGTTTTTTGTCAGCCAGCGTTCGGTTTTTACCAGTGTAAATGGGCGCGAGTAAAAAGCCGCGCTTGCCGCCGAAATGTTTCAAAATTTTACCAATAGCATGCGACGGAGAATCTTTTTCGAGAACAACATCGTGGGTCGGGCAAAAGGCGCGACCGACTTTCTCATATAGCAATCGCAAGAAATCGACAATCTCGGTCGAAGTGCCAACACTCGAACGTGACGACTTAACGCTATTTTTTTGTTCTAGCGAAATCGCCGGCGGGATATTCTCGATGCCTTCAATGTCGGGCTTCGGGGCTTTTGCTAAAAACTGTTTGGTGTAATTTGAAAGGCTCTCGATATAGCGTCGCTGGCCTTCGGCATAGAGGGTTTCAAAGGCGAGCGAACTTTTGCCCGAGCCACTTGGGCCACAGATCACAGTAAACGAGCCGATCGGGATTCTCACCTCGATCGACTTGAGATTGTTCTGTTTGACGCCCCAAAGGTGGATGTTTTTCATGATTCTAACGCCATATTATTGAGACAAATCGTCTTTATAGAAATCTTGGCTTTCTTGCGCGCCGCTTGTTGGCTCATCTTGAGTGTCTTTTGGCTCGGTACCGTTAATAAAAGCCTGTTTGATGACAACCTTCGATGACGGCGAAGCTAATTTGCCCGAGTCGTTGTCGATGCTTGAAAAAGTGATACCGTCAGGCACCGGAAAGTTTTTTACCGGTACACCGTCGTGAGCAAATTTCATATACTCAACCCAAATTGGCAAAGCCGAGCGGCCGCCAACTTCGCCGCGGCCAAGGGTATTTTCTTGGTCGTAACCGACCCAAACGCCGGTCGCGATGTCGGTCGTATAGCCCAAAAACCAAGCGTCGTAATATTGATTGGTGGTGCCGGTTTTACCAGCCACGGGTCGGCCGAGAGATTTTGCCCCTGCGCCGGTGCCGCCGGGTTCGTCGACGACGCCTTGAAGCAGACTTGTCATAACGTAAGCGGTTTGAGGGCGAATCAGTTGATCGGGGTCTTTAAAATAAATCGGCGGCTCTTTCGAAGCATCGCGCGCAACGGGCACGGGCGAAGCTCCGGGTGAAGCTGCAGCTGTGGCGGCGGGGTCTGCATTCGGGTCAGCTTGGGTCGCGGCCTGAGCGGCGGCGGCATTTGCAGCGTTCGCCGTTGCAACAGCAGCCGCGGCGGCCTTTGGGTCGTAGACGTAGGGTTGGCCGGCTTCTATTAACTTTTGATAAGCGAGAACATTTTGGCGTCGGCGCTCGAACTCTTCTTCGTTTTTAGTGAGCTGATCGGTAAAGCGTTCGTCCATGTAGACGGTGCCAAGAATCTCTTTGCCCGAGGCGTCTTCAACTTTGTGCACAAGAACGGGGCGCGAACGATGGCCCAAGCGGCCGATTTGCGCAAACATCTTGGTCATTTCGTAAAGCGTGATACTGCTTGAGCCAAGTGCCAAGGTAAAATCAAGATTGAGCGGGCTGAAAATGCCCATGCGACGAGCGTAATCAACGGCCGTGCTGACCCCGACTTTTTCGAGAACCTTAACACTCGGCACATTAAGTGAACGAATCAGGGCATTGCGAAATAAAATATCGCCGACAAATTTATTCGAGTGGTTTGTGGGCTTCCATTTTTTAACGACGGTGTCTTCGTCATCTGCGTCGTCGCCTTTCGCCTCTTGCTCTTCTTCGTAGACAATCGGCGCATCAAGAATCGGCGTAGCAGCGGTGTAGTCTTTATCAAGAGCCGCCGTGTAGACGATCGTTTTAAACGACGAGCCGGTTTGTCGAGCGGTTTGGATTGTGCGATTTAATTTTGAGCGGTTGTAATCGTAACCACCGACCATCGCAATGATTTCATCGGTTTTTTGATCAACAGATAAAAGCGCGGCTTCAGTCTTTGGCTCTTGCTCTAGCTCAACCAGCGCAAAATCTTTGAACTCAGGCAAACCCTCGGGGCGCTTGTAATCTTTCTTTTGCTCTTTTTTGTTATCTTTCAAAATGTCGTTTATGCGCGACGAAGAAAACGCGCCGTCTACGACCTTCACCATAATGACGTCGCCTTTTTTTAAAACTTCGCTTGGTTTCTTAACATCGTCTTGAGCCCAGCGCGCATCTTTTGTCGGGTCAGGTTTACGCGCCCACTTCATCGATTGAAAATCAATTAAGCCCTTTGATTCGGCAAAGCGAACATAAGTCAGGCCCCACTCGTCATCTACGCGCGTGACCACGGCCTTAACAATTTCACCATGCGGAATATAATCAGCCAGAGCCGGCAATGGTTTTTTAGTGGCGTCGACTCCGTTTAAATTGAGCGGGGCGAGTGGTGGGTATTTGCCGTCAGGCCCCATCACTTTAAAGGCCGCTTGCTTTTCAATAAGATCATTGCGGGTTTCGAGAAGAATCATCGCAATTTTTTCGGCGTCGTCGATATTCTCGTCGGGCCCGCGATAGCCCTGGCGCTTGTCGAGATCGCGTAAGCCGGCTTGCACTTGCTTTTGGGCTTCAACTTGCTTTGGTAAATCAAGACCCGTGTAGATTTTTAGGCCCTTATCGAGAACTTCTTCTTCGCCAATTTTGCCGATTAACATTTGGCGAACAGTTTCGAGATAGTACGGCGCGAGCTCCCAATAATTTTTACGAATATAAATTTTGATCGGGGTGGCCGCGGCCTTCTCGGCTTCTTGCGGGGTGATCAGTTTATCTTCTGACATTCGCCGCAGGACGTAGTGCTGACGCTCTTTAGCGCGCTCAGGGTTGCGAATCGGGTTTAATTCAGATGGCGCCTTCGGGATAACGGCCAAAAGTGCTGCCTCTGGTAAAGTGATATCTTTCAGGCTCTTATTAAAATAAGTTTCGCAGGCCACGGCGATACCGTAAGAGTTTTGGCCCAAAAATATTTGATTTAAATAGAGATAGAGAATCTCTTCTTTTGTAAGATGAGACTCCATACGATACGAAAGTAAAACCTCTTTGATTTTTCGAGAATAGGTTTTCTCGCGCGACAACAAAAGTGAGCGCGCAACCTGCTGGGTGATAGTCGAGGCGCCCTGCACTTTTTCGCCGGCCTTAATATTGACCAAAAAAGCGCGCAAGGTTGCGAGATAGTTAATGCCACTGTGTTCGAAAAACGTTGAATCTTCAGCGGCCAGAAATGCGTTCACCACGACCTTGGGGATATCTTTAAACGGGGTCAGCACTCTTTTTTCGCGAGCAAATTCACCGATTTTGGCGCCTGAGCGGTCATAGACTTGGGTTACTAGCAGCGGCTCGTAATCTTTCACCGTGATTAAGTTCGGCAATTGCGAGTGCAAAAGCATTACATAGGCGGTGAGCGCGGCCGATATTAAGAAGACTGAGGCTAAGGAGATAATAATAATTTTTTTCATATGTTTGAACCCGACACATTACCATATTGCGAGGGCCGATGTATGTGCCTACAAGCCGCGTCAAAGGCCGTGACAATTGTTTTAGGCTGGGCGACCGTATGTTGAGGCGTCATTTGAGACGTAGTTCGAGATATCGTTTGAGATATGGGTCGAGGCGAATATTGAGGTCGGGAGGCGTCATGAAGTTACTTAATATACTCATCAGTTTTTGGTTGGCCGTGCCGGCGCAAGTCACACTTCTGCCACACGCAAGTGCGGCGACTTCAAGTGTCGCAGCACCAAGTGCCGCCGAGGCGGCCTCGAGCGCGCAAACCGCCGAGCGCACCATGGGTCTAATCGGCACTTATCATAACTTGTTGGGCCTTTTGCAAGTCGACGCGTCTCCAGAAGATCGCGCCTATATTGACGAGCTTTTAAAGACCCCAGACGCGAAGTTACCCAAAACTCATTACGGGCCCACACAATTTACAATCGAAGGGCAAAAATACACAGTTGATTACTCTCAAATGCGCTCTCGCGGGGCACTCAAGATCGACGGCCACGAATTTCTTTTTGAACCAAACGCCGGCCTTAAGGGCAACATGAATCGTTTGGCTGAATTTTTTCAAAAAAATGGTCTGCGATTAAATGCCCAAGCCGAACCTAAAAAATCATCTGACCACGGGTTCAATGTGTTTCGGTCGCGTTTGTTGGGGGCGTCGGATTGGGGGGCGGATTACTAGTGTCTGTAATTTCGGCCTCGCGGCCTACTTTCTTCACGTCACCAAGTACAGTTCCACACGACGCACCCTGAGTCTTACTAGGTAGACAACACGTTTTCGCATAATTAATTTCAGAGTCGATATAGTTTTGCCAATTAGTCGAAAGGCTGGCGGCTTTGTCATTCGGGACACCGTTTGATAGGTCTTCAGCCGTTTTAAATAGCGTAAGATTCGAGGCCTCTTGTTTTTGTGCGGCCGCCAATTCAAGTTCAAGCTGTGCAATAAGCCCGTCGGCCCCAGCGGCATCAGCACCTTTCGATGTTTTGCTATTGTCGCTAAACATTTGAGCCGCGCAGTTCATATTGTTCGAGACACTTTGAGAGCAAGGATTTTGGGCACTCTTGCCAAGAAGGGCATTCAGCTCTGGATATTTGGAGTTGATACTATTTTGCGTATCGGCCTGTGCTTTTGCGATACTTGTTTGGGCTTTCTTAATTATATTGGTCTGTTTTACTTGTTGGGCATTTTGAGCAGCCGCGCCAAAATTATCATCCATTAATTTCTTTTGATCGCGTTGAATCGCCTCGATTCTATGCTTTATATCCGAGTCGTGCTTTGCGAAGGCCCTATTAATACTATCCGTCGCGTTTTTGTGTGCAGTGTCCGTCATGCAGCCTTGATAGCCCGGATATTCAGGGTGCCCTGGCCAGCCGTAATAAGCAACGTTGGTATTTTTGTCTCGGCGAGCTGGCCCCACCGTGCCGAGCAACTGGCCAAAACTTCCGCCAGAAAGAGTAGATGTTGAGAGGTGTGCATTTCGATCCGCTAAATAAGCCTGAAGGCCGGCAAGGCCTTTTTGATAACAGTCGTTTTCTAAACTATGAAGTTGGTTGAGTTTGTCGTTGTTGGCTTGGCTATCGTCTTCAATTTGTTTAGTGATAGCATCGTTCATTTGGTTGTATAAAGCGGTGGCCTTTTTTTGAGCATCTGCAAATTTGGCCTTTTCGTCATTGATGGCTTCTTCGGTGTTTTGATTTATTTCTTGGGTCTTTGATTCGAGCTCTTTTTTGGCGGTCTCTATTTCGGCTTGAATTTCTTTGGCTCGCTGTTTTTTATCACTTAATTTTACTTTTAAAGCGTCGACTTTGTCTTTTGATTTTTCTTCTGACTCTTTAAGCTTATCAAGTTTGGCGCCGGCCAAATTCGGGCATATTGCAAGAGCGTCAGTTTTTTTCCGAGTTTCCTTGTCAGTTTTAATGGGCTTGCCATTTGAATCGAGGACTGAGGCCTCTGGAATGTCGTCTGTGATTTTGTTGCAATAATTGGCGTCAGTATCAGCTTTGCCCTTGCACGCACAAGTCATGGCGACATTGAAGCAATCTGAAGTTATTGAGGTGCAACTTTCTTTGTAGTCTTTTTTAGCCGTATAAATTGCCGTTTGAAGGGTAGCGCATATGTCGTTTGAAGAATTTTTGGCGTCAGCACTGGTCAGCATTTTGATGCAATTTGCGATTTCTTCATCTGAGCCGCCCGAATGTATTCTGGCACATGTTTGCGCGGCACTTTCGCTATTGTTATCCGAGTTTGTGGCGTGCCCAATTCCTGCGCTAAAGCTGAAAACAAGCATCAGTAAAAGTTGAACTCTCTTCGACATAACTTCCCCCGCGAAAAGGGCGCAAAAGCCTTGGGCCTGCGCCACCTTGTACCACTTAATAAGCAACACCGGTGCCAGCCCAGGTTCACTTATAGCGTAGCTCTTAAATTATATCTGATCCGGGGCCTTAAGAAACGTACAACTGTCGAGAGACTGGGCGAAGGTTTGAGGTCCGGCCTCGCGGTGGCGAGTTGGCCGACGGGCTTTCGGTCGAGCGGCGACACCCGTTTGGGCCCTCCAGAACCTGTAAAGCTATAGCTTGGCAGATCCTGGAGGGGCTGAAGATGCCAAGAGCGCTTAGAAAGCGAGATCCGGGGTCGGACTTATCGGACTTATCGGACGTATTGGCAAACGATTGGCCAAGGGTCAGGTGACCGTCTCGATTTGAGACGGCCCGCCCTGGCCTTAGTTGAACGATATTGTTATCGATCAACATATAGTTTAACATAACGAAATGGGCGTAAAAGTTTCATCGAAATATCAAGTCGTAATCCCGGAAAGCGTACGGGCCTTGGTTGATTTAAAGCCGGGGCACGAAGTTGAGGTATTGGTAAAGGGTGGCATTCTTTATTTAGTGCCAGTTTTGCCGCTGAAAGAGCTGCAAAAAAAATCTAAAATTGTTTTGGCGCAGGCGGATCTGAAAACGCTTCGAGAAAAAAAGGATCGAACCGTTGGTAGTTGACAGCTCGATTTGGGTAGAGTTTTTCTCAGACGGCCCGCTTGCCGAAACCTGCTTTAAGAAAATAAAGAATGGCGAGGTGTATGTTCCGGCGATCGTCATTTATGAGGTCTATCGCAAATTTGTCGAAAAGGGCTTCACTGAGCTGGCGATGCAGATCGTGGCTTATTTGGCGAAAAGTAAAGTTATTGAGATTGACCAAGCGGTCGCTCTTGCGGCGGCCGATATCTCGATTGAGCATAAACTGCCTATGGCCGATAGTCTGGTTTATGCTTGCGCGCAATTAAACGGCCAGGTTCTGCTCACCCTAGATCATGATTTTTTGGGATTGCCACAGGTCGAACTTCTGCGAAAATAGAGAACCATGAAAATACAAATTTTTCTGACTTCAAAAACGGCAGCAACGGCAACATTAACGGCAACACTAATCTCAACATTGGTGGCGGCGGTAATTTCTCTTGGTGCGTGTAGTACGCTGAGCCCGACCCCCTACACCGAGCGAGGCCCCGATGGTTTCGGGTTTAAAGTCGATAGTCTCGAGAGCGGGGTTATGGTTGCGAAATTTTCGGGCAATCGAGACACTTCAGCGACGAAGGCGTATGCCTTTGCGGCGCTAGGGGCCTACGACTATTGCGCGAAATCAAATCAACTGGCGCAGGTCAATGACCCGGTCGACGAATCGAAAGAAGTGAATTACACGCAAGTGTATTCGACGACAAATTACTATATGACCCCGCGGGGGCATTATGTGCCGTACACGACGACGGGGTCGTATCCGGCGACCGAGAAATTTCCGCGTTTTGCGGCGCCGTTTCGGTGTAAGGCTCAGCGCCACTCCTTGAGTGGTTCGCCGCGCGTGCAAGAGATTGGCCGCGAATTGGTAAGCCCAATCACCAAAGACTTCAAAGGCGGGGTGCTACTTGCGTTTGAAAAAACCGCTGACGCTCGGGGCCTTCAAGATGACGATCTGATTGTAAATGTCGCAGGCGTTCGAGTTGAAAAGGCGAGTGAACTTTTTGATGCGATTGATGCGGCCAAAGTGGGCGCGATAGAATTTCGAGTGATTCGCGCTGGCGGGCTCACGACGGCAAAATCTGAAATTAGCGACATAACAAATCAGCTGCGTGAAACCGAGATGAAACAAATCAATCAGCTCTGTACCTCGATCGGCATTGAGATTGACATGCTAGCCGGCAGTGCGGGTTACCAGCGCGCAAAAGAAGCGGTTGAAAAAGAGTCGGGGCAAAAGCCGACAGCCGCGGCAAAGGCCGAAAGCTCAATGTCAGAAATTGAAAAATTTGATCTTAAAACTTCGAAAGATTTGTGTCGGCGGCTAAGAGAATTGCCTATCTTACGAGCGCCCAAATAAAAAAACCTTCTGTGATCAGCGATGACTCATGAACCCGTGGTCGCTAGGTGGTAGGCCATTTAACAACTTTAGGCTTCTCACTACGAGGTGAGCTTGCACACCATTGTCAGGGACAGCCCCCTAAATTACGTCTATAGGGTTCACATTTCATGTGATCACAGAAGCGTCATATTTATACTACACGCATTTTTGCTTCGCTAGATACAACGCAAATAATGTGCCGAAAGGTTATTTTGAAAATCTAGACCGTCGCATAGCGTCTCTAAACGGGGCGCGCAAGCGCCCCTACTTTGACTGAGGCTGTGCGGGCGCCGCAGCGGGCGACTGGCTGTCACGTCGATCTTTTACGTGATCATAGGTTTCGCTTCTGATTGCAGAAGATGACGGAAAGAGCTCTTTTTGCACGAAATCAGGCGCTACTTTTTCTGTTTCGTTTTTCGAGCAGCGTTTCACGGCTTTACAGATTGTTAACGAATTAACAAGTTGGGTGACTTTATCCTGAACATAGGCGCCCATTACGGTGCGGTCGTACTGCTTTTCGATTTCGTTCAAATTATCGTCATTGTTTTTGAAGCGATAGGGCAACTCGTCATATTTCTGGCCAAGCTTTGCCGTGATAATGGCTCCGCGGAGCAAATCAAGGCGCGCATTCGCGGCGTCTTTTTTGCCAGCGACCGCGCGCTCGGCCGCGAGCAAGCCTTCGTGGGCTTTTTCAGCTTGGTCTTTGTGCGCTTGAACCCCGTCAAATAGGGCGCGGGCTTGATCACGTTTTTTTTCTGCAGCACTTAATTGGGCGCGAAGAGTCGAGTCGCCACTCCAGAAATTGTGATAATTGCTTGAGCCATCAACCGCAGACTGAAGGCCGGTCACCTCAGCTTGCGCTTTTTGCACGGCAATAGAGTATTCGTTTAGCAATTTTGTAGCCTGTGCATCGTCTTTTTCATATTGGGTTTTCGCATCATTTGCATTTTTAAAAGCCAAATCAATTTGAGCCTGAGATTCGCTCAGCGAGGCGGGCAAGGCGGGCTGGCTCAGCCCGAGGGCGTTGTACCTTTTATTCATATCGTCGCGATCAGCGTGGGCTGAAAGACCAAATGAGAAAGTGAGAAGCGAAGTTAAGATAAGCGAGTTCATAATATCCTTTCGATAAGTTACGCATCGGCGACAGTGAAACAAAGACTACCCATTTAGGTTACCGAAAGTTAGGCACAGGCCGCAACGGGCGCGCTGATAAAACTTCAAAAATTGCCCTTCTGGCAGGACATTCGTCTGGGTGTCATTTGCCCCCTAAGGGCCAGAGCTTGGGGTGCCGATAAATAAATATGACCTATCAGCAAATTGATTTTATATTTCCGTTTATCGTCTTGGGTTACGGTTCGTTGATGACTTTTGTGCTCAATATTCGCCCGCTGGCGGAGCTGGCCGAGCGACGCCTGCCGCCGCAATTACTACAGCAAATGAACGTACATCGGACTTTTGCGGTCATTTCGCTCGTCATTGGCGCCTTATGGTCGCTGCAGAATATCTGGTTTAAGAATCTATAGCCTTTCGCGACCAAATGATTGACCGTATGCCTCTGCTCGCCTAGTTTTGCCGGCTGGAGCACAAAAACACCAAATGAGCGACGATCAATCCCAATTTAGTTTTGACTCGGCCGTTGAGCGCGACGAAGTGGCCGAAGAGATTTTTGACGAGCCGACGGTTTATTCAGTTGGCGAGTTAAATTCGGTTATTCGCCAAATGCTTGAAGGTGAATTCGGCGAAGTTTGGGTGCGTGGTGAAATTTCGAATTTTAAGCCGCACACTTCGGGCCATTATTATTTCAGTCTTAAAGACGACCGCGCCCAAGTAAGCGCCGTGATGTTTCGAGGGTTTAATTCTAAATTAAAATTTAAACCCGAGAACGGCCTCGAAGTTATTGTGCGCGGCAAAATTACGGTTTATGAACCGCGCGGCAATTATCAAGTCTATTGTGAATTTATGGAGCCCGTCGGCGCCGGGGCTTTGCAAAAAGCATTCGAACAATTGAAAGCAAAGCTTCAGGCTGAAGGTTTATTTGAACAGGCTCGCAAGCGACCGTTGCCGCCTTACCCAAGACACATCGGGATTGTGACCTCGCCAACCGGTGCGGCCATTCAAGATATTTTAAATGTTTTGCGTCGGCGCTATCGATCGGCGCGGGTAACATTGGCGCCCGCTGTTGTTCAGGGTGATTCGGCCGCAGATTCGATTGTGGCGGCGATTCAATTGATAAATCGCGTGAAAGATATCGATGTGTTGATCGTCGGTCGCGGTGGTGGCTCTATCGAAGACATGTGGTGCTTTAACGAAGAGCGTGTGGCGCGCGCTATTGTGGCGTCGAGAATCCCGGTTGTGTCGGCGGTTGGGCATGAAATTGATTTCACCATCGCCGACTTCGTTGCCGATTTGCGAGCGCCGACCCCATCGGCTGCGGCTGAGCTTGTTGCAAAAAGTGCCGGAGAGTTGATTGATAAAATTCAATCGCAGAAGGCGCGGCTGTGGCAGGCATTCAAAGGGCAAATGACCGAAATGGCGTCGCGCTTTGATGGTTTGCTGAGACGCTTGGTTAGCCCGGAGAAGCGGCTGCAAGATCTTCAACAGCGCAATGATGAGATTATTGGCCGCCTTGAAGCTGCGGTTTTTCGATATTTGGCCGCGCGTGATCAGTATGTTGAGTTGGTGACCCAGAAGCTGGGGACTCCGCGAGAAGTTATTTCGCGACTTGCGAAGCGAGCTGAAATGGCCGCGATGAAAATGAAAAATGCTTGGCAGCGCGGTTTAGAGTTTAAGCGTTCGCGATTGCAGCACACGATGGGCCGCCTTGATGCCATGAGCCCGTTGCGTGTTGTTGAGCGCGGTTATTCAATCGTTGAGGTGGCGGACACCTCGAAAATTATTAAGTCAGCAGAAGATTTAAAGATCGGTGAATTGTTGAAAATTCGATTTGCTAAGGGCGAGGCCCAGGCACGAGTCGAAAAATTATAAGGAGACCACTCAGATGGACTTTGAAAAAAAATTGGCTCGGCTCGAAGAAATTGTGACAAAGATGGAGGGCGGCAGCCTTTCTCTTGAAGACTCTTTGAAGCTTTTTGAAGAGGGCGTTAAGCACTCTCGCGAATTGCAAAAAACTTTGGCGGATGCCGAAGAAAAAGTAAAAGTATTATTGAAGGTTGACGCCGACGGGACAGCCGTGACGAAAGATTTCGAGTGATTGTGAGCACCTCAACACGAACTGATTCGACGGGCGTTACCGTTTTAGAAGCATTCGAAGACTTTATGCGATTGCATCTAAGCGCGCGCGAAGCAGGCGGCGGCACAGCCGGTGCAGCGTCGCGGTCGTTGTTCGAGTCTGTGCGTTACTCCTTATTTTCTGGCGGTAAACGTTTTCGCCCGCAAGTCGCGTTTGCGGTGGCCCAAATGTTGGGCCTCGCTGAAGCGCGCGTATATCCGCTGGCGGCGGCGATTGAGTTTATACACACATACTCGTTGATACATGACGATTTGCCTTGCATGGACGACGACGATGTTCGGCGCGGTAAACCAACCAATCATCGTGTGTACGGCGAGGCCACAGCTCTTCTTGCTGGTGACGCGCTTTTAACTGAAGCGTTTGAATTGCTGGCTTCGGGTTACGTTGGTGCCCCTGAAATCGGCCTTGAACTTGTGCGCCTTCTTTCAGAGGCGGCCGGGTTAATCGGGATGGTCGCCGGTCAAGCTCGCGATATGGCAATGCAAGACATCTCTAAATCTCTGGCGGCATCGACGGCGACGGCAGCGACGGCGACTATGGGTGGCCCATCGGCCCCCGATCTTCTTAAAATGTTGTCACTTAAAACCGGCGCGTTGATTCGTATTTCAGTTGAAGGGGTTGCTGTTGTGGCACGTGCCCCAACCCACGAGCGCAAAAATTTGCGAGAGCTCGGTGCGCTTATCGGTCTCGCCTTTCAACTTGCGGATGACTTGCTTGATTACGACCCCGCAGCTGTTGAGCCATCAGGCTTACCCGCGATCGTTGGTGTCGAGGCTACAAGAGAGAAGCTTGCTGAGACCAGCGAGGCCGCGGCGGCATTGTTGCGGCCCTTCGGGGCGCGAGCAGAACCCTTGCGCAAATTGATTAGTTTAAATTTAGACCGAAAGATTTAGACCGAAAGATTAAGCTCCAAAAACCCAAATAGCTAAGTCTTAAGTTCGCCCCCGCCCGCTGTTAGCGAGTGGGGACGTCAAGCTTACTTCGTCTGTTTGTTGCCGTTGCTGGTGCCCGAGGCGCTTCCGCTCGGTGTACAGGCAGAAGGGTCTTCGTAAGTATAAGAAATATATTTTGTTTCATCCGGGCTCAGGGGGTAGACAAATTGGCAGCGAGCTCGTTTGTCTGGCCCGCTGTCGGGGCATTGGCGTTGAAATTCGGCGCAAATGCCAGATTTATCGCCGGGGCGACAACCTTTCGCTTGTGGAGAGTTGGGGAAGGTCGTCAGAGTCGGGATATCGGTTTCGCCGTTATTGTAGAACGTTCGAATCTGATTGTAGAGATTTTTGCCATCAGCTTGGTCGCGCGGGTTAACAAAAACGGCGGCGCGGCCCACGGTCTGTTGGCCATTTCTGGGGTCGTTGAAGGTGCGCTCTTCGTATTGTTTTGAAATGCTGCACGAGCCGGTCTCCCAAAGAACGGCGGGCACGCCTTGTTTTAATTGGTCGATCATCCGATTGTACGCATTCGGATTGTAACCCGTGCCCATGGTGGTGCTGCGAAAACAATAGTTGGTGCCCGGGGCGTAGAGTTCGTTGGCATTTTTATTTGATTCTTTGAAGCACGCGAGCAGAGGGTTGCCCGCGTTGCCCGATTTGCCGTTGGGTGATTTGGTTAATTCAACGCCCAGTGTAGGCAAGGTTTTTTCAAAACGCGCGCGGGTGGCCGCAATCCAATTTGGGTCGCACTTTTGCATCGCGCTCTTTTCGTCGACCGCTTTCACTCGACCAGTCCAAAAAGTTTTCGAAACACGGCTTGGGTCACAGAATAATTTGGTCGCGTGATCGTAAGAAATACCATAAACGCGGGCGAAATCTTTGTTCATGTCGGGCTCAGATTTTTTGCCCTTGTTGACCCGTTTTTCTTCGCGACGTGCGATGCGCCCACAATTATTTTTTTCGTATTTTTCAAAATAATTGGCTTTGGCTTCATCGCTACGATTTGACCAGAAGCCTTGATCAGACCAGGTGCGCGTCAAAAACGTATCGCACTGGCTCAGCTGTTCGACGGTAATCGGGTCGCCGCCCGGGTCATTGGCCATATCTTCGCGCATCGAAGCGTCCATGTTTCGGCCGGCAGGGTCCCAATCGTAAGTGTCGCCGCTGCAATGGCCAAAGGCCATAATGTAGCAGCCCATAACATCAGCGTGCACAGCCGAGTTGTTGGCAACGCCATCGCCGCAAGCAAGTGTCATAGTGCTCAAGAGGCCAAACCATTTCGTTGAAGCTGAATAATACTTGTGATTGTCGTAAGCGGCCGCATCGCCTTGATGGTTGTCGGCGGCGCGTGACATTGCACGTTCGGCCATGCAAACCATGCAGCGCGCAGCCGGGTGCTCAAGATGGTTTTCAATTCTACCCACATTGCTCGAGCAGCCGGTTGTTGTTACTTCAGTGTTATCAACGCGAAGGGGTGGGGTCGGTTGCGGTGGTGCACCGTTTGGCGGAGTCTGCACCGGCCCCGACTGTACGGCAGCACCAATAGCTGCGGAGGCAGCGGCGATTCGAACTTTTGCACTTCGACACTCGTCAATTTCAAGAACATTTTCAATCGTTGGGGCGACGCCTGAATCGAGCGCCTTGAGCGCATCGATACGTTGCTTCTCGAGCTCCCACGCTTTGCGGCCCATTTGTTCGGCGCGCTGGGCCCATTTCGGGTCACGAAGATTTTTAATTTCAGCAGCCGAAAGGGTGTGCTCGCAATGGCTAACATAACTTGAAGAAATCTGCGTCAGAGCAGTTTGCGCCCAATTAAATTCGTTGCTGAATTTAGTTGGGTCAATCGAAGCGTATTGGTCTTCAAGGCCCGCGGTGGGCAAGGGGGCCCCCGCCTGTTTGTAAATCGCAAGAAGCATTGTGCGTTCAGCAAACGAGGCGTCGATATAGGCCGTGTCGGTCAGATCTTTAAGAATAGCCTTGGCTTCATCGCTCTGGAGGTCGGCCGGGGTCAATTGTGATTGCCGACCTGAAGCACTAAAAAACTTCGAAGCCCGAGCAATGGCCTGGTTTGACTTATCGATATTCGGTTTGTTGCTCGCCATTTCTTGGCGCAGGGTTTCGCATTCGACAGTTGAGTGATAGGCAAGAGAAGCCGGTATGCACGAGCGCGGGTCACTGGCCGGTATGCCCGAAAATTTATCGCAGCGAACGCCGGGGCCGTTTGAGCCTGTGCATTTTTCTTTTACTTGGCAAAGAAAGGGCTGGCGCTTACCTGACTCAGTGTTGGGGTAGGTGCTGATGGCGTAAGCCGAAATGCACTTATCGGTGGCTTCGCGACCACGGCCGCCGTCAGAGTTGTCGTCGTTGGCAGCATAGGCCTCTTCGCCTAAAATTGTGGCAAAGAGCTCTTCAAACTGCTGTCGCGATTTGAGCGAGCCCGCATCCGCATAAAGTGAGCCGCGAAAAGAGAACTGCATTTTTTCGGTGTCGACAATTAAACGTCGAAGCGCACGAACGTATTTTGTACGCTGAACGAGCTCGAGTTTTGCGACTTCATTGTGCGGAATAAAATGGATTTGGTAGGGGCTCGCTAGAACCGTCTGGGCGGCGTTCAAAAACCCAGCAGGGGCAAGAGTTAGAAGGATAAAGAGAAGTGAACCGATAAGTCGAAACATGGGTGTGCTCCAGCCGAAAAATGATTAATTGGGGCTCACTAATATTGTATAAATTGGCGACAGAAAAAGCGACTTGATCGATACTTTGTGGCTGAGTTGTCGACCAAGGTCTGATCAGATATTCATCAACTCACCCCGTTGTAGAACGTGCTGCTTGCGGCGAGGTGGGCGTCAGGGCAATATGGTGAGTCTATAAGGAGCCCCCCGACTATGCCCCGAATACTAAAAGCCCGAATGTTGACGTTGCCCACATTAATCGCAGCTTTAGTCACAGCTTTAATAGCAATGTCATCAGCGGCAATTTTCTTGGCGGGTTGCTCAGAGATAGCTGTGCGCTCGAACCATAATTCAGACAGCCCATTTGAGGGTGGCGGCAACCAAAATAACCAAGGCGGGGCTCGGCCTCCGATAGTGATACCCTCAACTGGCAGCGGCGGGGCCACTGTGGCAACCGCGCCGGCGGCGGCGAATAAAAAGGTGGCGGTGATTTTGGGCCCCGGTGGTTTTAAGGCCTTCGCACATGCAGGCGTCATTAAAGAATTGCGAAAAGCCAATATCCCGATCGACACCATCGTTGGCGTTGAATGGGGCGCTCTGGTGGCGGGGCTCTATGCTCAGCACGCCCAAATTCATGAAGCCGAATGGAAGCTCTATAAGCTCGAAAAATTAGATTTAACCTCAACCGTATTTTTTTCGCGAAAGCATGAAGTGAAATCGCTCAAGGCTCTACAGGGTTTTCTGGCTGAAAACTTAGGTACGCGCGACGCCGCCCAGTCGACGACCCCGTTCTATTGCCCGAGCATTCAAGTCTCTAAGGGTGTGCCGGTTTTGCAAAAATCGGGCCCCATTAACCGCGTGGTTGAGAACTGTTTGGCGTCGCCGCCGCTGTTTACTCCGCAATACGAATATGTCGCTGACATGTTTAATCTCGACGAAATTATACGTGGGCTAAAAAATAGCGGGTTTGGCATCGTTATTCTGGTCAATGTGCTGGGCGAGGGTAACCTTTTTGACAAAATTGATTATAATGAGGATTATGCGACAGCCCTACTCTGGGATGAAGCTCGTCGAGCGATTTGGCAGGCGAAATCGCAGGCCACTGACAATATCGACGTGACGACCCAGGGTATTGCAATGAATGATTTTGAATCGCGAAAAATTTTAGTGACGGCGGGTGAGGCGGCTGGCGAAAAAGCGGCGCATCTTCTGTTAGGCAAATACGGCTTTTAAAGAGGTATTAAAATGCGAACACCCCAATACGATATTTCAATATTTACTGGCCGACGAAAAGAACTTGGGCAGAAAATAAAAGGGTCAGTTTATATCATCGCGGCCAACCCTGAGTACTATCGCAATAACGATGTTCATCATCCGTATCGTCAAGATTCAAACATGTTTTACTTCACGGGTTTTGAAGAGCCGAATTCGATTCTTGTTTTTCGACCAGGGCGAACCCCTGAAGCTATAATGTTCGTGCAAGAAAAAGACGTGAGCCAAGAAACTTGGACGGGCTTTCGCTATGGCCCAGAGGGTGTGAAGAAAAATTATGCGGTTGATGAGGCTTTTAAAATAAGTCAGTTCGAACAAGAGTTGCCGAAGCTTTTGAAAGATGTAGATCAAGTTTATTACACCATGTTTATCAATCGCGAACTCGATGCGAAGGTGATGAAAATCGTCGAGCAATCGGCTTGGGCGCGCTCGAGAACAAATAAGGGCAACATTTCAATTGTCGACCCGCGCGTGGTCACGGGCGAGCTGCGCATTCGAAAAAGTAAATACGAAGCCGACATGCAAAGACGTGCGTGCGAAATTTCAGCTGAGGCGCACATTGAAGTCATGAAGGCGACAAAGCCGGGCATCAATGAGCGAGCGCTTCACGGCGTTTTTCTGCGCGCGATTATGGAGCGTGGCTGCGCGCGCGAAGGCTATGGCACAATTGTCGCAACAGGCAATGGCGCAACGACGCTACATTATGTTTTCAATGACCAAACTTGTCGCGCCGGCGAGATGCTTTTGGTCGATGCAGGTGGCGAATTTAATTATTTTGGTGGTGATATAACGCGCACTTATCCGGTGAGCGGAAAGTTTAACCCAACTCAAAAACGCGTTTATCAAAAAATTCTCGATTTGCAGAAGAAATTAGTGGCCGCAGTTCGACCGGGGCAAACCCGCGATCTATTGCAAAAAGAGGCAGTGTCGGGTCTCACAGATATTATGATTGATGAGAAGCTATTGATGGGGCGAAAAGAAGAGCTTATCGAAAAACGCGAGTTTGCTAAATTCTATCCGCACGGGGTTGGGCATTGGCTCGGCATGGATGTGCATGATGCCGGCCTCACCGATATCAACGGCGAACCGCGCTTGCTCGAGCCGGGGTTTGTTTTGACCATTGAGCCAGGGCTTTATGTTCCGCACGATGCGCCGGGCGTACCCGATGACCTGCGCGGCCTAGGAATTCGAATCGAAGATGACATTCTTGTCACCGAAACCGGTTACGAGAATCTCACCGTTAAATGCCCAAAAGAAATTTCTGAATTAGAATCGCTGATCGGGCAATAATACCCGGCCGTCGGCGGGCCCCACGCGCCGTTGGCGCTGTCCCGCTCGACTTGGTTGGCGCCGCATCAATTTGCGGTGCCGGCGGCAAGATTAATCACCCCAATTATAAGCACCAGCTTTATTGCAATCGTCGATCAGTTTTAGAGCTTGCTCATGCAGCTCGAGGTCAGCGCGTACTTTTGCGTCCGTGGCCTTATTTTCTTCGGCCGTCTTTTCTTTTTTATTCAGCTTGCGCTGGTTATCTATCTGAGTTTCGCATTTTACATCAAAACTGATTACGTCGTCGGTGAGCACAGAAACCTGCCCAGCGGCGATGCAAAGTTGCGGAGTCGTTAGGTCAATTTTTGGATCCATCGTGATACTTAGAATTGATTTTAGAGTGATTACGCGCGATTTCGCTTCTTCGCAGGGGCCAGCGAACGCAGAGGCGGTCGTCGCTAGAATGGCTGCGGCGGTTAGCGCTAGTGCGAAAAATTTAACAATGCTTTTTGAAACAGACATAATAGGCCTCGCGGTTAAATGGTTGCCGAGGCAATATACCAAAAAGCCATGCGATTTTCGCCTGTTATGATTCTAGACAGTTTGTGAAAAAAACTTACGGTCGGTAAACGTGAAAGTACCAGCCACGCTTACGGGCGACTTCAACAAGCTTCTGCTCGCTCTCGCGATTGGCGTGTTCGGGCCCGACGGCGGCATTAACGACGCGAAAGTGTGTGGCGCAGTCGAGTAAGGCGAGATCGCCCATAGTGTTGCCGGCGCAAAGAAATGGGCGTCTACGCCCGGTGGCCTCAAGAAGCCCTGTTACTTTGCCTTCGCGCCAGGTGACGATGGGCCCGGGCCGATCGGTGACGATTCCGTCGACAACTTCGGTTTGCACCCCGATTACATTTTCGGCTGGTATGCCGATAAATTCGGCGGCAGGTTCGACGGCCCACTTGATCGAGGCGGTCACAACATAAACGTCGACGCCAAATTTCTTTAAGTCGGTGACGAGGTCTTTCATCTCACCAAAAATGGGCACGGGTTTGATGGCTTCAAAGGCCGAATGCGCCCATTCGCGAACGGTTGAAAGTTTGATTCCGCGATTTATTTGAGCGAGCCAAAGAAAGGCGGCCGGAGTATCGCGCTTGTGCAAATCTAAATAGTACTGCCAGGGGTCATCGGGCATGTTCGCCAATAGCTTGTTGGCGATTTGATATTCGAAGAAGGTTTCGCCCATATCCATATCCCAAAGTGTACCGTCGGCATCAAAGGCCGCCAAAGGTTCGGCGCCGTCTTTGAGTGCCGCTTCGGCAGCTTTTCGGATTTTAAGCATTTTATCGAATGAAAATGGCGTATAATTTCGACTCATGTGTCTAAATTAAAGTACAAAAGCAAAAACTGTACAAGTTGAATTCGATTTTTGCTAAAAGCGGTCATCATGTCTGAAATTAAAGTTCTACAGCTTAAAAACGCCGATGAGATCTTAACACTTGAACGAGGCCTGCTGGCCGCAATTGAGCCCGACGAAACCGAACGCGAATTTCGCAGTTGGCACGCCAGTTGGCGTAGTGAGTCGCTTGAACACTATTTGCCGCTCGGCTGGAGCTTCGGGGTTTGGCACGACAAAACACTCGTGGGCTACTATCTCGCCCAGCCCCAACTCTTTACCCGAAGTCAGACCCAGACCTTGTGGGTTGAACAATTGACAGCCACGACCGAGGCACTGAAAAATGAATTGAAAGATGTTGCGCGACGGATTGCGCGCGAAAAACATTTTCAAAAAGTCATTTTCAATGGCGACGAAGTGAAAGATTAGGAAGCGAGAGATTAGTATGGCTTACTCACCTGAAACGCGAAAAAAGAACATTGCTAAACTTCAAAGTGAAGAGTTCGACATAGCCATTATCGGCGGCGGCATAACTGGCGCCGGCGTCGCGCGCGATGCCGCGAGCCGCGGGCTGAAAGTGGCCCTTATCGAGGCCGATGATTTTGCTTCGGGCACAAGCTCACGCTCGAGCAAATTGATTCATGGCGGGATTCGTTATTTAGAAAATCTTGAATTCGGGTTGGTATTTGAGGCCCTGCGAGAGCGTAGAAATCTTTTTGAAATTGCTCCGCATTTGGTGCATCCGCTGCGTTTTGTTTTGCCAATCTATAAAAGCTCGCGTGTTGGCATGTTTAAGATGGGCCTCGGTATGTTTCTCTACGACGCGCTTTCAATGTTCGAAGCACCAGAGCTGCATGAGAGTTTGACCTCTCGCGCGACCATCGAGCGGGTTTCAATGTTAAAGCCCGATGGGTTAAGTGGTAGCTACGTTTATTCAGATGCTTACATGGACGACGATCGCTTGGTGATTGAAACGTTGCGATCGGCCGCCAATTTCGGCGCTTGCACGGCAAATTATGTGCGAGCCACAGGGGCCAAGTATGACTCGAGCCCCAACTCACAGGGCGCACTGACGGCGTTGCTTTGCAATGACACAGAAAGCGGAAAGTCGTTCGAGGTTAAAGCGCGCCATTTTATCAGCACAGTGGGGCCCTGGACGGACCGGGTGGGCGAACTATTACTTAAAAACAATTGGCGAAGAATGCTTCGGCCGTCCAAAGGCATTCATTTGACGTTTCGTCGCGATAGACTTCAGCTAAACGATGCGGTGGTAATGGCCACCGACGATCAGAAGAGAATTATTTTTGCGATCCCGCGGCATGAGATGATCGTAGTGGGCACAACCGACACCGATTACCCCGGTGACCCGGGCGATGTGCATTCAACAACAGAAGACGTCGATTATCTGCTCAATATCGTAAATGAGTATTTTCCGGGTGCGAATTTGTCGCGACTTGATATTTTGGCGAGCTACTCAGGCGTACGGCCGCTGGTTGATGATGGCGCCGAAACCGAGAGCAAAACCAGTCGAGAGCATGTCATTACGACCTTGCCGCAAAAAGTAACCTTCGTGGCGGGCGGCAAATATACGACCTATCGGCAAATGGCTGAAGACACTGTTCTCAATGTTTTAGCAACTTTCAGTTTAGAAGACCGAATTCGCTTTTCAAAAACACGCACTCTTGAGCCGCTCAACCCCCTGGCCACCGAGGCCACGTTATGGCGGTCTGAGCAGATGGCTGAAAGCTGGGCAAGTGAGGCGGGCATTGATGTTGACACTGCCCACTTTCTCGTCGAACGGCACGGCGAAGAGGCAATTAAAATCGTTGAAAGCTTTGCGCTGAAGGGGTTCAGCAGCCTTCAGAAAAATCTTCGGTGGCATATTGAAGCCCAGCATGCCATTCGTGACACCATGTGCTTGCACCTTCGTGATTATTATTTGCGCCGTTCGCCGCTGTTTCTGGCGCGCCCCGATCACGGGTTGATCATGGTCAACGAAATTGCCCAGGTTTTTCAGCACGAACTGGGCTGGAGTGACGAAACCAAAGCCACAGAAATTGAAGCGCTGCGCAAACATCTTAAACAAGAGATGGGTTGGCGCGGTTGACTCTGTTTTCGTCAACAAACTAGAATCGATAAATGGGCTTAATACAAAAAATCACAGAGTATTTCTCGAATGACATCGCTATCGACCTTGGTACGGCCAACACGTTGGTCTATGCAAAAGGGCGCGGCATAATCCTAAACGAACCATCGGTTGTGGCGGTTCAGAAAAACTATCGAGGCATGCAAAATCGCGTGCTTGCGGTGGGCAAAGAAGCCAAAGACATGCTTGGGCGAACACCCGGTAGCATCGTTGCAATTCGACCGATCAAAGACGGCGTTATTGCTGACTTCGAAGTTACAAGCAAAATGCTGCATTATTTTATTAAGAAATCGATGGGCCAAGGTGGCGGTCGAATTTCAGTTCGCCCACGTATCATAATTTGTGTTCCGTTTGGTATCACACAGGTTGAAAAACGCGCGGTAAAAGAATCGGCACACGCCGCTGGTGCTCGCGAAGTTTATTTGATCGAAGAGCCAATGGCGGCCGCGATCGGCGCGGGTCTGCCAATCACTGAACCCACCGGCAACATGGTTGTCGACATGGGCGGCGGCACAACAGGCGTCGCGGTGATTTCTTTAGGCGGGATTGTTTATTGTAAATCAATTAAGGTTGCGGGCGATAAATTTGACGAAGCAATTGTTAACTACGTTCGTCGTCAGTTTAATTTGTTGATCGGTGAGCGCACGGCTGAAAATATTAAAATTAAAATCGGCAATGCGTATCCGTTCGAAGAAGAAAAGTACATGGAAGTCAAAGGCCGTGATCTCGTGGCCGGCGCTCCGAAAACAATTGAAATCTCGAGCTCTCAAATTAACGACGCATTAATGGACCCTCTTTCTGAGGTTGTTGACGCTGTTCGTACAGCGCTTGAGAAAACTCCGCCTGAATTGGCCTCTGATATTGTCGATAATGGTATAGTTCTTACTGGCGGCGGCGCCTTGCTCGCGAATCTGGATGTGTTGTTGCGCGAACGTACCGGTTTGCCGGTTACGATCGCCGAGAACCCTCTTTCGTGCGTGGTGCTTGGTTCGGGCAAAGTTCTCGAAGAGATGGACCTGCTTAAACAGCTTACGGTGGACTAGGGAGAGCCTTAATGCTCTCAGATGCGCTTCTTGAAAAGGTAGCCCTCTTCTATTACTTCGCCTTACTCGATGAGGCGAAGGCACAAGCCGCAACATCTAATACAATTAAAAGTTTATTAAAAGCCGGGGTCGGTGAAAGCACTGAGCCCAGCGAAGCGGACATTATCTTTGTGCGCGAGACTTCAGAATTTTTTAACAAATCGCGCTCTGAACATAAAACCACAAGTTTTAGTTTTTCGGCCGGCCATATTGTGTTGCCTGAAAAATCTAACTGGGGCCCATGGTTTGAATTTCGAAAAATGGCAGACGAACGAGACTATCTGGCCGTTCTATATGAAAAAGTATTGGGAGTTAAAGAAGACCTTATCGCCAAGGGCTTGAAGCTTCCGATTGGCACCGTTCGACATCGTCTTGGCCGAGGGCTAAAGGTGCTCGGGCGCATTTGCCAATCGAGCGGCATCGAGGCTATCGATGCTTAAAACAGATGAGCGCCTGACTCGAAAGCAACGCCAGCTCTCGCGGTTTATGTGCCAAGAGATGCTTTATGATTATATGATCGGCGAGCTCGATGATGATCGTCGCGCAGCGGTCGAGCAGTATTTGAGCTACGCACCCGATATTCAGTCTGAGCTTAAATTAATGAAGTTAGCCGAGCAATATTGCGGGCAGCTTGCGAAAACGCGAACGTCGTCGACCCATCTTGAAGAACTAAAAAATGTAAAATCATTTGCGGCTGTTGTGATAGATCGTCTGCGTTGGGTGAATTGGCCCGAAACATTACGTTGGGCGACCCAGGCACTGGTCATCTCATTTCTGGTGGCCATGATTGCGCTCGTTATACCTTGGAGCCACCTTAGTTTTAAATTTCCGAAGCGCGAATCTTCACCTGCGACAGCAGCTAAACGCGGAGACTTACCCGAAGAGCCGACCGAGGCGACGCTTGCCAAGTTACCAACGACTGCCGAATCTACACCAGCCGTTGCTGCGCCTAGCGTAGCGGCGACGGCGGCACCCGCTGAAGGCTCAACAAAAAGTGCGGCTAAAAATACTGTGGCGGCTGCGATTGAAAGCCCGAGCACTCCGCAAAAAACCAAAACGATTCAGCTTCAGGGCAATCTTTTCAGAATGATGATGACCATAGAAAAAGCCGGTGAGCTCACGCCTGAGATCACCGAAAAAATTCTTAAGCTTGGGGGCGAAAAAGCCGGGCAGGTGGACTTAGGTTGGCGAAAAGAATCTCCAGTCGGAAGTTACTATCATTTCAAAATGCCAGAGGCTAATTACGATGAGCTTGTTAAGACTTTGGGCGCGTACGGTCCAGTCCGGATCTATAAGAATCCGCACGAGCGACTAATGCCTCCAGGTGAAATTCGCATTATTCTATTTATTGAAGACAAGTAACTAAAAGAGTCTCAATAAAAACTCATTTTAACTGAGTGATATAGCGATGGCCCAGCAGCGTTCGAAGACCACGAAAAAACCCAAGCGCTCACTTCGCACCATCTTGATGATGTGGCTGCTGATGTTTTCTGTTGTGCCCCTTGCATTTATCACCGGCTACTCGTTGGTCAAATATGAACAGGCAATCGATCAAGAGTTGAGTCAGAGATTGCGCGCCAATCATCGCGAAATTCAAAACGTCTTTCAAGAATTTCAGGGCGACCTTAGCGCGCGCAATCAGCAGCACGCGCGCGACAAAACTTTAGCCTACTATCTTTCTGCCAACTCGATTGCTTCAGCTCGCGAATTGGCGTCGCGCTGGATAAAAGGGCAATTCGCTCACAGGCTCTCGATCTTTAATCGCGAGGGGCGGCTGCTTGTGGCGCTCGCTCAAAATTCTCACGGCGACATTTTTAGACAAGAAAAACTAGAGAATGGCGATGTTTTTCTATCTGAAGCGACACTGAAAGAAGCCGGTAAGCGCGAACAGCAATTCTTTATTGATTTCACCAAAGACGGCAATATTGATCTGGTCGCATTTTCAAGAATATTTGCCAGCAACAATTCTTTAGTGGGTTACATCGAAGAGGTTTTAACAATCGACAGTGCTTTTCTGGGTGCGATCAAAAAAAGAATGAATCTTGAGGTCGCTTTGTCGGCAGAAGATGGCAGCCGAACCGTTTCAAGCAATGAAGATCTGCAGCACTATCGCCAGGGTTTTTTCTCGGATCAAATGTCACAATCAAAAGATGGTTTTTTTGAGCTCAAGGTTCGCGGCGACCCCTACGGCTTTATGATTTCAATCATCCCCTGGGGTGATCACAAATTTTACATTGCCATCGGAGCGTCGAAGCAGGCCTCCAAAGAGGTCTTGCGAAACGTAAACTCGGTCACCGTCGCAATGGTGGGCACGATTGCCTTGCTTTCGATTCTGTTAAGCTTTTTCATTTCAAAGATTCTACTACGACCAGTTAAAGAACTCGTTGAGGTCGTGCAAAACGTCAATTTCGAAAATGAGCCCGAGCCATTGACCAACCGATCAGATACCGAATTTGGTATTTTAACGACGGCATTTAACGAAATGGGCCGCCGGGTTTACTCGGCACAAAAAGAACTACGCGAAAATATTAAGAAACTTGAGGCCGCCAATCTCGAGATTCGTGCAACTCAGTCAAAATTGGTGCACACGGCGAAAATGGCGAGCCTCGGTCAACTCGTTGCCGGGGTTGCCCACGAACTCAATAACCCGATCGGGTTCATTTATAGCAATATGGAGCACTTGAGCGACTATTCACATCGTTTGATCGCGCTCGTTCGGGCCGCAGAAAAGGGTGGCGCTGATTTTTCAAAAGCCAAAGAAGAAAAAGAGTTCGATTATATTGTGGCCGATATGCCAAAACTAATTAAATCTTGCGAAGAGGGCGCGCGACGAACTCGAGACATCGTTTTGGGTTTACGAAACTTTTCGCGGCTTGATGAAGCAAAACTTAAAGAGGTCGATATTCACGAGGGGATTGAAAGTACATTGGCGCTTTTGGGCGGCGAATTTAAATCACGAATCAAGGTGACCAAAAATTTTGCTAAGCTGCCGGCCGTGCAGTGTTACCCGAGCCAATTGAATCAAGTGTTTATGAACATCCTTTCAAATGCCGCCCATGCGATTCGCGACCAGGGTGAGATTACAATCACCACAAAACTACTTGAGCGTGACAAAATTGAAATTCGAATTCGCGATACTGGCGAGGGTATGAGTGCAGAAACCAAAGAGAAGATCTTTGACCCCTTCTTTACCACTAAAGATCATGGCCAGGGCACCGGTCTCGGCATGAGTATCGCTTTTGGGGTCATCGAAAAGCATATGGGTAAAATTCAAATAACCTCTGAACTGGGGCGCGGCACCGAGTTTATAATCAGCCTGCCAATTCATCAAAAAACCTAAAAAAGCCGATAAGAATTTAGGTGAATCAAAATGAGCCATATTGATCAAAAACCTAAATCGCCGAACGACAAGCGTCGCCAAAAGCGCGCGGTGAGTGCCCAGAGCAATAGCGAGCGCGATGATCAGGGCCGCGTTGGGCTCGTGCTAATACTATTGGCACTGATTTTGGCCTTTGCAGCTTACCTTTGGCCGCAGACCCCAATGGGCAGGCGAAGTGGGCGCCTAGGTGCCGCAACTGATACAAATTCAATCGAGCAGAATTCGTTACAGCCGCTGTCTGGTCATCTTCCGTCGGCGGCGATACGTCGAATCAATGAGCATTTGAAAGAGACTCAGGTTGAATCAGATATTAAATTGCAAAGCACAGAAATCGAAAATTCGCTCGCCCCTAAAGTTCATTCAGTGACGCCCAATGACGCTGAGGCCCTCAACGAAAATACGAACCCACTTGTTCTTGACCAAGTGAACCCGAGTTCGCGAGTTATGCAAGACATCAAGGGCAGCAGCCCCTCGGGCAGTGCGGGCTCGACTCCTGACCAGAAGATATCGTCTAAGTTAGCTAAAGAGCGCTGGGTGCAAAAATACGAAAAAGAATATCAGGACGAATACGTAAGGCAATTTAAAGAAAATGCTCGCAAAGATGGGCTAGATATAAGAGTCAATAAAGACCTCGACGTGACGGGCATTGGCGAAACCCCAGTCGAGCGGCCTATTCGCCTGCCACAGTCAGTGTCCCCGTCCGACAACAAATAACCAGACACAGCGAAAGTTGACACTCGAATCAGAGATCGTCACCATAGACGTTCTTGTGATTGGTTCTTGTCAAAAATAAGGAGATCTTTGGCTATGAAAAAATTAATTCGCATTGTTTGTTTGTTAGGTGTTGGGCTTGCGCTTGCTAACTGTGGCCCGAAGGCATTTGTTCATGGTGATTACGATAAGAACCCTGAGAGCGAAAACCTCATGAACGATCGTTGGTCAGAAACGGATATGCAGCATGCCGTAAAAGATCTCGTAGCCAGTGCGCTTGTGCACCCCACAATCAGCGCCGCAAAGCGCCCCCCGATTGTTATGGTGACAAAGCTTCAAAATAAAACCAGCGAAGTGATCGACACTCAAAATATCACAGACATGATTACAGTCGACCTTACCAATAGTGGTAAAGTTCAATTCGTAGATAAAGCGGCGCGAGAAGATATTTCTGAAGAATACAATTATCAAGATTCAGGCACGGTTTCGCGCGAGACCAAAAAAGGCAAAGGCAAACAAGTCGGTGCTGACTTGATTCTTAACGGCCGTATTGATTCGATCGTTCAAGAGGTCGGTAAAGACAAAACGGTTTATTACAAAATCACTTTGAATATGACGAATCTTTCGACCGGTCTCATTGTATGGACTGATCAAAAGCAAATCCGCAAAACGTTTCGCAAACAGTCTGTAGGGCTGTGACCAAAAAGTTACCTTATATTCTTATTTTTCTGCTGGTGGGTTGTGCGACCTACCAGGGGAAGGTCGATAGCGCCCGCAAGCTAATGGCCGATAACAATGCCGAGGGTGCCGCCAAAGCTCTTGAGCCGCTGGCCAAAGAAGAAGACAAAGACCAACTGGTTTACCTCTTTGATTACGCGACAGCACTTCAGGTCGCTGGTAAGTACAAAGAGAGTAATGTCGCTTTTCTCGCTGCCGATCGCCTTTCCGACCTTAAAAATTACCACAGTGTTTCGCGCATCGCGGGCTCGTTGGTATTGAACGAAGAGATGGTTCAGTACAAGGGCGAAGACTATGAGCGCTTGATGATTAATGTTATGGCAGGCCTCAATTTCTTAATGATGGGCGATCACGAGAATGCGCTGGTCGAAATTCGCGCTCTTAACGACAAGCTTGAATATTATCGAATCGAAGAAAAGCGCGAATACGAACAGAACACCATGGCCCTCTATTTGAGCGGAATGATGTGGGAGGACGATCGTAATTACGACTCGGCCTACATCAATTACGAAAAGGCATATAAGCGTGACCCCAGCATCCCGATTCTTCACGAAGACCTTGTTCGCCTTGCGCGTTTAGCCGATCGCCCCGAGGCCTATGATAAATGGCGAAAGCAATTTGGGGTCGATTTCAAGCCGGAGTGGAAGAATAAAAGCTTCGGTGAGGTCATCCTGATCTACCAACAAGGCTGGGGCCCCAGAAAGTACCCTCGCCCAGAAGCCCCCCGCTTTCCGAAACTCTTTGCCCAGTCGAGCTTCACGAGAACGGCCCGTCTCGACATCGAGGGCCGCCCCAGCGTTACGAGTGAGCCCGTTTACAGCGTGCAAGACGTCGCCATTAAGACGCTTGAGGATGGTTATGCGGCCTTAGTGGCAAAGCGTGTTGCAGGGATGGTAACGAAAGGAGTGGTCGCGAGCCAGGTTGGGCAGAAGAACCAAGCCCTTGGAGTTCTCGTCGATATTGCACTCAATATTTCTGACCGTGCGGATTTGCGTCAGTGGTCAACGCTGCCCGAAACTTTTCAGGTTGCCCGGGTTTTTGTGCCGGCTGGTAAATACAAAGTATCAGCTCAGGGCCTTTCGTCGACCGGTACGCCGACAGGTGAATCATGGCCTGCGCATGAGCTTGACGTGCGGCCTAACAAGAAGACAATCTTTGTTTGGCGCTCGTATCATTGAGGCATAAAAAAACCCAAGCCTTTCGAGCTTGGGTCTTGATATTCAATAACCAGACTTAGTTTTAGTTATTTAAACCACGATTTGACGTGGGGAGGTCTGGAGTTACTTCAGCGGTGCTTGTGCCAAATGCAGTTTTAGTTGCCGTGCTAGCCGCTTTCGTGGCTGCAGCAGCTGAAACAACGCGCTCGTCCAACGTCTGTTTAAGATCGTCGTAAGAAGCTTTTGTAGTCTTAAGTGCTGCATCTGCTGCGGCGTCACGCGCCTGTGCTGCTTGCTTTTCAGCATAATCGGCCGGGAAGGCGCCTAATTTTGCCAAATAGTTCGAAATGCTACCGCTACCAGTCTGAATAATTTCGCGAAGTGTAAAAAGCGGGGCGTATTGAGCCACTTTTTTCTCTGATTCAAAAATGATCTGGGTCAGAGTCGCTGCCGTGATGTCGTTTTTGCTTTTGTTGTCGATGACCATAACGTCTTCGCTGGCGCGAATCATTTTAGCGATGTCATCAAGCGTAACGTAACAGCTCTGCTGAGTGTCATAAAGTTTTCGGTTCTGATATCTCTTGATAATCTTTGTTCTCATATTTGTTTTTCCTGTCATTGTAGTTTCTTGGTTCACCAGGAGCCTCCCTCTCGTATCAAGTCATCGTGATCGGGCGCAACATATCCGCCGGTGTCACGGCCTGTCAAGCCCCGCTGGTCTTGAATTTCAATAAATTCAACGCCTTAAAAGACGCCACGCATAAGCACCCATACAGAACGACGATGCATTAAGTCAAAAAGGTTATTAAATAGCTGAAAAAATTCCTAAAGTTTCAATTTTTCTGGGCCGATCAGTAGTTAGACCAAAGTCCAGAGAGATAATAATGAGTATTATAAATACCGAAGAAAAACATATATTTACAACATCAGACACGGTCACTGTGCTTGGCCTGATGCTTGGGGTTGGTCTTTTGGTTTTTAGCATCGTAACTAATGCCATGAATAATCAAACTACCGGTAAGGCCCAGATCGAAACGCAACGACTTGCTTTGCAAATATTAAGCGGTGGTTACCAGTTTAAAGGCCTCGATAAGAACCAGACCGAGGTCAGGGGCCTTGCCTCTGAGCGCCGCGTCGAACCCGGCCTGACCCCTTCTGGGCGTATCGGAGTTGATCCATGGGGCGAGCCCTACTTTTACAGAAGTTTTATTGATCAAAGCGGTCAAAAGGTCGCTGTGGTCTATTCGAGCGGCCCGGATCTCAAGTCAGAAACCAGCGAATCAAGCTTTGTAACCGACAAAGACGGCCACCTAGTTTCAGTTCGCTTTGAGGGCGATGACATTGGTTCTATACAAAAGTCCATGCAATAGCCGAGCAATTTGGCGTTCTGGGCAGTCGCAACTCGACCTTTCGACGCAACATCCCGACTTAAGAAATCCCATTTAAACACCGATCTTTACCTTAGCAGAGACTCTTTCAAATGAGTGTGGGATGGGTTTTACAGAACATCGATCGAAATTATTAATAGCCTCAGGTGTACCCGTCGCATTGGCTCTTCTGGTGGGCTGCTCAGCGGCCCCAGTAAAATCGAGCGAAGGCCTTGTGCCAAATTCGGTTTTTAGCAATATGAACCCAGCACCGAAAAATATGACTCCGCCCGATGTTGACGGCGAAAAAGCCGTTGTCGATGAAATGCAAATGCACACACAGGCCGATTATCACTTTTCGTTGGGTGAAAGCTATAGCCTCGACGGCAATTCGCAACGTGCGATTGAAGAATTTAAGCTCACGATGGTTTATGACGCGAAATCGGCGTCTGTTCGCCTTCGGTTGGCTGGCGAATATCTAAAAATGGGTTTGATAAATGAAGCGGTCGAACATGCGGAGCAAGCTGAAAAATTAAGCCCCGACGATACTGAAGTTCATATGTTTTTGGGTGGCCTTTACAATGCCCTTAAAATGTACAAGCAGGCGCTTGATCATTATCAGTATGTCTATAAGAAAGACCCAAAAGACCAAGAAGTGCCGATTTACATTGGCGCTATCTATGCCGAGCAAGAGCGCTTCGAAGAGGCTGAGAAGTTCTTTCTGAAGGCGACCCAAGAAGATAATGATAAGGCTCACTTAGCTTATTATTACATTGGCAAGATGCGCGTTGAGCAAGCGACTCCTGATCTGAAGGCAGCCGAGAAGGCTTATCGAAAAAGCCTCGAAATTAAGCCCGATTTCGAAGAGGGCGCGCTCGCTCTTTATGATCTTTATAATCAGAAAAAAGAAAGCTCAAAGGGCATCAAACTGCTCGAGTCTTACCAGCAGCAATTTGGTCCTAAAAAATCAGTGGCCTATCAGCTAAGCCAAGCTTACCTCGAGGCTGAAGATTTCAGTCATGCCTTTAAGCATTTGCGCACGCTTGAGTCTTTTGAGCCGGCTAATTTAAACGTAAAAGTAAAAATCGCTCTGATCTTGATTGAAAAAAAGCAATATGACGAGGCGATTGAAAAGCTTGAAGAGATTGTCGCCATAGCGCCGGGCTCAGATAAAATCCGCTTCTATTTAGCGGCCGTTTATGAAGAGACTTTGCATGCCGACCTTGCGGTAGATAACTATAAGAAAATCGATCAGGCCAGCACCTACTATCCAGATGCGATTGTTCATGCCGCCTATTTGTATCGCAAAAAACAAGATATTAAGTCGGCGAGTGACCTTTTGCAGAAAGCCATTGCGACCCGTGCGGATGTACCACAGTTTTACTCTTTCTATGCGTCGCTTCTTGATGAAGAACATGATTTTAAAAAAGGGATTAATTTGTTAGAGGGCGCCGTTAAAAAGTTTCCGGAAAACACCCAGCTTCATTTCTATCTTGGCTCAATGTACGATCGAGTCGGCCGAACAGCCGATACAATTGCTGAAATGCGACGTGTCTTGGCGGTGGATGGTGAATATATCCAGGCGTTGAATTATCTAGCTTACCTTTTTGCGGAGCAAGGCAAGAACCTTGAAGAAGCTGAAACGCTAGGGCGCAAGGCAATGGCTTTGCAGCCGAAAGACCCCTTTATATTAGATACGATTGGTTGGGTGCTGTTCAAAAAAGGCCGTACCGAAGAGTCGATTCAATACTTAGAGGCTGCGTATAAACTTAAAATGGAAGAGAGCGTGATTGCAGAACACCTCGGCGACGCCTATTATGTTTTCGAGCTCAGTGAAAAGGCTCGCGAAATGTATTTAAAGGCGGCGGCAACAGAAAATGACCCATCAAAAGCTTCTAAAATTCGTGCCAAAATTTCTTCGATCGATGTGCGCGTTCGTAGTGATCGTAAGCCTGCGGCCGTATCGGGCCACTAATTCATTTTCAAAACTAGTTCTTTTTTCGATGGTTGTGACATCAGCTACCTTTTTGTTCGGCTTGTTCGGTTGCGCGACAGCTCCAAAAAATTTTTCTGAATATAAAGAAGGTTCGTGGCAGGGCAAAGTGCTGGTGCATGACAAAAAAGAAGGTCATAGCGCTATACTCAATTTGAATGTACGGGCCGTAGATGGCAGTCTTTTGCGACTCGACATCACTTCACCGACCGGCACCCATTTGGGCTCTCTTTTGATTAAGAATTCTGAAGTGCTCTATATGAATGTGGGCGAACGTACAGTGACAAAGTCGAAGTTAGACCATGCGGCTTTACAGTCGGTAATGCGGGTCCCGCTCGAGGCGAGTCTTCTTTTTAACATACTATTCGATCGCGCCCCATTTCAGAAGAACTGGGAATGCAAAGCTGATCAGAGCGAAATGTTAAAAACTTGCACCGACAGCAAGGCCGGTATCCTGGTAAATTGGGTCAGGCGCGAGCGTGATCAGCGTACAATTGAAATTGACCATTCAGCCGCGAATTTGCAGATGAGCCTTTATGGGTTTAACCCGAAAATCGCTGACCCCGAAAAGGCATTTGAATTGAAAGTGCCGTCGGCGTTTAGGGTTATTAACAAGTAGGGCGGTCGCGGGCAGACTAAAGGCGAGCTAGCCGTCCAGTTCTGAGACATTCCATCGAAAATTATCCAGCCGTTGGGCATAATCTAGAGAGGGGGCTCTATTATGGCAGCAGACTGGGGTTCGATCAATTTTCAGACAATGTTAAAAGACTGGGTTAGCTCGAAAGAATACCGCGATCTCAATTGGGTCGGTAGTTTCAGCGATTACGTCAATCTGGTAAAAAAACACCCAAAGGTTACACGTAATGCCTTTCAGCGGCTCTACGATCTCATCACCGAAAAGGGCCAAGAAGAATACGTAGACGTAAAAAAACACGTGGTTCATTACAAGTTTTTTGACGACGAAGAGGCCGGCGGGCGAGATGCGGTTTTTGGTCTCGATATTTCGCTTATGAAATTGGTAAATGTACTACGGGCGGCGGCACAAGGTTACGGCGCCGAGAAGCGCGTTATTTTATTGCACGGCCCGGTGGGCAGCGCGAAGTCAACCGTTTGTCGAATGATCAAAAAGGGCGTGGAGGCCTATTCGCGCACTGATCAGGGCGCGCTTTACACTTTTGAGTGGGTAGATGAAGCTGGCGACCATGAAGACATTTTTGGTAAAGGCGTTCGTGTCTACCCAAGCCCCATGCACGAAGAGCCACTGTTATTAGTGCCCGAAGAAATGCGCGCTAAAATGTGCGAAGAGCTTAATCGTGGGGTGCGCGACGACTTTCGCGTACAAATCGTCGGCGAGCTCTGCCCGCCCAGTCGTTATATCATGCGCCGTCTGCTCGAAAAATATAATGGCAACTACGAGCGAGTTTTTAACCACGTGCGCGTAAAGAGAATGATTTTGTCTGAGGCCGATCGCATCGGCATAGGCACCTTTCAGCCGAAAGATGAAAAAAACCAAGATAGCACCGAGCTCACGGGTGATCTCAACTATCGCAAAATCGCTGAGTACGGTTCAGACTCTGACCCGCGTGCTTTTAACTTCGATGGCGAATTTAACATTGCCAATCGCGGTGTCATCGAATTCGTCGAGGTTCTTAAACTTGATGTGGCGTTCTTATACGATCTTTTGGGCGCTTCGCAAGAGCATCGAGTGAAGCCCAAGAAGTTCGCGCAAACACATATTGATGAAGTGATCATTGGCCACACGAACGAGCCTGAATTTCGTCGCTTACAAGACAATGAGTTTATGGAGGCCTTGCGCGACAGAACGGTGCGCATTGATATTCCGTATATTACAAAGTGGCACCAAGAAATTAAGATCTATAAAAAGGATTTTAATAGTAAGCGCTTGCGCGGCGTGAGCATCGCCCCGCATACAATCGAAATGGCCGCCATGTGGGCGGTATTGACTCGAATAGAAAAGCCGAAAAAAGCCAATTTATCGCGAGTTCAAAAACTGAAGTTGTATGACGGTAAAGCCATCCCGAACTTTACTGAAGACAATGTGAAAGAGCTTCGCAAAGAGGCGAAGCGTGAAGGCCTTGACGGTATTTCGCCACGGTACATTCAAGATAAAATTTCAAACTCGATTGTAATGGCACAGCAAATGAGTCGCGGTTCGGTCAGCCCCTTTATGGTGCTCAATGAACTTGATTCAGGTTTGAAAAATAATCCGCTGATGGCCAATAATGAAGATGTGCGTAACGACTATCGCGAATTGATTGCGATTGTGAAGCAAGAGTACGAAGAGATCATAAAAGGTGAAGTGCAGCGCGCTGTCAGCAATGACGAAGGTGCCCTTGAGCGTCTTTGCTCAAACTATATCGAAAATTTGCGAGCGTTTACCCAGGGCGATAAAGTCAAAGGCGGGTCGGGCGCATCTGAAGAGCCGGATGAGCGGCTGATGCGGGCCATTGAAGAGAAAATTGAAATCCCAGAGTCGCGTAAAGACGACTTTAGACGCGAAATTATGAATTATCTCAATGCGCTGACCCTTGAGGGTAAAAAATTCGATTATAAAACCAACGAACGTTTACATCGCGCCTTTGAACGAAAGCTTTTTGAAGATCAGCGAGACACAATAAAGCTGACTTCGCGGGGCTCATCTAGCGACAGTAAAGACACGAAAGAAAAAATCGATCTTGTGCGTTCGCGTCTTATTAAAGAGTTCGGCTATGATGAGGTTTCGGCTCATGATGTTCTCGAGCACGTGGCGGGGATTTTCGCGCGCGGCGATGTTAAAGAGAAAAAGTGAGCTATGTCGATTTTAGAAGACCATCGACGATTTCGTGAAATCATCAAGGGTCGAATAAAACAACATTTTAAAAAATATGTCACCCAAGGTGAGATGATTGGCAAACAAGAGAAAGAGTTTGTCAAAATCCCGGTGCCGTCGATTGAGATCCCTAAATTTAAATATGGGCCTAAAGATCAGGGTGGTGTAGGCCAAGGGCAGGGTCAGCCGGGCGATGCCGTTCAGGGCCAGCAAGGTGAGGGGCGTGGCCAGGCCGGCGATACCTCGGGCAGCCACATGCTTGAAGTCGATGTCTCTCTCGAAGAGCTCGCTGACATTTTGGGCGAAGAGCTCGCGTTGCCTCGAATTCAACCTAAGGGCAATAAGTCGATTGAGACCGTGCAAACCAAATACACGGGGCGCTCGCCAATTGGCCCGAATTCGTTGCGCCTATTTAAGCAGAGCTACAAAGAAGCTCTTAAGCGCCAAATTACAGACGGAACGTATAATCCCGAAGACCCGGTTGTCGTGCCGATCAAGCATGATATGCGATTTCGAACTTTTAAGAAGGTGACGCGCCCGCAAGCGAACGCCGTGGTTATTTACATGATGGACGTGTCGGGTTCAATGGGCGACGAGCAAAAAGAGATTGTTCGCCTTGAGAGTTTCTGGATCAATACTTGGCTGCGCCGAAACTATCGCGGGCTAGAGACGCGGTTTATTATTCACGATGCGGCGGCGAAAGAGGTTGATGAAAAGACCTTCTTTTCGACCAGCGAATCGGGCGGCACTCTCATCTCGTCGGCTTATAAGTTGGCAAAAAAAATAATTGAAGAAGAGTACCCAGTTCACGAATGGAATATCTACCCCTTTCATTTTAGCGACGGTGACAACTGGAGTGGTGAAGACACCAGGGTCTGTCTTTCGTTACTTAAAGACTTTTTCTTGCCCAATGCCAATATTTTCGGCTACGGCCAGGTCGAATCTAAGTATGGTTCGGGGCAGTTCTTAAAAGATCTCGAAAAGGCCTTTGTGGCTGACGACCGGCTGATAATGAGTAAGATTGAGAATCGCGATAAGATTATGCAGTCGATTAAAGAATTTTTAGGTCGAGGCAGGTAATGGCTAAGTTAACCCCTGAACTTGAAAAAGCTCAAAAAGAAATTCGCGCCGTGGCCATCGGCCAGGGCCTTGATTTTTACGAGACGGTATTTGAGATCGTCACCTATAAACAGCTCAATGAGGTGGCCGCTAAGGGTGGGTTTCCGAATCGCTATCCACACTGGCGCTTTGGCATGGATTACGAACAGCTTTCGAAAAGCTATGAATTTGGATTATCGAAAATTTACGAACTCGTTATTAACAACGACCCCTGCTATGCCTACCTGATGGAGGGCAACGATTTCGTCGATCAAAAGCTCGTGATGGCCCACGTTTACGGGCATTGCGATTTTTTTAAAAACAATAAATGGTTCGCGCACACTCATCGCAAAATGATGGATGAGATGGGCAATCACGCGGTTCGTATTCGTCGTTACATTGACGAGTACGGTGTTGATATGGTTGAAGACTTTGTCGACAAATGTCTGAGTGTCGAAAATCTTGTCGATGCCTACAGTGTTTATAAAAAGCTTGAGAAGCCCGCGCCCCATCATGGCGGCAAAGAGAGTGGCCCAACGCTCGATCGCGTGCAGCGCGACGTGCTGAAGTACTTGTTAGATTATGCTCCTCTCGAAGAGTGGCAATACGATGTGCTTTCGATTGTTCGAGAAGAGGCCTATTATTTTGCCCCCCAGGCCATGACTAAAATTATGAATGAGGGCTGGGCTTCATATTGGCATGCAAAACTGATGACAGAGAAAATACTGCACGATTGCGAAATTGTCGACTTCGCTGATCGACATAGCGGCGCCATGGTGATGCCTCCGTCGGGTTTTAACCCCTATAAAATAGGCATTGAGCTCTTTCGAAATATCGAAGAGCGCTGGAATAAAGGTCAGTTCGGCAAAGAGTGGTCTGACTGCGACGACATGGCCGCCCGCGTGAAGTGGGACACTAAGGCTGGCCAGGGACGCGAAAAAATATTTCAGGTGCGGCGCGATTACAACGATGTCACTTTCATTGACGAGTTTTTAACTGAAGAATTTTGTCACGAGCACAAGATGTTTGTTTATCGATTCAACAAACGCACGGGGCAGTTTGAGGTCGACAACCGCGACTTTGGCGTTATTAAAAAGAAATTTCTTTTTCAGATAACCAACATGGGCATGCCGATTATTAATGTTGTCGACGGAAACTTTAACGGCAAAGGTGAACTTTTGCTGACGCATCTTTTTGAGGGCGTTGAAATGCAGCCTGATTATATGAAAGCCACAATGGAGAATATCTTCGCGATCTGGAAGAAGCCCGTCAATATTGCTACGGTGATGGAAGGTGAAGGTCGCATATTTTCGTGGGATGGCCAAGACTATCGCCATCAACCGTTTGGCGACTATAAAGTCGATCAGCCTGAAGTTGAAGACACAGAAAAAGAAGATACGTAGTTCAAGTGTTGGCTAATTTTTCGACGCCGATATCAATTTGGCAGGTAGCGCAGCGAACCCAAATGGGCCACTGATCGTCGTGGCGCGAAATCGCGATGGATGATTTGCACTGATCGCAGGTTAATTCGCCCGCCGAAATTTCGATATCATCAATGTAGCCGTTGGCCGTCATAAATAATCCAAGCAGAAAAAAGCCTGGCACAATTACAAAGTGCAGCATGGGCACGAAAATCCCAGCGATCATTAGCGTCCAGCAAATGGCTAAATTACGAACCGCCTTTTTAATTCGGCGAGGTTTTGATATTGCCGAGATAATGACGTGGCCTTGGCCCACGATTTGGCCCGAAGAGCGACCGACGACTTCAATGTTATTGTTTGCTTCGCTTGGCATGGCCGAGACAATATTCGTTCGACAGGCCGACGTCAAATATGAGGACAAATATAGAGCCCGCCTCAATTTGAATAGGCTCGGTTCTTTCTTCTTTTAGTGGAGTATTTGGGGGTAATAACAGTTTCAGTCCGCAGACGGCAGCCCTCGGTAGCGGGGCAGTTGCTGAAACCTGTTGCGGGGGCCGAGACCCGGTCTAGCTAATTTTCCACAAAAAGAAGAAAGATCGAAAATGCTCACTAGTTTTTGGTCGGTGTTAGTAAATTCAACAGCCAGATATCTCAAATTGCTGGGCGAGTGGCATGTAGAGTGCAACTTAATCTAGCGAGGTTGCTGCGCTTTGGGTGACCTGGCTTAAGGGTTGTTTCAAAATGAGACAGTTTGAGGCCGGGGGCGATGAAAGATAATATAGATATTAGATAAGACACAAGATTCAGGGGGATTAGTGAAAAACCGTAAGCCGATATATATGATTGCGATTGCGGCAGCTGCGACAGCGATGTTTTTTCAAAACTGCGCGGGCAATTATAATCCGGGCGCTTATACCAACCAAAATAGTGTTGCTATGCCCACGCCGAGCCCCACAGCGACTGCGCCAATTTCGGCTACCGGCCAAAATTGCGTTATAGCGGCAGGCACCCAGTGGACTGTTGGCGGCAATACATGTGTTAGTGGCGCGGCCGTTACAATCGTGCCGGGGGCAGTGGGTTCAATTACGACCGCGGCTACGGGCGGTTTGACGGGGACAATTACTTACTCATGTTCTGCGACTGGCGCGCCGCTTGCGCAAACGGCACAGGCGGTGTGTGTTAGTACTGCAGCTCAAGTTTCAGTCGGTCTCGGTTTTTCTTGCGCGGTAAAAAATGACGGCACGCCAGAATGTTGGGGCGTAAATGCCAGTGGCGAACTGGGGGTTGGGGCCACTTCTACCACCGCGACCCTAAGGCCGGCATTCGTTAGCACGGCATTAAAATTTATTAAAATTTCTTCGGGTGGCTCGAGTTCGTGCGGTGTTACAACGGCTGGCGCGGTTTATTGTTGGGGTAGCAATGTTTACGGGCAGATCGGCCCGGCAATTGCGATGACGACAACGACCGCTTCTGCTCCTCAATTGGTGTCAGGGTTATCGGCCGCCAGCGACGTGAAAGTAGGTGCCGGTTTTGCGTGTGCGCTTACGACGGCGGGCAATGTTTATTGTTGGGGTGATAACTCGGCGAAAGAGTTAGCGTCGCCGACGATTACGACGACTAATATTCCAACCTTAGTGCCGGGTCTCTCTGGCATCGTGAGTTTAGATGTTTCGCGTGGCACCGAGCTTCTGGTCTATAATGGCATTGTGAGCACAAATCGCGCGTGTGCGGTTAATGCGAGTGGCTCACTCTATTGCTGGGGGTTTAACCCGACGGCGGTATTGAACGGCGTTGCGACGCCAACAGTAACTTTGGTTAGCGGAGTGCCGGCCCTAACTTCAGTTTCAGTGGGTCAACAGTTTAACTGCGGTGTTACGACAGCAAAAACTGTGGTTTGTTGGGGCGATCAATACTCGGGTGAACTTGGCAATGCTGTCGCAAGCGGCGCTTATGGTACCTACCCGGCCGTGCCATACACATTAGCGCTTTCGAATGTTTCTGAAGTCGCGTCAGGCCCCGCACAATCCTGCGCCGTTTATGGCTCGGGTCAGGTGGCTTGTTGGGGCGCGAATTGGATTTCTCTTTTGACAATCTCAATCGGAATTACCGGAGGAGGTGGTTCAACTTCTTTGCCCACCGGGCAATTGGGGCTCGATCCAAATGTGGCGGCAAATGAGATAGTGGCGACCCCGCATGATTTAGGTGTTAGTGGTGCCGTGCACGTGAGCGTCGGTGTAGAGCAAACCTGTTTTTCGAGTGCGAATAATGTTGTGCAATGTTTGGGTTATAACGGTAATGGACAGCTTGGTAATGGCGGGGTAACGGCAAGCTATTTGCCGGTGCCAGCTGTTTTGCAATAGGCCATTTAGAGGCCTGCGACGAGCTACGCACCCGTCGCGGCATTGATCAAATAATATTTAAGCGGCGCCTTCAGCTTTGAGGGCGGCTTGCACTCCAGGGCGTGAGGATACTTTTTCGACATAACCCATGAGTACGGGCCATTTCGAAAGGTCGATATTTAAATGCTTAGTCCAATTTAGAACGGTATGTAGGTAACCGTCGGCAACTGTAAACTGATTGCCCATCAAATAATCGTGACCTTTTAATTGCGCCGAAAGGTAATCGAATTTTTTGCCAAGGTTGGCGCGAAAAATTTCTTTTGCGGCTTCGGGCATATCTTTATTGAAGAGCGGGCTGAAGCCCTTATGCACTTCAGCGGCGATGTAGTTGAGCCATTCTTGCGCTTTATAGCGCTCCCACGTGCCAGCTTTCGGCATCAATTTTTTGTCAGGTGCTTGATCGGCAATATATTGCATGATGGCCGAACCTTCAGTTAGCAGCTCGCCTTTGTCACTTAACAAAGCTGGTACTTGGCTCTTTGGCGTAATTTTATAGTAGTCTTCACCACTTTTGGTTTTTTTAGTTTTGGGATCGAGTTGCTCGGCCTCAAATTTTAGACCTGATTCGTAAAGCGCGATGTGTGAGGCGCGCGAGCAGGCGCCAGGTGCGAAAAATAGTTTCATAGAACCTCCTGAGTATGTTTGCGTGAGCTTCAGATGTTGCTATCGAAAGTGGGCAGCGACAAGTCCTGACGTGTTGTTTATTTTGTCGATTTAAACGCGGGACAAAAGCCTTGCGTAGAATATTAGGCGGCGCGCTGATTGGCGATTTCGTTTACGTGTGCCGCAAAGTCAGGAAAGCGTTTAAGAGCGCTTTCGAAGTCTTCGCGATTGAGAGCGAAAAGGTCGCAGTACCCGACCGAGCGCGCTGTTGCGCTGCGAGATTTGGCGGTTAACAGTGCGAGTTCACCGAAGAAGGCGCCCTGTGTTAGTACGGCTAGGCGTTCGCCGGTGTGCGAGAGAATTTCAATTTCGCCACGATGGATAAAATACATTGCGTCGCCCGGCTCGCCGGCGTGAAACACTTGTTCGCTCGGCACACAAATCACCGACTGAAGTTTTAACACAAGATCGCGAATGAGATCGATGTTGGCGCCCTTTAGCAGCGGTACTTTCTCTATCATTTCTGCGCTCAGAAACACCGCAATATCGCGGCGTAAATGGATCGGGATCTCATCTAGAATCGATTTGTCGTCGTAGCCGCGATGAGACTCCCACATATATTGGTAATAGGAGCGAAGTTTAAAGCGAAGGTCATTAGGTACCTTATAGTGACGAAAGAAACTTTCGATTTTATCAAGTCGGGCTAGGTGTGATTCTCGAGCCGCATCCAAGCGAGAGAGTAAGCTTGCGATATTACTCAACACGTAACCGAAGAAGGCGACGCCGACGATTTGCGTTCCGTTTGCGTAGAGCATTTGTACTGGCGTTTTTGGTGCGATATCACCATACCCGACGGTGGTGAGGGTGGTAATACACCAATAAACGGCCGAAATGTACCGCGTAATGTCGTCGGGGTTATCAACAAGAGTCATGCCGCCCACCGCAATCCAGCCGCAAGCAACAAAGTGAATAACAACCGGCATTGTGACGGCCACGGGCACCAGGCGCAAAAGAACTGGGTGAAGGTTGGGGTAGTTTTCGAGCTGTCGATTGATTTTAAAAATATAGAAAAAGGCCAGTAACTTAAAGACCATTACGTAATTAAACCAACTCAAATCAAAAAATTGGCCGAGAATTGTAAGTGGCAAGAAAAGTGGCACGCGCCAAAGCAGCTTAATTGAAGAGCTCTGATTGTAAGCCGAAATAGTGCCCCGCAAATAAATCAGGCTGAGAATATCAACCAAAGTATCGCCGAACGGCATATGAATGTGAAAAAGCATTCGGATCGGTATCCAAATACACATCACAACAGCAATAACAATTTCAGCCCATCCCAAAAACATGTTATATACTTATCGGTAATCTATCGCGGCTCTCGAGTCGCAAGTCGGTTTCAGTTAAAAAAAAGAAAGTGCCAAGATGCCTCGCGATTTTAAAATTCTGATGAGTTCTCGCTTCTGTTTTACTTTGGCCGTGGCCATGCAGGCTGTAATGCTTGGTTGGCGAATGTACGACCTGACACACGACCCCTTATTTTTGGGTCTCATAGGTCTAGCCGAGGCCTTGCCGGCCCTTAGTCTGGCGTTATTTGCTGGCTATATCGTCGATCGATCGCGCCCGCTGCTAACTTATAAATTTGTCGTCTTCGGCAGCTTTACTTCGGCCTGCGTGATGCTTGTTTCTCAAATGCCCGAGATGGGCCTTAATATTCACCAACAAATTATAGGGTTATTTCTCGCCTCGTTCATGACGGGTGTTGCGCGAAGTTTCTCGCAACCTTCGATGTACGCTTTAGTGCCCCGTTTGGTGAGTCGTGAAGAGCAGCATAAGACATCGGCCTGGATGGTGATGTCTTTGCAGGTCGCGCGAATTTCGGGCCCGGCCGCCGGTGGGTTCGCTTTCGGTTTTTTAGGGCTTACGTTTTCAGAAATAATTGTCTGCTCTATGCTATTGGTTGGGTTGATCGTTCTTTACTTTATTCGCGCCAACCCGTTGCCACCGGCACAAATGACCGAAAAGAAATCGATTCGCCACGAGCTCTTACTTGGGGTGCGCTTTGTTTTTAGCCACCCCATTCTTTTGCCCGCACTCTCGCTTGATATGGTGGCCGTGCTTTTTGGCGGGGTCACAGCCCTCCTTCCGTTTTATGCCGGCGAAATTTTGCACATTGGCCCGAGAGGCCTGGGCCTTTTGCGAGCGGCCCCTGCGCTTGGCGCCGCGCTGACAAGCATAACACTGACTCGCCGAGATATTCGCGCCCACGCGGGCAGCTTGCTGTTCTTTGCGGTGGGCGGTTTTGGTTGTAGCATTCTGGTGTTTTCAGTCAGCCACGATATCTATCTCTCTATTATTAGTCTCGCCTTCAGCGGCGCGTTCGACAGTGTCAGCATGATCATTCGCTCTGCCGCGGTTCAGCTTGCTTCGCCTGAAAATATGCGCGGCCGAATTTCAGCCGTGAACTCAATTTTTATTGGCTCATCAAATGAGCTCGGTGAGTTCGAGTCGGGTGTGGCGGCGCGCTTGCTCGGGGTTGTACCATCAGCCGTTATCGGCGCGGTGATTTGTTTGCTGGCCACCGGGGCTGTGGCGATTTTATCACCCACGTTGCGAAAATTAAATTTGCATAAGATTTAGAGGGGCGGAGTGGCTGAAAAGTTAGAAATAAAGAAAGCCAAGCTGCCGTTTCATTTTGACGAAAATGGTAAGGTCGCAATCGATCTCGGCCCTCGCCCAGGGACGTTAACTAAATTTTTGCTTTCACTTTCAAAAGTTTTACATCGGCCACTTAATCTTCATAATTTTGAAGCGGCGGTTTTGCGGCTTCGCGCGGACAATCGAGCCCATGTACCGTTTTGGACAAAGCTTTCTGTGGCGTATGGTCAGAAAGTTGAGTTTGATTCGAGACTTCTTGAGTCAATCCCGAAAAATGGACCACTTTTGATCGCTTCAAATCACCCTCTTAACGGAGTCGAGGGCATCGCCATCGCCGCAATGATTTCGCAGGTACGCCCTGACGTGCTCGTAGTGATGACGCCATTTTTAGATTCGGTGCCGGGCATGGCTAAAAATGCGATTTACATGAGCCCCGATGGCGGCCGTGATTCTGTCGCACTCAACAGACAGGCGCGGCATGAATTAGCGCTGGCGTTGAAATCTGGCAAGTGCGTGGTGATGTTTCCGTCGGGCCAAGTTTCACTGAAGAAAAAGCTTTCAGATAAAGAGGTCTTTGACAGTGTTTGGAAGCCAACGGTGGCCAAAATACTAAGCGAGGCAAAAGAATCAAAGGTTCTTTTAATTTTTGTTGATGGCCAATCGAGCCGCTATTTTCAAATGGCTAAAAAACTTGAAGAGCTCGTGCCTTCGAAGTTTAAAGGGCTTCGAATGGCGATCAACATACCTATGCATGTTCGTGAAATTGGAAGTCATTTTGACAAAGCAGTGAAGTTGATTATCGGGCCCGTGCTTTCGGCCGAGAAACTGCTGAGTCTCTCAAATGCCGACTTGGCGCATACTTTGCGAACAGCGACCTATGATTTGAAGAACAGCACCCAGCCGAGTGCGCAAACCCAGCCGTTTCTGTGGCAAGAGCGCGACTAAAGGCTTTTCATCTTTCCGCCATCAACAGCAATAGATTGGCCAGTGATGTAGCTTGCAAGGGGTGAACATAAAAAGGCGGCGAGGGCTCCGATGTCTTCGGGCTCGCCGATGCGACCGGCGGGTACCAAAGAACGAATCTTCTCTTCGCTCCAGTTATTTTCGCGAATACGACGCGTGTTAATATAGCCGGGCTGTAGCGTGTTTATGGTAATGCCATGCGAGGCATACTCAGTCGAAACCGACTTCGCGAGCCCCGTGAGGCCGGCGCGAAAGCCATTTGAAGTCGTAAGGCTCGGTATTGGCTCTTTTGCCGCTGACGAGGTAATTAATATCACCCGGCCGTAATTTCGTTTTTGCATTTCTGGTAGAGCGGCCCGCAAACTGTCGACCACGCTCATCCATAGATTCTGAAAATCGAGCGCCCATTGAGCGTCTGTAATCTCGGCGAATTGACCGCGCGCAGGGCCGCCGGTGTTAGTGACCAAAATATCGATTGAGCCAAAGTCGCGTACAAAATTTTCAACAAGTCGGGTGGCGGCGCCCGGCTTCGAAAGGTCTGTGGCGTAATATTTTTTGGCGCCGATTTCTTTGGCGACGGCAGACAGTTTTTCTTCGTTGCGCGCGACGAGTGCAACGTGAACACCTTCAGCGATTAAGGATTCGGCGATGCCACGGCCGATGCCTTCAGATGAGCCCATAACGAGTGCTGTTTTCTTTTCGATCTTAAAGTGCATTGAGGCGACCTCTTTTTGCTAAATCGCGTTTAAATTTTGGCCCGAGCCACTCGAGGGCCGCGCCCGACAAGAGCTCTTTCTTCGTCTGTGCATCGAAAGCACACTGTTCAATTGTCGAGCCCGGCTTTTCTTCGCCTAACGGAAACGGATAATCGGTGCCTAAACAAACACGATTCGCTCCAAATAATTTAACAACATGTTTAAGCACAGCTGGGTCGTGAACAAGTGAGTCGACAAAAAAGCGCCCGAGATAATCTTTCGGAGGCACGTCGCAGTCGATCGCACAAAGATCGGGTCGCGAATCGAAGCCGTGTTGTATTCGCCCCCAGGTCATCGGAAACGACCCACCGCCGTGAGCAAAGGCCACACGCAAGCGCGGAAAGCGCTTGAAAACCCCGCCAAAGATAAAAGAGCAAATGGCGCGAGAAACTTCTGAGGGCATGCCCACCAACCAGGGCAGCCAATAGTCTTTCATGTCTTTTTGCCCCATCATATCCCAAGGGTGAACAAAGATGGGGGCGTCCATGGCTTGGCACATTTCAAAAAACGGCGTGAACTTTGGGTCAGACAAATTTTCTTGGTTTACATTTGTGCCGATTTGAAACCCAACAAGCCCCAGGGCTGAAATAGCCCGTTCACCTTCTTTAACTGCCAGGGCCGGGTCTTGCATAGGCACAGTCGCAAGGCCCGCGAAATTTCTTTGATAGCTATCGACGATGCCAGCGAGATGGTCGTTGAGAAATTGTGAAACGTAAAGACCATCTTTGGGTTTTGCCCAATAAGAAAACATAACAGGCACCGTCGAAAGAACCTGCAGGGTGACCTTGCTTTGAGCGCACTCTTTAATTCGAACTTTGGGGTCACAGCAATTGGGCATAATTCGTCTGAAAAACTTGCCCGTATCATCGTACATATCTGAATGTTTGCCGCCGGGGGCGTGACGAAGCTCAACAAAGCCGCCATAGCCGAACTGATCTTTAAATTTCGGGATATTGGGTGGCAAAATATGGGTGTGGATATCAATTTTCATTATTTTGGAATCGCCTCAGGCTTGGTATTTTTTGGTACTTTCGAAGTGACCTCGCCGCATTTCTTGCACTTGGTAAATTCGCTTTTATAGAAGCGCTCGAACACGGCCGGAAACTGAGTTTCAATATTGGTCAGAGCAAAGTACTCTTCGTACAATTTGTTGCCACAGCCCTCACAAAACCAGAGCAGCCCGTCTTTCTGATGCGGCAGTCGTTTATGTTCAATTACGAGGCCGATACTTTCAGCTGGTCGTTGTGGTGAGTGCGGTGTTTTTGGCGGCAATAAATAAACTTCGCCGGGCTCAATCTTCAGGTCGCGAAAATGGCCATTGTCATCGACGATCTTTAAAGTGAGAGTGCCTTCGATTTGCTGAAAAAACTCTTCGCCCTCGTTGTAGTGATAGTCGGTGCGAGCGTTGGGGCCGCCAACGACCATTACAATAAGATCACGATCTTGCCAGATCACCTTGTTGCCAACTGGCGGCTTGAGCAAGTGGCGGTTTTCGCGAACCCATTTGTTAAAATTAATCGGAGTGTATTTATCAAAAAGCGGCTCGTTCATTTTGCCTCTCTCGGTATAGGCGAAGTATCAGAAATGGTCGCGACACACTTGAGCTCAATGGCGATCGGGGTGGGTAGCGCCGTTACTTCAACGGTCGTTCGACAGGGTTGGCAGTCTTTAAAGTATTCAGCGTAAAGACGATTGTAGGTCGAAAAATCATCTTTCATGTTGGTGAGATAAACCGTGACATCGACGAGCTGCGACCATGATGAGCCGACATCTTCGAGTATATTTCGCACATTCTCGAAAACGCTTCGGCACTGGGTTTCAATATCGTAACTCAAAATTTGGCCGTCGCTGTCAAGCTTGACGCCCGGGATTTCTTTGCTGGCAAGTTTGCGAGGGCCGACCCCCGAAAGAAATAATAAAGACCCAACACGTTTAGCGTGAGGGTAAAGACCAACGGCTTGTGGTGCCCGCTTTGAATTTAAATTTTCAACCTTCATTTAGTCACAGCCATGCAAATATTTTTTACTTCAGAGAAAAACTTGAGAGATTCAACCCCGCCCTCGCGGCCCATGCCAGAGTCTTTGACTCCGCCAAACGGTGTGCGCAAGTCGCGTAACATCCAAGTGTTAACCCACACTACGCCGGCTTCTATCTCGCGCGAAACTCGTTGGGCGCGTTCGGCGTCGAGTGTCCAAATTGAAGCCGAGAGCCCGTAGCGAGTTGAGTTGGCGAGTTCGATAGCGTCTGCTTCGGTGTCAAAGGGTTCAATCGTTACAACGGCACCGAAAATTTCTTCTTGGTTCGTGCGGCAGCTCCAATTAAGCCCCTCAATAACAGTTGGTAAAATAAAATAACCATCGCGATTTGCGCCGCCATTAGTGTCGCCCAGGTCGGCCCGAGCACCGCCGCACAAAACTTTGCCACCCTCGGTTTTTGCAAGTTCAATATACGATAAAACTTTTTTCATATGGGCTTCTGAAACAACGGCGCCTTGCTCGGTCGTTGGGTCTTGGGGGTCGCCGATTTTTAGTTTTTTTGCACGCTCAACGAGCGCGTCGCGAAAGCGTACATATATTTTGCGTTCAACATAAATGCGCGACCCGCAAAGGCAAATCTGCCCCTGGTTGTCGAAGCTTGATTTTACGGTCATCTCAAGGGCTTTATCAAAATCGCAATCCGCGAAAATGATATTTGGATTTTTACCGCCCATCTCAAGAGAGACGCGCTTAAATTGCGAAGCGGCTACTTGCGCAATCTTTTGACCCGTTGCAGTGCTGCCCGTGAACGAAACCGCTCGCACATCGCGATGAGAGGCCAATTCATGACCGGCGACGGGGCCTTGGCCATGCACAATATTGAGAACGCCGGGTGGTAAACCGATTTCATTGGCAATTTTGCCCAATAAGAAGGCTGTGTAAGGCGTCAGCTCTGAAGGTTTCGCGACAACCGTGTTACCTGCAGCCAGTGCGGGGGCGATCTTCCAGGTTAAAAGATAAAGCGGTAGATTCCAGGGCGAAATACAGGCCACAACCCCAAGCGGAGTGTGATCGGTTTTGTTAAGGGCCGCCGGCCGCGCCGTAGTCGCGTCGGTCAGAAAAGACTCGCCGTGAAAGTGGGTGAGAGTATCGGCAAAAAACGAAAAATTGGTGGCGCTGCGCGGGATATCAAGATTTCGGGCCAAGGAGTAGGGTTTGCCGTTGTCGTGGGCCTCGGCCTTGGCGAGCTCGTCTAACCTTTCGAGAATCTTTTTTGAAAGGCTGCGGAGGTAGTCCGCGCGTTTCAGGTAGGAGACCGCTGCCCAGGCTGGCGCGGCTCGTTTCGCCGCGGCCACAGCGTTCTCGACGTCAATTTTGTCTGAATCGGGGACCTTCGAATAGACCTTGCCGTACGCCGGCGCATAATTATCAAGGTAGCGCTGGCTGTTAGGGCCAACGAATTCGCCATTAATGTAGTTTTTTATTTGCTCCATAGAATCCCGCTGGTAAAAACTAGCATAACAAATGAATGCAAAGCTAGAATTTTCACCTGAGCTCAATTCACTCAAAGCCGCGCGCGGTTTAGATACGCGAGATGAACTGCGTGATTTTCGTTCGCAATTTCACCTGCCCGTCGCGAGAGGTTCACAAAAGGCACTTTACTTTGCTGGCCACTCGTTGGGGCTTATGCCCAAAAAAGCGCGAAGCTACATCGACACCGAGCTAGATGATTGGGCGAAATTTGCCGTAGAGGGTCATTTTCACGCGCGACACCCCTGGTTGCCTTATCACGAAGAAGTAACGGACAGTCTTTCGCGCTTGGTTGGCGCCAATCCTGCCGAAGTTGTCGCTATGAACACCCTAACGGTGAATTTGCATCTTATGATGGTGAGTTTTTACCGCCCAACCAAAAAGCGTTACAAAATTCTAATTGAGAAAAACACCTTCCCCTCAGACAAATACGCTGTTGATTCACAAGCCCGCTTTCACGGGCTCGACCCCCGCGATGCCATTGTCGAACTAAAAGGCGAGGGTTTGACAATCGACGCTGACAGCGTGCTCGAGCAGATCCGAGAATTGGGTGATTCTCTGGCCCTTGTTATGTTGGGCGACTGCAATTATCTATCGGGGCAGTATTTTGATATTGATAGAATTGTCGAGGCTTCGCATAAGACCGGGGCGCTCTGTGGGTTCAATCTCGCGCATGGCGCAGGCAATTTAAAATTATCATTGCACAACAGCGGTGTTGATTTTGCGGTTTGGTGTTCGTACAAATATTTAAATTCGGGCCCTGGCGCAATTGCTGGAGCATTCGTTCACGAAAGACACCACAAGAAGGCAGGCCCACGTTTCGAAGGCTGGTGGGGTCACGATAAAAAAACTCGCTTTCAAATGGGCCCGCATTTTCAGGGTATCCCGACGGTTGAAGCCTGGCAGTTGAGCAACCCACCGATTTTTCAATTAGCAGCGCTCAGAGCATCACTCGAAATTTTTGATTCAGCTAAAATTTCGCGCCTTCGAAAAAAAGGTGACGCTTTGACCTTTTATCTTGAGGGTTTGCTGCGCACGACTCTTGGTTCGCAGGCCGAGATTGTGACTCCGGCGGCGCGAGGCTCAATGCTCTGTGTGCGCATTCGTGGTCAGAACAAGGCCATCATGAAAAAGCTTGAGGCCCACAATACGTTCATCGATTTTCGCGAGCCCGATATTTTTCGAATGACGCCGGCCCCACTTTATAATTCATACGAAGACTGTTTTCGTCTGGTGCAAAAATTGGACGAAGTGCTCAATCACAAGGGCAAGGGGTCGAAATAATGTTGCCCGCAGAAAGACGAATTACCATCGTCGGTGCGGGTCTCGTTGGTTCTTTTCTCGCCATTTGCCTTAAACACAAAGGTTACGAGGTCGAGATTTTCGAAAAGCGCCCAGACCCACGGGCTGGCAAGGGGGCTTCGGCCGGGCGATCGATTAATTTAATCGTTACCTCGCGTGGACTAAATGCGCTTGAAAACGCCGGCCTTCTGCCAGAAGTAATGAAAATTGTCGTCCCGGTTTACGGGCGCGCTATACATTCGCGCGAGGGGCAAATCGCATTTCAGCCCTACGGCCGCGATCGCAGCGAATGTAACTATTCAATTTCAAGAGCGCGGTTAAATGAGTTTCTAATCGACGAAGCGGAGCGAATCGGCGTGAAAATTCATTTTTCCAAAGCGCTCTCTAGCTTAAATCTCGAACAAAAAATGGCGCAGTTTGAAGGCGGCCCATTGGGGGGCACGGTTTCGATCGCCTATGATTTAATGCTTGTTGCTGAGGGGGCGGGTTCAGTGGCGCGCCACGAATTAGTTAAGGCTCTTGGGCCGAGCGAGCACGAAGCGACGACCTGGCTCTCAGCCGACTATAAAGAGCTTTTGATGCCCGTCGAAACGAACCAGAGCGTTGGCCTCGAGCCGCTCGATAAAAACGCGTTGCACATTTGGCCGCGCGGCTCGCATATGCTTATGGGCCTACCGAACCTCGATGGCAGTTTTACCATGACTCTTTATTTACCCAAGCGCGGCGGGGCGACGAGCTTTGAAAAAGTAAAACGCGCCGCCGACGTCAGGAGCCTTTTTGAATCTGAATTTATCGACGCGGCCAAGCGAATGCCGAGCTATATCGACGAGTTTTTAGACCACCCGCAGGGGGCGCTTGGTACCGTGCGCACGACGAAGTGGGTTTTTAAAGATTCGCTTGCTCTGATCGGTGACGCCGCTCATGCCATTGTCCCGTTCTTCGGGCAGGGGATGAATTTGGGTTTTGAAGATTGCACTTGTTTAATGCGCGCCCTCGAAAACTCGGGTGGAGATTGGGCGAAGGCCCTCGAGCACTATGATCGCGAACAGCGGCCCAATGCTAATGCTATTGCCGACATGGCCCTCGAAAACTTTATTGAAATGGGTGACAAGGCCGGCCGCGCTGACTTTCAACTGCGTAAAAAAATCGAATCCGCAATTGAAAGCAAATATCCCGATATTTATCGTTCGCGGTACGGGATGATCACTTACACGTTAATACCCTACGCTCTGGCGCAAGAGGCTGGTCGAATTCAAGATACAATTCTCGATGAAATTTGCGCTTCGACTCCCGAGGTGGCCGCAATCAATTTTGCTCAAGCAAAGCATTTGATTGAGCAAAAGCTGGTGCCGTATATGAAAGCTAATAATTTAAATATCGAAAAATATAGACCGAAACGAGGTTAGGGCATTGCAGATAATGCCCTAGCGACTACTCTTCGTCGTGCTCTTCGTCAGATGATTTCTCATCATCTTCATCTTCGTCGTCTTCTTCCTCTTCGTCATCATCATCATCATCATCGTCGTCGTCAGTGCTGTGGGCGCGAAGCGAAAGGCGATCCAATTTATCCGGGTCGTCGGCTTCGACTTTAAAAAGCCAGCCCTCATCCATCGGGTCTTCTTGTAGAAGCTCAGGGTTTTCAATCACCGAATCATTAATCTCAATCACCGTACCTGAAACCGGGCTGTATAAATTAATCGTACCGTTGTCAGACTCAACTTCGCCGCAAACTTTGCCGGCCAAGACGCTGTCATCGAGTGTAGGTAAATTTAAAACAATCTGATCGGTAAGATCTGAGACCGAATCTTCGTTCAGGCCAACGGTAACGATGCCATCCTCGATCGTGATCCATTCGTAACCCATGTAGGTCATTGGTTCGCTCATAAGTCCTCAAATAATTTAATTTTGCTTTTAAAAACCGACTGTTCTTTGGCCCGCAAATTAAGCGTTCAAAAAGTCGCACAAATTGTCACCCATGTCTATTATTTACAGGGTTGAAGAACGAAAAAGCTAACCTTTGCGGCCAGTTAATTCGCCATGAAGGCCCGGCCTGGCATACGGTCTGCACTCAAACGAATCATGAAGCAGAAGGGTCTTTTGAGGTTCAATTTCACAATTGTTTTGACGCCTTTTTTGGTGGTCGTGGGGGCGTTTGCTGACCCCAAAACAGATTGTGCGAGCCAACTCAAGAGCCAAGAGCGTGCGGTCGAGATTGCTGGGCCGGCGGAGCGTCTGGCGATTACCGACACCTTCGCGGGTCGGCCGATCGTTTATTTAAAACCGCAAATTAACAAAGAGGCCTACGCGCGGCGCGCTGCTTTTCGCTGGCCTGAAATATTAGCGCCAAATGAGCTCACGATCGGGTTCACCGATCGCGGGCATGTCTTTTTGCAATACGATGGCCGACAAATTGAAAGCGTTGTTAGGCCAGTGCTGAAAATGAAAACGATGGTGACGGCCTCGAAATACATTCAGCCGGGGTACTTATTTGTGATCAAGAATTTACCGCCCGCGCTCGATGCGAATTTTTGCGCGTTACTGTCGCAGCTGGAGGGCGGTCGCGTTTCTTGGCTGACCACCTGTGCGCGAATCGCAGGAGTGACTCTGCAGGATTTGGGTGTCAACTTGCCGTGGGTTAATTATCAACCGGCAAAAATGGCGCAATATTTTTTCGAACTGAAGCAGCGGCACCCTGATGAGGTTGATTTGATTAACCTCTCGCAATTGCGACCGGATTCATTTTTGAATAATGTCCGCGAGTGGCAATTTAAATGGGCAAAAGCCTCAGTTGGGGTCGAGCCGTAACGCGTTTCTACCCGGCCACTCCGCAAAAAAAAGGCGTCGATATCTCGACGCCTCTTTCGCGATCAGTGGCTGTTCGCGGGTTTAAGGAAAAAAGGTACGGCGTACCTTTTTTCTTTTATAGGTCGTAGTACAGGTGAAATTCGTACGGCACAGGGCGGGCCTGCATCGGGCGAACTTCGCGTTCGATCTTGTAAGAGGTCCAAGCTTCGAGAAGATCTTTTGAAAACACATCGCCTTTAAGTAAGAAAGCATGATCTTTCTCCATGCAGGCCAGCGCGTCTTCAAGCGAACCAGGTATCGACGGGATTTTCGCCAACTCTTGTGGAGGCAATCCATAAATGTCTTTGTCGAGTGGCTCGCCCGGTAGAATTTTATTCTGAATCCCGTCGATGCCGGCCATAAGCAGGGCGGCAAATGAGGTGTATACATTGGCGCTCGGGTCTGGGGTTCTGAACTCAATGCGCTTTGCTTTCGGGTTCGGGCCACTGTTCGGGATGCGAATCGCAGCCGAACGGTTCTTGTAACTGTACGCCAACTTGATCGGCGCTTCGAAACCAGGCACGAGTCGTTTGTACGAATTGGTGGTCGGGTTGGTGAACGCGCAAGTGGCCGGGGCATGCTTCAAAATACCGCCGATAAAATACAGCGCTAATTCTGAGAGGCCTGCATATTTATTGCCGGCAAAAAGCGGCTGGCCGTTCTTCCACAAAGAAATGTGAGTGTGCATGCCAGAACCGTTATCGCCAAAAATCGGCTTCGGCATAAAGGTCGCTGTTTTATTGTGACGACGGGCGACGTTTTTCACGATGTATTTGAACCACATCATTTTGTCGGCCATCTCAAGAATTGAATCGAAGCGAATGTCGATTTCGCCTTGGCCGGCGGTGGCCACTTCGTGATGTTGTCGCTCAACGATCATTCCGCATTTTTCGAGCTCAATGCAGATTTCGGTTCGCAAGTTGTGAGTGGCATCAACCGGTAGAACGGGAAAGTAACCTTCTTTAAAGCGCGGCTTGTGGCCAAGATTGCGCCCGCCTTCTTCGCGGCCCGAGTTCCAGGTCGCTTCGTCAGAATCAATCTGATAAAAACCACCGTAAGGGCTTTGTTCGTAGCGAATAGAATCAAAAATAAAAAATTCAGCTTCAGGGCCAAAGAACGCGGTGTCGGCAATGCCAGTTGACTGCAAATAGGCCACAGCCTTTTTCACAATCTGCCGAGGGTCGCGATTGTAGGGTTCGCCGGTATCGGGGTTTGTGACGTCACAAATGAGAGAAAGTGTAGGCACATCCATAAAGGGGTCGATTTTGCCGGTCTTGGGGTCAGGCACGACGAGCATGTCAGAATCTTCAATGCTCTTCCAGCCGCGAATCGAGCTGCCGTCAAAGCCGAGGCCATTTTCGAAGACCTCTTCGGTCAGTTCGTAAATAGGAATGGTAAAATGTTGCCACGTACCAGGTAGATCGACAAATTTGAAGTCGACCATTCTTACTCCGCGATCTTTTGCATTTTTGATCACTTCGCTTGGGGTCATGGGGCCTCCTTATATAGGTTTGTTAAATTACAGGTTAAAAAAATTTTAAAAATCAAAACGATCGAATCAGAGTGCTTGTTCATTTTGTTCACCAGTGCGAATTCGCAAAGCTTGCTCGACTGATGTAACAAAAATTTTTCCGTCACCAATTTTTCCGGTGTGGGCAGATCGCTGAATCGCTTCAACCGCGCTGGCCACAAGAGAATCGTTCACAACAACTTCTAATTTAACTTTGGGCAAAAAATCGACAACATATTCGGCGCCTTTGTAGACTTCGGTGCGACCCTTTTGACGGCCAAAACCTTTTACTTCGGTGACAGAGAGGCCTTCTACTCCAACTTCAGATAAAGCATCGACTACATCGTCGAGCTTAAAAGGCTTAATAAAGGCTTCAATTTTTTTCATGTGTCTCTTGAGTTCATTTAATACCAAATTTGAAATAATTTTCTAAGTTAATTATGACGCGTTAAAAAATTTTTTTGGTCGTGATTTGCAGTTTGCCCTCCTCGGTGGGTTTTGGTAACTCGAACGCTCTTGAAAATTAACGGGGGGGCCTGATAATGCAGACAACGATGCCGGCAACGGCAGAGCAATTGCACGAGATACAAGAGCTTGAGTCGCAAACGACTAGTATTCGAAAGGCGATTCCGCAATCCATAGAAGCCTTGGTTCATGAACTCACTTCTCGCCAAGCAGGCTACGTAAAGCGCTTGAGCCAGATTTTGGGTCGCGAAATCGTGCCCATCGACCTGGATTTATACCGCGAACTGTTAAAACTTGGCCTTATCATCGACAAAGGTCGCCGGTTGGCGCTAACGAAGCTTGGCAAAGAGGTTGCGGCGGCGCTACCTTAGGCGCAATGGCTGGCTTCTACCCTGAGACACTGTTTAATGTAGTTTTAATCGAACCCGAGATACCCAACAATACGGGTAATATCGGTCGCACTTGCGTTGGGCTGTGGTCGAAACTGCATTTGGTGGCGCCATTGGGTTTCTCAATCGATGACAAGCAGCTAAAGCGTGCTGGGCTTGATTATTGGGAGCATCTCGATTTTCAGTACCACCCCTCGCGAAAGCAATGGGCGGACAATTTACCGGCCGGCGCCCGTGTTCACCTCATTGAAACTACCGGGACCAAAAGTATCTACGACATTGATTTTCAACCCGGCGACCATGTGGTGTTCGGGCGAGAAACCACGGGGATACCAAAAGATATTTTAGATAAATTTGAGGGGAGTGTTTATCGAATCCCCTTTCCGGGGCAATTGCGCAGCTTTAACCTTTCAAATTGCGTGGCAATGGTGCTCGGCGAGGCCTGGCGCCAATTGCAAACAAAGAGGTGAGACTTTGAGTCGATTAGAAATCGTGAAAGAAGCTGGTGCGACCCAGCCGTTGACGGCCGAACGGCCTTCAAAAAATCAGAGATCACTTTTTATCGTGGCCGTGTTGGGGGCGCTATTTGGTGCCTATTTGCTAATTGCGCAGTTCGTGTTTGTGATGAAAGCACAGCAGGTTGAGGGGCATGTTGTTGCGCGCGACGAAGTTAATTTCACACTGAAGTACAGTGTTGCTGGCCACGATTACCAAATTTCAGAAAATCTACCGAGTGCGAAAGGTTTTAATCCGAGCACTGACTTATTGGTCGGCAATTCGGCCTTTGTGCTCTACGACCCGAGTGCCCCAGAGAAAGCACAATGGCGAAGCGGGCGCAATTGGGCGTTTCCGACCATAATTGTAATTATGAGTAGCCTTTTTGCTCTCACAATTCTTTACCCAAAGATACTAACTGGCCAGATGAAGTTCTTTCGCCGTTAGGTTTTTAAACAAATTCGACGACACCTTTTTCGCTCTCGACTTTGTCGAAGAAGATTTTTTCACCGCCGACACTTTTTTTGTCGGCGTCACTTTTTTGGTAATCGATGAACCCGCCTCAGAGCTTGAGTCTGTGGTGGGGCTTAAACTTGAGCCTGAGTCGGCCGTTGGTTGTGTGGTTGAATCCGGAGCCAATTCGATGGCCTTACACTTGGTTTGTGGCGGGATATTATTTATATCTTGAGCTGCGGCCCAGTCCGTCGCGAAATTTTGTTCAACCACGGCCGTCGTTTCGTCGACCTTCACAATGACGCCGATTTCGCGAGCGGCAGAAAGCGAGTTCATTGAGAAATTCTCAGAGCCGACAAAAAATCGGGCGCCATCAACTATAATCATTTTCTGGTGCATGTAGGGCATTGCAGCCGTGGCGGGGTAGCCCATTGCGCGAGCCTGCACTCCGGCGCTGCTCAATTGTTTTAATCCGGGGACATTGTAACCTGAATTTGGGTTCATATCGCAAAGCGGGGTAATCACTTTTACGTCGACGCCGCGAGCATGGGTCGCAATGAGGGCGGCGATAACATCACGTTGACCCAAATTCTCAACCGTCAGTTCAATCGACTGTTGGGCCGAATTAATGAGAGCCAAAATCTCGCTCGTTGAATCGGTTGGGCTTATCACTAAGTTTGAATTCGAAAGTGACGGTGTCTCGCTGCCTCCGCTTTGAGAATTTCTTAAATCCGCAGCGAAAAGCGTTTGCAGATCGGCTACGATCGAAGCGTCACTGGTTTCGACGCCAGTATCTCGCTGAACCGGAAAGTTTTTGGTTAAGTTCAGTGTCATAATGTAGGCTCGGCTGTCGTCGACAATAAAAGTTTTAGCATGAGAAAGGCTGAAGGCTTTACTGGCTTGGTTGATTGTGATGCCGCGAGTTGCCTGAAGGTCATTGACGAAGGCATTGGTGCCCTTAAACATCCCCTTGTCGAAAATTATCTCAATAGTGACGCCTTTGCCGGCGGCAGTTTTCAGGGCGCTAATAACCTCGGGGTTCGACATTGAAAACATCCACATCTGGATTTTATGCTGTGCGCTCAATATCGCGTTGATAACGGGCCTTTGGCTGTCAGGCCCTGGAGTCGAAAACACCGCCTCAGCGGTGATGGGCTGGTCTGAGGTAAGACCCGATCTTGGTAGAGTTGCGCCCGCAAAAGCGAAGACCGCCACCATCTGCAGAAGCACCACATTCTTTGTGAACTTAAGAACTGAATTTAGATTTTTCATGAAAGCCCCTCCTGCCGGGCAAAGTAAGCTGAAAAGGGGGGCGGGCGCAAGCCATGTGTGCCTTATAATTAGCTTTTGACTCACATCTTTCGCCCCTGATAGATTCACCAGAATGGTTAATAAGGTATTCACTAAAATTTTCGGCACCAGTCATGAACGCGAAATGCGCCGGTTGCAGCCTCAAGTCGAATTGATTCGTTCTTTTGAGCCCAAAATTCAGGGGCTTACGGACGCGCAACTCGTTGCCAAAACAGCAGAGTTTAAAGAACGCTATTCGCGCGGCGAAACAGTTGATTCTCTTTTGCCAGAAGCCTTTGCTGTCGTTCGTGAAGCCGGCAAGCGTGTTCTTGGTATGCGTCACTATGACGTTCAAATGATCGGCGGGATCGTGTTAAATCGCGGTGGCATTGCCGAGATGCGCACAGGCGAAGGTAAAACACTCGTTGCGACTTTGCCGATGTATCTCAATGCATTGACGGGCAAAGGCGCGCACCTTGTTACAGTTAATGATTACTTGGCCAAGCGCGATTGCGAGTGGATGGGTCGAATCTATAATTTTTTGGGTCTTTCGACTGGCACAATTGTGCATGAGCGAACTGATGCTGAACGCAAAGCGGCCTATGGTGCTGATATAACTTATGGCACCAATAACGAATTCGGCTTTGATTATCTGCGCGATAACATGAAATTTGATCTCGAAGATTACGTTCAGAGACCTCATCATTTCGCAATTGTCGATGAGTGCGATTCAATATTGGTTGATGAGGCACGTACGCCGTTGATTATTTCAGGATCGTCTGAAGATTCGACCGAGAAGTATTACGAGATCAACAAGTTGATACCGCAGTTGAAGCGCGATGTCCATTTTACGATGGAAGAGAAATCGCGTTCGGTTTCAATCACCGAAGAGGGTAACGCCAAGTGCGAAGAGCTTTTGGGCGTTGGCAACATGTATGAGCCCCAAAACATCGAGCTAATTCATCACATTTATCAAGGCCTCAAGGCCCACCATCTTTATCATCGCGACGTTGAGTATATGATCAGCAATGGTGAAGTTGTGATCGTTGATGAGTTCACTGGCCGTCTAATGCCAGGTCGCCGCTGGAGTGATGGAATGCATCAAGCTGTCGAAGCCAAAGAGGGCGTCGAAGTGCGAAGCGAGAACCAAACGCTGGCGACAATTACTTTTCAAAATTTCTTTAGAATGTACGAAAAGCTATCGGGCATGACAGGGACGGCTGAGACTGAAGCTGTTGAATTTAAGAAGATCTATAATCTAGATGTCACGGTGATCCCGACCAACAAACCGGTTCAGCGTAAAGACGAAGAAGACATTGTTTACAAAAACGAAGCCGCGAAATTTCGCGCCATCATTAAAGATATTAACGAGCGAAATACCAAGGGCCAACCAGTGTTGGTCGGTACCGTTAGCATCGAGCGCTCAGAGCGAATCAGTAATCTCTTGAAAAAAGAAGGCGTCAAACACAACGTCTTAAATGCCAAACACCATGAGCGAGAGGCTGAAATTGTATCTCAGGCTGGGCGCAAAGGCGCGATTACGATCGCCACGAACATGGCTGGTCGAGGTACCGATATCGTTTTGGGTGGTAACCCAGAGGCGTTGGCCAAAAATGACGCCGGATCTGAAACTGAAAACGACGCCTACGTAGAGGCTGTTGCGAAATATAAAACCATTTGCGCTCAAGAAAAAGAAGACGTGGTTGCGGCTGGTGGTCTTTATATTATCGGAACCGAACGCCATGAAGCGCGACGCATCGACAATCAGTTGCGGGGTCGTGCCGGTCGTCAAGGTGACCCTGGCGAATCGCGCTTTTATCTATCTTTAGAAGACGATTTGATGCGTAAGTTTAACGGCGAACGCATTCAAAAAATAATGAATATGATGAATGTGCCAGAAGACGAGCCGATCATGGCTCGCATGGTGAGCAATGCCATTGAGGGTGCCCAACGTAAAGTTGAAGGGCACAACTTTGATATTCGAAAACATCTTCTCGAATATGACGATGTGATGAACAAGCAGCGCACCGTGATTTACGGGCTGCGCCGAAAAGTTCTCAACGGTGTCGAGAGTGAACTTGATCAAATTCTTTTAGACATGCTGAGCGACACGACCTCGAACCTTCTCGATAAATTTGCTGACGAAAAAACGAAGCCGCAGCTTTGGGATGTCAACGGCATGCAGATCGCCCTTCAGCAGCAGTTTGGTGTGACTGTACAGATCGAGCCCTCGCAAATGACTGTCGAAGGCCTTACCCAGGCGGTAAAAAATGCTGTTAAATCGCACTATGATCTACAGCGCGAAACCCTAGGGGATTTCTGGCGTCAGATGCAAAAAATGATTTTGCTTCAGACCATCGACGCCCGCTGGAAGGATCACTTAAAAATCATCGATTATCTACAAGATGCCGTTCGTCTTCGTTATACAGCTCAAAAAGACCCGCTCGTTGAATACAAAAAAGAGGGTTTTGCGGCTTTCGAACGGATGAATGATACAATTGCCTCTGAGGTCGTTGAAAAAATTATGAAGGTGAGGCTTGTGTCGCGTGAAAATGCCGACGAAGCCATTGCGGAGCAAGAGCAGCGCCGCCGCCAACAGCAGAAGTTGAATTACCAAGGCAGCGAGGCTTCAGAAGCGGCCAGTGTATTGAAGCGAGCAACCCCTGGCCCCGTGGCGAACGCGCCGATGGGTTCGGCAGGTGGTGGTGGTGGGCTTGAAGGTTTGCCTCCGGGCTTTCCGTCAAGATCAGGGCGTCAGCCCGAGCGTCAGGGTGGCTCATTAGACCGATCTCCAGACGATGGTCCAAAGTTAAATCGGCAGCAACGCCGTGAAATCGAAAAGAAAAAGAATAAACGCGTCTAGGGGCGCTTTGTTGCCAAGATTCACTGTAATACAATGTGAACATGGCGAATTGCCCTAAATGTCAGAGTGAAATCCCCGATGACTTCGGCTTGGTGACCTGCGCGAGTTGCGGAAACCAAGTGCTCATTAATTTTGATGGTCAGGTGACAGTTAATGAGAAAGCCGATGGGCCTCCTGCCGGGATGGCCATTGACCCTGGCAGCAACGTGACATCAGACACGGCGGTAAAAAGAATGATGGATCGCCAGCACTCAGTGGTGGGCCAATTGTCTGAACAACTCTCGGTCGAAATTTCGCAAGGCCCACCGGCACATTTAACGGGTGATTTGCAAGAGCTCAGCCCAATTGAGCCCGAAGTGAAGCGCATCGTGACCTCTGACATGAGTGACGTGGCCGACTTTGCAAACTCGCCGATGTCACAAGCGCGCGAGGGCTCGTTGCTATTTGATATTTATATCACGGGAGTAGATACGGCCGATATTCGACAGCGTGTTAAAGAGGTCCTGACCGATATACGATTTGTTTGGGACGCCGATGCGCACTTTGCAAAACTTCGCAATGGTGAGCTTCGGCTCAAAAATATTTCAGCAATTAAGTCAGCAATTATCATTCAGAGGCTTCGTTCGGTTCCGGTAGAAGTCAGGTGGGAGCAACATGCCATTCATCAAGCGTAGACCCTTAAGCTTTCGACTCGATTTGTATTTCGGAGGCTTGTTTTTGACCAGCTTAATAATGGGGAGTGGCCTTTTTTTGAGCCCCAATTGCGCTTTAGCCGAAGAAGAAAAGCCGGCTGCAGAAAAATCGGAAGGCGGCAAAGCCGAAGAGGGTAAGGCTGAAGAGGGTAAGGGCGAAGAAGGCAAGGCCAAGCCCGAGGGCTCAGATCGCGAATGGGCTAAGCGCACAACCAAGCTCAATGTTCTTCAGGCTAAAATAAAAGGGCTTAACGAAGAGCTGATAACTTACGTGAAGGCGAAAAACGGGGGCTACGTTATCGCCGATGAAAAAGGCGTTAAAATCGACGTCATGAAAAAAATTGGTGAATCTCAGAGAGAGCTGATTAAGGCTCTCGGGGATTATAATCACGACAAAGACGAGTTAAAGTACCGTTACCCCGAAGAAGGGGCCTTGATTGAGCGCAAATATGTACCCATGCGAGGGCAAACCGTCGAGCAGGTTGAAAAAGAACTGGGGCTCAATGGCGATTTAACCAGAACAAAGCAGGCCGTTGATAAAAAATATGAAGCTTTTGTTGGTGAAAAACCGATTCTAGCACCAAAAGCGACAGTGAACCCTGAGGCCACGTTGAAAAAGACGCACTCAAAAAAATCGTCTCACGAGCCGGCAAATGGCGAGAAGCCTGAACGTCTAAAGCTCAGCCAGTAGAACGAGTCGTTGGCAAAAATATCTATTCGCCGACCGGCTTAAAAGTTTTGTCATCGGGCTTTGCGATCGGCGTTAGCTTTATCGGGGTCTCAGATGGGCCGACATAAGTGACATGACCATCGGAAAAAAATACGTAAGTCGTTTCGCCATCGTGAGCCTCTTCGGAGCGATTGACATAAACCCATCGATCTTGCCCATGTTCGCGCCCGGTGCGTGTGGGGCTACCGACTGTGGCTAGCACATCAGGCTTGGTCATTCCGACTTCAACCTTGCGCAGGGCTTGGCTTTGAGCCGTTGAGCATGAAACGGCGCTGGCTAACAAAGCGGCACATGCGGCGAGGCTAAAGAAAGAAAATATTTTTCGACAAAAACTGATTTGCATCACCTCTTAAGTTTATCGGCAAAGGGCGCCCGCTGAAAACACAATTCGCAAATCTGGGCGGCCAGAATATTCCTCTATCAACGCATTGCACTAGCGATAGTTATTCTTATGGCCCCTAATATATATCTCTATAGACAACTAACATCAGAAAATTCGGAAGTGCTCAATGGATTACAACCGTGAAGATTACAACAAGGGCGGGCTTATTGCTTTTATGGGCTCCGTGCTTTTTTGTCTGGGCTTTTTTGTTTACATTTCATTCATACACCCCGGCGTTGATCTAAAAGAAATCCCCGAACAGGTTGCCGGTAGTGACATGAATTTAGCGGCGAATACTCAAGCCGCAGACCCAGACGTATCGAAGGTCGCAAAACCTTGGGAAGAAAACGCCGACATGCTGGCTCATGGTAAAGTTGTTTTTAAAAACAATTGTGAAATCTGCCATGGCGTCGAAGGCAAAGGCGATGGCGTTGCCGGTAAAGCTCTTCAGCCCCCACCGCGAAATTTTGTTGAGGGCAAGTGGAAGAAAGGTGGCGCCTCTCAAGAGCTCTACCTCACCATCCAAAACGGGCTCGAGGGCAGCTCAATGGCTTCGTTTAAGCATCTGCCAAAAAATGATCGCTGGGCGGTTATTCAGTTTATTCGCTCGATCACTCAAAATAAAACCAAAGATGATTCGGCGAAGCTCGAAGCTTTTGCGCAGAAAGCAGAATAACCAATGATGGGTAATCAACTTTAATGAACAGAATTTTGGCCGCATCGATTTTTTCATTGGTCTGCACAGCCGGTCTTTCGGCGTGGGCTTATGATATTAATCATACTCCGCGACAGACGTCTGATCAGAAACCAGTTGAGTTGCAAGATGTCGGTGTCACTGAACACCGCGGCCAAAATTTAAATCTTGATCTCGAATTTCAAAACGAAATGGGTGCTAAGGTAAAATTGGGCGAATACTTTAATCACGGTCGCCCCGTTATGATGGCGATGGTCTACTTTGACTGTCCGAATCTCTGTAACATGCAGCTCAATGGGTTTGTTGATACGATTAAAAAAATGAATTTAAGACTCGGCCAAGATTACGATCTTGTCGCCGTCAGCATGGATTCAAAAGAAACGCCGATGCTAGCCGCAAAGAAAAAGGCGAATTACATTAAAGCTCTAGGCCTTGTCGATGCGGGCGAAATTGCGCGCATTGAAAGTTCTTGGCATTTTCTTGTTGGCCAAGAGGCCCCGGTAAAAGAACTCGCTCAAAAATTGGGCTTTTCGTACAAGTGGGATGCTGATCAAAAGCAATTTTCACATGCGGCGGCCACTTATCTGATCACCCCGAATGGCGAAATATCTCGCTATATATATGGCATCGAATTTCAGCCCGACACCATGCGCTTGGGCCTCGTTGAAGCCGGGCAGGGGCGTATCGGCACGATCGTCGATGAAATTACACTTTTCTGTTTTCAATTTAATCCGCATAAAAATAAATATGTGCTTTACTCGTTCAACTTGATGCGAGTGGGGGCACTTTTGACAGTGATTTTATTGGCCATCGCTTTAATTCCATTTTGGTGGAGAGAAAGACGACGGCGCCCAGTTGGCTGATTGATAGGTTAAAGGAGTAGTTCATCATGAGTTTGGCGACGGTCATAGCTTCAATCAATACGCTTTTTATAAGCGTTGTTTCGCACGCGGCCGGCGGATCGTTCATGCCACCTCAGGGCACGAAGGTCGCTGAAAAAGTCGATTCGTTATATAGGTTTCTTGCCGGGGCAAGTGTCATATCTTGCATTCTCGTTTTTGCGAGCATGTGCATTTTTGCTTATCAATATCGACGCCGCCCAGGTGTTAAGTCGGCTTATATTTCACACAATACGCTGGCTGAATTTCTTTGGAGCTTCATCCCCTTCTGTATTTTTATGGTGGCCTTTGCGTGGGGCTGGTACGTTTATCACGACCTTCGCACAATGCCGAAAAATGCCTTTGAGGTTCACGTTCACGGTCAAAAGTGGAATTGGACTTTCGAATACAAGAGCGGCCGCAAATCGGCGGGCGAACTCTATGTCCCAGTAAATACGCCAGTTAGAATGATTATGGATTCAGCTGACGTCATTCACAGCTTTTACATCCCGGCGTTCAGAACAAAACAAGATGTGGTGCCCGGCCGTTATTCAAATATTTGGTTCGATATCGAAAAGCCTGGCAACTACCAGGTTTTCTGCGCCGAATATTGCGGCCAAGGTCACTCGGCAATGTTAGCTAAAATTCACGCTTTACCGAAAGATAAATTCGACGAGTGGCTTCAGAATGACCCCTATAAGGGTTTGACGCCTGTGCAAGTTGGCGAAGCGGTTTTTAAAGCAAGGTGCACGGCTTGTCACAATGCCACTGCTGAGAAAAAAGTCGGCCCGGGCCTTCAAGGCGTTTTTGGTCACCAAGTTGACCTTGAAGGCGGCGATAAAGTCACAGCTGATGAGAATTACATTCGCGAGTCAATTTTGTATCCGGCAGCGAAAATTGTTAAAGGGTTTCCGAATGCAATGACGCCATTTTTGGGTCAGCTCGGCGAACAAGAGCTATCGGGTGTCATCGAATATATTAAGAGTCTGCAATAGGGAGTCGTCATGGCCACAGCACAAGTAGTTAGTGAAAAAAATTATCTCAACGAAAGTAAGGGCCTCTGGTCTTGGCTGACGACGCTTGATCATAAGCGCATTGGCCTTCTTTATATGGTGGCTGTTCTCACGTTTTTCTTGCTCGGTGGTCTCTTTGCAATGCTTCTGCGAGTTGAGTTGTTTGCGCCCGGCAAAACCATAATGGATGCGAGCCAATACAATCAGGTGATGACTTTGCACGGTACGATCATGGTGTTTATGGTGATCATTCCGGGTATCCCCGCTTTCTTGGGTAACTTTATTTTACCGCTTCATATCGGCGCAAAAGATGTCGCCTTTCCGCGAATCAATTTGCTGAGTTGGTATTGTTTGATCACAGGCGCGAGCATCGCGTTTTTCTCTTTGTTTAAGAATGGCGTTGATACGGGCTGGACGTTCTACACGCCGTATTCAATTCAAACTTCAAACGGTACGACCTTCGTGGTTCTCGGCGCTTTCGTTATGGGCTTTTCGTCAATTTTGACGGGTCTTAATTTTATCGTGACGATTCACACCTTGCGCGCACCCGGCATGAGCTTTTGGCGCCTGCCACTTTTTGTATGGGCGCTTTACTCGACGGCGGTTATTCAGGTTTTGGCGACTCCAATTCTCGCAATTACGCTGCTTTTAATAGCCGCCGAGAGACTTCTTGGCATTGGTATTTTCGACCCGAAGCTTGGCGGCGACCCGGTGTTATTTGAGCATTTCTTTTGGTTCTACTCTCACCCAGCTGTTTACATCATGATTTTGCCCGCCATGGGTGTTGTGAGCGAACTCATTACTGCTTTTTCTCATAAGACGATCTTTGGCTATAAAGCGATCGCCATGTCTTCAATCGGCATCGCTGCGGTTAGCTTTTTTGTTTGGGGCCATCACCTTTTCGTCGCAGGCCAATCAGAAGTCGCCGGCATCGTATTTTCTTTTATCACCATGCTGGTGGGTGTGCCGACCGCAATTAAGACATTCAATTGGATCGCGACGCTCTACAAAGGTTCAATTCAGTTTCAATCGCCAATGCTCTTTGCACTCGGATTTTTGTTTCTTTTCACCATCGGCGGCGTGACCGGGATTATTTTGGCCACGATTGGCGTCGATGTGCACTTTCATGACACTTATTTCGTCGTTGCCCATTTTCACTACGTGATGGTCGGCGGGACTTTAATGGCGATCATGGGCGGGATCTATTATTGGTTTCCGAAAATATTTGGCAGAATGTACAACGAATTCTGGGCGCGTGTGACGTTCGTTCTTATTTTTGTGGGTTTCAACGTAACGTTCTATCCACAGTTTGTTTTGGGTTCGATGGGGATGCCTCGGCGATACTATGACTATTTGCCAGAATACACTTCGCTCAACCGAATCTCGTCTGTCGGCGCCTGGACAATCGGCACCGGTTTTCTTATTGCCCTTTTTGTTATTATCCATGGTTTGTTGAAAGGCAAAAAAGCTGAAATGAACCCTTGGGGTGCAAAAACTTTAGAGTGGACGACGTCGTCGCCACCACCACACGAAAATTTTATTAACGAACCCATCGTAACGGCAGGCCCATATGAGTACCGCTAATTCGCATTCACATAATTCGAACCTCGCGCACCACTTTAAGTCGCTCGATCAGCAGTTCGATGCAGCCAAACTCGGGGTTTGGCTATTTCTCGCCACTGAAATCTTGATGTTCGGCGGTTTATTTGTTGGTTACATAATATTTCATGGTCTCTACCCTGAAATGTTCGCTGAAGGCGCGAAGCACTTAGATTGGCGCTTGGGCGCAACGAATACTTTAGTGCTACTCTTGAGCTCGTTTACAATGGCCTCTGGGGTTCAATACGCCCAAACCAATCAGAAAAAGAAATGTGTTACGGCTTTGGTCATTACATTTCTGTGCGGCTGTGCCTTTTTGCTCATCAAGTACTTCGAATACAGTCATAAAATACACGACGGTCTATTGCCCGGTAAGTTCTTCTCGAATCACGAAGCCGAACACGCCAACCTCGCTATGTATTTCTCGTTTTACTTTTGTATGACGGGGTTGCACGCTTCACACGTGATCGCGGGTATGTGCCTGATCGCATGGGTGGCCGTACGAGCTTCAAAAGGCCAATTTAACTCTGAGTTTTACACTCCGGTTGAAGGCGTTGGTCTTTTTTGGCATTTGGTCGATTTGATTTGGATCTATTTGTTTCCGTTACTTTATCTGGTTGGTTGATTTTTAGTAGTTTAAGGAGTTTTTCATGGCACACGGCGATCAAAATCAGGCTCATCACGGTCATCACATAACCCCAATTGCGACTTACGCAAAAATCTTGGGGCTTCTAGTGATTTTGACAATCTTAACAGTCGCCGTAGCTCGACCGGTCTCAGGGTTCGATGCCGGCATTTTAAACGCAGGCATAGCATTTCTAATTGCTTCGGTGAAGGCCGCCATGGTGCTCGCGATCTTCATGGGCCTTAAGTACGACAAGAAGATTCATCTTGCGATTTTCATATCTGCGGTATTCTTTCTTATCGTGATGTTTACGTTTAGTGTTCTTGATATTTACACGCGTATTCATGTAGAAAGCACTCTGTAGACGCCGCCAGTATTGGCTTGCGTAAGCAGAGGGCTATGAAAGCATATTTAAAACTCACCAAGTTTGGCATCACACTTTTTGTCATGATTAGCGGCCTCGCAGGTTACGCGGTCAGCTTGCCGCTTGGCATGCGCCCCGACTTTGGCGAGCCACTGTATCTTTTGATCGGGCTTTACTTGGTAAGCGCCGGGAGTTTTGCGATCAATCAAGCCCAAGAGTGGCAGCTCGACCAGCGTATGCAACGCACACAAGGGCGACCCATCCCAAGTGGCCAATTGAATTCAGCCCAGGCTTATATCATAGGGGCTATACTAGCTCTGGCTGGCTGCGGATTGTTGCTATTGATCTCTCCGCTTTCGTCGGCACTCGCCCTGCTGACTGTGATTCTTTACAACGGCATCTACACACTTTACTGGAAGAAAAAATGGGCTTTCGGCGCCGTCCCGGGTGCTATACCCGGCGCGATGCCTGCGCTTATCGGCTATTCGGTCAATTCAACGCATCTTCTGTCACCCGATGCGATCTATATGTTTCTGATTATGTTCTTGTGGCAGATGCCGCACTTTTGGGCTCTAGCGGTTCGATTCAAAGACGATTACGCGCGCGGTGGCTTTCCGGTTTTACCCGTACAAATTGGTGTCGAGCGTACGCTTTATCACGTTGGCCTCTACACGTTTGCCTACGTTGGTCTCGCACTGGTCGCGCCCCTATTCGTAAGCACCCACGTGCTATATCTGATTTTTGTTATGCCGTTTGCGCTCAAAGTTTTGTACGAGTTTTTCAAATATTATGGTCACCACGAGCGATGGCTGCCATTTTTTATGTGGGTCAACTTCAGCATGCTGGTGTTCATTTGTGTGCCGGTTCTTGATCGTTGGTTCTACTATTTCGTCGGATTGAATTAAAATGAGCGCACCGGTTAGTGCAACCGTAAAGTCGTCGAAGCACGAATCCGAAAAACTATTTTCGCGGTTCTCGTCGGCATTTCAAGTTTCAATTCAATCCACGATATTTCTACGAATCTATAAATATTTTTGCATCGGTGTCTTTGGGCTTATTTCGCTCGGGGGCGCCGTTCGCGCTATGAATGCCGGTCTTTCTTGCCCCGATTGGCCACTTTGTTTTGGCCAAGTGATACCAGATTATCACCCCCAAGTTTATTTCGAGTTTATACATCGTGTGGTGGCGGGCCTCGTTTCGATTTTGGCATTAGCGCTGAATATTAAAATTATGTTGTCAAAAGAGGCGACTTCTTCGGTGAAGTGGGTGGCCGGTGGCGCCCTTTTACTTCTTTTTGGCCAAGTGATCATGGGCGGTCTTACCGTGCTGCTGCAGTTGCACGACAAGATTGTGGCGGGCCATTTGGCTCTCGGCACAGGGTTTTTTGCGCTTTCGTTGTGGGTGTATCTTTCTGTTGAGTATAGCCGAAGCTACCCAGGGTCGGCCGCTACGGCGCAGGGGCGCCCGGCCGCGACACTCATATTGGCCAGCGTTTACGCTCAAATTCTCTTGGGCGGATTAGTCGCCTCGAACTACGCCGCTCTGGTCTGCACCGAGTTTCCGCTCTGTCATGGCGAGTTTATACCCACGTTTCACGGTATTATCGGCCTACATGTCATTCATCGTTTGGGGGCCTACACGCTAGCAATTATCATTACTAGCGCCGTAGTTTCGATTTTAAGAAAAAATTCGTGTGTCGAATTTAAGAAGTGGGCCAAGGTTATTTTAGCTTTAGTATTTGTACAAATCGGTATTGGTATCGCCAATGTGCTTTTTTTGACTCCACCGTTGATCACAGTTTTACATCTCGCCACGGGCACGTTGCTTTTAGCCGTTTCGATTCGATTGCTTCGTCTTAGTACTTTTCTTCGATATTGAAATCGAAATAGATATTCGGGTAGGGCTCGTCATTAAGAGTGAAGTGCCACCACTCTTTTTCATAATTCTTAAACCCATGCTTTTCCATTAATGACTTAAGTCGGTCGCGGTTTTCGCGAGCGACCCCAATCACAGAGGGGTCGGCAGTTGCAGATCGCGGGCTAAAAAAATCATAAGGCGTGCCCATATCGAGAGGGGCATTTTCATTTTTTAGGTTCACCAAAGTCAGGTCGACTGTCGAGCCGCGAGTGTGCCCCGAACGAGAAGCTACATAGCCGAGCTCAAATACTTTGCTTTTGTCGACATTGGGGTAGAATTCGGCTTTGGTCTTTTGATCATTTGGGTTTTTCGACCACGCAATAAAATCATCCACGGCCTTTTGGGGCCGGTAGCAATCATAGACGCGCAATGAGAGCCCGTCTTTTTCGAGCTCTTGTTGCACCCGCAAAAGCCCGAAAGCCGCTTCGCGGGTCAGGTAGCAAGTGGCGCTTTTGTAGCCTGCGATGGGCCGTCCAACGAAATTGTTAAAACCGAAGTAGCGCATTTCGGTTTGAATAGTCGGTGATACTTTTTTAACCGAAACAAAGTGTGACGAATCGGCCGAAACAATAGTGTCTTTGGTGATTCGGCTCGAACAAGAAACACTGAAGCTAAGCGCAAGGGCCAGAGGCGCCAGAAGGTTGATTCCCGAAAACGTTTTATTCAACCTGGCCGGTAGAGCGAAAAAACGGGACATCACTGTGCCTGAAAGTCAGGTTGGCGAGAGGGTTCTGCCAACTGAAACGCGTCCAAGCTCTTTGTGTGCTCTTCAATTCTCAAAATTGTCGGATAGGGGGTTAAATCAAGCGAAAAGCGTCGGGCACTGAACAGCTGGGGTATCAAGAAACAGTCGGCGGCGGTGACCTGGTCACCAAGGCAATAGTCGCCAGAAGATTTTTTCAAAATCTCTTCGAGACTTCCGAGGCCACGGGCAATCCAGTGTTGAATCCATTTAGTTTTCTGTTCAGCTTTTAACCCATAATTTTTTTCAAGTTCATTTAATACAGCGGTATTTTGAAGAGGCTGAATGCCGCTGTTTACAATCTCACATATCTGAATGGTCAGCGCGCGGTCGTATGCAATTGATGGCAGAAGGCGTGGTTCGGGAGCCAGTTGATCAAGATAATCGATGATGGCCATAGACTGTGAAATGGGTTGATTATTATGAATCAAACAGGGCACCTGTGATTGTGGGTTCAGGCGCTTGTATTCGTCAGAGTATTGCTCGCCGCCATTTTTTACCAAGTGGACGGCTCTGTATTCAAATTTAAGATGCTTCAGGTTGAGCGCGATACGAACGCGATGCGAGGCTGAACTGCGAAAATAGCTATAGAGAATTAAGCCTGAAGACATACTCACCCCTTTGACGTTCGCGTTTGTACCGAGATAATCATCACGCATTATTGTTTTTGTGTCTAGGCTCCTGCGGCCTTTAAATTGCCTCGGCGGCAATTACAGTGTAGATCAGATAGATATGAAGCTTGCGACCCTTAAATCGAAGAATGAAAGAGATGGCCGTTTAATCGTTGTGTCAAACGACAACAGGCGCGCACTGGCGGCGACCGATGTCGCTCGCAATTTGCGAGAGGCTGTCGAGAACTGGTCGGTGGCTAAGCCAAAGCTTTTAGAGCTGGCGCGCAAAATTGAAGAGGCGGGCGTGACGGGCGCGATCGAATTGAAGCTTGGTGATCTGCATTCGCCGATGCCGCGAAGTTTTCAGTGGGTTGATGGCTCAGCATTTCTGCACCACGTGAAGCTCGTTCGACAGGCGCGCAAGGCCCCAATGCCTGAGAATCTCTATACAACTCCGCTTATGTATCAGGGTGGCAGCGATATATTTTTAGCGCCGACCGATACAATACCTCAAGTTGATTTTGCTCACGGCACTGATTTTGAGGGCGAAGTTGCAGTCGTGACAGATGACGTGCCTATGGGCGTTTCGCCCGAGCGTGCGCTTGAACATATTATCTTAATTATGCTTGTTAATGATGTGTCACTTCGCGGGTTGATCCCTGAAGAGCTCGCGATGGGCTTTGGGTTTCTGCAGAGCAAACCGTCTTCGGCTTTTTCGCCGTTCGCGGTGACGCCTGACGCATTAGGCGAGGCGTGGAGTGGCGGGCGCGTGCACTTACCATTGCTGGTTAAATTCAACGGCGAATTTTTTGGTCGCGCCAATGCGAGTGAGATGCATTTTAATTTTGGACAGCTCATCGCACACGCCGCAAGAACGCGAGCCCTCTCAGCAGGGACAATCGTTGGCAGCGGCACCGTTTCGAACGAAGACACCACGGTCGGTTCGAGTTGTTTGGCGGAGAAAAGAATGATCGAGCAAATTCGCGACGGTAAAATGACCACAAGTTTTATGAAAGTGGGCGACCGGGTTGAAATTCAAATGCTCGATAAAAAGGGCAATGATCTTTTTGGCAAAATTGATCAAACGGTTGCGAAAGCTTAGCCGCGAGGGTGCCCCAACTAGACCAACGTCGGCTCGGGCCATTCGCCGACTTCAAGACGCGGCAATCCATGAGTATGCTAAGAGTGTGAGATTTATATACATATCATTATCGGCAGTCGCTCTTTTGGGTTGTTCTGACTTTCGAAGCCAATTCGAAAAAGTAGACCCGCCAGAAGTGCCCGTAATAGATTCACCCAGGCGAGCGAGACCAGTTTGTTATACAAAGCAAAGTGACAACGAAATAGATTTTTTGGAAGAGCGCTCGCTAGATAAGTCGGCGCATGATTACGTAACGCCGACTGAAAAAGTCAGTGTCTCGGAGTGGCCACCGATTGATGATGATCTTGATTTCGAAAATTTAGATTTAGCTATCGATCGCCAACTTCAACATTTTGCGAAACATCCCCCCACCGGCACCATTCAGCTTGGCGAGGATGTCTACCCACTCAATTGGGCAATTAAGAGCCTTGAACAAATTAAGAAAATGGTCGACGGCACTCGCCATTGTATTGCCAGCGGCAATCGCGACCAGTGTCTGGCGGCCTATGGGCAAGAGTTAAAAGCAAAATATGCGATGTATCAGCCGAAGCTAGGCCCCTCAGACCCGAGGTACGGGCAAAAAGAAACGGCTTTGTTCACCGGCTATTATACTCCGCTTATTCACACAACGACGGCACAATCTGGCAAGTTCAGCCATCCGGTCTATGGCCTGCCGTCGACAAACCGAGATCGCACTGTCGGCCGAGTGCAAATTGATTTTGAGAATAGACTGGCGGGCAAAGGTCTTGAGTTGTATTACGGGGCCGATATTTTCGAACTATACATTGCCCACATTCAGGGCAGTGCCCACGTTGTCATCGACGGTGACAAAAGTGCTGGTCATTTTTTAAATTACGCAGGCACCAACGCACAACACTTTCAGTTTATTTCGCACTACATGGTAGAAAAGGGCTATATTAAAAATGATTCGATAGCAGCCCAAAGAGAATTTTTAGAAGCGCACCCTTCGATGCAAAAAGAAATTTACCAAAATTGCCCGTCGTATGTTTACTTTAAGGCCACTAGGTCGCCACCAACGGGCAGTATCGGCGTGCCCGTCACCGAAAATCGTTCTATTGCGACAGACTCAAAATATTATGGTTTTAAGGGCCTCGTTAGTTTTATTTCGACCACGCGCCCAGAAGAAAACCAAAATTCAAACCAATCTTGTGATCAAGTTAAGTTTCGACCGTTTTCGCGATTTTACCTCAATCAAGACACCGGCGGGGCCATTCGCGGCAAAGCCCGCGCCGACCTCTTTTTTGGCGAGGGGGACTATGCTGAGCTCGCCGCCTCGAACGAAGTTGAAAAAGGCAATATTTACTTTCTAATGCTGAAGCGCTAGGCTGCCTTAAATGAAAATACTAGTTCTTGCCTCGGGCGCTGGTTCGACACTTAAGAATACGTTGGGCTATCAAATAGAAAATAAACCGAAGTGGTCAATTGCAGGCCTGGTGACCGACAACCCTAAAGCCTTAGCGTTGGATGTGGCCCGCCTAGCAAAGATACCCGCAATTATCGTAAGCCAAAAGGATTTTAGTAGTTTTACGTCTTGGGGCAATGCTCTTGCTGGCGCAATCGAAAATTTTCAACCGGACCTTATCTTTCTAATGGGTTTTTTGAAAAAAATAGATTCAGCTACCGTTGATAAGTTTAAGAATAAAATGGTGAACACGCACCCGAGTTTACTGCCGAAATTCGGAGGGCAGGGGATGTACGGCCGAAAAGTTCACGACGCCGTATTGGCGGCTCGCGAAAAATCCACCGGAGTTTCGATTCATTTCGTAACAGATGACTATGATACGGGGCCGGTTTTGGCGCAGGCTGAAATTGAAGTGGCTGACGGCGAGTCAGCTGCTGAACTTGAATCTCGCGTGAAGGCCCTTGAGCAAAGGGTCATTATTGAATTTTTAAATCGTTGCGCTGATGGGCCTAAATCGAGCTTGCACCATTGAGTGTGTTTTCTCTGCCAAAATTTGCGGGCATTGATATTGTGTTGAGCATACACAATCGCCGGCCTCAACCGAAACGACAATTTCAGTTCGGCTGAAAAATGACCAGAGATGTGATAGAAACGCCATTTCGCCGTACCAGAATAGAAAATCACGATTTTCAATGCTTACGGGTTGGCCTTCAATACTCAAGTAATTTAGGCAAATCGGCAAAACGGGGCGGCCGCTTTCAATGGCAGCATTGTAGAGCGGCTTTCGAAATCGCAATACGCCTGCGCCGTTTGTGCTTGTGGCTTCCGGAAAAATGCAAACATTGAGCCCGCGCTCGAGCTCGTGACGAATATCCGAAATTTCAACTCCGAGTTTTTCCCGACTTCGTCGTTCGACGTAAAGGCAGCCCGCTAGCTCAGTTAGCCAACCTAAAAACGGTGTATTTCTAATTTCAACTGAGGTGACAAAGGCACAGGGCAAAAGCGACGCAAGCACGAGAATATCGAGATAGCCGAGATGGTTTGATACTATAAGGTGGGCGGCGGGGTCGAGGTCGCTAAGACCTGAGCGATTGACCTGAACTTGAAACGCCCGCAGGGCAAGTTTCGATTCTATTGAGACGAGGCGGGCCAAAAACCGACGGCGGCGATGGCGGGTTCGAATAATAAATTGGGCCATTGTCGAAATCACGACAAACGAACCCAAGAGAGTGGCAAACAGAACCATTTTTCGAATCTGGCGAATCATATCAAAAATAGCGCCGTTGGTACTTCGGGTTCACCGCGCTTAAATCTAGTATCGTAAGAAAATCGACGCAGCCAAAAAACGAATCGAGTGCGGGCTCGCTCGCGATCGTGGCTCCGGCCTGAAGATAGGACCGCAATAACGGCGGAAGATGGCTTTCGATATCACGCCAAGGCGGTAGCGCGTCGATATTGGCAGGTTTCGGGCAATTGTATTTGCCCACAACGTTTGCCCGCAGGGCCTCATTAAAGTGCAGGGGGTAGAGGTGCCAAAACATCGAGTAGGCTAACTCAGGCGAAGTTGTTTTTACGCTCGCGCAGCCAAACATATATCGAGCCTTTACCAGTGCTGCGTAACGGGCGAGGCCCTTCCAAATCAAATTAAGCGTGACCCCATTTCTGTAGTCTCGATGAATGCAGGCGCGCCCAAGTTCAATTTTAACGGCGGGGAGGTCGGTAATTTGAGTCATTTCATATTGTTCTTGAGAATAAAACCGCTCTGAAAATTCTGAGCAAATAATTCGGTAGGTGCCGAGAATCTCTTTCGAATCGATATGCTTTACGATGACATGATCAGCGAGCAAATCATATTGATCAAAATCGATCCAGTTGGCTGGGGCCGTCATCGCAAAATCATCAACGAATGAATGGTGGCGTAACTCGAGAATTCGTCGCAAGTCTTCGGGCGAGGTGACGGTTTCAATCGTGTAGGGCCCACATTGAACCTGAAAAAAGGCTTTGGCTTTAAATTTTTCTAGGCTGGCAACATGTGGTTGAAGTGCCGATTCAAAATTAAATAATTCGGGTTCGATTAGGTTTTGAGCGGATGCTGAACTTAAATTCATAGGCCCCCCTTGTTTGCCTAAAGTTTATCTGTGCCCCTGAGTTATTAGGGTTAGAAGGGTGTAAGGGCCCGGTGAGAATTGAATTAGAAAGCGCTCGACGGCCAGGGTCTTGGTCGTGTAAGAAACATCAATTATACCTGGGGTTGAGATATATGCGTGCATTTATTCAAAAGTTTACCATGATACTGATGTCGATTATTTTACTTGTTGGCATTGGCTACGCAGTCATCGCGTTTTTTGGCCGAGGCGAAGTCAATCTCTATAGCGTTCTATTTTCGCAAAATATTGAAGGCGTGGTTGAAAATGTTGAAAAAGTTTCGCCCCAAGTAGCCCTTGTGGGCGGGGGTATAACCGCCGCAACTTCGAAAGAGCTATTTTCTTTTGCTGTCGGTATTAAGACAAAAAATGGTGAAATAATAACCGGTACGACTGAAGACCGTCAGTGGGCGATTGTCCAAAAGGGCCAGTGCGCGCGCGCCAAGTTCTATCCCTACCCGCCATGGGATCTTGATAAATCAGGCACCTTCTATAATGTTCGACTTTTAAAACTTTGGGATTGTGGGTCGACAGTGGCGCCGCAGGCGACGGCCCCGGTTTCTCAAACAAATCCAGCCGAGGTATTACCCAAGGTGACTCCGCCCGCAGCGGCGGCTGTGTCACCGGCAGCAACAGCGCCAGCACTGGCGCCGCCAGCTGCAAAAGCCACTCCGTCAAAATAGATAGATCTAAGGAGTATAAACTTAGACATTAACTGTCTCAATTTCGAACAAGGCTGTCTCAAGTTGAAACGTGTGTAAAGCGCATTCGTAACAGGCGACTAAACGTTTAACACACTATTGGCGGCGCAAACGAATTAGGGCATTTTGGGCGGCATATCGCTTGCATTTACTATCTATGTGTTCGCGACTGAGTCATTTGATTTCAGCTCAAGGGCAATAGGGGGCCAAGATGCAAAATTACGGTGCAAAGAACGGAAAAATAAGAATTCAAACGCTCAAGAATGAAGCCCCTGGTTTGATGGACTTTTTTGAGTCCGTGTTTTACGAACTAAAGCCTTTCATATATTGCGCAATCGCCTTTTGGGCTTTGCACGCAAGTGTGGTGCACGCAGCCTGGTTCAAATTGGGCTTTATGATTATTCTGCTCTATAGCGTTTTGATATCTTTCTCTCGGCTTTCGTACCGCGGGTATATAGACGACAGAAAATGATTATCGCATTTTCAAATATCTACTGCGTTCGTCAGTGCCGAATTTTTCAATTGCGTATCGAAGCATAGTGCGTGGCATTTTGGGGCCATATTCGTTCAAATATTTTCGTAATTTTAAAGCGTCGCGCTTGCCGACTTCGCGCAACATCCAGCCGCAGGCCTTATGGATCAGATCTTCTTCATCCTTTAGCAATTTCGTGCATATTTTTAATGTATCATCGAATTGATCATTTCGAATAAACCAGAGTGTTGAGACAATGGCGGTGCGGCGAGCCCAAAGTTTTTTTGAGCTCGAGTACTCGACGAGAATTTTTCGGGCTTTGATTGGCAGGGGCAGAAGATGTCGGCCGAGAATGTAGGGCGCTGAAGCGTCGACCAGATTCCAATTATTAAAGTATCTCTGGTTTTTAAGATAGAAAGTGAACAATGCACGTTGTTCGGCAGAAGTGCCAAAATCATATTTCTTAACAAGAATTAGGGCGCCGAGTAGGCGTTCTTCATTAAACGGTGACTTTAGAAGCCGCAATATTTCTGAAAGACTAAGCGCAATGCCTTGATCCGCAAACTTGCGTATCGCCGGCACCATAACGCCCAGAAACTGGTCGCCTTCGCCATATTGGCCTGGGCCGGTCTTAAAGAAGCGGCTGAGATTCTTCGATTTGGAGGGGCTGGCTGCGCGCCGCAAGCCCCGGCGAATAGAGTTCAACATTTCGTGGGTCATCTTGTGGGTCAGAATATTCGTTGAGCGTACAAATTTCAATGGCCGCGGTGGTGATAACTTCAATTCTGGGTTCCGCGGAGCTCTCGAGGGCATAGACCCCGAAATATTTCCGGCCCGAATAGAAGTCGATTCTGTGCAAGTCTTTACGCGCCGGTTTTGGCGCGCGTCTTCTCCAAATGACCAGCATGTTCAGGCAATGATCGATGAATGAAGTACATCATGATTAAAGTTAAAACGGCGGCCCCCGAGACAACATAGCCGACCCGATCAAAGTGCTCGATGTGCCCATCAGCCCCTTCGACGACTATTGCGCCAGCAAGGACTGAGCCTAGCCCGCCGGCCATTTGCTGTAACGATGCGCTTATTGACATAAATGAGCCGCGACTCGTAGGCGTAGGTATGGCCGACATGAGCGCTTGCGAAGGTATCATTCTCGAGAAAATACCGACAAACATAATGGCGTTAACTGCGATCACCATTGGTAGGGGTGTCGTGCCAAGATGGGTGTAAGTGATGACCATAACTATACTGAGAATTGTGCCGAACAAAAACGTATTGAACTTGCCGAACGAGTCGCTCGCGCGACCCACCAGTGGCCCCGTAAACACCGCACAAAACCCTGTGACCATATAAACAAGCGGAAGTTTATCAAGCGACACCCCGAGGTTGTGAACGCTGAAGGCGCTGCCAAACGGCATGAGCATAAAGCCACCAAGACTTAATAGCGCCGTTGTCGCAAACGCCTGAAGGTATTTTGGATTCGAAACAGTATCAAGAAAGTGATGAAGTGGGCTCTTGTCGGGGTGAAGTTTTAGATGTGCATTGACCGGCTTTAGTTTCAGCATAATCACTAGGCCCATCATGAGGCCAATAATTACGATAAGAAAAAAAGGAGCATGCCAATTAAATCGATTAGCGAGGTAAAGCCCGATGGGCAGCCCCAAGATTTGACTGCCGGCGAACGCGCTTTGAATAAAGCCCATCACGCGGCCGCGAACCTCAAACGAAAAGAGATCGGTAATAATGGCGAGCACCACAGACCCCATTACTCCACCAAAAACACCAGTGACCATGCGTGCGCCTAATAGAAATTCGTAAGTCGGTGCGACCGCGCAAAGAAAAGTGCCGAAAAGAAAGCCAGCGTAGAAGAAAAGCAAGATACGTTTTCGGTCAAAGCGATCAGTAAAGCCAGCGGCCAAGATCCCTGACGTACCGGCGCTAAACGCATAAACCGAAACGGCTAGGCCAAATTGCGAGGGGCTAATTTGCAAAGCCGGCATTAAAATCGCGCCGAGGGGTGAAAGAATCATGAAATCTAAAATAATTGTAAACTGTAGAAAGGCGAGAATTGCCACAACGGATTTTTGGTAACTGGTGAAGCTAGTATTTGGGGTCGTCATTAATTAATTATGTTTTGAAATCAATTGATTCGCAAGCGGGTAGGGCAGGCCAATGATAATTGGCTAGGTCTGTGGCTTGGCAAAGAATGTCGCTTCTTGGGTCTTAAGATTAAAAAGCATTTCGACGTTAGGTTGGCCTATGACTTCATGTACGAACAGGACGTTCTCTTGGCGGTCGTAGTAGATGTCTTTAGTTTGCCACTCAGTTACTTTTTGCCGGTCAGCGCTGTCTAGTACGCTTATCTTGGCTGAATGAAAGTAAAGGTCTTGGTTTACATTTGAAATTTCGGCGGTTGGGGCCGTGGTAAAGGAGCATCGACCGACCCCACAAGACTTCAATGTCACATCGGCCATAGAAGAGCGGCCCGAAAAAGGCCTTACGACGTTTTTGGTCGGAGCAATAAACAATAGCCCCATTAAAAGAAAAAGGAGAGTCGCAATGCCGACTGCTCCTTTTCGCTTATTATCAAACTTAAAGCTGAGGCTTCTCAGTTTCATAAAACGGTCTTACCGTTACATGTTGCAAGTGTCGACATCAGTTAAATACTGATTGGCGCCGCCAGCAGGCAATGCTCCGCCGAGAGTGTCATCCGACAATTGGTTAATCTGACCACAGGCATTGAACTTAAATTTCAACGTCTTTAAATCTTGAATAGGGTTGGTCAATAACATTGCCGGGCGAGTCATAATTGATCGTTCGCTTATGGTTCCGTTACGATTAATTTCATAAGTGGAGTTGTAATTGCCGCCGTTAAGCGCAAGTTCAACTGTTTTCCAAACGTATTCTACTGAATGTCCTTTAGAATCAGTTGGGCTCAAGCACATGCCGTTTGCAAAAACGTAGCCGGCGCGCGCACCGCCGTACGGTTGACCTTTTTCATTTCGTTGACCGAGGTCGGCCTTATTTGCCGGGCAGAGGCTTGCTTGCATTTTAAGAACATAGCGAAGCCCGCTGATCACGTCGAGGCCCATACCAACAAGCGCCTTCATGCCGCCGGCATTTCTTAAAACCGAGAAGTCTTTATTTTTGGTAAGTTCGTTGTAAACAACTTCACCATTAACATTCTGATTTTTAAATTTATTGATAACAGCGATCACGCCCGAGAGGTCGCGGTGATTGAGCAAAGTTTGATAGACGACAATTGCGGCGGCAACATGTTGAAGAGCCTCAGCATCAGCCGCGGCTAATTTAAATTCTGTTTTTTCATGAACGGTGCAAAGGCGATAAGTCACAACGCCATTTTGGTCTTGGCTTGCATCGCACCATTTCTCTTGGGCACCGAGAGCAATGCTGAGAGTCGTTGGTGCGTAAAGAACCAAGCCGCTTTCTTTATTGGCCTTCATAAAAAGACGAATGCCATCCCAAGCGGCGGTCTGCTCGTCGATAAATCGCTGAATGTCTTTTTCAGTAGCAATGTCCTGGGGGCCATCTGTCAAAAACACCCGCAATGATTCTGGCGTTTGCGCATCCATCTTTGCAATGGTTTCGTCATAATGGGCTTTGCTTTCGGCGGTCGAAGTCGCAATCGGTTTTACGCGATTAGCAATACCCTTTAACGCAACAAGGGGCTTAACAAGGGCCTTATAAAATTGAGCGCGTGTATTCTTCGGGTCTTCTTTCAGTGCCAATTCTAAAACGCGGTCTGCAAACATAAAGGCCGCAGGGTTCATGGTCAGCATTTCTTCGCTCGATCGCGCGAGAAGTTCTGCCTTCTCATTAGATTGCAATTTTGGGTTGGTGAGAATCGCCTTGGTGTCGATCGTTTTACTATCGCCTACTTTAGGGGCAGCAGCGGGTCTTGTGCAACCGCTCGTGGCAACAGCCAAGAGCACCAGGGTGGCGATGAGCTTAGGGGCAAAGTGATTTTTCGCGAAATTCTCCTCGTTTTATTTTATAAAGCTGAAAGCGAATACAATGTACAAGATCTGTGCCAGCCTTTTTCGAGGCCCATCGCCGATGTGGTTGCTCTTATTGAATTCGAATTGAAAGCGATTCTTTGGGGGTGACAAAAATGGGCTCGAGCTGAGGTTTTCAGGGGTTTTTAGTAATGGGATGTCCATATATTGGCTCTTGTGGGGGGCATAGAAGGCGCCTCAGCGCGTTTTAGCCGCCGCAGGCTCCAGGTCAAGGCTCGAAGGCAAACCGACGCGAAGAAAGTCCAGATTTCGCGGGGCGCGCGTTAATTTGCCGGCAATGTTAAAGCCGCGGCATGGCGCTCTCCGATGACCTCGTACACATCAAGCATTTTCAACGTCGTACAAATATAAAAAATAAAAAGGGGTACATATGAAATATATTTTCATAGCGGCATTGTTTATTTCTGGCTGTGTTAATGCGAGCAAGGTCGATGACTTTAAAGATTTCGATAAAATGGATCTCGCCGAGAGCGATTCAAACACAAAAGACGAATTCGACGAATTCGATGAAATGAATGACGTATCGGCCAAGCCGGTACCGATCGCTGAAAATGACACTTTAGAAGAAATTAATAACGTCGAGGCCGACATCAAGGTCGAGGCGCCGCGCGAAATAAACGCCAACAATATCAAACGTTCAAGCGCGTTCTACACCGTACAGGTGGGCGCCTACCCAACAAAGAAATTAGCCAAAAAAAACGCGGCTAAGATGGGCGTTGATAGATCAATCGTTTCTTATCAAGAGGCTGATGTTAATGGCAAAACTTGGCAGAGAGTCTATATTGGCAAATTTAAAAGCAGGCGCTCAGCTTTGCAGTTTCAAAAGAAATTATTGGGCGATTCAATTATTCGAAATATTCAGTCGCAAGATGCAAGTCTTTGGCACTGATTCTAACGGCTGGGCCCGGGGCCGGCCGCCTATTGTCGCGTCAGCGTAGCCTCGGTGGTGATTGTGCCGACACTGCTCTGTGCGCCGTATACTGACTTCAATGCAATTGTACCACTGGCCTCTTTGGTGAGCTGAAGATTATAAAGATAGGCCGTAGCTCCATCTGCTGACTTCGTTGTCATGGTTGTTGAATCAATTGTGCCGACTTCATTTTCGTCTTCGTAGACTTTGCCATTTTTTAAAATCTCGGTAACAGGGCCCCATTTTGAACCGTACCTATTGCAATCTGACTTATAAGACTTGGTGATGAGTTGATCGGCCGTTTGTTCGATAACGATCTCAACGCGTGAGCACGTATCAGTAAGGCCAATGGTGCTCGTCACCTTGCCCGAGCTCGCCACCCAATGCCCGCTAAAATTGGCGATATCGTCGGCATTTGCAGAAAAAGAAAAGAGCCATAACGCCAAAGCAAGAAAAGACGTTTTGAAAAAACCTGTGTTCATAGGGTGCCTCCTCGAGTATCTAATTCGAGCGTGTCACAATTTAATTTTGATCTCAATAGTTATTTGGATCGCGAGCAGTTGGGCGCCTGCCGCCAGTGGGGCTGAAGGCGTTGCTTCGGCTCATCCTGAGCCTCGCCGCTCGATTACGAGCGGTTCCCTTCGGTCACGCAAAATGCGCATCGTGCGCATTTTGTGAACCTTCGATAAGGCCGGGCCACTTCTATTTTTGGTATTTAACAAATCAGAATCTGCCCGCCGTCATTAAGTCCAATATCCACGAGCATCCAGCAAACTTTCTCCTTCTTAAATTTTTTATTTTTGCTTTTAGTGACCTCCGACTTTTGCTCTGGACGACCGCAAAGTCGGCGAGGCCATGGATGGCCGTGTCGCTAAAAGTAAAAATAAAAAATTTAAGAAGGAGAAAGTTTGGTAGGGGCTTTGGGGCTGAGAATTCTTGAATGAATCCGCAGCCTTTTTTGCCGTCTACTACAAGCTAATACTTTCGGCATTAATTGGTCCAATTGGGACCGGCTTTCCAGCGACGCTTCTAAGAATAAAGCATCTAAGGGACTCCTCGCGTGGATCGTATTCGCGCAAGTAAACAATCCATCCGCCAATTCTTGCGGCTTTTTTCAGCGGTCCGCTCTTATTTTTTCTTTCAGCAGTCAGAACAATCTTTCCTGTGCAAGCATGAACGGCTAACGACGCATCAGCCTCGTTGTCAAAAAGCCCAGAACCCTTTTCATTTTCCTGCCTGACGCGAAAGTACTCAATATATCTGGCTTCCTCGACCGATACCCATCGACCTTCACCCCATCCACCAATTCTATGTTTATAACCTGGTGGATCGGCGTAACTAACAAAGCCAAAGAATGAGTAGACTTGAATTCTACACGCCTCGATCGCTCGCTCAATATATTTTCGAATAGCCTCTTTGTCGGTCGGGATGCTTGCAACCTCAAAGGCGCTAACTTCCTTTGTCATGAAGATCTCGAACTCATCTGGCGAAAGTTCTTTTGAAAGATCAACACGAAGATCATACAAAAAGTGCCAAGCACACGTATCTATGAATAATTGAGTTCTTACAAATGGAATGGGCGCATTTTTTGGTGGCGAATCCAGAGGTCCCCCTCAGTTATTGCTATTCAATTCCAATGGTATCACCATTGCTGGTTGTACGCCATGAGTCTGCATATCATCCAGGCAGCTCGTGGCACCCTTGATGTCGATGCCAGCCTTTCGCATGTAGATCATCATCGTCTTCATATCAGCCCAACCGCCCATTGCCATTACCTTGCTTGGTGCCACGCCTTTACTCAAAAGCAGCGTCGCCCAGGAAGCGCGAAGGTCATGAAATCGCACCTCTGGTAGTCCGATAGACTTTAGAAAGAGGCGAAGCATTCGTGCTTGTTCACCTTGCCCCCATTTCCAAATGCGCGGGAGTACAAACTCGCAATCACCCGATTTCAGTTTTAGCTCCAGTAAAACCGGCAAAAGTGGCCGAGGTATTTCGACCACTCTGTCGTTTCCAGACTTCGTTGATTTGAAGCCATCCTTGCTCGTCCACGAAGTGTTCACTAAGATCTGCCGATTTTCTAGATTCACATTGTCCCAAGTCAGCGCGAACATCTCGCCACTTCTTAAGCCTGTGTATAAACCTACCGCATAGTGTGGATACCACTCCCACTCGAGCTCTTGGGCCTTCCGAAGAAGAAATACGATTTGTTCTTCGTTAAGACCGCCTTTAATTTTGTCGCTGATTTTGAACTTAATCACGGGCGTGGGGTTACGATTTAAAATGCCCGCATCCACCGCGTATTGAAAAACACTTCGTATTCCCTTCACAAAAAATTTTCTGTGCGATTCCGCATTTTCTTCGAGTCGAGCCTCAAGCTGAGCGCGAATGTCGTTTCCGGTAATTTCATCGACATATTTATTTTCCCACGCGGGGAGAGTATGTCGCCTAAGTACCTTTTCGCGTTTGTAAATAGTGCCTCGCGTGACCTGTTCATCCGAATTGATAGCCACTTGCTTTTGTAAATGAGCGATGTATTGATCGAGTAACTTCGGCCATCTGGGAATAGCTGTTTTTCGAAGCGCGTCGTTCACGTGAACAATCAACTCGGCGTGAATTTTTCTCGCTCCGCTTTCAGTTTTTATGCCCTTTCGGGTTCGGGATATTGGTTGGCGGGTTTTTGGATGCCTCGCACAGTGACTAACTGTATATGTGCCATCGCTTTGTTTTTTAATTGCCATTAGGGGCTCCTCTTCGTTGCGATAGTAGGAGAACCCTAAGATCCTCTAACCGATAGCGATTGCGTCGCCCAAGTTTATAGTGCGGTATATGCCCATTGCTGGTCATATTTCTTAATGAGCCAACACTCAAACCCAGATACGAAGCCGCCTCGGTTGAATCTAGCCATTCTTTTTGGTTTTCAAAGAGCGGGAACTTGAGATGTTCTAGCGCAGGTTTGTGCTCTGGTGGAAGAGCCTTGCTCAAACTCTTCTTCCGAAGGAAACCTATGCCGAGGTTTTTACTGTGTCCCATTGGCACTCTTTTCGGGACATAGAATGATTTCAACAATTGGTGCTCGCCCCGGTCTCCTGACGACACGGATCAATCCAGCGGCCTCGAGTGCTTTGAGTGCCCTTCGAGTGGCGTCACGACTGATACCCATTTCATTTTGAAATCTGCTCATATTAAATTTTGCGGGACGACCCCTGCTAAGACCGCGCTGAAACCAAAGCTTAAGGCCAACCTGCAAGCTTTTACCACCAGGGTATGTCGTGGTGGCAAGGCATAGCCAATCCCATGGAATCGGCCCTTTTAAGAATAGGCCCTGAATGCGCTCCTCTTTGGGCGCAGCCAAAATGCGAAATTGCTCAAGCATAAATGCCACCTAATGAAGAGAGTGAATTAGATTGTGCGGGTACGCATGGGTGCAACGGGGGTGCAGTATCGGTGCGCGACTCGGCCCTCGCGCCCGTCTCATCTAAAAGTTCACAAATCATTTGCCACATTTTTTCGCCACGCTCATCGACGTACGAATTTGGATGCTTTATTATTTTTGCGTCGGTACGTAGATCAAATCCGTCCAAAACAATTCGAGCAGCTTCGGCCATCGCCTCTTGGGTAATTCCGACTGCCTCCTCGATATTGGGCTCGGGGGCCTCGATCAAGAGAGCATCGTGTACAGGAGCACAAATTTTTATTCCGCGTTTATTGGCTAAGTAGCAGGCTAGTCGCAAAATCTCAGCGCCATTAGCTTGCATGGGGAAGTTTCTTATTGAGCGTTCGTTAGCATCTGCTGAAATATGCAGTGTCCACCCAAAAACTGTGGGCAGAGCCTTTGTGAGCATTGCGTAGTCTAGAGCCGCATCCGACCATGCCCAAAAATTTCGATAGGTCGTTCGGTGTAATCGCAAAAGTCTGGCGGCTTCAGCAGTTGAGATATTGGCTTTGAGGCCCAAAGATTCGGCACCCATCCCATATTGAACTGCTAAGGCACAGAGCTTATATTGCTCGCGCACCGAAGCATGGGTCGATTTAGTCGCCCAATCCGGCATCGCCCCAGCCTGTTTTGCAAAAGTCAAATAAGGATCGCCCGAGATATATGCGGCCGCCATAGCATCGTCACTAGAAAGGGCAGCGGCGATTCCGAATTCCTGTTGTGAGTAGTCAATATAGGCCAACGCCATTCCGGCGTCCGGTTCAATTAAGTGGCGCATCCAAGCTGCGGGTCCAAAGATAAATCTTGAATTACTGGGTTGGTTTCTACCGGTAATTGACTGAAATGCGGAGAGCATTGTTCGGTTTCGTGAGTCACAGCCCACAGCAAGATCGTTCAATTTTAGTTTTGATAAATTCGAGCGGCACTCGTGGATTGGCGCTACGAGGGGGTATTGTTTTGACCGCTCCCGAAATGTCTCTTTCGTCAAATCGAGGCGACCAGTTTTGGTCATCGGCCAGGGGATCACGTATTGATGCAGAAACTTTTTAAATTTGTCGGCTTTAAATGTGTTACCGTCAAACACGTCATACATGTCGTTAACTCGGGCAATTAATTTTAGTTTGATTTCGTCCCAGTTTTCGCAAAGCCGAAAAAACGATTGGCGCGAAATTGGAACTCCATTTGACTCAATGACGGCAGCGACCTTCATGAACTCGCCACGCCAAATTGCCCTCGGAACATCAAGACGCGGTCGCATCTTATTAAATAATTTTTCCAGCGCAGTTACATCTGACGCGCAATAGTCTAACATTTCTGCTTGTTGGACTTCAGAGAATGGCCCATTTGTCATTGCTAGTGCTCGCATAGTTTCTTTCTCGGCCGCCGCGATTCCGTCTAGACCGAAGCAAACAAGTGCCCCCAATAAGCTTCGCCCCGCAGGTAAGGGAAGTCCGTTCGAGATGTTTCTAAATTCTACGTAAAGGTCCAAAATATGAGTTGGCATTTCCCAACCAAGGGATAAGAAACAACCCATTTCGGCTGAGGCGTAAAAGGCAACAGTTAGGCTTTCGGGGCCGGTGTCAAATGGGGGCCGAGTCATTTTTAATAAATCATCTCGCCACCAACGCCACTCTTGTCCCGAGACCAATTCTCTACAGACCAAACAAATTGGCTCCGGGTTTTCGCCTGGCGGCGCAAAAAACTCAAAATCGATGAAGTATATTTTTAAAAACTCCGAAAAAGCCGTTCTCACATCATACCTCGAAGCTCTTTTACAACGGGATGATCGAGCGATTCGATCACCATATCTTTAAATGCAATCTGAATTATTTGCTCAAACGTTAGCGAGGGCCACTCTGGATCGGCAATTTCACCTTGAGCACGATAAATCTCGTAAGCACCCAGACTCATATTTGCGACCATACGAATCCACGATTTCTGAGCAAGTGTTGCAGCTTCCATCGATGATTTCTGCCAGCTATTCTTTCGATCCGTGTCGTTCGGCATCTTGACGGGCCAAAGAAATAAGGTCCCTTGCCTATTCATTGTGGCGATAAGGCTGACATATGAAATTTCAGAGGCGAGGGCCTGAATCAGCTGCGGCAACACCACGTAACATTCTCTCTCGTCCTTTCGTTCGATCACTGCGACAGGCACTCTGTACTCTGGATCCGAGTGGGTCCTCACAAACTCTTGCTTGTTTGGTTTTCGCACTGGGACAGTGGTTATCTCTTTAGCCACCATGTTTGTGTCAGCAAATTTCTGCGATACTCTGATGCTCTCTATGTCGAAGGTAAAATTACCCATTTTGGCTCCTTTCGCGGATACCGTAAAAACCTGCCCCCTGGCTTCAGGTTTGCTGTTTGGGACTCCAGAGGGCAGGACCGTTTAGCGGTTTTGATTTTGTAACTTAAATGGGGACAGCATTCCCGAAGCAGGTTGAGGTGTACGCTTTAACTCAAGGATTTCAGCCGAGCTGGAAAGGTGTGTAAGGCGCGATGCCCCAAGCTATCGTATTTGTTAAGAAAGGATTTTGCGAATATCTTCGGCTGTAAACTCTGGACGTATCGCGAGAATGCGCACCAATAAGTCTTCTCGATGCTTTTCGTAGTTTAATCTAATCGCGCTAACGTAGTTTTCTATTTCAAAACGTAAGCGCCAGCCCAATAATTTGCCTACTAAATCGTGTCGGCGGTTATTGTGGAAAATCTCAGCGTATGGGTATGCGCGATTTTTGTCTTCGTCGCTGGTTTTGCGAGATTCAAGATAACGATCCAATTCCGCCACAATTTTTTTGAACTCAGCGGCATGCACAGAAAATGGCGCAAGTTTTATTTTGTAAAATGAATAGTCTCTTTTAAAAATTCTAATCAGAGCTTCGCGGATTCTCGCTCGTAGGCTCACGGCGTCCTTTTCATTCGGACGGCCAGCGATGCGCCTGGCAGAAAAGGGGTTCAGTGATAGTAACGGTATACCGATCTGACCTGCCCCCACGAATTGGCCCACCTTCTATCGGACTGAATTTGTTTAAGCAACATGTTTATCACTCAGTGTGATTGTTAGCGGTTCTGGCTGTTTACCATTTAAACTGATGTGTGTTCGAACTTGGTTATAATGTTTTCGCCACCATTCAATTAGCACTTGG
>CAILEP010000021.1 GCA_903833275.1 uncultured Bdellovibrionales bacterium
AGCCCGACCCCTTCGGGCTGCGCAGCAGGGGCTAGAAAATAAATTTCTTAAAAGGAGAAAACCAAAGTGAAAAACTTCAGATGTTACCAAATAGCGAAAGACCTCTACAAACAAGTCCAACTTGTACCGCTAAAGGGTGAACCAAAAGATCAGCTCATAAGGGCTACATTAAGTGTTTGTTTAAACCTGGTAGAAGGTTCGGCGAGGCCAACACAAAAAGATCGTCGAAGATTTTTCTATACGGCTTTGTCGTCATTGCGAGAGGTGCAAGCACTAATTGATTTACACGAACTCGATGGTTTGGATTTCGCGGCCGATATGCTAGGGGCCCATGTTTACAAATTGATTAAGGCGGTAAAGACGTGATGCCGCCAGGTTTCGGCCTCTGTGGCTGGTTTCAGCAACTGTCCCGCTACCGTGGGCTGCCGTCTGCGTACAGAAACTGTAATTCAACTAACTGCGCCCTTAGTTTATAGCGCGCTCAGCTCGTGGCGCGCTCGATGGCGGCATGCCAAGCGCCGATGCGCTCATTACGAGATTTTTTCGAAAGTCGCGGCTCAAATTTGTGATCGAGGTGCCAAATCTTTTTAAGCTCATTTTGATCGCGCCAAAGACCAACACCTAATCCTGCCAAAAAGGCGGCGCCCAACGAAGTGCTCTCGGTCATGCGGGGGCGCTCGATCGCCTGCCCGAGATAATCGGCCTGCAGTTGCATCAGCAAATTATCGGCGGTAGCGCCGCCGTCCACTCTCAGTGAACGCAATTTCTTACCCAGATCTTTTTGCATCGCACTTCAAAAAACTCAGGCTTCTCGCTTCATGCAGGTGTTGCAACTGAGCCCATAGCGATGGTGATGAGAAAAATATGTTTCGCATGGGCACAAAGGGCCGAGTCATACGCGGCGAAAAAGTATTGCCCGATGGCCAAAAAGAGATTGTCGAACTTGTCTACCCAACCGCAGAAGGCTCAACACTTCTCAACAACAATGAGTTTGGCCAATGGATGAGTGAGCGCGCTTCAAAAAGCAAACAAGATCTAGTTTATTTTAATTCTAGTTGCTGGAGTGACCACAAAGCCACTTACGAGATCGCCGCCGCCAATACCGCCCGCTTTGTGAATATACCGACCACCACCATGATGCTCACTTTCAGCACTCGAGATACCAACGCCATGCGCTTAACCCTCGACGCTTTTCGAAATAAAAAAGATTATTCAACTATGCGCAGTGAACTGCAGAAAAATGAGGGCTATCAGTCTGGCAAAATGAATCATTTTATTTTTCCGGATGAACAAGAGTATGTTGATAAAATAACCTCTGTCGTCGGCCACCCTATTTCGATCAATACTCAAATCACCGTTGACGACGGCAAGGGCCACGTTTTGCCCTATTCGCTTGAATCTGCGCACTAGTAGAAACAAATTATAATCCGTCGGCCGGACATTTATATAAATGAATCATCAAGTTTGATCTGATCCGGACAACTCAAAATTTCAAAAATGCGCTTTTGCCATTTTTAATATTGGTGATATTCAAAATCACTAAGCTAGCTTACACACCTGCAATCGTGGGGGCATTATGCAATTTAAGTTTAAAAAGACACAAATCGAAAACATTTCTTTAGTTTTATACTTGTATTTTGGCACAAGTATGATAGGATTGAATCTATGAAAGCACAACTCGTCTTTGCTACAAAACGAGTTGTGTACCTTAGGTTCGGTGGTCAGATTACCGTTTATATGGATTGTTACGAAATAGGCGACGCCAAACTTGGTTTTGCAAAGGCTTTCACCTTTAGCTGGATCGCGTTTGATTCATCTGATCCAAAGCGAATGGTTCTGATGGATCAACATACTGGGCGACCTTGCCACCTGCATGTTGGCGAAAAAGATATAGTGCTAAGCGAATTGCCTGAAACGATTGATGCCGCAATTAACCTTTTTTGGTTCGAAGTCAAAAAACACTTCGGCGAAATACTGGAGGCCCCTTGAAAACATTTACCGTGCGCCGTAGCCCTAAAAACTCTTTGAGAAAATCTATGGAGGCCCTAAAAAGGGCAGTTAGAACCGGAATACCAGACGTTCATCCCGACGAACTATTTTGCGATTCGGTTGAGTCAATGCTTGAGACTATTTCTCGCTCAAAATTTGAAGCATTTGCGATGATTGTGGAACATAAGCCAAAAAGCCTTAGAGAACTCGCAGAAATTTTGGGTAAAGACCTGGGCAATGTATCACGAGATGTTAAGGTCCTTGAACTTCTCGGCCTCGTTGAACTTCGCAAAGAGAATAAGCAAGATCCCCGAGCGCTTTGCCCGGTGGCAATGTATGATCAGATTACTTTTGATTTTACCCCAGCGCGTAAAAGGGCCTAAATTTTAATTTGTCGCCCGCTCAATCGCCGAATGCCAAGCGGCCACCCGAGTATCGCGCATCTTTTTCGGTAAGCGTGGCTCAAATTTATGATCGAGGTGCCAAATCTTTTTAAGCTCATTTTGATCGCGCCAAAGACCAACACCTAATCCTGCCAAAAAGGCGGCGCCAAGTGAGGTGCTCTCTGTCATGCGTGGGCGTTCGATGGCTTGGCCGAGGTAATCGGCTTGAAGCTGCATCAGTAAATTATCGGCCGTGGCCCCGCCATCAACTTTGAGAGAACGTAATTTTTTGCCGAGATCTTTTTGCATAGCGAGCAAGATATCAAGGTTTTGCAAAGCCATGGCATCAAGTGTCGCTCGTGCGATGTGAGCTGCCGTTGAGCCACGAGTGAGACCACAAATTAAACCGCGCGCGTCGGGCTGCCAGTGCGGGGCGCCTAAGCCCGTGAGCGCCGGCACAAATTCAACCCCGCCAGCATCTGGCACTTCACTCGCCAAGGCTTCAACCTCGGCACTGGTTTTGATAATTTTTAAACCATCGCGAAGCCACTGAACGGCAGCCCCGCAAATAAAGGCGCCACCTTCGAGAGCGTAAGTTAATCGTTTGTCGCCCTTAAGGCGCCAGGCCACGGTGGTGAGAAGACCTGACTTTGAGGCCACGCGTTTTTCACCTGTGTTCATCAGCAAAAAGCTGCCGGTGCCGAAGGTGCATTTTGCATCCCCGGCTGAAAAACACATCTGACCGAATAGCGCCGCTTGCTGATCGCCGGCCATACCGGCAATCGGTATTCCGTCGGGTAAGCCTGGAACATTTTTGGTGCGACCAACTTCGCCGCTAGATGAAACGATTGCAGGCAAAATGGCTTGAGGTACGCTGAAAAGTTTTAGAAGCTCGGCATCCCATTCGCCTTTTTCGATATTCATTAACATTGTTCGCGAGGCATTTGAAACATCAGTGACGTGGGCTTCGCCGCCGGTTAATCGCCACGTTAAAAAACTATCGATGGTGCCCACCGCAAGTTCACCACGAACAGCGCGAGCCCGAGCGCCCGAAACATTTTCAAGAATCCAGCGAATTTTTGAGCCTGAAAAATAGGGGTCGATCACAAGACCGGTTTTTTTCGCAATCATTTTCGATAGACCCTTGGCGCGCAATTTCTCGCAAAACTCTGTGGTGCGCCGACACTGCCAGACGATGGCATTATAAACAGGGCGATGGGTTTGACGCTCCCACAACACAACAGTCTCGCGTTGATTGGTGATGCCGATGCCGGCGATATCTTGAGGCTTAACGCCAGTTTTCGCTAGCAGGGCCTTGATTGTCGCGACGACAGAGGCCCAAATATCTTCAGGGTCATGCTCAACCCAGCCTGGTCTCGGAAAAATTTGCCGGTACTCTTTATTGACCTTACCAACGACCATACCGCCGGAGTCGATCAATAGCGCCGTCGTGCCGGTTGTACCTTGATCAATAGAAAGTATATACTGGGGCATGGTCGACCTCGAAAAGTTGATGCTTCAAAAACTACCGCAATTTCTACTCGAGATTATGCACAAATACTTTCGCGTGCAAGTCGAAGGCGTAGAGAACCTGCCCCGGCGCGGCGGCGCGATTATTGCTCCAAACCACTCGGGCTTTTCGGGCTTCGATGCGATGGTTTTGATGCACGAAATTCGTAAAGCCAACGGTCGCCTGCCCAAGGTTTTAAGCCATCACTTTTGGTTTTTAACCAAAACAACGTCGATCCCGGCTCAAAAGCTAGGCTTCATCGAGGCAACCTATGCCAACGGCCTTGCCGAACTTAAGAAAAAACACATGCTCGTGCTCTTTCCGGAAGGCGAATTTGGCAACTTTAAGCCGACGTCCAAGGCCTACCAATTGCAAGAATTTAAGCGGGGCTTTGTGAGAATGGCCATCGAAACCGGCGCACCGATTGTGCCGACGATGATTATCGGCGCCGAAGAAACACATATTAATCTGAATCAAATTACACTGACGAAATTTTTGCGCGGGGCGATCTTGCCCTTGCCGCTTAATTTTCTACCGCTGCCGGCAAAATGGAAGATCAAATTTTTAAAACCGCTTTACTTGCCCTACAAGCCCTCGGCAATCAAAGACCGAGAGCTGATGATGGATATTGCGAGTGACATTCGTGAGCAAATTCAAGACAGCCTTCGTCATGAATTGCGCGCCCGCGAAAGTGTATTCTTCTAGAGAGAATTTATCGAAACGGCGGCAAGCGACTCGATTAAATTTGCCAATACACCGGCTTCAAAACTGCCCTGAACTTCAAAATTATGGCACGACGCTTTTTTTGCAATTTCAAGATCAGCCCCACCTTTTATGACTGCTACCACCATATAGGGCGCGTCACTGCACATCGGGCGACCCGCATCGAGATCACTCATTTTCGCGTCAGCACGCAGAGTCGCAATCATGACCTTAATGTTCTCTACAACCGGGGCCGAAAGCGCCGCCACTGTTGAAGTTTCAGTTCGGGCACCGCGAATATCTGTTTTGGCCAAGATCACTTCACCTGAATCTAAAATACTCAAAACCGCGTGCACGGGGTGGGCCACAAAACCCTGATTATAATTGTAGCGAACCAGTGTGTTACTTGCGAAAGACTGAACGCCGACCAGTGTGCAAAGTGCCAAGATTAAGTTTTTCATTTGATACTCCTTTTTAAAAAGCCTGCGCCAACCTATCAATCGATTGGCCCTTTGAGTACCGCTGATTACAATGTGTATAATTTCTACTATTTCTCGATTTCGTCGCTACCAATAAACTGCAGGATCTGCTGCCATTTGTTGATCACCATGCCCGGCTTTTGGGGGTTGCGCGAGACAAGTTGGCTCACGAGCGTAATCCAAATAAATACACCAACCGCTAAAAGCAAAACGTACTCGACCGCCACTTGGCCGCGGTTATTTTCACATGCGCTTTGCCGGTTGGTTTTGACTTCATCAGAATTCATTCTTAAACTCGCTCGATGAAAAACAGTTCACTCTACCTGAAGCTTGGGGCCGTCGCTGCCATGGCGATCTTGCTCGCCGTGCTCTTTTTTCATTCTAAACGACAAGACGACGCTTTTGAACAACCGGGTCGCACTTTAATCCCCGCCGTTGGTCCAATTTCGGCCCGCCCGAGGGCACCTGAGCTCATTTTTGAACTCGAAGACAGTTCGAAACTGCCGGTCGCCAGCCTGCATGGCAAAGTGGTTCACCTGGTTTTTTGGGCCGAGTGGTGCGAACCCTGCCGCCGCGAGTTCGCCGTGCTTCAAAAAATAGCCAACGAAAAAGGCCAAAATTATAAAATTATTCTTATAAATCTGGATGAAGACGAAGATGGTCGCAACAGCGCGCGGGCTTTGTTAAAAGAAAAAGCCATTGCACTCACTGCGGTCTATCGTGACACGCGCAAGATTTCAGAACTTCTTAAGATTGAGGCCCTGCCCTATCATTCGATTCTAGACAAAGAAGGGCGTATCGCTGCCACGTTTATCTCGGGCATAGACGACGATCTACCGGCTTTTAATAAATTGCTCGATGGCCTTTTGAAAGAGTAAAGTCTATTTTCAAGAAACCGATGCTTTGGCCAATTCTTTTGTTGAACCTGTGTGCCTCGAACCTGTATTCAATCAAAACGCTATGAATATTTTTTAGGCCAAAACCTCAGGCTGGTTGGTATCAACAAGTGCGCGAGCAATCTCTTCGACCCGCTCATACACCGTCTCAACGTCAGATTCGCTGATCGGCCCGCAGACGCCAACGACAAAATCAGTGCCGAGACGCTCAACCACCACCGGGCCGGTGGTCATCTGACCGCCGTTCGCTGTTTGATCGAACGACATTTTAAACGCTTCAGAGGATGGATATAACATTACAAAAATATTGATTCCGGTTCGGCGAAACACTTCGCGCACACGAGCGTAAATCTCAACCAGACGCTGTTGTGCTGTGAAATAAATTTTTAGCGCAAGCGGCTCTTGGTACTGTGCAAAATAGATTCTGAGCGGGCCGTCGAAAATCGCGGCATTAAATGCCGGTGAATAAAACCGCGACTGGGTCAGAAAAGAAATATGTGAACTCATTTTGTGTTGCTCCAAAGAAGTAAAATATTAAGTTCAACTTTAGACTAGTAAGCCGCACAAACTGTTTGCAACAAAAAACTGCACTATTTTGTAAGATAATTTAAGATTTCTAAAGTTGACTGGCGAAAGGGGTGACGTCGCAACCCCCGCGAAAGACACCGCGAACCGGATGATAACCGACATCATAAAACAATGATTCGAGTGGTTGATCGAGACAAATAAAATCGCTGATAAAGCCGGGCACTAGAGCCCCGATATCTTTCTCCAAACCCAAAGCCCGTGAGGCGTTGAAGGTAAGAGCGGCAATGACTTCTGGCAGACTTAAACGCATCTCAAGCCGGGCCAAAATACCGACGAGAGAAATATCCAAAGACGGCGACGTGCCGGGGTTAAAATCAGTGGCCAAAGCAACTCGAGCACCAGAGTCGATGAGGGCCCGAGCTGGCGGGTACTTCATCTTCAGGTAGAAATCGGAGGTCGGCAAACAAACACAAGTTGTGCCAGAAGACAGTCGAGCCAGTTCTTGAATGTCAGGTTCAGAAATTTGCACGCAATGATCAACCGACGTCGCCTTCATTCGCGCGAGCTCGACACTTGCACCTGTTCTCGTCATTTGATCAGCATGCCCGGTGATTTGAAAACCCAGCGCCCGGGCGGCCTCAAAATATCTTCGCGCTTGAGAAATAGAAAAATAACCGCTCTCGATAAACATATCGGCCCGATCGGCAAACTTTCGGGCCTTCGGCAACATGACCCTGATCACTTCTTCAAGATAGCTGTCAGCTGTTTTACCTTCAGGCACGGCATGCGGCCCTAAAAAGGTCGTAATTACCCGCGGGCCTTTGATTTTGCGCGCGGTCTGTAAAATTTTAAGCTCATCTACTTCAGTCAGGCCATAGCCGCTTTTGATTTCGACCGTCGTCACACCCTGTCGCAACAAACGGTTGGCGCGCTCTTGCCCGAGATCGAGCAATTGGCGGCTGGTGGCGGCGCGGGTTTGTCTCACCGTCGAACGAATGCCCCCACCCTTGCTTGCGATTTCTTGATAGGTCGCACCGGCATTTCGCATCTCGAATTCGTTTCGGCGATCACCAGCAAATATCAAATGAGTGTGGGGGTCGATAAACCCAGGCAAAACAGTTTCGGCGTTTAACTGCACGTCTTGGTATTTTATTTTCTGGTTGGATTTTTGGCTATTTTTTTGGCTATATTTTTGGTTATATTTACCGACACGAGCATCGCTGAGACCTTTAAGTGCGCTCTTCAATTTGCGCTCTTCGCCGACCCAAAGAATCTTGCCGTCTTCAACGACGATAGCGGCTTTTTCAATCAAACCAAGGTCTTCAGGTGTCGGGCGTAGGCCGTCTTTCTGATGCACTCCGCTTAAAGTGTAGAGTTTTTTTATCGACCGAAAGACAATTCGCGAGGCTGAACTTCGCGAGGTTAAATTTCTAGGTGCGGATTTTTTTAGAGCCACAAAGACTGAACCTTGCGCTCGCGCGCGGTCTCGGCGGCGGTTTCATAACCGGCATCGATATGGCGAAAAAGCCCCATTGCTGGGTCGGCGTTGAGCACGCGCTCAAGGCGAGCGTCCGCTTCGCGCGTTCCGTCGGCAACAATAACCTGGCCCGCGTGCAAGCTGTAACCCATGCCGACGCCACCGCCGTGGTGAAAGCTAACCCAGCTCGCGCCACATGCGGTGTTGACCAAAGCATTGAGAATCGGCCAATCGGCAACAGCGTCGCTGCCATCTTTCATCGCTTCAGTTTCGCGATAGGGTGACGCCACCGAACCACAATCAAGATGATCGCGGCCGATAACAATCGGCGCCTTCACGCGGCCCGTGCGCACCAATTCGTTGAACTTGAGACCGGCCTTGGCGCGCTCGCCATATTCGAGCCAACAGATTCGCGCTGGCAGCCCTTGAAAGGCGATTCGCTTTTGCGCGTTGTCGAGCCAATTGAGCAATGGTTTTTTATAAGAGAACAACTCGCGAATCGCATCATCGGTGACGCGAATGTCTTCGGGGTCACCCGAAAGGGCCACCCATCGAAAGGGGCCACTGCCAAGACAGAATAGCGGCCGAATATACTCCGGCACAAAACCGGGGATCTCAAAAGCATTGGCCACGCCTTCATCGCGAGCCACCGCGCGAATATTATTGCCGTAGTCAAAAGTGATGGCGCCACTTTTTTGCATCTTGAGCATGCCCTGAACGTGATGGGCAATGCTGGCGCGCGATCTTTTCAAATACTCTTCAGGCGCCTCGGTTCGAAGTTTGGCCGCCTCGGCCATGTCGTAGCCCTCTGGAATATACCCGCGTAACGGGTCGTGGGCTGAGGTTTGGTCGGTCAAAATATCGGGATGAAACCCTTTTTCAAGAAGTTGGTGAATCACCGTGGCCATATTGCCAAGCAAGGCCACCGACCGCGCTACGCGCTCTTTTTTGTATTTCGCTATTCGCGCAATCGCATCATCAAGATTGTCGGCCACTTCGTCGACATACTTTGTTTCGAGACGGCGACGAATGCGCTCGGGGTCGACTTCAACGGCTAAAACTGCGGCTCCGGCAAAAACACCGGCCAGAGGTTGAGCGCCGCCCATCCCGCCTAAGCCGGCTGTCAAAATGGATCGGCCATAGAGGTCACCACCAAAATGTTTGCGACCAGCTTCGGCAAAAGTTTCGTAAGTGCCTTGCACGATGCCTTGGGTGCCGATGTAGATCCACGATCCCGCAGTCATCTGACCGTACATCATGAGGCCTTTGCGATCGAGTTCGTCAAAATGCTCCCAGTTGGCCCACTTACCGACGAGATTCGAATTCGCAATCAGCACTCGCGGGGCATCTGGGTGAGTTCGCACCACCCCAATCGGCTTACCCGATTGCACGAGCAGAGTTTCATCATTGCCCAGAGTCGTTAAGGTCGAGAGAATTTTTTCGAAAGCCGGCCAATTGCGTGCCGCTTTACCGCGGCCGCCATAGACAATTAATTCGTCTGGGTGCTCGGCCACAGCCGGGTCGAGATTATTTTGAATCATGCGAAAGGCAGCCTCTTGCAGCCAGCCCTTGCAATGCAACTTTGAACCTGTCGGGGCGCGAACCACTCTTGACGTTACCATTCTAAACTCACTTCTTTTTTCGAAGACGAAAGATTCTTACGCGCGACTTCGACCAGGGCGCCCGAATCGATATGTTTTTTAATTCGACGAATATCTTCAGCAAAAACTCGATCGGTTTTCGCCAACGGAATTTCTTTTTCTAAAAATTCAAAAACGGCCTTAACGGCGGCCGTAGGCTTCAACGGTTTTAATAGATGCAACGCCTGCATTGCACACAAAATCTCCATCGCCAGTACATGGCTCGCATTTTCGACCACACGCTGAAGTTTACGAGCAGCAATGGTGCCCATGCTCACATGATCTTCTTTGTCGACTGAGGTCGGGATGCTATCAACCGACGCCGGATGCGCGTGGATTTTATTTTCACTCACTAGCGATGCCGCCGCCACCTGCACGATCATCATACCTGAATTCAAACCACCATCCGGAGCCAAAAAGGCCGGAAGTTCGCTAAAACTTGGATTGATCAACTTCGCAATTCGGCGCTCTGAAATATTGGCGAGCGAAGACATGGCGATGGCGAGAAAGTCGAGCTGAAAGGCCACCGGTTCGCCGTGAAAATTACCGCACGACAAAATCTTTTCGGCGTCGGCAAAAACCAGGGGGTTATCGGTACTCGAGTTGGCTTCAATTTCGAGAGTTTCGACGGCGTTGCGAATTGCATCTTTCACAGCCCCATGAACGGCTGGCATGCATCTCAGCGAATAGGCGTCTTGCACCCGGCCGCAATCCTCATGACTTTTTGAAATCGCCGACTCTATACCCATGATTTTCAAAAGATTGGCCGCTGTTTTAATCTCACCTTTGTGCGGGCGAGTGGCCGAAATCAACGGGTCAAAGGCATCGCGCCCGCCGCGCAGGGCCTCGAAACTCATCGCCCCCGCAATATCCGCAAGCAGTGCCAAATCTCGCGAGCGTCGCGCCGTCAGCAACCCAACCGCCGTCATCACCTGACAGCCATTGATCAAAGCCAGGCCTTCTTTGGCGCCCAAAAGGTACGCCGTAACTTTTTTCCGTTTAAGAACTTTACCGGTTTCTTCGGGGCCGTCTTTGCCCCAAACGTGCCCCTCGCCGATCAGAGCCAGCGCGAGGTGAGCAAGAGGCGCGAGGTCGCCACTGGCGCCGACACTCCCCTGCGACGGGATATACGGCAAAATATCAGCGTTTAAATATTCGAGGATTTTTTCAACGACGGCCGCGCGAATGCCGCTATGCCCGCGCGCTAGAGCGTTGGCGCGCAAATACATGATCGCGCGCGTTTCTTGCCGCGAAAATGGTTCGCCGACCCCGACTGAATGTGAGCGGATCAGATTTTTTTGCAACTCGACAATGTCTTTATCTGAAATACGAACCGAACTGAAGGCGCCAAAGCCGGTGTTTACACCATAAATCACTTGGCCATCGCGCACGGCACCCTCAATGAAATCACGAGAGACTTTCATAGCCCCGCGCGCTTTCTTATCAAGCTCGAGTGTCGAAATGGCCTGCGCCACGCCCCAAACATTATCGAGATTTGCGCTCTCACCGTTGATCATTATCTTCGTCGTCTTCATTGATGCACCTATCTCGACTGTTTGGTCGCGTCTTTACTCATCGCCGCCTTCAAATTTAGCGGCTTTCAAACTGCGAATTGCTTTTTTATAGTCATTTCGAAAAACATAATTGCCCGCCACCAACACATCGGCCAGCCGACATTCGCCTGCTGTTTCGGGGTTAATGCCGCCGTCGACTTCGATCAGAGCCTTAGCGCCCACGCGCTCGAGCTCTTTGCGAACGCGAATAATTTTTGCGGCTTGCTCGGGCATAAACGATTGGCCGCCGAAACCGGGGTTAACCGTCATGATCAAAACCAAATCGACGAGCTTCAAAAACGGAAAAATCTCTTCGATTGCCGTGGCTGGTCGCAAGGTGATACCCGGGTGTCGACCCGCCTCACGAATCTTCTTAAGAACCCCGGCGACCTCTTTCGACGACTCAACATGAATTGTGATGTAGTCGCTGCCGGCCGAAATAAAATCGTCGACATATTTCTCGGGGTTTTCGATCATAAGATGAACATCGAGCGTCTTCTCTGTGCACTTACGCAGACTTTTTACAACCGGTGCCCCGATCGTCAGATTCGGTACAAAGTGCCCATCCATGACATCTATATGGTGCCAATCGGCCCCCGCCGCCTCAACATCGCGCATCTCTTCAGCCAGTCGCGAAAAATCAGCCGATAGTAAACTGGGAGCAATTAAAAACGGTTTCACTGGCGATGTCATTTCGCGATCGCCGGCCGTACTTTTAGTCATGTTAAATGCTCTCCCGTTTTCAATTTATGGCCCAATAGAAAATCATGAGCCGACATCTTTGGTCGAGAGGCTGGTTGAACCTCATGAATCTTTAGACCGCCTTCTCCGCAAGCAACTGTAAATGAATCTGGCGTTACTTCAACAATTAGGCCAGCCGGGCCTCGCTCTACAACTGCTTCAGCCGACCAAATTTTTAGCGGCCGATCTGAAAGCAAACAAAAACTGCCGGGGCCCAAAACAAACGCGCGAATCTGATTTACAATATCGGCGGCTTTGTGAGTGAGATTAATTTTCGATTCAGCTTTGTCTATCAGCGCCGCATAGGTCACCAAGGCTTCATCCTGCTGCTGAGGAGTCACCTTGCCGTTCAAATATTGCAGAAAATCATTCTGCAAAAGTTTGACCCCAAGAGGCTTCAACTCGTCATGCAACCGCAGCGCATCCCAAGCCGGGTCAATCTTCAATGAATACGAACCAATCACCGGCCCCGCATCGAGTTTTTTAACCATTACCTGCAGCGACACTCCGGTGGTCTGATCGCCATGCTGAATGGCTCGCTGAATGGGGGCGGCCCCTCGCCAACGCGGCAAAAGACTGCCGTGCACATTCACAACTTTTGATGGAAATAAATCGAGAAATTTTTGCGGCACGATTTGCCCATAGGCCACAACGATTGCGGCATCCGCTTTCAGGTCGGCGATCTCTTTCAATGCTTCGTCTGTTTTAATAGATTCAGGAGTAAGAACTTTTAGCCCTCTCTCGAGCGCCAACTTTTTCACCGGGCTTGCCGCCAAGTGCATGTGGCGCCCGCTCGGCCGATCTGGCTGAGACACGACACCGACGACCTCGAAGTGAGAGTCATTTAATAAGGCTTCAAGGTGAAAGCGGGCAAACTCAGGAGTGCCCAAAAATGCAATTCGCACCACACTCATATGCGGCAAGCCTACAATCGATGTTGGCTGTCTGTCATCTCGTCATTATCGTCATCGCCCTGCTCGTCATCGTCTTCGCGCTCTTCACCCTTTTCGGGGTAACCAAACTTCTTGATTTTGGCTTTTACGCGGGCGGATTTAATCGGGCTGAGCCGATCAATAAACAACTTACCATCTAAATGGTCGATTTCGTGCTGAATGCAAATGGCCAGAAGGCCGTCGGTCTTAATAAGAATTTTCTCGCCCTTTTCGTTGAGGGCTTCAACTTCGATATACTTAGAGCGCTCAACCACTTCGAAATACGAGGGCACGCTCAGGCAGCCTTCGTTGTAGGTCGTCTTACCAACTCTTTTCTTAATCACGGGATTTATAATTTTTAGCGGCTGCTGAATGGCCCGCTCGAGGTCAGATTCGCCGCCAAGCTCATCTTGTGCGTCTTTGTCGTCACCTTCGGGCCGTCGGGTGTCGAGAACGATAAGGCGCACCTGCTCGTTCACTTGCGCGGCCGCCAAACCGATGCCGCGAAAGTCATACATGGTCTCAAGCATGTCATCAGCGAGCTTTTGAATCGCCGGGGTCACCTTATCGACGGTCTTGCACTTTTTGCGAAGCCTTGTGTCTGGAAATTTTAGAATTTCAAGTTTTGCCATGCCGCCAACCTATATCACAACATTAATGACGCCAGTATAGCAAAACTGGGCTTAAAAAGCGAGAATCTCTGGGGTTAGCTTAGCGCTTCAAGCGCATCAACATGACGGTGGCAAACAAGCCGCAGATCAAATTGGGCCCCCAAGCGGCTATCATTGGCGGAACCGACCCATGTTTACCCAACGTCAGCGACGCGCTGTACATCACCCAATAGACAAAGGCGATACCAATTGAAAGGCCAATACTCAGCATATTGCCGCCCGCTCGGCTCTGTTGAACGGTGAACGGTATGCCCATTAGCGATAAAACCAAGGCCGCGAAAGCAAATGACATTTTGGCGTAAAGATCGACCTCGTAGCTAAGAGTATCAAGCCCCGCTTCTTTGTTTTTCTGAACGTACCGACGCAATTCTGAGACCGAAAGCGTCTCACTCGACGGGGCCGCCGATCGAATATCTGAAAGCTCATCGCTCATCATTAAGGTCTTTTTGGCAAAGGGCTTGGTCAGCGGAAAGCTCGATTCTTCGGCGAAAAGTGTCACGGTTCCGTCTTCTAAGCCCCAGGCTCGGTCTTGCATCTTGACCGACTTGGCTTTTATGAGCTGCACGAGAGTCCAGGCCTCATCGAAGTAATAAAGTGTGATCCCTTGAGCGGTGCCCTGTGCCGCATTGAGGGCTTGAATATTGAAAATGGTATTTTCAGAGCGGTACCAAATTTTATTTTCACGCACTGTCGAATAGAGACTGGGGCGGTTTCGCATTTCGACGTAATAAACATAATTCATTTTACGCGCCATAGCTGGGGTCACATGGTCGCCCATCCAAAAAGTGAAAACACAAACGAGGCCGAGCGAAACCAGAATCGGCAAACTCACCCGCGCCAAACTTAAACCCATGCTAAATAGCGCCACAAGCTCGTTATTGCGATTGAGCATCGAGAGCGTAAACATAGTGCCGACCATGCCCCCCACCGGTATCAATTGGTAGACAATCAAAGGTAGATAATAGCGATAATAACGCAGCATAATTTCGGTTGGGGCGTGAAAGCGCATTGAAGTCGACATGTAGTCGATGGCCAGAAAAATGGTAACAAAGACCACCAGCCCCATTAAGAAATTGAGCGCAAAGTTTTTTACGATGTAGCGATCAATAATTGTTAACACGCTAAGTTATAGTAGAAACCTGCACTCCGAGAGTCAACTTGACTGGACTGGCGATTCGCGGTTGACTCGACTCATGGCTTTGCGCGTCTTGCTCGCTGACGAGAGCGTCACAATAAAAAAGGTATTTCAATTGGCCCTGCAAGACTTTGCAGTCGAGGTCAATTCGGTCACCGTTGGTGTTGACGTGCTTAACGTCGCGCTCAAATACAAACCCGATATCGTTTTCGCCGATGTTTTATTACAGAAAAAAAATGGCTACGACGTCTGTCACGAAATAAAAACCAACCCCGAGCTTAGTTCGACCCCGGTCGTGCTTATTTGGAGTGGCTTTATGGAGCTCGACGACGCCAAATACAAATCATCTGGGGCCAATGCTCACCTTGAAAAACCATTCGACACTCAACGTTTGCGCCAAATTATTCAAACTTTGGTGGCAAAGACGAAGTCGCAGAAACTTTCAAGCTATTTAACCTTTCCGAAATTGCCAGATTTTGATGATTCTCCGACGACCAATCATATTCCACCCCCGCCCAAAAGCGCGATACCAAATCTCGGGGGCGGCTTTGAACCAACTTTCAATCCTGACTTAGGCCATTCTAGCCAAAATATGGCGACGCCCAATGATGAACCCGGTTCACATGAACCCAGCGGCTGGTCGATGGATCAATTTGCAGAACCCTTGCCTGAAATTCCAGAGGTTGAGCTTAGCTTGGTCGAACCGACGCTGACTCCGACCGAAGATGAAGAAGACTTTATGCCCCTAAACTTGGTGAGCGAACCGCCAAAACGGCCGACCCCAGCAGCGCCGTTAAAACCCGCGACACGACAAGCTGCGCCCCCTCAAGAATCGACCAACGAAGACCCGGTCGAAGAAGATGCCCAGTGGGTTCAGAAAACACTCTCGCGATACAAATTAGATCCGGCGAAACGCTCGGATGCCCCGGCCAAAGTTTCTTACAAAATACCGGAAGAAAAAATCGACCCCGATACCTTTATTTCAAACACTTGGTCGCGCCCCCTCGCCGATAAAAAAGCGGTCGAAAAGCAAGAGCCCCGCAGTGGCCGTACAGCAAAGTTGACGCCACCACCTTTGCCCCCCGAGGCAGATCAGAATGAAGAAGTTTTTGAGCTTGAACTTCATAACGAACCGGCTACGCACACCGGCATCAATAGCGCCATGCCCTCAACTTCGTCTCGGCCCGCAGCCGCGATCGAAGGGGTTCCGCAACTTTCAGAGCAACAGCTAGAAGCTTTAATTCGCGCTCAATCAAAAGAAGTAATTGAAAAAGTCGTATGGCAGATCGTACCTGAGATCGCCACCCGAATTATCGAGCGTGAACTCGAAAGACTCTTGAGCGAACGCAATCAAAAGTGAATTTCAAAAAATGAATCTCGATAAGCTTATTGAAGTTGCCCTAAACGAAGATATGCCCGAGGGCGACATCACCACCGACAGCCTGCAGCTTCAAGATCGCGTCGGTCGCGCGCGCCTTATCGCCAAAGAAGACCAAGTGCTTTCAGGCGCCGATGTGTTTGCCAAGGTTTTTGCCGCAGTCGACAGTTCAGTGCAAATTCAGTGGCAGTTCGAAAATGGCCAATTGATCCTGAAAGGCCAGACCGTAGCGGCGATTCAGGGCCGGCTGTCTTCAATTCTAAAAGCCGAGCGTGTCGCCCTCAATTTTCTCGGCCATTTGTCGGGGGTCGCCACTTTCACCCGCTGCTTCACCGAGCAGATTCGCCATACAAAAACCAAAATTCTCGACACCCGAAAGACGACCCCTTGTATGCGCGAACTCGAAAAGGCCGCCGTTCGTGACGGCGGCGGCGAAAACCATCGAATGAATTTAAGCGATGGCATTTTAATCAAAGAAAATCACATTCGTTTCGCCGGCGGCATCGCCAATGCCATTAAGGCGGTTCGCGTGTACTCCTCAAAACGGGTTGAGGTCGAAACTCGTAATCTTGAAGAGGTTCGCCAGGCCGTGGCCGGCCAAGTGGGCCAAATTATGTTCGATAATATGTCGACGGAACAGATGCGCGAAGCTCTTCGCCTCGTGCCCGCAAGTATACAAACCGAAGCCTCTGGCAATATGACTCTCGAGCGCGTACGCGAAGTGGCTGAACTCGGCGTTAATTTTATCAGCGTCGGAGCGATCACTCATTCGGCGCCAAGCGCCGACTTTAGCCTAATGGTTGAGTCGTGAGCTTTTCAGTTTTTACCGCGACCCAAGAATGGCTCAACGAACATAAAATTAAATTTTCAGCTTTCGAAACCACCACCAGCACCAACGACCTCGCCAAAAAAGAAATTTTTGGCATGCCCATGGACGCCGTTCGAGTCTATTTGGCCGATCAACAAACTCTTGGGCGTGGGCGCGGTCAAAACACTTGGCTCAACCCAGAGCCCGGCACCGCACTTCTGGTCAGCTGGTCTTTCACTCTTGCTGAATCACCACAGAGCCTCACCGGGCCCCTGTTTGGTCTTGCTGTCTATCGGTCGCTCAAAGCCGCGTTTTCTAGAACTGAGTTTAGCATTAAAGCCCCCAACGATATTTACGTGGCCGACAAGAAAATCTTGGGCATTCTGGTTGAGACCGTAAAACAAGGTGGCGCTTACGGGTTGGTGGTCGGCCTTGGCCTTAATGTCTTTTCGAACCCCGCCAATATTAGCAATTCTGAAAATCTCGCTCGTCACGCCAAAATTGACACTCAGAATTGGCCGGTATTTTTGAAGCACCTTCAACGAAACCTCGAGGCCGCAGCCCTTGCAGCCCAGGGGTCACACCTCACAGACCAAGACCGAACCGAATTGCTGGTGGCTCTAAATAAATACGTCGGCCTCAAAGCGCCCTATCAGTCGGTGAGCCCCTTCGGCGATTTGGTCACCGAATCGCAAACCATTTCGTGGAGGCAATTGTAGCTCATGGCACTTACCTATACTCCCACTGGTGAGCTTGGCAGCCTAATGCCCGCATTCAATCTCAAGACCGTTGATGGCCAGACGTGGAGTTCGACCTCAATCCGCGGCGCCAAAGCCAAAGTGGTGGTTTTTATGTGCAACCATTGCCCCTATGTGAAGGCCATCGAAGACCGACTGATTCAATTGGCCAAAGATCTAGCAAAAGACAACGTACCGTTTGTCGGAATCTGCTCCAACGACCCCGATGAATACGCTGAAGATCACCCAAAGCAGCTATTGGCCCGTTGGCGCGAAAAAAATTTTGGCTTCACCTATCTGGTGGACGACGGCCAGGCTGTGGCGCGTTCTTTTGGTGCGGTTTGCACACCCGATTTTTTTGTATATGATGACCAAGAGCGTTTGGTCTACCGCGGGCGGCTCGACGACTCGTGGCGCGACGAGAAAAAGGTCACGCGCCGAGAGCTGAAAGCTGCCGTCAGTCGTATTTTGAGCGAACCGCGTACTACCGAGAAAATGATTGTGATTGAGCAAACCCCTTCGATGGGCTGCTCGATAAAATGGAAAGTTTAAAAAATAAGGATGACAACCTACCATGAGTGACGAAAAAAATAATTCGACCAAAAAATTAAATACCTTGATGATTTCGCTCGGCGTTCTCGGGCTTGTTTGCGTTCTCTACGTCGTGATTACCAGCATCATGAAAGCACGAGACCGCGCCCAATTCGGCAACTTCGATTGCGTAACAGCCACCACTAAATATTCGGTCGATGACGAGTATATGGCTAGCGTTTTGCACAAGGGCGAAACGGTGTCGGCGCTCGATAATTTTTATGCCTGCAACGAGGTGAAGAGAAATGACCTCGTCTTGTTTCGTTTCTCAGACCAAATTGCGCCCGTAGTTAGAATCGTGCGCGGATTGCCAGGTGACAAATACACCGTCGAGAAATCGACGGAAGCAAAAACCAAATGGACACTCGCGATAAATGGCCAAAAAGTTTTGGGCCCGAGCGGTAAGCCATTTTTGATCGAATCGAATAGCGTCCCGCCGTTGAGAACTTATGAACTTTCGCGAAATGGGTTGCTACTAGCTGACGAATATATTGTCCTTTCGACCGAACCCCCTGGTCTGTCTGATTCGACCAATCTTGGCTTGATTCACAAACAAGCGCTGGTCGGTCGAGTTCGGCAAAAATAGAAAATGAAAAAGCTTCTGTTTCTCGTTGTCTCGAGCGCCGTCGTTTTTGCCACCACCGTGTTTTTTCGCCTCGGTGGGCACAAAACAATTGAAGTGAAATTAAAAAAATACCCGGCGCTCTATCTCGTTTATCAAGAGAAACTTGGGCCCTATCACGAAATCGAAACCTCGATTGAGCAAGTTGAAAATTGGGCGCGCGAACATCATTTCGCCTGCGATCGCACTTATGGTGAATTTCTTGATGACCCTCGCACCACCGAAGAACGGCGATTGCGCAGCCACGTCGGCTGTGTGCTGACGTCTCCGCTCGGTGAAAGTGCGGAGGCCGCGGCTAAACTCGCAGCACCTTTTGTTTACGAAGTAAGGCCCGAACGAGATTATGTTTGGGCTGAATTTGATGGGGCGCCGTCGATCGGCCCGCTTAAGGTGTACCCTAAAATTCGAGACTTTCTGGCCGCTCATGGGGCTGGCCAATTTCTACCAAGTATCGAAATCTACACCATCAATGGCAGTGTGGTGCTCACTGAATATCTGACCGCGCTTCCATAACTCTTGTGCAAACATTGACCACCGAGGTTCCAGTCGAAGTGATTCGCAAATTGTTATTGTCGGTCATTGTGGTCAGGGTTTTGCCCGCATATGAGCGCGCAATTCTGTGATGGACGTAATCAGCCTTCGAAGCATACATGTAGGTGATGGCTTCGCTTATCAACCGTTGATTCTCGCACGAATAACGTCTGTTTACGTCATAGATACCGCCGATACCGACTTGCGCGCCATGCTTCTCTAACCGCCAGGTATTATCTAAGGGCATTTCGAATGCGGTCTTGGGGCCATACTCGGCGTCGATCAAATAGCTGACCAATTCTTTTTTTGCGTTAAGTTTCGAGGTGTAGGATTGCGGAAACGTGGTCTCATCTGAACCATCGCCGGGCATGCCTTCTTCGTGGCAAAACCATTTACCGTCAAGATTGGCAGGGCAATCGGTTGCGACGGCAGCAAAACCAAGCGCGCTACCAAACAACAGACCAAACGAAATGAGTGCAGCAGTGGCAAATTTGAGCGACATAGAGACTCCTTGAGAATTATTCGGTTGGCTGCTTATACCTCAAGCGCCGGCATTCTTGATAAATAATTTGATAGGTTTTTGTGAGAACGGCCCTCGAGCGACAATTTTTGCCCTCATATTGTCGAATTTTCAGAGGTATTCTAAGTCAGCGGCACTTCGATTAGAATAGAGTTCGATGGATTTTCACGCGTTCGATCTAGTTATTGGCTATATCTCAGGGTTTGTCGGCCTCACCCTCGCGGTGTCGCTTTTTGCTTGGCCTTCACGCGATCGTTCGGCCTTTTGGCTTGCCTTCATTGTATTGGCTCTTTCTGCCACCCTCGGCCTACGCGCCTGGGCTATCGAGACCTCTTCACCCAAACTTCTCGCATTGTCTTATACGCTTAGTGCCCTTTTGCCCGCCCTTATGGTTCTGCTTTATGAAGAGCGCTTTCTGATTTCACTCCCCGGGCTTTTTAAAGCTGAGGTGCTTGGCTTTACCTTTCTATTTTTTGCCACGAGTGATCTCGCCGTATCACCAATTGGGCCCTGGTGGCAGCTCGGGCTCTTGGTCTTTTTAATGAGCACTTCAATTTATTTTTTAATAATTTTACGCGAAGAGAATGCCCCTCATATTAGCCGAGCCATGGTCGCATTTTCATTTGCTTGCCTCGTGCTTATCTTGGCTAACGCCGGCCAGTTTATCTATCTTTTTGGCACGCTTCGCCCAGAGGGCCCGCTGGCGGGTTACGCCCTGTTAATTCTGGCTCACGCCCTAACCCAGAACTTCTTTGCTGATCGACCGTTTCGTATCATTCACGAGCTCAAGTATTTGGCGGGATATGCTATTTTCGCCGCAATCGCCACCGGGCTGCTCTCGGTTGGCGGGGTCACCATTATCACTGACACCCAGTTCTACTCGGCGGCGTCTTTGCTTTTTGCGTTTATTTTGGCCTTTACAACGGTCTTCACACAGATCGTTGCGGCCTCTGACATCGGTCAGACGTTTAGCACAACCGACGGGCGCGAACCCAGTGTCGGTTTTATGCGTTCAATCAGTCGAAGATTTTACCGGGGTTCAAAATTCGATCCGGATCAAAAACACGTTTAATATCTCGCATAATTTCAATCTCGGCCTTGTCGCGGGTGTGATGTAAAAAGGCCTTCTTGACCAAGCCAACCCCGTGCTCGGCAGAAATACTGCCCTCAAATTTCTCGATCATCTTAAACATCACTTCATCGACCTTTTTGCACTTTTCAACAAATTGCGGGCCGGCAATGTCATCGGGTTTTAATATATTAATGTGCAAATTACCATCGCCGACGTGCCCAAACCAAACCACTTCAAAGCTCGGATGTTCACGCTTCAAAGTCGCCGACATTTCGCTTAGAAATTCTGGCACCCGAGAGACCCGAACAGAAACATCATTTTTATAGGGTTGCTTGTGGCTGGTGGCCTCGGTGATATTCTCGCGCAACTTCCACAGTTCAGCGGCCTGCTTTGGCGACTGGCTTATGGTGCCATCGATCACAACCCCTGCCTCGAGCAACTCTGAGAATATTTCAGTGGCGCGCTCGAGATAGGCATCAGACTCATGCTCGAGTTCAAGCAATACATAGTACTTACAGTCTGTCGCGAAAGGCCTTGCGACATTTTGTGCCGAAACATATTTGAGAGCAATGTCGGTAAACATTTCGTAAGCAATCAGCGTCATCTCGCTTTTGAAACGCTTGTAAATTTGCATAATCGAATCAAGTTCGTTGGTGCCCATCACAAACACCACAAGTTCTTTTGGTTTTTTCGCAAGCGAGAGCGTGACCTCGGTAATTATACCGAGAGTGCCTTCGCTACCGATAAAAAGTTGGCGAAGATCGTAGCCCGTGGCGTTTTTCACTAATGACTTATTCAGATTCAGCACATCGCCTCGACCGGTCACGACTTTAAGCCCGGCCACCCATTGGCGGGTCAGCCCGTAACGAATCACCTTGATACCGCCGGCGTTGGTGGCCACATTGCCGCCAATTTGACTCGAGCCGCGAGCCGCGAAATCTACCGGGTAGAAAAAGCCATTTTCGAGGGCGTACTTCTGCAAGTGCTCAGTGACAACCCCAGACTCACAACGAACGGTCTGATCAAAGGCATCTAATTCTAAAATGCGATTCATCTTTTGAAGACTCACCACGACTTCATTATTTGTGGCATAGGCCGCCGCACTCAAGCCGGTGCGCCCACCCGACGGAACAAGCGCCGTTTTGGTTTGGCGCGCCCACTTTACAATTTCAACAACCTGTTCGGTGGTTTTGGGCAAAAAAACCGCACTCGCCTTTGGAGTGTAGTGTTTGGTCCAGTCTTTGCCGTAGGTTTTTAAACTGTCGGCATCGGTCAGAATTTCAACATTTGCAGACTTGCTTAATGATTCGAATTTTTTTGAATTTTCAATGTCTTGATTTGCCATTTGGGCATGGTAGCTAATATCTGCTAAAAAAACCAGACTCACCGCAACTCAAACCGCAGCTTTTTTAAGCTTTTTCTAATATTTTTTTAAGCTCAAGAAAATCGGGTAAGCCGCTCACCTCAAAAGGCTTTTTTTCGAGGCGTGACCGATGAATTTGACCCAAAAGCTTCAGGGCGATTGGCACCGCTGTGAGCGCCGCCGCGACGGGGCCCATGCATATCTTTTCAACAACTTCACAGAGCTCAGAGATTTCAGGCAGACCATAAGTTTTGCCGGTGCCCTTAAACTTGTGAAAATCATCCCGCAGTAGAGCCTGGTTTCGGGCCCTTAGATGGGCCTCTATTTCGTCCAATTTTTGCGGCATCGAGGCTAGATATTCAACCTGCAGTTCGGCCATCATTTGGGCAAAGTCGCTCACGAAACCGACCTCTCGCGCTCGCGGTGTTGGCGCCACTTGGGCAATGTGAAGTAGAACGTCGAGCCTTCACCCGGCAGCGAGTGAACGCCGATTGTGCCACCGTGTTGTTCGACGAGAGCCTTGGCGATGGCAAGCCCCAAGCCCGTGCCTTTTACCAACGGATTTTGTGGGCTCGCGGCCTGACGAAATTTTTCGAAAATAATCTCTTGGTCTTCGGGCGCGATACCTCGGCCCTTGTCTGTGACCTCAACGCGAATCGCTTGTTTATCATCAATAATGTACCGCACTCGCACGGTCTCGCCCCGGGGGCTGTATTTCACAGCATTCGAAACAAGGTTGGTCAGCACCTGCTGCAAACGATCGCGATCGACGTAGAGGTCGAGGTCTGCGCAATCGTCGACAGCGAGCATGACCTCAGTCCCCTGACAAAACCCACGGAGACCCTGAAAGGTTTTTTCGGTGAAGTCTTGAGCCCAGGTCCATTCCATATTGAGCGGAAACTGTTTAGCCTCGATCTTTGCCAAATCAAGAATCTCATTTATGAGCCGAATCAAACGGTCAGTTTCGTCGAGGGCAATCGACATCAACTGCCCGGCTTTGTCGGTCACGGCCCCCATAATCCCCGAATTGAGTAGCCCCAGCGAGCCTTTAATCGACGTCAGCGGAGTGCGAAGTTCGTGCGAGGCAATGCTTAAAAACTCAGACTTCGCGCGATCAAGCGATTTGAGGTCTTCGATTTGCGACAAAACCTTTTGCGCGAGCGTATTGAAGGTTGCCTGCAATTCTCCGATCTCGGTGGGTTGCGGAGTCGAAAACTCGTAAGTGTAACGATTGTTAAGAAACTCAATCATCTTGCGCGAAAGCTCGCGCAAGGGTGCAAAAAGATACTGCAGCACATAGATGAGAACACCAAAGGTAAATAAAATCGAGGCCACCACTAGCAAGGCACCGAAAAAGTGCACCCGCTGTTCAAAATACGAAATAAGTGGAGCTAAATATTTGCGATATTCGTTTTCAGTTTTCAATAGAAAAGAAAGGTTCTCATGGCTCGGATTTTTAAAAACATTTTTAAATGCTTCAAAACGAAAACTTGGCTGAATCAATTCGGGCGAACCGGCAATTCGTTTTTGCCACTCATCGAACTCTTCGGGGTCTATCGTTTTTCGATTGAGCGCGATGGCAACATCGACCAACTCATAGCTTTCAGCCAGGTGCGCCTGCAGCCCGATGTATTGCCGAAACGAAGTAAAGCCCACAAACCCGAGCCCGACAATCAAGCTCAGGCAAAGCGCCGATAAAAGTAGAAGTCTCGACCGTATTGCGTTCATACTGCCTTTTTACCACCTGCACTTGAGCGCGCCTGGTAAATCGATTCAATTTGCGCGCAGAGCCTCATCGGGTCGAACGGTTTGGCAATGTATCCGATGGCCACGGGGCTGAACTCTGCCACTCTTGCGTCTTGAGGGTTCGCACTTAAAAAGATAACCGGCCCAGTGGCCCGCCCCGACTTTTTGTACGCGGCACAGACGTCACCGCCACTCATCTTGGGCATCATATCATCGATTAAAATGAGATCGAAGTTCTCGGCCGTACCCTTGGCGAGCGCTTGCTCTCCGTCGGTGACCCAGGTCACTTGGTGCCCGCCCACTTGTTCGAGCGCCAAGCGGGCGATGATGGCGATATTAGAATCATCTTCACACAATAGTATTTTCATGCAATTTTTCGCATTTTCGAATTAGATTGAGCAAATATCCAAGCGCGCACCTTTTGATAAAACGCATCATTGGCCCCAACGAACCCCACTCTAACTTCAAATTCGAATTCAGCCAGTTTACGGCAAGAAATAACCTTCAAGGCCGGCGGCTGCCGCATGTCCATTTTTTTAAAAATTTCTGTGCCCACTTCTAAATTCATACCCGCGAGCACCTCGATCGGCGATCGCAAGACAAGACCCAGCTCGGTCACACTCGTCAGCCGAACCGGGCAAACCATGGTCGCCGCGCCGAGCTTTGTGCTTTCTGGCAAATTGTATTCAACCCGTTCTGATGGAGGGTTTTTTTCAAAAATAGTTTCGACCTTTTGAATGAGCAACATTGGGTCGATCGGCTTAACAATATAATCGTCAACACCCGCGCGAATGGCCTTATCAATGTCTTTTTTCTCGCGCAACCCGGTGAGCATCGCAATCGCCATTCTCGAGAACTTTTTATTATTTTTTACGGTACGAACAAGTTCGAAACCCGAAAATTTCGGCATATTGGCGTCGGTTATCATCAGATCAAATAGTGATGAGTTAAGTTTATCCATTGCCTTCATGGCGTCCATCGCCGTGAACACCTCGTGCCCCGCATGGCGCAGCACTTTCTCAACTACGCGAACAACATCTGGGTCATCGTCTACAACCAAAATTCGGCTCATAAAAAACCTCTTCAATCGAATGACGGCCAGTACTAGCCACCACTAATTAAAATCGGTTTTTTAGGCTCGAGAATTGATACGAAGGGCCCAATAAATTGCACATCGGCCAAAGCTAGCCGTAATTAAGAGATAGGCCCCGACGTAAGTCCAGGTTGGGCCGCCGGCGAGCGCCCAGGTGAGCAAAAGAATGCCCAATATGTAACGAAAGGTGCGATCCCAAATGCGAATGTTTGTCGTCATCTAAGACTAGTTTTTATCAGTGGGCGGGGTCGACGGCAATGCCGTTTCTCTGTTCTGGGCCATATAATTCGCCGAATGGTGATCGCCGCTGGCCAAAATATGATTTTGGGCTTCAGCATAGATACTTAAATAGTTTTTCAGGATTTTAGAATAGTAAATTTGTGGCCGCCGTTTTTCATTGAGCGCGGTTCGTAGATTTTTCGGGCCCATATTGTAAGCCGAAGCCAAGTCTTTGGTTTTCGGAAACTTCTGTCGCAGCCAAGAAATGTAGCTAACACCCATTCGAATATTCATCACTGGGTCAAAGAGTTCGCTCTTCTCGTGGTAAGGGATGCCATACTCTTCGCTCAACCACTCGGCCGTTGCCGGCATAACCTGCATAAGGCCAATTTCGCCGCTGGTGCCGATGGTGTTATTGCGAAAACGACTTTCATGTTGAATCACGGAAAGAACAAAAAGCGGGTCGACGCCAGCGTCGTTTGATTCTTCAACAATGGTATTGGCTAGCTCTTGATAGTCGGCCCCAATAACCCCTCTGAGTGATTTTCTAATTTTAACTAAAATAAATTTTTCGAGAGCGCCTTTTTCAGGCTTTATATTAGCTAATTGGCCAAATTTCTTGTGGCCCAATGTTCTTGAGGCAAAAGCAATACGACCGGGTTCATCGACTTGCCCGATGATACCTATTTTGGCTTCTTGTTTTGCGCTCAAACAAAACGGCACGGTCGCGAACATCAACAACCAAAAAATACTCTTAATGAATGTCGGTACTTTGATCAATCTCATACCTCTTGTTAAGGCAAACATCGGGCCAATAGCTAAGACGCTGTTTTTATTGTGGTCTCAAGATGAGATATTCTCTGGTGGAGCTTAATGAGACTCGCGGCAGGCGAGTGTCTAATACATCGGCACTTTGGTCTAAGAACTTGAAAATACGGCTCATTAGGTTCGACACTGTCTCATTGTGAAACGGTTAATCAGGCGCAATCAGCACCTGTCTAAGTTTTTCAATAGTCTAGGTCAGCACCCTTAAAAAATAAAAAAATCACCCCGCAATGCCGATCTATCTTGAGTGAAGCGCGCATTTTTTATTTCAACCTTTTTCTTATTTTCGATTTCAGCCGCCAGGGCCGACGTTGCCCAATGCCCCGAATGGGTCGAAAACCCGCTCACCACGCGCGCCGGCGCCACGGTTGCAACGGTTGCAGATCAGCGGGTCAGCGCCTGCAAAAGATTGGCGGCCTCACCCCGATGCAAAGAGGCTTACGGCCGAATCGAAGCCGGCGGGCACGATTCAGAAGAGTATAAGAGAACGTGCTCCAGCGCCGAACTGAAATCTAATGATGAAAATTTCTTTCTATCAGGGCAAAAAATCTACGGGTGCGCGATCGGGGTTGGCGATGCCGTGATTGGCGATTTTGCGCGCTCGCTCGGCGAAGGCGCGGCAAAGATTGTGACCGATTTTCAAATCGACAGTTATTGCAATAAGCACCTCGACTACAAAAAGATGCTTTATCTTTCACACAACGCCACTATGCCACCCGACCTGCAGGTTAAAATCCCGCCCGATAATATACTGAACGCTTACAGCTGCTCTGACTTGCGTGGCAATATTTACGAAGAGAATCGCTACCTCTGGGTGAAAAAACAGCGAACCGCCCCGGCAAAGCCCTCAACTTCGAGTGACGGCCTTGGCCTGGTCACTCTCTCGAAACGAAAACTGAAAGAGCTCGGCATCGATGTTGAATGCTACAACCCGAAGAAAGCCGTCGAACTGATTTGCAGCACCACGAGCTATGTCGCAATGGCGGCCGCCATACCCATTTCGGCCGTTTACAAACTCAAAACGGCGGCTGGGCTTGCCTCAGAACTTTCTAAAGCGGCCGAAATCACTCGAGTTGGCGAAGCCGAAAGTGCCGCTGTCGAAACCGCAAAAACCGCAGCTAACGTTTCGAAAAGCCAAGCCGCCCCGAACGCCTCTGTTCGAAGCGCCATCGCCGATTGGTCGAAAAAATTCTTTACGCCGGTCGAAGTCCCCAAAGAAGTTAGAGTTGAATCTGTCATAAAAAAGACAGAGGCCGATTTAGATTATCTCGACAGACTGGGCGTCGAGGGCCACGTAACCAAAGACCCAACTTACCTACGCACCAACGTTGAAACCTTCAAAAAAACAAAGCTCACCACCAAAGCTGGCGAAGCTAAAAATTATGGAGTGGTCTTTGAAGTGGATCGCTTGCCACCGGCCGGGTCAGCCACCGGCCCGGGCGCAAATGCATTTCGCCACCCGCTCATGGCGGAATATAAAAAAAAGCTAGAAGCCATGGGCTACCGACTCGTGGTCGACACCTCGATAGACTATACCGGCGCCGGGGCTTACCATTGGAGCCACAATCATGTGATCGCCCTAAGGCCCAATTCGAGCTGGCAAACATTCTTGCACGAATTTCAGCACGCCGAGTTTGCCCACTACCTTGAACGCAACTTCTATTCTATGCAAATTAACGTCATGGATTTAGGCAAACCGCTTGCGACCGTGCTAAAACCCGAAACCCTGCAGGCTCTCGGCACCGAGCGCGTGCAGCGACTTGAAACCTTAATAAAGAAAGGCCTTCCAGAACTCGCGGTGAACGAAACTTTATCTGTTGACGCCGAGTTAAAAGTTATGGGGTTTCGGCGCTATGTGCCGATATTGGGTTCGGGTACAGAGAAGTACGCGCTCCGACACCAAATTAACGAATTAACCGATGTGGCCGCTCGCCGAGCGCTTCAGCCGATCGAAGCTAAAACGATGAACGAGGCCAAATTGCGCTACGCAAAGCTGATTGCTTACGACTCAGCCGGGGTCGCTGTGGGCTTTGTTGGCGCCTCAGTTGGCGAATATGCCGCAATTAGAGCCGTTCTAAACGATGCGCGCGCGCCAGATTTAACAGGCAGTCATGATCCAAATTCTTATGCGCAGATTATATATAATGAAAAGGGCGACACCTTGGCCCAGAAACCCGACGGCACCTGGGTGACGTTGTCTCGCAAATAACTATTTGCCGGTTACTCTTTTACTACGACGTCTTTCAACTCACCCGATTGGTACATTTCGAGCATAATGTCGCTGCCGCCGATTAACTCTTTATTTACATAAAGTTGTGGGATTGTCGGCCAATTGCCGTATTCTTTAATGCCCTGACGAATATCTTCGTCATCGAGCACATCAACCGATTCAAATTGAACACCAAGCTCGCGCAAGATAGCCACGGCGCGGGCCGAGAACCCACACTGCGGAAAGCTCGGGTTGCCTTTCATAAAAAGCACGATCTTATTACCCGACAAAACTTTTTCGATGCGCTCTTTAACAGTTGGCTCCATATATAAGACCTCTATTTAATGAATGTTTTAATTTCTAGGGCGTGCAATTCGCCGCTTTTAAATTCAATATCAAATAAACTCAAAACCGAACGATGCCGCTGAATTGGCAACTGCCCCTTAAATTGAGGGGCCATTACGCGCACCTCAAAGTGGTCGGCGGTGCCTGTCGTGTCGATCACAGCGACGTCGCAACCGACAAAGGCCGCACGAATTCTCTCTTCTATTGTTTCTGGCTTCATAAGCCCTGCCTTTTAGCTAATCACAGCAAAAGTAAAAACCCTTTTCTTTTTGACGTAATGTGTTATAACGGTTTTTCTATGGATTTGAACTGTTTTATCCCAGCCGATAACGAACACGTTGGCCGTGAAAAGGCCAAGGCCCGCGAGCTTCGCGCCTCGCAGTGGTGGCGCAATCAGTTAGGTTCCGGCGTATGCCACTACTGCTCTCAAAAATTCGCAAAACAAGATCTAACGATGGACCACGTCATACCCGTAATTCGTGGCGGTAAAAGTACGAAGTCAAACGTGGTGGTGAGTTGCAAGAAATGTAACTCAGAAAAAAAATATCTGACGCCCTATGAAATGGCAGCCCAGAAGCTCGTTGAGGGCTAAAAAATATTGAACCTTGAAATTTTTTAAGTTGTAGGTGAATGTTGAAGGGCTAAGAAAAAACATTCAAGAGGACGCTCGTGGCCAAATCAACACAAAAAATTACGCAGCATAGTACTGCCGAATATTTTGCAAAGAATCTTCAGCAGGTTGGTTTTTCGTCGCCGGTAAAGGCTGTGCTTACGACTTTAAAAGAAGCGGTCGACAACTCGCTCGACGCCTGCGAAGAAGCCGAAATATTACCAGAACTCGAAATTATCGTTAAACGCGCCGGCAACGGAGCATCGAAAAATAGCGAACTTGTCGAAATTATCGTCGATGACAATGGGCCCGGGATTGAAGGCGACGATCTACCCAAAGTTTTTGGTGAGTATCTTTCATCTTCAAAATTCGGTCGCGGCCGCTGTTCGCGCGGCCAACAAGGTATAGGTATCTCGGCCGCCACCACTTGGGCGCAGCTGACAAATGCTGCCGGCGTAAAAGTAACGAGCAAAACCTCTGGAATGCGCAAAGCCGTGCGCTGCCAAATTGATGTAGATATTAAGGCCAACAAAGGCCTCGCAAAAAGCAAAGAGACCATCGAATGGGATCGCCCTCATGGCACCCGCGTCGAATTTAAAATTGACGGTCGAGTACAACTCAATGGCGACGGCGGAATCATTACCTATTTAGAAGGTACGACCCTTGTTAACCCGCACCTAACCCTAAGATATAAATTGCTCGACCAACCTGAAGTTGAAGTCAAACGCGTGACTGATACTGTGCCTGAGATCCCGCCGCCAACGCTGCCACACCCGCATACGTTGAAGCTGGGCGAATTTATGACCCACGCTCACCTTTACGGCAAAGTTTCGTTGGATAACTTTCTACGCAAAGGCTTTTCGCGCGTTAGCGATGAAGCGATCAAAGGCTTTATTGGCCAAAAAATGCCGAAAGCCTTTTTAAAAGAGTCGATCAATTCTTTTTCTGAAGAGCAGTTTAAGACCGTGTTTCAAGCGATTCAGGGCACCGAGCTGGTGAACCCATCGACTCGTTCTGTAATGACGATCGGCGAAGAAAGTTTATCAAAAAGTATTCAGCGTCTTGGCCAAATTGATTTCTTTTCAGTCGTGGCTCGTAAGCCGCGCATTTGCGACTACAAGCCGGTAGCGGTTGAAGTGGCTATTGCGCGTTTTGTAAATAAAGTAAACCTCAGCGAAGAAAATGAACCCGTACAATTGCTTCGTTTCGCCAATCGCGTGCCGCTGCAATTTGATAAAGCCGCCTGCGCGATCACCAATGCTGTTGAATCTGTGAACTGGCGCTCTTACGGGCTCGCGCAATCAAAAGACAGTTTGCCCATGGGCCCCTATGTTTTTGCGGTGAGCGTGGTCTCGCCCTTTATTAAGTTTAAGAATGCCTCGAAAGAAACGATTGATGCTTCAGAAGACCTGGTCGAAGAAATTCGCCGTGCTCTTATGCAAGCCGGCCAGAAACTTTCTCGCCACATTAAACGTGAATTTCGTGCCGCCGACCTCGAAAGAAAGCTTCAGCACATTGAAAAATTTGGCCCCATTCTCGTTCAATGCTTGGGTAAAATTGTGAGCGCCCCCCCTGCTCGGTTAAAAAGAGCCGAAGAGGGCCTTGCAAAACTTCTGGGCCGAGACGGACGCGATGCTGAGAAAGAGCTCGCCGAAGCTGAAACCCAACTTAAAAAAGTAAAAGAACGCCAAAAAGGCGGTAATTCAGGCGACGGTGGCGAATCCGCTGCTGAAGTTTCAGACGACAACGTCGAAGCAGATGAACAACTCGAGATGGCTGAGCTACGCGCTTCGGCATCTGATGAGGATTCATCTTCGGGCGCACGCAAAAAAAAATAAACCTACATAAAAGGTGAATATGGCCAATCCAGAAACGCTGCGAAAGTCAGACAAAGATATTCCGAAAATGGCAGAGAAGATTTGCAACGAGATGCTCAAAGATCTTGAGCATGCAAAGCGCCCAATTCTCGAAGCCGTAAAATGTTCGCTCGATAATAGCATTTATGACCACAAGGTCGGCTACCTGACCCCGGGTAAAAAGATGGTTGCCACCGAGCTCAACGTTTCGTCTGTGCAGAAGATGGCCCGAACGGTGTTTTTTCTCGAAATTCTTCTCAATAATATCAAAACCGGCGCGGTCAACACGAAGCGTGAGCTTTATTATATCGCCAAAGGTTTCGTAAAATCTGACCCACACTACCGACCGCTTGATTTTGACGATCAAGATGAAAGCGACTCGATCATCCAGTTTATTTGCGACATGCTCACGGTTTATCGCGAAGAGATGAATTGCTTCGCCAACGATCGCGGCGGTCAAACCTACTCGAAGCAATTGATCGTAACCGAGCATCTAACAGATGGTACCAAAGCTGAGGTCGACCTTGGCTCTCTCGGTACGACGCCTTTTCAACCTAAAAACAAACCGCAGAACTTTAAGCTTAAAACCCGCGGTAAAGTTGATTTTTGTTTGGTGATCGAGTCAGAAGGTACGGCGAACACTCTTGTATCGAATGGGTTCACAAAGCGACACAAATGCATCATGGTCGGTGCGCAGGGTGTGCCCAGTAACGGCGTGCGTGGCTGGGTTAACATGATTCAAAATCAACTTAAAGTGCCGGTGTATTTCTACGGCGATCTCGATGCGTACACGCTTCAAAACATCTATCGAACGCTAAAGGCCGGCTCGGCGGCGTCATTGATTCGAAATCAAGATTTCTCGGCCCCTCATGTACACTTTCTCGGGGTTTTGCCAGAAGACGTTAAAAAGTACGATCTCCATTGCTATCCGGTTAATGAGAAAAACATCGCCGACGCCCGTTCGCTTAAAAAGGCCCGCGATACTCTGCAAAACGACCCTTTCTTTCAAGACAAAAAGAATCGAAAACTATCAGATATCCTGCACTGGCTCTTGAAGAATAAAGTTCGTTGCGAGCAGCAGTCGATCTTCTCGGTTGACCCGAAAGACCCGACGACACCAGAGCGAATTATTATTGAGAAGATTAAAAACGGGTCTTACGTTTAATAAAGACATTTAATAGAGACGCTTAAGACCGCGTGCCGTTGAAGGCAAAAAAAAAGGCCCGAACCAATCCTAGGTAGCGGGCCTAATGAAACAATTAGAAACGTAAATTAAAGACTCGTAAAGAAGTTTCGCAAAAGAAATCAGATTTCTCTTGTTCAAGATTCTTGTTTTATATCTTGTTTAGATAATGGCGAGTGATTTCAAGCAAATAAAAATTTGGCGTTGCGCGAAGAGATTCGAAGGTCGCTGCGTGTAGGCCCCTGTCGGGGCCCACTTCACTAGATGCGGTTAACCGCAAATTTTAGGGCAGCGGCAAACTGATGTTAACGCAAACCGAAGTGTTCTTAAGGTCGCCGCCAGAAATAGCATTGCCCGAATATTTATTGTAATCGCGGCCGATCGCCTCAACGTTGATAACGACAAACGGCAAACCGGTGAATCCGACCCCGGCGCGATAGCCCGAGCCAGAGAAATCGCCAACATAGGTGTCGACGGTCGCTGACGAACTGACGAAGTAAGTCGCGTAAACGCGAAGTAGCATTGGGAAGTTAAAACCAACGAACACTCCGCCATCTGTCGACTTCTGACTTAGGCTTGAACCACTCGACGGCTTCTCGCTTAAACCGGCATAGCTATATTCGCCGCCCACCATAAAGCCTAAAAACTTGAAACCGAGCCGACCACCGAAATTGCTGCCCGTTATAGTGCCACTTGTGGGCGGAGTGGTGCTTGAGCTCATTGCGGTTGAAGCGCCGTCGAATTTGAACGTGCCCCCCTCATAACCGACCCATGGTTCGATAAAAATGTCAGCGCTTGCCACAATCGAGAAAAATAAGACCGACGATACGAAGAAAGATAAGACCAAAAATAGCCGCGACATCATATGTTTCATTAAAGCCCCCTGGGTTTGCATTCCAAAATCAGTTTACCCCACGTAGAGGTTTGCGACCAACAATGCTGGGTCGATGCGGCGCACATTCTGGATGGGCGTCTAGGTACGGGGCGCGACCCTATACAGGCTTAAACTTGGGGTGTAGGCTAGTCGAGTTAATATTATCTATTTTGAAAGGTGCGTCACATGGCTAAAAAGAAAAGACCTGCAAAGAAAACAACAAGAAAAACAAAAACAAAGTCGGCAAAGAAAAAGGCCGCGAAAAAGTCGATTAAAAAAATCAGCGCAAAAAAAATCAACACTAAGAAAATCAGTGCTAAAAAATTAGTTAAGGTCAGCGCACAAAGCCCGGCGAAAGCGAACCCGGCCGGCAAGGGTCATAACAGTTCGGCCATTGAGACCACTCCGGCTTTAGTTTCTAAAGTGTATGCCACAACTCGCGAGCGCCTCAAAATTATTCGTGAGCGCCTCAAGCGACCACTGACGCTTACTGAGAAAGTACTTTTTGGTCACCTTGAAGACCCCAAAGGCCAAGACCTCGCGCGCGGCAAAAGCTTTTTGCTTTTGAACCCCGATCGCGTGGCCATGCAAGATGCGACGGCGCAGATGGCGCTTTTGCAATTTATGTTAGCCGGTCGCGATGAAGCTGCCGTGCCCTCGACCGTGCATTGCGATCACTTAATTCGGGCTCATGACGGCATGACCGAAGATATGAAAACCGCTATGGCTGAGAACAATGAAGTTTATGATTTTCTAGAAAGCGTTTCGAGCCGCTACAACCTCGGCTTTTGGCGCCCTGGCGCCGGCATTATTCATCAAGTTATTTTAGAGAATTACGCTTTTCCGGGCGGGTTGATGATCGGTACGGACTCGCATACTCCAAATGCCGGTGGCCTTGGCATGATCGCTTGCGGAGTCGGCGGCGCCGATGCCTCTGACGTAATGGCGGGCCTTGCTTGGGAAGTCAAAAACCCCAATATCGTCGGCGTTCACCTAAAAGGCCAACTCAAGGGTTGGACCTCGGCAAAAGACGTCATTCTTAAATTGCTTGGCATCATGACGGTTAAGGGCGGCACCAACAAAATCGTCGAATATTTTGGCGATGGTTGCGACTCGATCAGTTGTACTGGCAAAGGCACGATCACCAATATGGGCGCTGAGCTCGGTGCGACGTGCTCGCTATTTCCGTACGACAAGCGAATGAAAGATTACCTCAAAATCACCAATCGTTCGAATCTCGCCGAACTCGCTGACCGCAATCGCGAACTGTTGATGGCCGATGAAGAAGTCTGGGCCAACCCACACAAATACTATGATGAAGTTATTGAAATTGATCTCTCGACGCTCGAACCGCATATTGTGGGGCCCCATTCGCCCGATATCGCGCGCCCGCTTTCTCAAGTGCGAAAAGCCGCGCAAGAAAATAAGTGGCCAGTGAAACTTTCGGCGGCTCTCATTGGCTCGTGCACCAATTCTTCATACGAAGACATTGGCCGCGCCACAAACGTTGCAAACCAAGCGCTTAAAGAAGGCATCAAAATGCCGCAGCAATTTTTGGTGTCACCGGGCTCGGCCCAAATTAAACGCACGATCGAGCGCGACGGGCAGATGAAGACTCTCGACGCCGTTGGCGCAACTGTTTTGGCGAATGCCTGCGGCCCCTGCATCGGTCAATGGCAGCGCAAAGACATGAAGAAAGGTGAAGTGAATACCATCGTTAATAGTTTTAATCGAAATTTTCGCGGCCGTAACGATGACAACCCCGAGACCCTTTCGTTTATTGCAAGCCCAGAGATCACCATGGCCCTCGGCCTCGCCGGCCGCCTCGACTTCAACCCTGCGACGGATACCCTTGATACTCCGTCAGGTAAGAAAATAAAGTTGGTTGCGCCCGTAGCGCCCGAGCTTCCAGAAAAAGGTTATGTCAGCGACCCTGAGGGTTATCTGGCACCAAAAGGTTCAGTCGCGAAGGTTAAAGTTGACCCGAAATCGAAGCGCCTGCAAATTCTTGACCCTTTTGCGAAGTGGAATGGCGAAGACATTAAAAATGCCGTCATTCTTTGCAAAGCCAAGGGTAAGTGCACGACAGATCACATTAGCCCCGCTGGCAAGTGGCTCACCTACCGCGGCCACCTTGATAATATTTCTGATAATATGCTTCTGGGCGCGACCAATGCGTTCACCAGCGCTATTGGTAAAGGCACCAATGTTTTGAATAATCAGGGTGAACAAGAATTTGCTAAAATTGCCCGTGATTATAAAGCCAAGAAGCAGCCTTGGGTCATTATTGGCGACGAAAATTACGGCGAAGGCTCTAGCCGCGAGCACGCTGCGATGTCGCCGAGATTTCTCGGCAGTGTTGCCGTTATCGCGAAAAGCTTTGCCCGAATTCACGAAACCAATTTGAAAAAACAAGGCATGTTGGCTTTGACGTTCGCCTTCCCGGCTGATTACGACAAAGTTCAAGCCGATGACCGCGTGACCGTCGAAGGGTTAAAAAACTTTGCCCCCGGCAAGTCGTTGACCCTTGTATTGAAGCACGCCGATGGTTCTGAGAATCGTTTGCAGCTCAATCACACTTTCAACGCAGAACAGATCAAATGGTTTAAAGCCGGTTCGGCGCTGAATTTGTTGCGCAGCAAAAAGTAATTGCGCTAAAAACTGTTTCAAAATCATAAACGACGAAAAAAAGGCCACTCGAAAGAGCGGCCTTTTTCATTTTTAAATCCCAACAAAAGCTATTTGCAAACAGATTCAGCTGCGGCTCGCGCCACCGTTTCAACATCAACAAGAACGCTTGAAACTCGACCGTCAATCAAAACAATAGGGTCGGAAATCGCGATCGCTTTTGGGGCGGCATCGCCACCCGATGACATCTGAACATTCAGCGTTAGCCACGTGCCGGTGGGCATCGGGCGCAAAGTCACCAAACTCGCCAAAGCGACGCCACTATTGTTGCGAAAAATTTTACGAGTGGCCACCTCGGTGGCTCCAGTTAGCTTAACTACAGTTTTAGCCTGATCTTCAGCATTCAATTTTTTAAAATTGCAGGATTGGGTAAGGACGCTAAGCACTCCATTGCCCGGGTCGGATGATACCAGCATGTTCGCCGAACCACCGCCAGAACGAGTCAGCGTCAAGGCCGCCACAGGGTTCGGTGGCACGGTTGCGAATGCCGCACAGGTCAAAAATGTTGCAAGAGCTATGACAGAAATAAATCTTTTCATTTTTAATCCCCCTTTGAAGGTTTAATGCTGGTAATTAAACCCGAGGGTAACGAAAGATCAATTCGATTACTGCGAATGTAAAACAACCAATACGCAACTAACTGACGGCGCGGGTTCGAATTGAGGTTTTAAGCGCCGTGATTTTCTTTACGACTTCGGCCATATCGTTTGGTTTTGGCAAGCCAAGATCCATAATTAAATAGCCAATTTGAGAGTCGGTCGCGAGATGCTGGGCGACGATATTGCCGCCGAACTCAGTCACGATGCTGTTGGTGGCACTTAAAACCCCAGGTACGTTTCTGTGTATATTGAGCAGGCGCGGATAGTCGCGCGGGTCAGCCACATCGAGCCGCGGAAAGTTCACCGACCCCGTCGTTGCGCCAGCGTAAAAATAGCGCGTAAAACTCTCGGCCACTTCTTGCCCAATCGCTTCTTGCGCCTCTTCGGTGCTGCCACCGATGTGAGGGGTCATGATTACGTTGTCGAGTTCTTGAATTTCAGTTGTGAACTTTTCGTTGTTTGAGGCTGGTTCTTTCGGAAAGACGTCAATCGCCGCCCCAGCCAATTGCTTCGACTTTAACGCCGCCGCGAGATCAGGGATCTCAACCACGTTGCCTCGACTTGCGTTGATCAGATACGAACCTTTTTTCATCAACGAAATTTCTCGCGCCTTCATCATTTTATTTGTCAAATCGGTGTCGGGCACGTGCAGCGTTACAAAATCAGAACGCTTCAAAAGTTCACCGAGAGATTCGCAACCCCGGGCATTGCCCATCGGCAATTTTTTCACGATGTCGTAAAAAATAACCTGCATCCCGAAAGCTTCGGCCAAAACACTCACTTGACTGCCGATGTGCCCATAACCCACGATGCCGAGAGTTTTACCTCGCACCTCATTGGCGCCGGCGGCCGACTTTTGCCAAACACCTTTGTGCATTTGCATCGTACGATCGGCGAGGCGACGAGACAGCGCGACCATTTCGGCGAGCACAAGTTCAGCTACGCTTCGCGTATTGCTGTAAGGGGCATTGAAAACCGGCACACCGGCCTCGTTCGCCGAAGCCAAATGAACTTGATCGGTGCCAATGCAAAAGGCCCCAATCACTTCGACGTCAGGGAGCGCTCGAATGATCTCGGCCGTCAGTTGTGTTTTCGACCGAATGCCGATGGCGTTATAACCCTTTGCTCGCTTAATCAGCTCTTCGCCGCCGATGCTGGCTGGCTCTAGATCAGCATGAAAACCGTTGGTTTCAAGACGAGACTTTGCGCCGGGGTGAATGCCCTCGAGAAGTAAGATGCGCTTCTTGGTTTTACTTGAAGAACTATTGGCTGATTTTTCAGATTGGGCGGTCATGAGAATGCTCCATTAAATAAGCTTGGCCTTGATTAACCAACGGCCTTTAGTTTAAATGAAGTTGGATCATTAGACTAGAAAACTGTGGGGACTATGAAAGCTCTAACACTTCTTGCCATCGACGACGACGACCTCATTCTTCAGACGTTGAAAATTGGGTTACCTAAACACTGGAAGTTGGTCTCAGTTAGCGACTATCGTAAAGCCCCAACGCAGGGCGAATTTTCTGCCGCCTTTGTCGATATGCATCTCACCGGCAATACCGCCCACGCCGAAGGGCCAGACGTTATCAGTAAATTGAAAACCCATATGCCGCATCTCGAGATTGTCGCCATGTCGGGCGATCTCGATCGCGATCTTATGGAGAGTTGTATTCGCGCCGGGGCCTCACGTTATATCGCGAAGCCGCTTAATATCGACGAGGTTTCTCTCTTGCTTGATAAAATTGAAGCGCTCTTGCTTTTAAAAGACGCCAGCTTTCGCCACCCCGATCAAAACGTTGTCTGGATTGGCAAATCTGAAGCCTCGGTAAAAGTGCAGCGCCAGGTCGCCAATTTGCGCGGTGAAAGCGGCCCCATTCTGATCGAGGGCGAATCAGGCACCGGTAAAGAAGTCGTGGCCCAATTGATTCGTGGTCAATCACCCGATCTACCGTTTATCGCTGTCAACGTCGCGGCCATACCTGAAAACTTATTTGAATCTGAAATTTTTGGCCATGTTCGCGGATCGTTTACCGGGGCCGACCAAAATAAGATTGGCTTGGCCGAAGCGGCTCACGGCGGCTTTTTATTTCTCGACGAAATCGAAGCACTCTCAATGCCCTTGCAGGCCAAAATTTTACGTTTTCTCGAGTCGGGTGAAATTCGCCGCATCGGCGCCAAAGATTCAATATTGCTAAATGTGACCGTGATCGCGGCGACCAATCGCAATCTTGAGCAAATGGTTAAAGACGGCCAATTTCGTGAAGATTTACTCTGGCGCTTGAATAGCAAAAAAATAGTTTTACCTCCGCTGCGCGAGCGCAAAACCGATATCCCCGAATTGGCAAAATGGTTTCTCTCACGCGATCGTTTTCGCAAGAAAGAACTTTCAGCTGATGGCATCGCATCTATGATCGATTACAATTGGCCCGGCAATGTTCGCGAACTGCGCCGTGTGTGCGAACAATTGGCGGTTATTGCTCCGCTGCCGATCATTCGAAGCGAAGAGATTTTGCAAATCGTGCGACCTAATTTTACCGAAGCCAATGCTCAAACGATGGATTTTTCTGCTGGCCTTGAAAGCATTGTGAATGCTTACGAATCTAAATTGGTCACTCAAGCTCTTAAATCGTACAATGACATCGATGAGGTTTCGCGCGTGTTAAAAATTTCACGCTCGAGCCTCTATAAGAAAATCAAAGACTACAATATCGATTGGAAGCCCTAGTATGAGCGAAGTCGCCCTTTGGCATAACCACCAATATGTTAGCATCGTGACCTCGCTCGTGGCTTTTTTCTTGGTGGTCGGCGCACTCGTCTACTTTATGCAAATGCGCGACCCTAAGTGGATCGGCGTCTGGGCCGCATTAAAAAGCTGGGTAATCACTTCGCCGTTTGCCGTGTTTTTCGCGGCACTGCCGATGCCCTGGCCTCTCGCGTTTACTGTTCTTATTGCTATTGTCGGCGCCAAAACTTTCTTTCAGATGACGGGCATGTACCACCGAAGCTGGTTTGTTTGGGCGACCTACTTTTTTATTATCGTACAAGGCTATTCGATTTACCGCGCCTACGATCGCTTTTTTAACATAATGCCCATGGTTTATTTCGTCGCTGTCGGGCTGATACCGATTTTGCGAAATTCGACCGCTCAGATGATTCAGTACATCGCATTAAGTCTTATGAACTTTATTCTTTTCGGCTGGGGCTTTATGCACATCGGCCGAATCGTGCTCTGGAGTGGCGGCCCGCTCATCATTCTCTACATCGTCATCTTATGCGAATTCTGTGAGTCGACCAATTACGTCCTGACACGATTGATCGGCAGGCACAAACCTCTTCAAAATATCACGACTCGGTTTTCGCTAGAAGGCTTTGCCGGCTCTCTGATTCTCACCCTGCTCTTGGCCTGGGGCATTCGCCACATGATGCCTTTGTACACTGAGCGCTATTGGATCATGGCCGGGCTCGCCGTGGCGGTCGCCGGTCGAATTGGCGGCTTGCTACTTTCGGTCATTCGTCGTGATTTAGGCATTAAAGAATCTGGTATTTTCATTATCGGCCGCGATGATATTTTAGCACGAATTGACAAGCCGCTTTTCGCCGCCCCGGTCTTCTACTTTGCCTACCTCATACTCGACGGTACGATTCGGATTATATGAAAGACTGGAGTTACGAAAACGAACAGTGGACCGAACTGCCGGGCCACCTTAAACATCTGCCGTTATTCACTCGCCATTTTGATATGATGAGCTGGTTTTTCAGACTACTCTGGGGCGTATTTTTAAAGTTCACTTTTCGTTTCTATATTTTCTTAAGAGTGAAAGGCGACTTTCATTCGCTCTACAAACAGTATCCCCGCTTGCTGGTGATATCGAACCACGCCAGTCACTTAGACGCCGTTTCGATCACCGCGTCGATACCCTTTCGTTATTGGACAAATCTCTACATTTCAGCAGCAAAAGACTATTGGTTCAAAAATGCCCTCTTTACTTTTTTTTCAAAGCATTGCTTGGGCGCAATACCCATTGATCGCGGTGATAAAAAAGGCGAGGCCATTAAGCTTTGCTTACAACTTCTTAGTAAGCTTGATCGAATCTGGCTCATAATCTTTCCGGAAGGCACACGCTCGCCGGATGGTTATGTGCGCGAATTTAAACGCGGGGTTATGTTATTTTCTGAGCGCACTGAGACTCCGGTGTTGTTTTTATACCTTGAGGGCAATGCCGAATTGTTTCCGAAAGGCGCGTGGCTGCCAAAGCCAGGCTTTCTAACGATTCACATCGGGCCCGTGTTGCCACCGTCTGACGTACAGAATATTAACGAGCGCTATAAAGAGTGGGCCTTAACGATAAACCCAAATGCCTACCCGCCCGAGGTCGCTTCTCGAGAACCAGAGATGCCAGAGCCCGAGACCACCGAACCAGAACCGAACGAACCAGAGGCAGTTGATTAGTCGAGAGCACTTCGAATCGAGCGTAGTTTTTTCTCTATTCGAATTTTACTCTCGAGATTACCGGTGGCTGATCGGCCAAGAATGTGGTTTCGGCCTAGAAAGTCTTGATATCGCCTGCACAAATAGTCGACTAGTTTTCTTTTTTTATTGAGATCACCATCAGCGAAAACATTTGTGTGGGTTAAAAAGTTGCCCAACGAAATGGCCGGGTCACCTGAGCCGACAAGAAACGCATTCGCCTCAAATCTGAGAGTATCATCTTCACTCATTTTATTTTTCGCAGCGTTGTGCTGCCGACCTGTGTAAGACATCTGTACGATTCGCGCCGTGCCAATATCAATCAAATTTACTCGCCTGGCCTCGAGATCACTAATAACAGGTTCGATTGCCTCTCCGGCCTTTTCAATCGACCATGGCTCTAAACGCAAGTGCTCGATAAACCTTTGAAGCAAATGGGTCTGTTCTACTGCTGAATCCAACATATCATTTGGAATAATTATGGCCCCTAAATGAAATGAAAGATCATGAACCCCGATAAACCTATCCGTTGAGAGCGGCAGCGCCTTGAGCCTTACAAACTGGTTCAAGTAATCATGATCGTTTAGTAGCTCGGTCTCGTTATAGAAAGAGATTCCGATTTTTTCTTCGCCCCTGGCTTCGAGAATTTTATTAAGCTCTCGAATAGCCCCGTTCGCCTCGTCAGAGTTTGGCGCAGTCATTTGCCAATCAGAAATTTTGTGGTAGCCGAAAAATTCAGCAATTTTGACCCCGAATACATGAATAAAAATTCGCGGATCGCCCTGAACGGCGGCCGGTATTTGACTGAAGTTTGAATTCCAGCGGCCCTTCAAAGCCTCAAGAATTCGCAGCTGACCACCCCACTGCCCTGCAATCGGCTTTGCTGAAGGCAAGATCTGAACGGTCGACTTCGGTTTAAAAATTAAGTTGATGGGCGACAAGTCGCCATTCTTGCGGGCCGCCATAATTTCGGCGTCGGTGAAGGGCTGAAATTGAAAATCGGCCTGAGATTGAGCTTCAACCGGGCTGCCCTTGAGCCAGTCCGCGCATTCAATCTCGGGATGGCTTGCGACCGGTGCAGCCGCCGCAACTGTCAAAAAAGTAGACAAGAGGGCGATAGATAGGTTTACGCCGGCGGCGCCAAATATTGTCCTTGGCATTGTTTTTTGAGTGCGCAGATTGAACATAGCAGCTCCTGCTGATGCTATTCAGGCATAGGCCGAACACATAGATCAGTAGAGCAAGACTCGTGCCTTAATTTGAGCTGCCGGAGGCGTTTTTGGCGGGTGGGCTTGCGACCTTAAAAAACATATTTAGCCACACCAAATTGGGCTGAATTTGTTCATAACCCTTGGTCTTAAAGTTCTGAGAGTTAACGCCGACTTTGGCGGCATTTAAATTCACCAACCCAAAATGCAAACACATCGAATCTGTGCAACCCGAAACTTTAATTTGATTGTAATTCGGGCACAACATCATGGTGGCGGTGTTGCGAGCCGTTTTCGCAGTCGACGTGATTTCGCCTGACGGGGCTGCGGTGGCCACCGCCGACCAACAGTACCATGACACTTCAGTCGACAACCCATGGGGTACATAACCATCGAGCACCACTAATTTAATTTTCGTTTTATCAGCAATGCGTTTTGCAATTTGATTGCTAATGGCCGCCCCTGACGAATGCCCGACCAGCACAAACTGTGTGCCTCGAGATGCGCGGTCAATTTTTGCCACCCACTCGTTGATCACGGCTTCGCCATCAGCAACCACGGCGGCTTGCTCTGAATGGCCGGAGGGCAAAGTCACTGCCTCAAAGTCAAAATTGTCAGCGTAACGAAAGCGGCCTTGGGCACCCTTTTCGGTTGGGCCATAGGCCACTTCTGCCGCCGCATGCGCCCACTGCTTCATCTGTGCATCGGTTGTGCCGTAGCCGCCAAAGAAAACAACATGCGCCAATTCGTTGGCAAGGGCCGTTGCCGAGGCGAAATAAAGGGCCGAAATAAGAATAAAATAGCGGACCAGTCTCATAGCCTTCATTGTCACAAGGCTCCGCCAAATTGTCTAGGATGGAGGTTAAAATTCTGCTATCTTGGTGGCCAATATGAATCGCATAAACGACTTTTCGCTCGCTATTGCTACGGTCAACGGCAGCGGCAGTATGAGCGCCAACCAAATTCTATCGAAGGCGCTATTTAGAATGAATTTGCCGGTTTCGGCAAAGAATGTCTTCCCGTCAAATATTTCTGGCCTACCAACTTGGTATAATATTCGTGTCAATCCGCAAGGCTTTCTCGGTCGCACGGTGCAGTTTGACATCGTGGTTGCTAAAAATCCTGAAACGGCTGCTAAAGATCTCGCGACCGTTCGCCCCGGCGGCTATTTTATTTTTGATCGAGATATGAAGTTTTCTCCTGAGCGTTCAGATGTGACGATCTGGCCCCTGCCGTTTCGAGAGATTTCTGAAAAAGTGACTGAGACCGTAAAAATTCGCAAACTTTTGACCAATACAATTTATCTCGGCGCCCTGGCGCACTTGCTTAAAATAGATCGCACGCTACTTACTAAAGTGATTGCCGATCAGTTTGAAGACAAAAATACAGTGGTGGAACTTAATGTGAAGGCCCTAGATGCCGGCATCGAATTCGCCGCCAAAGAAAATTGGTCATGGCCCTTCGTGACCCAAGCATTGCAAGCACCGAGCGCAGCACCTGGTGTTGCAGAGGTCGCAACGGCTCCGCAGGCGCTTTTTATAAATGGCAATAGTGCGGCGGCTCTCGGCGCGGTCGCCGGTGGCTGCACGTTTATGTCTTGGTATCCGATTACCCCGTCGACTTCATTGGCTGAGAGCTTTCAGCATTATTGCGAACAGACTCGCGTCGACATTAAAGATAATTCGAAAAAATTTGCCGTGGTGCAAGCCGAAGATGAACTCAGCGCGGTCAATATGATGATCGGCGCTGGTTGGGCGGGCGCGCGGGCGATGACGGCCACAAGCGGCCCGGGCCTCTCGCTGATGGCTGAGGCCGCAGGCCTCAGTTACTTTGCTGAAATCCCGGCTGTGATATGGTGTGTGCAACGCGCGGGGCCCTCGACGGGTTTGCCGACACGCACCATGCAGGGCGATTTAGAATTTGCCTCGACGCTTTCTCACGGCGACACCGAGCATGTCGTTTTGTTGCCAGCCAATGTCGCAGAATGTTTTGAGTTTGCACAAACGGCCTTTGACCTTGCTGAACGTCTTCAAACTCTGGTGATTGTTTTAAGTGACCTTGATTTGGGCATGAATTTTCACCCCTGCCCCGAGCTAAAACTTTCAGCCAGCGAATACAATCGCGGTAAAGTTTTGAGCGCTGAAGATTTAAATAAAGTCGACGACTTCGCGCGCTACCGCGATGTCGATGGTGATGGCATTGGGTATCGTACGTTGCCCGGCACTCTGCATGCGAAAGCGGCCTATTTCACTCGTGGCACCGGCCACACCGAGAAAGCGACTTACTCTGAAGAGGGCGATAACTACGCCAAGGGCCTATTGCGCTTAAAGAAAAAATTCGAGCTCAATCGCAAAATGATGCCAAGCCCAGTCGTTAAGTCGACAAGCGGTGCCAATATCGGTTTGGTTTATTACGGCAGCTCTTCGCAAGTGATCGCTGAGGTGCAAAGCCTGTTGAAAGCGCAAGGCCACAACACGAACACTCTGGGCATTCGCGCGCTGCCCTTAAGCGATGAAGTGGGCGAATTCTTAGACTCCCAAAAACAAGTTTTTATTATTGAACAAAATCGCGACGCGCAAATGCGCAACAAACTCACCACACGCTTTACGAATCAGGCCGGCAAATTTTCAAGTGCCTTGTCTTATGACGGCCAGCCCATAGCGGCTGAAGTAATCGCGCAACAGATTTTGCAACAATTGCGGGGTCAGCCGTGAGCGATACAAAACTCGAGCTTTCGCAATACCAAGGCGGCAAATCAACTCTTTGCACCGGTTGCGGGCACGACAGTGTGACCACACAAATTATCAAAGCCTATTTTGAATCAGGAGTTCACCCCTTTCGCGTCGCTAAACTTTCAGGCATCGGTTGCTCGTCGAAAACCCCGGCTTATTTTATGAACACCGCGCATGGGTTTAACTCGATACATGGGCGCATGGCGGCGGTGGCCGTCGGCGCAAAACTAGCGAACGCCGGCCTGCACGTCATTGGGGTTTCAGGCGACGGCGACACCGCGAGTATCGGCCTCGGTGGCTTTTTACATTTGATGCGGCGAAATCTGCCGATGGTTTACATCGTAGAGAATAACGGCGTCTACGGCCTCACCAAAGGTCAATTCTCGGCCACGGCCGACGAAGATATGATGACCAAGTCGGGCGAACACAACCTCTTTCACGGCCTCGATCTTTGCGCCCTCGCGATCAATGCGGGCTGCGAGTTTGTGGCTCGTGCCTTTTCAGGCGACGCAAAACAATTGATCGCAATTATTCGCGCCGCCATTGAACACAAAGGCACGGCCTTTATCGATGTGATTTCACCCTGCATCACCTACGCCAACCACGAAGGCTCGACTTTGAGTTATGATTACGTAAAAGAGCATAAGGTGAGCTTACAAGAGCTCGGGTTTACTCTCGACGCAAAGACCCCGACCGCCGCCCCCGAAGCAGGTGAATCGGTTGAAATCACCCTCACCAGCGGCAAAATTTTGCGTCTAAAAAAACTCGCCCACCTTGAGCACGATGTGCGCGACCCGATCGCCGGGCAGCGAGTTTTGGCTGAAGCCCATGGTAAGCATGAAATTTTAACGGGCCTGATCTACCACAATACCCAGAGCCAACCCCTAACCGCCGCTTTAGGGCTTTCTGAGACCCCCTTAGCCGGCCTCGGCCGAGCCGATCTTTGCCCCACCCCTAGCCAATTTCAAAAGTTACTGCAGGGTTTTAGGTAGTACTCGCCAGCTCAAAATCACTGTGTTATGAAAATATCGGTAAATTATCCGTTACTTTTCGATATGGTCCCGTAGCTCAGTTGGATAGAGCAACTGCCTTCTAAGCAGTAGGTCGCAGGTTCGAGTCTTGCCGGGGCCACCATCATAATACCGGATATCAAGTATACCCGCATACCGGTATACCCGATATCCAGAATAACTAAATTTTTGATTCATTAATTTCAGGCCCTACGGCTCTGGAGCGCCAGCGAACCCACAGCGAAGCGAAGGACGAGGGTCAGGATGACCCAAGCAGTCTTGCCGATTCGTCATGGCGGGGCCGCCGTTTTTGGTAATGTCCGAACAAAAAATACTCGACCTTTAGCCAGTACCATTTTTATCTCAAATTTTATTTTGTATGCCTTGGGAATACAGTTGTATGCTATAAGCATACATATGAATTTATTAGCCGAGATCCTATCCAGCCAAGTTCGCGCCGAAATTTTTCGACTGCTATTTGGCGGCGACAAAGTTTCGATTCATTTGCGTGATTTACAACGCAAATCTGATCTGTCGATCGGAACAATTCAAAAAGAAATCGCTCATCTCAAAGAACTAGATCTTGTTACTTCCGAACGCGATGGCAATCGGCTTTACTATACTGCAAATAGCGATCACCCGCTTTACAAAGAAATTTGTGGGCTCGTCGAAAAAACATCGGGCATCCCCGAACGGCTAAGAACAGCTTTGGCCCCAATAAAGGGCATCGAATGTGCGTTTATTTTTGGGTCGATTGCAAAGAGCGAAGAAAAAGCACATAGTGATATTGATTTAATTGTGATTGGAAATGTCGGTCTTCGCGCGCTCTCTTCGATTTTTAAAAGCTTAACTGAACAGACAGGGCGCGAAATTAATCCCCATATTTACTCGATGAAATCCTTGAAAGACAAGCTAAAGAAAAGAGACCACTTCATCAGAAGCGTTCTGAACGAAAAAAAGATTTTTTTAATTGGAGACGAAAATGTCCTTAGCTGATTGGGCCAAGAACGCTTGGCTTCGTCCCCATAAATCAAGCAAAGAAGAAATCAAAAATCTTTTCGAAATCGTTGAGCGTGATCTCAAAGATGCGTCTGCCAAAGGCCTCTCCGACGACTGGCGCTTTGGGATTGCTTACAATGCAGCTTTAAAACTATGTACCATTCTTCTGCACACATCTGGATATAGGCCCGAAAAAAACTTAGCCCATTATAGAACGCTTCAATCCTTACCGCTCATCTTGGGCGATAAGCACAAATCGAATGCCGATTACCTCGATGCCTGTCGCAAAAAACGCAATGAAACCGAATATGATTTCGCAGGAAATATCAGCGAAGGCGAAGCTCAAGAGCTACTCGAATTCTGCCGTGAACTAAAAACCGAAGTGTTAGCCTGGCTAAATAAAAATCAACCTGGTATGTAAAAGTGAAAGTAGAATTAGGTTGAAAGTGCTGGCACTTAATTCCGCAAAACCCGTTGCTAATGCTTCCAGAACCGTATTGAAGCGAAGCTCCTGCTGTTTAATCAAAGGTAGCGTCACCGGCAAAAAGATAAGTGACTCCTCCATCATTGATAACGAGTCCTGAGTGTCCTGGAGTGTGCCCGAAATCCAGCTTACAAAATTATTGTTGTACCATCCGTTTTGTCCGGGCTCAGTACCCATTTTGCCGGACCAAAAAGCTTCATGCTGTCGAGCGTACAACATTCTGAGCCTGGCCGAAATTTTGATCCAGCTGAACTTTCTCTCGTCCAGCGTCAGGTTTGTTGATCGAACTCTTTCTCAAACTGACTTGGCGTTTTCATCTTGAGAGATGTGTGCGGTCGTTTTTCATTATAATACCGTCGCCACTTCTCAATCTTACTCTTGCCGTCAGCCAAGTCTAAAAATACTTCTTCATTCAGGCATTCGTCTCTGATGCGGCCATTGAAAGATTCGATGTACGCATTTTGAATTGGTTTGCCTGGTTCGATATATTCTATGCTGATGTTTCTGCGTCGTGCCCAGTCCAGAAAGTGAATTGATGTCATTTCTGTGCCATTGTCGCAGCGAAGTTTTTTTGGCAGGCACGGCAAGCTGTCGAAAAAGTCAGTCACGTTTTTTGAAGTGATTGAGTAATCGACGAGAAGCCCAGGGCATTTTTTTGAAAAGTCATCGACGATTGAAAGTGTTTTGAGCGTTCGCTTTGTCTCAGTTCTGTCAGAGACAAAATCAAACGACCAAATCTCATTGGGGCCAGATGCTTTTTTAAATGGTACTCGAGTTACTTTTAACATTTTCTTTCTCCGACGGTTTTTAATTTGTAAATTGTTGGCTCGATACACTCGCTGAGTTCGAGAGCGCGCACGAACCGCGCCCTCCGTTTTTAAAAGATAGTGGATGCGCGGCACACCGAATCTGCGGTGCTTGGTCACGAGCTCTTTCATCCGCTCGGTGAGTGCCGCGTCGTCTCTGGGGTGTGCTTCGTAGCGCATCGTCGAACGATGAAACTTTTTGAAGACCCCATCATCGCTGAAGCCATTGTCAGTCGGCTTGAACACCCAAGTCAGCGCATCAATCTGAAGGGTGGAAATTACAGAGAAAAATTGCAATCGACGCTCCCAAGTGGAAAAAAGCTTGAAGGAGATAAGTTGCTCAATTAATAATCACGTCGCTGACGCTCCGGTGGTACCGATTGATGAAATCACCCGGCTCCGTTCGATGAAATCGGCCAAAGCTGACACTCTGCCATTTTAGGCCGCAAAACCCTGGCGGTTTTATTGCTGCGCAAGTCGCCCAAGTAGACGAACCGCGAACTGCGTTTATATTCGAGTTAGAAGCATATCCAGAAGCCAAATCACTGTCACCCGCAGAATTAAGGGCGCTATATCGATCTCTCAAGAGCTTTTATAGGGTCGCAGACCTTATCGGGGCCTCTGAAGCTTTTATGCGGCAGAATACCCGTTAGATATTACGATCTACCCCGCCAGATCATCGGATTTCTACTGGCGTGAAAAACGGCGATCACAGTAATGGTCGATTTCGAGCTCGTGTAAAACACGCCGTAAGGAAAGCGCTTCACAAGAGCACGCCGCACATTTTTATATATCAACTGAAAACCTTCAGGATTTCTTTCAACTTGATGTAGGGCCGCTTCAACGCATAACAGAAAGTCGGCTCCTAAACCGGCACTTTGCGCCTCGTACCAGAGATAACTCTCAGCTAGCTCGGCCTCCGCTTCAGCGCGGATCAGAATTTCAAATTTCATCTCTTAGATTTTGCTTGAATACGTTTTTTAACTTGAGTCCACGAGCCGGCGACGGGCGAGGGATTTTCGAGCCTGTTGGCTAACTCAGCTTTTTGGGCTTGAGTAAGCGGGACGCTTTCAGGGTGAGACGCAATGCTATCCCAAATTGCCTCAACGGCTAAAATTCTCTCAGGAATACTTAGCTGCAGGACTTTTTGAATTGAATCTTTTTTTCTAGCACCCATATTTTTAAAATATAACAGGTGTTGGACCCATCTGCCAGCCAAGAATTTTGGGGGCCGTAACTTGCGGAAAACGACATGCAGCAGAGGCCAGTTTACAACCGACGATGTCGAGGTCAATTCTCATTCTGACGCGCCCCAATTTGAAACGACGATGCATTAGACAATGCAAAAACGATTGCCACCGAAATCAGCTCAATTTGATAAAAACTGTTCATAACTGACTGATAGTAACCTCGTTGGCGGACTCGGTGATGGTTCCGCATGGCGGACAAAGCCAGTAAATGTACTATTAAAATAACAGGCGCCTGAAAAACGCATAATTTCTTTCAGATCAGACTTGCGCTTTCCGTGAGACCAAAGATCATGGCCCGCGCCGTTGGCTTTAGACCCCCTATCTGAGTTTAACGTCTGGCGGAGAGAGCTCAATCAATGGTGCGCAAGTCGCCCAAGTAGACGAACCGCATACCCTGTTTATATTCGAGTTAGAAGCATATCCAGAAGCCAAATCCCTGTCATCTGCGGAATTAAGGGCGCTATATCGATCACTCAAGAGCTTTAGGCGCAGAGCTGATGAATAATCTTCCCAAGATTTTCTAAAGTAGGATTACCCTTAGGTGTAAGCATTCTAAATAATGTCCGCCTAGGGATACCCGCTTTTTGTGCGAGCTTATCTTTATTCGTAACTTCTAAATGACTTCGTAAAATTTCTTTAAATGCTGCAATGTCATTTTCAACAAGGCACTGCCATAAGGCTTGAGCAACAACTTCCCGCTTTTGAAGACGCACGTCTGGGTTAAATGCTGCGATGCCTTTGCGGTTTTTTAAATTAACCGTTGGCAAATCGTTCAAGGAGAAGCCGCGCTTTTTGGATGTCTTTTTTCTGGGCATTTTTAAGTCCTCCGTTTAAAAGTAAAATGACAACTGGGCCGGTTTTTGAAAAGTAAACTCTTCGGCCATTCTTCCATCTTAATTCAGCTAAACCATCACCGAGATTTTTTGCGTCACCAAAATGGGCATGATCTCTGATTCGTTGAATTCGTGAGTCAATTTGCATCTGATCTTTCAGGTTCAGACTCTCAAACCATTCCATAAATTCAGATGTTCGCTCAATTTGAAGTTGCATCTACAACTATAGTGCCATATATGGCACTATAGGGTCAATTGGAATTCTTGATACGGCTTCGGTTCGCCTATGTCGATCGGTGAATATTGTATCATATTGATATTTTTAAAGAAAATTTGGTGCGCAAGCCGCCCAAGTAGACGAACCGCGTACACTGTTTATATTCGAGTTAGAAGCATATCCAGAAGCAAAATCTCTGTCATCTGCTGATATGCAGCTGCGATATTAATAATCGGATCGGCAATGTCGTCTTTTGAAAGGCTCACAAATGGCGGCTTTAATTCAATGTAACCGTCGGCATTTGGAGTACCAGACATTATTCTTCTAGCTTGGTTCGTAATCTGCATCAGACCAAACGCTGAACTCTTATCATTTTATTCACCACTTGCTTTTTTATAGACCTTCCACAAACGGTCGATGTCTTCGCGAATAAGACCGCCCAAAAAAGTAGTGAAGGGCACGCCTTGTGCTCTAGCCAAAACTTTTATGCGACTGAGCAGTTCGTTGTTAACTCTCATATTCACTTGCTTTGAAGTCACTACTGGAATGTCGTCGCGCTTTTCAGCGTGTCTGGTGACGCTTTCAATTTGCTTTTTCGTCAAACTTTCAAGTTTACTTTTTTTAGGTTTCATAATTTTGAACCTCCTTTTTTCTTCTTTCTATAGGCATTGATCACACCTAAAACTTCCAGAAAATCACCTTCGAACAGCCAAATAACTATATTGTTTTGGCTGGCTTGCCATTATCGAGCTCCGCAATCACGCTATACGTTTTCAATCGTAACTATACGTAATCATACCAAATATAATTGCAAATGTATAGGATTTTAATGGCGCGCAAGTCGCCCAAGTAGACGAACCGCGTAGTACGTTTATATTTGAACTTGCGGCCGATCCTGGGGCTAAAGCGTTGTCTCCTTCAATCGAATTGTGAGCTCTGACAATGCCTTGGGTAGTTTTGCTCGCGTAGCTCGGCACATTAGCTCAGCTGAAGCGACTGTCCGGCAGAATGCGCGAGCTAGTGGTTCTTAACGACCTAGGCGTTAGCTATTGCCTTTCGGTTTGCAATTATTCATTATTGATTCGATGATTGCAAAAATGGTGAGCGACAAAGTTCGTCTGATTCGAATGAGAGTTTGAACTTATGCTTCAATTCATTTTTATTTTCTTTATCAATATGTCGTCTGCTTTCGCGAGCGACGCTGAGTGTTCGATTTATGCCAAAAATTGCGCTTTCAGCGGAACATTAGAGACACACACGTATCCTGGTGAACCAAACTATAAAGATATTAATAAGGGGGATGAGGCCGAGACCCATCTCTACCTTAAATTAGATTCTCCACTAGTGATTCACTATAAAGATTGGGACAAAGATCAAGCCCCCATCACAGAAAAAGCCTCATTGCTCCAAATTAGTGGGGATTTTAGTCGCCGACTTTTTAAAGTGGCTAGGAAACCCAATCATTTTGTCATAAATGGCACTTTATTTGAATCATTTAGCGGGCACCACCATACCCATTTTTTAATCGATCCAGTAAAAATCACTCAAGGCAATAAATGAAGTCGTTTAAATTTGTAAAGGCAACCGAAGGTGAAAACAGTAGTACATTTTACTATGCGCTCGATGGAACCAAAACTATCAAGTCCGGCGGCAGTTGGGCCTGGCGAAACAACAATCCGGGCAACCTGAGAAAAGGCAAATATTCTAGAAATAATGGTTGCATCGGTTACTCTGGCGGATTTGCCGTATTCCCCACTCCAGAACAAGGTGAGGCGGCACTCGTTGATTTAATTAAAAATGGTTACAGAAATTCCAGTCTTGAAAGCATGATTAAGCACTACGCCCCGCCGAAAGATCGAAATAAAACAGCTCGTTATTTGAAATTTATCTTATCTCAGTTACGAATCAAAAATCCCAAAGCTATGATCAGAGACTTGACGGCAGCACAACTTGAAAAACTTGTGAAAGCAATCGAACAATTTGAGGGATGGAAACCGGGGAAAACGGAAGTAATCCCGGCGCCTCTTCAAATCACAATGGTCATGAAAAATAAAAAGCAGACGATTGTCGCCTATTTTGTGAAAACATTAGGTTGGATACAAAAACCTGAAGCTCTGCAATTAGCCCGACAAGGTAAAATTGACGCAGTGGTCGCTCATTCGCGAGATGGAAATCCGTATTTAAAGACGAGGCCAGATACAACTGTGGTCAATAATTTAAAAAATCTTGGCTAAGTGCAAAGTGAATTCATTTGGTGCAGGCCGATAAGGCCTAGAGGGCCTTCTTCTTAAAAACAGCCTTTTCTAGCTTCTCAACTCGATCAGCAAGGCCCTCTTCGCCAAGAACTATGCCTCTGAGTTTTCTATTTAGCCAAGTCAGGTAACCAACGCCTTCTTCGTGCGCCTTCTTTTTGGCGACCTCGATAATCTCGTTATCAAGCCGGATCGAAGTAAGAGTCTTTTGTTCACGCAAAGCCGCGTCGACTTGCGACTTTGACTTGATTTGCCCTTTAATTACTGCCGCTTTCGTAAAGTCATAATTGCGCTTCATAAAATTTTCTCTCCGCCTTATTGGCCTTTCGAGCTGAAATGATTCTTGTGGTTTCATCTTCTGGATAGGCGACTACGACCACAAGCACATTTAGCTTCTTGCACATGCCAAGATATACATATCGCTCTTCGCCAGAATCAGTATCTTCTTTCAGCACGATCACGAGGCCACAATTAAGCGCCTCTTTTGCATCGTCAAAAGAAACGCCATGCTTCTTGATGTTTGATTTCTCTTTAGTTGAATCCCATTCATAGTGCATCGATTAATATTGTAGTACGTTGTAGTACGTTTGTAAATAGTGTTTATGGGACAGGGGGCGGTTCACCCCAATCAATCGGTCAAATCTGTATCGTTTTGATATTACTAGCAATTTTATTTTGGTGCGCAAGTCGCCCAAGTAGACGAACCGCGAACTACGTTTGTATTCGAGCTAGAAGCATATCCGGAAGCCAAATCCCTGTCATCTGCTGAATTAAGGGCGCTATATCGATCTCTCAAGAGCTTTTATAAGGTCGCCGACCTTATCGGGGCCTCTGAAGCCTTCGCCCGCCAAAATGCCAACAAAACCAAAAAACAAAGGGGTTCTAAATGAGTAAAGTAGCTTTATATGCACGTGTTTCAACAGACCAACAAGCGACAGGCCTCGAATCTCAGGTTCGAATCTTGAGAGATTACTGCACGAAAAACGATATTTCTAACTATGAGCTCTTCACCGATGAAGGCATCAGCGGAACAAAGTCATCGAGGCCTGCGCTGGATCGAATGATCGCAGCTGTAAATAATGGCGAGATAAGCTCGGTCATCGTTTATTCGTTTTCGCGGTTCGCTAGAAGTACTACGCATCTTCTAAATGCTTTAAATATCTTCAAAGCTAAAAACGTGGCGTTCGTTTCGATCACAGAAAAAATTGATACGAGTACACCTGTTGGACTTGCGGTTTTTAGTATTCTGGCGGCCATCAGCCAGCTAGAACGAGATTTGATCGCTGAAAGGGTCAAGGCCGGATTAGCTAACGCGCGGGCGAAGGGCAAACTTATTGGTAGAAAGAAAATGCGGGACTCAGACTTAATTCGCAAACTTTTAAAAGCCGGAATGACGTTTCGGCAGATTGCTTCAATCGCTCGTTGCTCACATGGCTCGGTTTGGGCGGAAAAGTCGGCAATGATGAAAGAAGACGCGGCAAAAGCATTGGCTGCATCACTACCGGAAGCAGCGCCACAAGTAATTTTTCCGGAAGTGACTGCACAACCTGCGGCATGACGTGTTGTTAGAACTTCCCCTTGATGATCGACTGAATTTTTCTATTTGATCGCCTGGGCTTGCTCTAACTTGGGCGAGCTCAGGCTAGTTTTGAAGTGTCATCCGGGCGCAGCTACTTACACGTCGGAAAGTTCTTCGGAGCAATCGCATTTGCGATGGCGCCATCTTTTTCTTTCATGTTCCAAAGGTACGGCTGCTGATCCGTGTCCCAAGTCCAATAAAGCCAACCTACCAGATGATGTTGGCAGACTTGTGAAATAAACGAACGTGCAATTGCAATCGCACCTTCAATGTCTTTAAAGTCTTTTTTGTAAGCGCCGAATTCTCCTACGAAAATAGGTTTTGTTTTTTCAAACTGCGTGTATTCAAGAGTTCGCAAATCTGAGGATAGGTCATAATTGGCTAAATGCGGATACGGGTGGATCTCGAGAAAATCCAGTTTGGACTTATTCAAAGTTCGTAGCCTAAACGGCTGTCTCGGATCACTGTCCTTCGAATCGTTTGTATAAACGCCGTCGTAACCACCACGTTGGACCTCAAGAGGGGTGAATACGCTCGAAGTTAGAAGAAGATCGGGGTCGACCTTTTTGATCTTTGAAGCTACACCATTGACCCAGTTGAGGGCGGCATCGTCCGCGAGCGCCTGGCGAGAGTTCTTATTCTTTAGATCGTACGACGTGCCAAGATCAGAATGAAAAACGCCTTCTTTTTCGGAGAACGGCTTTTCGTTTCTGCAGGCGCCGATTTTCTGAGGGACCGGTTCAGCCGATTTGCCGGTCCCATGGTCCAGTGTTGAGCGCCGAAGTTTGAGGGACCGGGCTTTTTTGAATTAAAATATTTAAGTGAATACTTCTTCAAGTCAAAGCGTTGAGCCGAAAGCCGCAGTTGAGTTCAAGTGCGAACATTGTTCGAAATTAATTTCGATATGTCGTTCGTGTTGGCGCAATCAAAGATATTGCTCGGACGTTTGCGCACGTGCTGCTGGGCTTGAGAAGCATCGAAGAAGTCAAAAGGCTTACAGCCTGACTGAGGCCGGTCGAGAAAGCCAACGGGAGCGGCAAAAGCTGTACCGTCTTCGGCTTAACAAGCGTTACTGATGACTCTACAAAAGTAAATCGAAGTTATGAGATACCGCCTTCTGAGGGCAATTGTTGCGGCATTTGTGGTGCTGCAATTTTTATTTTGATCGTTTGGCAGACGGGCCAGCGGTTTTTATCACTCAGGAGATGCGAAGATGTTACTGTCGACGGAAGTTCAGGCCGAAATTTTGAATCTTCACTTCAACGATCGCCGTTCGGTGAGGTCGATTTCCCGCCAGATGGGGGTTGACCGAAAAACTGTGCGGCGATTAATTGAGCGGCGAAAAGTTGAAACTAAGGCGAAGGTGGGCCCTCGTCGGTCAATTTTAGACCCATACACCGAGCAGATTCGAGATTTACTGCGCAAAGATCCAAAAATAACAGCGACGGCGATTTTAAATCAACTTCGACGGCAAGGTTATGCCGGCGGCATCAGCGTTTTAAAAAGCCTCGTGCAATATGAGCGGGCGCGATTTTTAAGGCCACGTGAAGCTTTTTTGCGACTTGAGTTTCAGCCGGCTGAAGTGGCTCAAGTTGACTGGAGTGAGTTCGGCGACGTGTTTGGCGATGGCGTTAAAATCCACTGCTTTGCCATGGTACTTGCGTACTCTCGCTACATGTATATTGAATTTACGCGCTCTGAAAAGTTCGAAGAGTTTATCCGTTGCCACGAGAATGCGTTTAAATTTTTTAGCGGCGCGCCGAAAGAATGTTGGTATGACAATTTAGCTTCGGCCGTGAGTGACCGTATTGGTTCGCTTGTTCGATTTAACTCTCGTTTTTTGGCATACATGGCCCACCATAGTGTGCGGCCACACGCCTGCAATGTGGCCAGCGGCAACGAAAAGGGGCGCGTTGAAGATTTAATTAAATATATTCGAATGAATTTTTGGCCCGGCCGAGAATTTAAAGATTTTGACGATTTAACGACTCAAGCCATTGTCTGGCGCAACCAAATCGCAAATGACCGTGAACATCGCTCTACCCGCAGGGTTGTGAGTCTTTTATTTGAATCTGAAGAGAAAAAAGAATTAATGCCATTAAACCCAACACCATATGGCACTGACGAGGTGTTCTCGCGGTCTGTGCCGCCAGACTTTCACATACAATATGAAACCAATCGTTACTCTGTGCCGTGGACTCTTGTCGGCATGGTCGTCACGATCAGAGTGAATAATCTCGCGATTAAAGTTTATTACAACGAAAAATACATCACCTCGCACCCACGAAGTTTTTTAAAAAATAAAGTTTTTACCCAAGAGACCCATCGGGCAGGCCTTTTAGAGAAAAAGCCTGGTGCCACTCGCGAAACATGGCAGCTCAGCTACGTTAAAGAGCTTGGCGCTGAGATGTCAAAATACGTTGAGCTTATACGTCAGGGCCCTCGTTCGCTAAAACACGAACTGAAACGTCTTGTCGCGCTTGTCACGATTTACGGCAAAGATATTGTAATCGAATCGTGCAAAGCTTGCATGGGTTCAGGTGTCGTCGGCGTTGACTCGATTGAATTATACATCAAAAGGCAAAACCACCCGAGAGACACAAAAAGCAAACCAGAGCCGATTCAATTTACAAACGAGCGACTGAACCGGGTTGTGCCGGTGGTTGACCTGAGAAAGTACAACGCACTCTACTTCGAGGGGCAGTCAATGAGTGCGTCGGAGGATTTAAAAAATGAACGAAACGAACAACCCACTGATCGAGGGGCTATCGGAGCTGAGGCTCAAATACTGGGGCCAAACGATGCAAGAAGACCTTGCGACGATGAAAGAGCCCGATCGAGATGCGATAACAAAATACCTGAGCCGGTGGATCGAGAAAGAGAAAGCCGAGCGCAAAACACAGATGATACAGAGCAAAGTACGCTCAGCGAAGTTCCGCCGCCTTCAGACGGTCGAGAGTTTTGACTTTAGACACTCAAAAATGACCGAGAAAGTTGAAAAGCAATATCTCACTTTGCACCAGAGTATTAGTCGAGAAAACTTACCATCGGCCGTGTTCACCGGCAATGCGGGCGCTGGCAAAACCCATCTTGCGCGAGCCCTTGGCTATGCCGCCTGCCAAAAAGGTCTAACCGTTTTATTTTTAACGGCAGCCGAAATGGTGAACCAACTTCAGCACGCGCAAAAAACGTACAGCTTAGAAACAGAATTAAATAAATATCGGAGACCTCAGGTCTTAATCATTGATGAGTTGGGCTACGTGGCTCTGGATACGCAGGCGAGCAACTTGTTCTTCCAGGTGATCTCGAGCCGACACGATGCAGAGCTTGGTACTATAGCTACTACCAATCTACCGTTCGGCCAGTTCAACCAGATCTTTGCAAACGACGCCATTGCCCATGCCATAGTAGATCGGCTCGTCAATGAGGCTGAGGTCTTTTTTATGGAGGGCGACTCTTATAGGCCGCATCAGAGACAAGAAAAACTAAAGCGAAAAAAACAAAACGCTTAATCGCTCACGAAAAAAACGCGAGACGAAATCGGTTCGATTGTGTAAAGTAATTGAATCCGAGGCCGTCTCGCGTCTATGCGCTCAAGTGGCCCCATTGAGACCGGCAACTGTGGCCCCCATGGGCTCGGCTAACCGGCGGAAATGGCCCCTCTGGAGATCGGCGCCTGCACCATATAGGCATGTTATGCCGCTCAGCGCGGTTCACCGAAAGGCCACGAGGGCCATTCGGAGCGAGCGAAGCGAGTCGCGCAGCGACGAGGGCCAGGATGGCCCGAGCCAATCCTGTCTTTGGCGTAAAACCCAAGTGCGGCCCGAAGCCAATCCTGCCTATATAGTGCTCTCACCTGCCATGAATCTTTACTTTATATTAGGTACTAAACTTTCTGTATTCGCCAGAATTTCAAAGTATCGGTTTAATAGATCTTCTGGGTCGAACGAACCGAAGGTTTTACTGTCACAGCTAAGCGTGCAAACGTACGTGTCATTTGACCTTTCCATTAACACGACGACATCGCAATCCCATCCCCAGCCGCGGGCCCCATCAGTTGAATAAGGCAAATCTATATTAATTGCTGGCAAATTATTAAAGCTAAGCGATTCAAAATCCAAAAAATTAAAATACAACTGCGGCCGATAAGCATCACAGAAAACCTCACTCTCTTTCGTCAATGGAAACAACTTGAAGAACGATACAATTTCATTTGAGAGTGTTTTTAAAAACCTCGCCTGCACAGTTCGAACGTGAGAATTAAAATTCGAATTCGATGCTACCTCACACTTTTGAAGCGAAAGGTCAATGATGGGCCCCAAAACGCCATTCAGCTCGGGCTCGGTTCGGGCCATTTTCTGAATCAAAGTCAAAAATTTGTGGCGCCGCGTGGCTTCTGCGAAGGCCAGCTCAATTGCCGCCAAAAAAATTGAGTTTAATGAGTACCCCCCTGAGACCCTAAATTCTCGTAATGCATCACATGTTTTGCGACCCAATCGCCGCACATGAAAGCTACGCTCTACAACATTTTTCTGCGCTTTGACCTTTTGAGAGTATTGCCACTGAAATTGTTTTGAGTTTGTTTCTATACGCTTAAGCGTCTGTTCTAAATCGACCTTCTTCGCGTTTTCACGCTCCCATGTCGCAAAGTCGGCAAACTGAACCGGTTGCTCGAGCGACTTGCGCTTACTTTCAGACGATAATGTCTCATAGTTTTTAGAGATCTCACGCAAAACAATCTCAAATGAAACACCGTCAAAAATCAAGTGGTGAGCCCAAATCAAAATTGTGTGCCTTGTCTTACTGTGCTGCCAAAGATCACATCCGAACAATCTATCTCTGCCTAGGTCGCAAATTCGTTGCTCAAGCTCACCAATTCTTTTTTTTAGAAACTTATTTTGCTTTGCGCCACTAAGAGATGAAAGATTCACAAAACGAAAATAATTTGCAAAGCTCTTTTTAGCCTTCAACTTGTATTTTCCTGATTTTTTTGTAAATGCCGCCCGTAAGATTTCATGTCGTGACACAGTTAGCTCAACAGACTTCTTAAATCTTTTTAAATAAATCGAACTCGTCACGTCATAGGCCCGCATTATTAAATATCCCCGCGGATCGCGATCGACCATTTCAAGAACTGTCTCTTGAAAATAAGAAGGGCTTACTAAATTGCCACGACTGACTTTTCTTAACCTTGATTTTTTAGTCGTGCTCAATTTAATCGATTCGCCTGCCAAAAGCCTTAACTTGTCAATTTCTGAAACAATCGCAGCTAAATTCTTTGAGCTAAAAATATCACTCACTTCTAACGATACATTGAAGGTTCGCTCAATTAGTGACCTTAACTGCATAGCCTGAATAGAATTTCCGCCAAGCGCCAAAAAGTTATCTGAGAAATTGATTTTCTCTTCGCCGAATAAGGTCTGAAAAACTTTTAATAACTTAACCTCTGTCGCCGTCTTCGCCTCTATTGTTGTTGCTTTTTCAGTTCGTACCACCCCCGCTTTATTTGGGGGCAATTCATTTTTGGACAAAAGCGCCATTCGGGCGATTTTTCCGTTCGGAAGGCGAGGCAGTTTGGCAATTGCAATAAGCTTTTGTGGAATGGCTTGGCGGGGCAGGTAAGACGTCAAAAATTTTTGCAAGTCACCTGGCGAAATGCCACCAACATAATGGGCAGATAGAATTTTTTGCCCATTATCTAGGGCATGGTAGATAACCGCGACCTCACGCACTTCATTGCACTTTAAAATTGCATTCTCAATCTCGCCAATTTCGACCCGAACACCATTAATTTTGATCTGATTGTCTTTTCTGCCCAAAACTTGAATTTTGCCATTTGGCAATCGGCGGGCTACATCGCCCGTTTTGTAAAGACTCAGCTTTTCACCGTTTAATAAAATATCTTTCAAGAACAACTTTTTATTTAAATCTGGAGCATTTAAGTAGCCAAGGCTCTGATAGGGCGTGTGAATATATAAATCACCGATTGCATTTTTCTCGACGACCTTCAATTTGCCATCGAGCACAAAGCCCTTAGCGAAATCTATGGGGTAACCAACTGGTATTACCGGCAACAGTAAATCATTTTTGTCTATGATATTATAGAATTTAGCCAAGGTGGTTTCTGTTGGGCCGTATAGATTTACTAATCTAACTTTGAACCCTGGCCTTTTGTATAGCGGCGCGACATCTTGCGAACGAAGAACTTCGCCAGCCAAAAAGATAACCTTTAAGTTTGAGTTTTTGAAATTAAACTCATTTTTTACAAAATACTCTCGAAAAAGAGTAGGCACTATGTGAACGTGACTTATTCGCTTCTCGTGCAACCATCTAGAAAACCTTTCTAGATTAAGTATCGTGTTTTCGTCGGGTATTACACATACCCCACCATTTACCAATGGCAAAAATATGTCGCGCAATGAAGGGTCGAATCCAATAGCGGTTAAGAAACTTACTCGAGTTTTCTGGTCGCAATTAAATGTTTTGCTTTGCCATTCTATAAACTGACAAAGGCCCTTATAGCTTCCCATAATTGCCTTTGGCTCGCCCGTTGAACCAGAAGTAAAGAAAATGTAAGATTCATCGCTTCTGCTCGCGTACCCTGACTTTTTATTTAGTGCCCGTTTATTTTTTAAATTCTCGATTGAAACGCCAAAATTTTTTTCACTCAATCCGATCTTAGTTAAAATTTCGGCATCAGAACAACGATCACATGTAAGAACCAAATCTGGATTGGCAATCTCAACAATACGTAATAAGCGCTGCTCTGGGCTATTAATCGCAATCGTTGAAAATGGAATGTTCGCTTTTAACGCGGCTAAAATGGCGATAATCATTTCTGGCGAGCGCGGCATTAAAATCAAAACTCGTTTCGATTTCTTACAACGCCGTCTTAACGTCATGGCTAAATAATCACTCATGACCTTAAGCTCATTGTATGAAATTGAGCTTGCTTCACTCTCTATCGCCGCTGCCTCTGGTCTATTCTTAGCCCACCATTCAATTGAATCTATAACTGAAAGTAGCTTTTTTCGAGACATGGTGAAAGCTCCCCTATCGACCAGCTTCGCATGTTAACAAGAGTAAATACCGATACATATATTCGGAATGGCCAGCATGCTTCTTTACTCACATTACCTGCCATTACATAATATCCAGACCTGATGTAGAAATTCGGACTATTCTACAAAGCTCAAAGACTAGGCTTTTTGTCTAGACCTAGTCGCATGTTATAAAAATACAAAAAACTATTGTCTAAAATGTGGGGCAATACCAATCCGATCGCGGCCCCGTAAGGGCCAAAGACTTTAGCTAAATAATATAGCGCAGGCATCCCCACCAAATAATCGAATACCAAGATCCCAATTGTTCTTTGCGACATTTTACCGTCTAAACGAATCTTGCTTCTAATGCCTAGGGTTAATACGCTCGGAACCCCACCCAAAATAGTCGCTATGCCCACGATAATGGCGTGCTCAGAATTTAAATTAAAAAACGAACTAAATAGAAAGCTGCAAGAAATTATTAATAAAATATATGGCAAACCATTTAGAAGCAAAGACATGTTACGAATTGTTCGTAGACCACTAAACCACTCTCGTTCGCCTCTGAAACTCTTGAGTTCTATCAATAGACTTGTTGCAAAAATTGAAACCGCGAAAAACATATTTGCCCAGACGTCAAGTATGCGAAACGACAAGCTGTAGCCCGCTACGCTATCACTGTCTAATGTACGCTCTACCAAAAGTGTGATTATAAATGGCAACGGGAATGTCCAGGCTTGCATTGTCAGCTCATTAACTAAATATTTTTTCGATTCAACAAGAAAACTTTTAATTCTCGCCAAGCTAATCATGAAAAACTTCTTTAAAGTAAGACAGCTTACCGCAACACCGACACCCAAGCTAACTGCATAAGCCAAGCTATAAAATAAAAATTTTGACTTTTCACTGGTAAACAAAGGGCCCATAAGCACTACAATGATAATGTTCGTTACCAAAGGTGAGACGTTAGAGATAAATAGCATCTTGTTGTTATCAATTGAAGATAAGAAAAAGAAATTAAGGTAGCAAAGGCCGTTTAAAAAAGTCAGCGCAAGCCATATAAATAGAAGCATTTTGCTGTCTGGCAACGTACTCAAACCTAAAATGTTTAAAACATTTTGCGAGAATACTAATATCAGAACGGTAACCAAAAGGCTAAAAAGTATGTAAACCCCTAATGCCCCACTAAAATTATTTCTGATTCGACTTATTCGCAAGTCATGGCCGATTACAATCATGCAAGATTGCCCCAGTGCAAAGCTTGCAATATCAAAGAAAAGACCAACGAATATTAAGAGTGAAAATGCATTTAAATAATTAAGAGATAGGCCTGAAGCCAACCACTGCCCGAACAAAAAATGACACTGTATAAATACGGCACTGCCGAAATTAGAGAATATTTGCCGCAAATAATTTACATTCTTTCGCTCCACCTCTTGATGCACTTAATTACTCCCTTATTTTTCATGAATCGAACTTACAAACTAGCCATTCTTTTTTAATTTCGGTAAATTGAGCTGCACGACTATATAATCTAGAAGCAGATTATTCTCATAATAATACATCAATCTATGCTTTGGGATCGTGCCAACAGAACTTGCAATTTTTCGACAACTCGCTGCTAGGCAATTGCAATTCATCTTCCACCAGGTTTTCTCAATACCCACTGTGGCCGAGTAATCGTACGTAACTTCTTCGCCCGGCAGAATATCTCGTGCTGCGATCAAATCAGATTCGCTAACGACCGCCGCATTTGGTTCGCAACAGTGATTAAAGCTTTTGCCAAATGGCTCAAGCGAAATATAGGTGTCTGAATCTATTTGCAGACCGTCATCTACGGTAATTTTGCCAGCATCAATCAAGCTGTTCATGTAATCTAACGAGCCCTTATCGCCGGTAAGAGTATAGATTTGAGACCCTTTTTGAATGAAATCTTCTGTAAATATACCATGCCCGCCAATTTTAGACGGAGCACTATAGAGGCGAAACCGAGCCGCTTTTAGCGGCGAATTACGATTCATAACCTACCCATTCTGATAAGGTTATTTAACTATATTCTTAACATAATAGGTAGTCCATATCGCAATTTGAGACCGCAACCTGAATGTCAGTTTCGAAAATTTTGTTCTGTAACCGGTCTCACTTCAAGACATTCTTTAGTCAAGAATTGTTAGCTTTATACCGATGTTGGTACTGTAAAAAGCAGCTTATTCGCCAAAGAGCGATTAAGAACCGATCGGAATACCTTATGAATAGTACTTCTCTCAAGAAACCAGCGATCCCAAAAGAATTATACGCAAAAACAAACTTCGAGCTTTTGCTCTTATCTTCAGGCCCATTACTTTGTATAATGATAGGCTCGACCTTGGCAGTTCTCGCCTATAAACACTTATTCTGCTCACCTAACTTACTTCTAGTTTTTGCGTCAATACCCATTCTGATGGTTATGCCAATACTGTCAGGCTTAGGTATGATTTCTATGGCCTACCTGGCACACGACGGTGGGCATGGGTCGCTTCACAAAAACTTTAAGATCAGCTTTTTACTGGGCGTACTCGGTTCTAGTATTGTGCCCGGGTATTTCGGTGGCACCGCCTTTAACTGTGGCCATTTCAGCCACCATAAATATACAAATACCTCTAAAGACAGTTTGATCGTTGCGTTTAGTGGCGCAAAAGTAATGAACCATTGGCGGCCAATCACTTTATTTTTAATTGGCATTGGTGAGTTTCAATCTCACTTTATGACGACATTAAAGTGCTTTCTTCGAATAGAAAAAGTACCAAATTTGAGTGCCGATTCATCTAGAAATTTTGCTTTCATAAACTTTATTTTTAATTTGTCTTTTACCTTGTGTTGGTTGCTTTTGCTAAAAATAGATGTCGCGACTTTTATATTAGGTTTTTTTGTGCCTTGGCTATGGTCAATTTTTATTATTGGCTTTTCTGCTTTTGTTGAACATGGTGATACAGAAGGCGGGTTTCGAAACTCTTGGACTTTCTCAAATTTCTTTTATCGATTGCTTACTAGTAACGAAAATTATCACCTTGAGCATCATTTATACATTTTAGTTCAACGCTCTAAACTTCACAAAGTTCACAAATATCTAAAATCAATTAATTTTTATACTGAGCATAACTGTCTGGTTAGCGATCGCTTTTGGAAAGCTATTTCTGTGCCGTTCACTAGCGAGTACCCAAAGCCAATTGACGAAGACCACGACTGGATGCCGAGTTATAACGATAAAGCTAGTTAAGCCCTATCTTTTTTCATTTAGGTATACTCGCTTGCCCTTGAACCAAGTTTCTAAGACTTGAGTCTTTTTAATCTTCTCTGCCTGACCTGTTTCTCCGAGCGTGACAATATCTTGATCTATAACGACAAAATCTGCAGATTTACCAACTTCGATGCTGCCAATTTCATTTTCTCGCCCCAACATTTTTGCGCCGTTCAGCGTATAGGCGGCTAGCGCTTTTCGCACGGTAATAGATTGCTTAGGGTTCAACGCAGGGGCACCAGTCATTGCTCTGAGCACCGCCATGCTTATATTATAAAACGGCCTCGGACTTCGATCATCGGTGGGCGCATCTGACCCAGCCGTAACTATACCCCCCGCGTCTAAAACCGCTTTAACTGGATAAGCATTTTGCTCGTAGTAGCTACCCGGAACGTGCAAAGCAGCGTAGTCTCCGCCCTTAACCTTTTGGATAAATGGTATCACCGATAGGTCGTATTCAATATCTGTGTAGGCCCAAGCAAAAGTAAAAGCCACAAATAAGTGATTTCGGCCAATTCGAAGTACATCTTCTGGTCTAACCAATTGAAGATGAGCAATCGTGTCTCGTGTTGTTTCGACACCATCTGCCTTTCGAGCCAATTCAATGGCATCGATTGCCGTAGATGCTGCCCGATCACCAATTGCATGAATATGCAAATTAAAACCAGCTGAATGAAACAGTTTAACAAACTCTAAAATATTATCTCTTTCATATTGAAGTGTGCCATTTGAAATTTCACATTGTACGGGGTGAAACCCATTTACTTTAACAAACTTTGCTAAAGTTTTATCAGCCTTATATTCCCCCGGTTTTGCACGCACGTCTAAACATACCTTAGAAGAAGTATCGACATATCCCACAACATCTAAACTACCGTTCGGATTTTTACCAAAAATAGGCTGAAGAATTTCATTCATTCTTGCGGCATTTGGTAGCGATGGCGGCGTAGAAAAGGGCACCCCTTCAAGCACACCATCAGCAAAAAGCTTTATTGTATCTGCGCGAATCAATGAGCTCTTACTATATTTTGCGCGAAACTCATTCGCTCTTTTTAGCATATTCTTAATATCTAATTTGCCGTCTGGGGTTTGCCACTGATTTAAGTTATAAAATTGCGCCAACGTCGCACGCAAAGTCAGCTTATGATTCGAAATCAGTTTATCATAAACTTGTTGGCTCTCAGTGATTGCCGAAGCATCTAAAATAGCAGTTATACCTTGGCTGTTTAGACGTTGCGTAACTTTTTCGGCAACTTTTAAAACTTCAGGAATACTTTTGTTATTCATTGCATTTGGGTCAATTGCATATCTCGCATCTTCATTCACTGCGCCGTTAAGGTCGCCCTTGCCATCTACACCAATAAATTTTGAAAGACTCTTAAAGTCAAAATTTAAAGTTTTTTTTGAAAACCCAATTACTTTGCCAGCTTTATTTTTTGCCATGGCCAGCCCTAGGCTATTAAACGCGCCACGATGCCCATCGTTGCCAAGAAGTTCGATTGGTATGCCATGGCCAATTTTATCTAGAGCTTCTCTAAAATTTGTGTATCCGGCACTCGGCTGATTTCCGTTAGCAACGTTCCATTGATAAACTTTAAACAAATGACCAGGCAATGGCTTGTAATGGTCGATACATTTTTTTATGTAACTGACAATCGCTTCAATTGACATTGGTTCACTTTTTAAATCGCAGACATCTAAATCTACTATATCCAGGGGGTGAATATGAGAATCAATTAGACCCGGAATTACGACCTGCCCCCCGAGATCCCGCACCACTGTTTTCGAAGCGACAAATTTATTGAGCCCAGCCAAATCACCCACATAGGTTATTTTACCATCGCGCATGGCTAGCACACTTTTCGGTTGTGACTCTGGCAAGGCATAAATCTTTGCGTTTTTGAACACAATGTCGGCAGCCCCATTTATGTCTTGAGCGAATGAAGTTTCAAAAGCCAAACATAAGATTAAAGTTTTTATAACAAAACTAAGCATTAAAATACTATTAGAAGGGGGGCTTTGGGGTTGCTTTTAAACATAGATTCAACTTTCGGAACATATGGGCTACTCCCTCAATGACTTTTCAAAAATTCTATAATTTGCTTTTGACTTGCGAGTACTGAGATTTGCTCGGCTCTAATTTGCACAGAAAATTCTTCTTCAACTAGAAGCATTATTTCAATATGCATCAATGAATCCCACTCTATTGGCTCACCGATTTTAAAATTATCATTGGGCCCCACAGGCTTGCGCAATGCAAGCGCGAGAACTTTGGCCACTCTTTCGTTAATGTTACTCATTTGCTCACTCTAGTTTTTGATGCGATCGGGTAATCTACCAGAATTTGATCGCACTTTTTAATTAAATCATCAATTGAAACTACGGTTACGCCCTCGCTTAAATTTAGCGTAGAGAGCCATTCAAGTGCCGGTTGATTCTTAGGCCCCTTCACAACTGTAAATTCAATCTTATCAACATTCGACTCTATCAAGTCATATAAGATTTCTCTCAAAAAATAGGTTTCCGCACCTCTACCGAGAGCCCTACAGCTAAATAAATACTCTTCTAAGAACGCAATATTTTTATCTTGTCGCACTATTGCGCCACCCACAATGCCACTATCAGCAAAACGATCTGACAACGTTAATGTGTATGAATGGCCAGTTTTCGATTGTACAAGACTTTTAATAGCCGACTCATTAGTTCGCTTGAAAGTTAAATTAAACTGATTAGTTTTATTGGCCAAGTCACTAAGCCGACTCACATTACTAATACTATCGCGATTGATTTCAATTTTAATGTCTAGCTCTTTTAAATAATTATAATTAGAACCGCTATACTTTTCGGCCAACTCTTTTCGCTTGAAATTGGCTTGAATATCTCGGGTTCTATCTTTTGCGGCGTCATCTGTTTTTAGCCACTTAAGACCTGGATATTCATTTAGGGCCAAGAAAGTGGCCTGACCACTTTCGTCGGCTTTGAAAAGCCTTAGTTTAGGCAAGGCTGCCGAAACACTAAAAAGTTCGTTCGGATTATCGTCTATAAACAGCACATTTTCTTCTGAAAAATTAAAAGCAGTAATAATATCATTAATATTTTTTATTTTTGATTGCCAATTAGCTGCAATAACAGCGAAGTCATCTACCTTGAGCGGCAAGTCTTCTCTAGAAAATAATTTTTCAACATCATTCGAATTGTTCTTTGAAGAGACCGCCAGCAAAAGACCTTGATTTTTGAGCTCAAGTATTTTTTGCCAAATTCTTTTGTGCCACTCCGTAAGAACGATGCCCGTGGGGCCATTTTCACCCAGCAAACCGTTATACATAGTGCCATCTAAATCTATAATTAACCCCCGCAGTTGAACGCCCAAGACAGCCGGTAAAATGGAGCATGCGATTGAGCGAGCGGCGGCAACGTCAAATTGTTTAGAAAAGCAAGAGGTCGTCAATTCACTATGCCCTTTATTAAACAAATCAATTTCGTTCATTAGGGCAATGTCTTCAACATTTACCGCTATTATTTTTTGAAAATTATTAATTTCAGAATTAATGGCCAAATCGACCGATGATTTTGAGCGCCATGTGTTTACAAAAACGTAACCATCAAAAGAGTTCGAGATTCGAGAAAAAGTAGACTTTATAAACTTTGTTGCCTCAGGCTTATCTTGGTTCTCTAAAAAACCCCAATCTACCCAAAACAAAACGAATGCCCATTTTTTTTTCTGAACTAATTGCTCTAATTGCGAGAAGGTATTGTCATAAGACGAATAACTCCAAGACACATTTTGGCCACAAAAGTCTAAAATCAGTTTCGTCGCAGAGGCTATAATTTCAAAAGTCGTGTTTCGCATAACAAGGGCGTCAAGTGGCATACCCTCATTCGGCTTAGCTTGCAGCGTGTGCCAATCAATTTTTTTGGGGTTCGGCACATAAACTTTAGCGAGAGCATCAAGATCTAAATTAAAACTATTACTTATAGCGGCTTTAATTATTTCACCTATCTAAGAACTAATAATTAACTAGCCGCCAACATAAATCAAATAGTTTGCTGAGGTTACCCCCGAATTTAAGCCATTCGGGACTAGAGCGGTCTTGCGTCAGTTAGTTTTCAAATTCCCTCTCAAAAGCGCTTGGCGTTCTCATTCCAATTGACGAGTGCGGCCTTTCGTCG
>CAILEP010000022.1 GCA_903833275.1 uncultured Bdellovibrionales bacterium
CGGTCTCGCCGTGGCGAGTGCGGTTGATGATTTTGATGATCTGTTCTTCCGTGAACTTCTTCTTCATTTGGCCCTCCGTAGGTCCAGTTGGACACAGGACGACTCAAGTTACAAGTGGTCTAAATTTTTGGGGTAACCTCAATGGCTTCAAAAATAACCTGAAATTGTTTGTCATACTTTTCTTCTAGCTCATTTAATTTTCGCCTAAATTCATCATGAATTAAAAATGACTGTCGAAGACGAACAAAAGTTCTGACAATCTCAATACTAACTGAAATAGCTTTGTCATTATTTAGAACATTGGCGGCCATCAAAACTCCGTGTTCGGTGAATGCATTTGGTAAAAACCGACGACCGCCCCGTCCGAACTTTGATATCGCAAATTGCGATATCAAATGTTCCTCTTCAATTTCAGTTAGTTGGAACATAAAATCAGCCGGAAATCGATCCAGATTTCGCTTTACTTGCTCATTGAGACGCCCAGTTGAAACTCCGTAAAGCGAGGCTAGATCGAAGTCTAAAATTACTTTACGCCCACGGATCATCCGGATATGAGCCGATAAATTAATTTCTTCAGGATGTTCGTTATTCATAAATTATCTTATTAGCAAACGACATGCCGTCTAAGGAGCCGTTTTAGAAACAATGGAATCCGGCTTTTTACGATGATCCGAAAAGTCGGAGAGAATTCGGACGGACTCGATCTATTTTAAAATGATTCTAACTACGCGTTAGCTTATAAAGGCTGGCGCCGAAATGATCAGCTATTAATCCATTCAAAAAATTCGAATTAATCCGCTATGAGATCGGCGATAGCCGAAATAATTCGGGGCCGGACGCCAATTGCATTCTATGAGCGCAGAAATAAGAACGGGATTTGCTATTAACAAATCCCGTCGTGGATCCCTCCTCCGCTATTAACAGAGGAGGCCCTATGAAGAAACAGACACCTGTTTCTAAGTTCGGACGGAGATTGGTAAGACTTGAGATAGCGCTCGCAATTATTTATCTGGCGCTCAAAATATTACTAATTGCCGTCAAGCTAGTCGCCGTTATGCGGGCTTAAGAGTGCAGTGATGTGGTCTTTGGGCTAGCTTGCTCGCTTCAAGGCGTGGGAGGGTGAAACGACACTTGCTACCCGCGACGCCAGTTAGAAAACTCGCGATTGAGTCTTTCAAAATCTTCGCCGGTGTCGATGTCGAAGTTTTTTTCAACTTCGACGATGCCGCCTGAGGCAACGTCGGGGGCCATTTTAGCTGCCACTAATTGCGCACGAAGATCGCGCCAAGTGTGCTCTGTGCTGTATTTTACTTTGCACCAAATATCGTGAGCGATGGGCATACTCCCCGCCAAAAAATAAAACCCGCCATCTTCAGTTGGGCCAACGACAACAGAAGCGGCGACCGTACCCCCTACAATTAACTTTTGCAGTGCCGCCGCTAAAACTTCACTCTTAACGTGGGGCGAGTCGGCGCCGTATAAACAAACAATGTCGTAGCGAGATTTCAATTCGCCGTAAATATTCGCCAGGCGCTCTCCAAGACCCTCACCTCGCTGTAGAATCACCTGCCAATGAGGGCTCGAATTCCAAAAAGAGTGGTTCAATCCAGTCTCTTCTGCAACAGCCCAATAAGCATCGACCATTGGCTTCGCCAACGTCTTCGGCAACGCCTTCGCTATTGTTTTCGAGACCGCCGCTGCGACACCCTCTACGACGGCCTTCGTGGCAATTAAACTGTCAGAATAAAATTGTTCGGCGCGGGTGCGACCGATAGAAGATGCAAGACGAGTTTTGATTGGGCTTAAACCTGGGGTTTTTACAAAGACCGCAAAGGCGATGCGCATGTTATTCGACTAAGCGCTGCTTTAAAAGCTTAACGTACTCGCGTGCGGCCTGCTTTACCGTCATCAACACTCGCCGCGAGGTCAATGCGCCCCAACCTTCGGCTTCGTAACGTCGCGCGCTGGTAAAAATCGAGGCCGGTACGGCATTTAGCAAAATGCGTTTGCGATGAGCGGCCCAAACCAAAAGATGGTCTTCGCCGTAAGACGCCTCTTCTTGAAAACCACCGAGGCGATAAAAAGTAGAGCGCCCCAGAGCAAAACCTTGATCGCCAAACGGCATACCTAAATAGCGCGAACGCCAATTGGCCGCCATCGAATTTAAGGTCACAAGTTTTGGGCCATCACTCAAGAATTGAAGATGAAAATAATGAAGTGCCAGCGGGTTTCGTCGAAGCTCGGTGGCGAGCGCAAAAAGGGCTGGCCGAGGCACTTTTGAATCAGCGTGCAAAAACCAAAAATAGCTGCCCTGAGCGGCACGAGCACCGGCGTTTAATTGCCGAGCGCGACCTTTTTCTGATTTCACGTAGCTAATCTTTGCGATCATTTTTTCAGAAGCGCGCTTCAATAGCTCTTGATCAGGAGCATCGGGCCCGACTAACAAAATTTCGCAGCCGGCTGGCAGTGGCTGAAGATCGCGCAGTAAGTCCTTCCAGAGAATATCGTGTCCGATAAAAGGCACAACCACGCTGAGGTTATTGAAAATATCGAGATTTACATTTTCAAGCTGACCGGCCAAAAATACCCCTCAAGTGCGCTGTTGTTTAGAAAAGCGCTTCGCTTGGCGTTTCACTTTGTGTTTTGTCGCCTTTTTCGAAATGGATAGTGCAACATACTCGCCGGTATATCGACCTGCCACGTGACCGCGCAGCAAAACGCGGGCCGTCAGCTGAAGACGCGCTTTGTTGTGGCGCCTCATGGTTTCGAGAAAGCGCTTCACCGCTTTCGGCCTCACAGCATCGGTTTGAACTTCGAATGACCCACTCACCGGGCGCAAGAACTCGCCGGTCTGGCGCTGCACGACTACCTCAGCGAGCAGGTTGTTTTTATCAAGCAATTCGCAAATCAACGCCCAGCAAGCGAGGGCCTGCGCCGCGATAAGCGAACCGCCAAATGCGGTGTTTTTGTGATTGCGATTGGGCTTCAAAGGTAGCGCAAAACGCACACCGTTCTCGATCTCGCACTTGAGCACTCGCAAGCCCATGGCTTTGGTGATCGGCACTTTTGTGCTCAATAATTGCGCAAGACTTCGCGCTGAATGGTTTTTTGATCGCTGGCTTTTTGATTGCATCTGAAAAATTGTCTCCTAGTATATTTGATATGTCTACACTTGCACTTATCACAGGCGCCTCAGGCGGTATTGGCGAAGAATTGGCACGCATTATGGCGGCCGAAAAAAACGACCTCATTTTGGTGGCCCGCTCAAAGGCCAAACTTGAGACCCTCGCCGTCGAGTTGCAGAAAGCCCACGGTATTAAATGTTACGTGGTCGATCTCGATCTCGCTCGCCATGGGGCCGCACTCGAACTCTACAATCGCGTCGTCAGCCTAAATCTCAAGCCGCAAATTTTAGTCAACAACGCGGGCTTTGGCGAAGTCGGCACCTTTCACGAAAATCAGACCAGAAAAATTGAAGAAATGCTGACTCTCAATATCGAAACTCTCACCATGCTCACGCGCTATTTCTTGCCTGATTTGGTAAAGCAAAAAACCGGTCGCATTCTTCAGGTGGCCTCAACGGCCGCGTTTCTGCCCGGGCCCTATATGGCGGTTTATTACGCATCAAAAGCCTATGTGCTGCATTTTAGCGAAGCCTTGAGCATCGAACTAAAGGGCACCGGAGTCACCGTGACCGCCCTCTGCCCAGGCCCTGTGCCTTCAGGCTTTCAAGCCCGCGCCAACATGAAAAATGATTTAATGAAACTACCCGGCATCATGAGCCCCCACGCTGTCGCTCAAATCGGCTATAACGCCCTAATGAAGGGCAAATCCTATGTAATCCCGGGTTTCTTAAACTGGCTCTCGGCCTTTACCGTACGATTCAGCCCACGTTGCTTAGTGCCCCTGGTTGTCGCGCGCCTCAACCGCAATCGCACTTAACCTTTCAAACCTTAATCTCGCGAACCTTGATCTAGCCAAGAATGGCCAAATCTGCTACAGACATTTCTTTGATAAAATTTTAGCTATCATTTGTCAGATTTTGACAGGAGCTTTTCATGAAAATCGCAGTCGTCGGCACCGGTTACGTCGGATTAGTTTCGGGCACCTGCCTTGCTGAAATGGGCAATGCCGTTACCTGCGTCGACGTCGACCAGAAAAAAATTGCTCTGCTTAAAGATGGCGTGATCCCGATCTATGAACCCGGCCTCGAAGAGTTGGTGAAAAACAACGCAGTCGCTGGACGTTTGCTTTTCTCAACCGATATGGGCAAGGCCGTCGAAGAAAATGAGATCTTGATGATCGCGGTGGGCACTCCGCCAAGCGAAGATGGCAGCGCCGATCTCAAGCATGTTCTTGCCGTTGCCAAATCGATCGGCGAAATGATGACGACCCCAAAGATTGTGGTCACTAAATCGACTGTCCCGGTCGGTACGGGCGACAAAGTGAAAGCCACAATTCAGAAAGCGCTCACGGCCCGCGGCCTTAACTTAAGTTTTTCGATCGCTTCAAACCCCGAGTTTTTAAAAGAAGGCGCCGCTGTTCAAGATTTTATGAAGCCCGATCGCATCGTCATTGGCGCCGAAGACGAGGCCGCACAGACTAAGTTAAAACAGATGTACCACCCCTTTATTTTGAACGGTCACCGCGTGATTTTTATGGATATTCATTCGGCAGAGCTGACCAAATATGCGGCCAACGCCATGCTCGCCACCAAAATTTCATTTATGAACGAAATCTCGCGGGTCGCTGAAAAAGTGGGCGCCGATATTTCAGCAGTTCGCCAAGGCATTGGTAGCGATGCACGAATTGGTTTTCACTTCACCTACCCCGGGGTCGGCTACGGCGGCTCTTGCTTTCCGAAAGACGTCAAAGCCCTGATTCAAATTGGGCGCGATGCTGGCCTAAAACTTGAAATTCTCGATGCCGTCGAGTCGGTCAATCAATCGCAGCGTGGTTTCTTTTTCGAAAAAATTGAAGCTCATTTTGGCAAGAACCTGAGTGGGCGACATTTTGCCATCTGGGGTCTTAGCTTTAAGCCCGAAACCGATGACGTTCGCGAGGCCCCGGCCCTTGATATCATCGAATTATTGCTCAAAGCGGGCGCCACGGTGACCGGCCATGACCCCATCGCCAACGATCACGTTCGCGAGCATTTCAAAAATCGCCGCGAGTTTCAGGCCGAAAATGACCAGTATGCCACCCTCAAGGGGGCCGATGCCCTTATTTTACTAACGGAGTGGAAGCCCTTTCGCTCGCCTGACTTTGGCAAAATGAAAACTCTACTTAAATCACCGCTTATTTTTGATGGCCGCAACCAATATGAGCCAGAACAGATGAAAGAGCTCAACTTTAAGTACTACAGCGTGGGTCGTAAGAGCGTTTAGCGCCAAAAAAATAATGGACGGGCGCGCCAAACTCTCTTATAACTACCCAGCTTAAACAGATAAATCCGCCTAATATTGGCTTGGTGCATTATGCTTCTACTTCTTACGATTGTTCATATCTCGGTCGCCTTGCTATTGATTCTTTTCGTACTGATTCAAGACTCAAAAGGTGATGGCGTTTTCGGCATGGGCGGTGGCGGCGGCGGCTCAAACCAAGTATTGAGCACCACTGGCGCGGCCAACTTTTTGGTTAAAGCCACACGCGGCCTCGCAATTGTTTTTGCCATGACTTCAATCGGGCTGACCTACCTCACTTCAAAACATACAGGCAGCGTGGTTGACGATTATGCTCCGCCAAAAGCGGCAGGAGCCCAAAACGCGGGTGGCGCAGCGGCCGGCAAAACTGATGCTAAAGACCAAAATAAGCCAGTGACCCCAATGCCGAAACCGGCTCTACCCGAATTACCGGGCGGCGACGAGTAAAAATGAAAATGGCGCGTTCGTCGCTGATCACCGCATTGGTTTCAGCGCTGCTAGCGGGCGGCTTCATTTACTATTCGCGACCAATTTCATCCTTCATCGTAAGCCTATTTTTTACTTCGAAACGCCGAGTTGGCCCCGAAGTCGCTGTGGCGACAGCCCTCACCGGCCATGTTCAGATTCGACGAACCCGACAAACTGAATTTGCTCCGCTTATAGAAGGAGCGCCTGTTCGCCACGAAGATCAAATTCGCGTCGGCGAAAATTCAGATGTTATTTTGAGCTTTCACTCAGGTCATAAAATTAGAATTGGCGCAAAGTCGTTGGTCACGGTCGAGCTCTATTACCCCGACGAAGCCCTTGCCTCTGGAGTCAAATTTCCGGCACTGATGACCATTCGCGAAGGTGATTACGAACTTCTTGAAAAAGGGGTCATCGGTCAGCTTTTTGTAAACAAAGACCATCAGCTTTTTGCCGCCGAAACCAAGCCAAAACCAATCTCCAAAACACCGGTGCTTTCTGTCGAATCAAAACCGGCCAGCGTAAAATCAGACAGATCAGATAAATCAGAAATACCAACGCTCGGTGAATTCAAAAATAAAAATCTCGAGCCATTTTTGGCGCCAGACTCTGAACCAAAAACCAGTGAACGCTCGCGACCTCTCGATAAAATAGTGACCGAAAACGGCGAGACGCTGGCCACCCCCTACATTGAAGACGTTCTGGCCGAGCACTCTGAAGACTTGCGGCTCTGTCAGCTGAAAAGCGTTCGCGACAATCAAAATACCGATGGGCACATGTTGCTCTCACTGACCATTCAACCAACCGGCCACGTCGATTCAGTTCGCTTCTTGCGCAACGAACTTCGCAATGACCCGCTCTCGTCATGTGTTCAATCAGTCATCGAACGCACAAAATTTAAGTCTTTTGCCGGCGAGCCCATCACGATCACCTATCCGGTGGAGTTTCGATAGTACTCGGCAATCTCGACCCTCAGTAATTCAGTAGGCTCAACACTTTGAAACGTGATCTCATACGGCCCCGTAATGAGCAGACTGTCGTGCAACCCAAGCTCGATTTCTGAATCGAGCCCTGTATCGGCCACAGCCGCCGTCACTCGCCCATGCGCCACAAACCACAAACTGGTGAGCCCGCTGTGGCCCACTGTCACTCCGCCATTTAGTGGCACACGCTCGACCCGATGGACCAGCCGCCCCCGCCGAGTCATAACATTGAAATCAGTAAGGCCCGCGCCATTCAGAAGACCTTGGGTCGGGCGATCACCGACAAACGAGTGCGGCGGGCTTTCGGGCCCGAGAGTGATCGACGGCGACCCTGAGACCTCGAGGCGCATCGAGCAGCCATTCAGCACGATCAGCGTGCGATCGACCGCGGCGAATTCAGAAAACGGCCCAGACGTTTCGACTCGCGCCATGCTCACACGCCAGTCGAAGGCCTCAAGCCCGGCGCCTTCGGGCCCCACGGCAATTTGAATGGACTCACCGAGGCCGTTCTTCCAGGGCGTGCGTCGATAATCCGCGGCCCGAAGTACTCGTTGCATTGCTAAATCCCTTTTTCGATTTCTTTGCGCGCGCCGAACACCCGCGCCACACGACCATCAAAGGCCTGCTCAAGGCCGACCACACTTTTCGGCATGGCTTTTACGGCGCCAAGCCAAGTCTCGGGGGTCTCCATGCAAAGAAAAATGCGCCATTCGGCAGAGTGCTTTCGAAACTCACCGATTAAAAATTCAAACATCTCTTCGCGCACACTTTGATCGTACCGAAGCTTGCCGTCAGCGCTTGAAACCACCTCAGCACTCGTCACCATCGACGACAGACCAAAACGCTCGCGCATTAGGTGGCGCTGTTCGGGCTGAAATCGCAACGCCCCCACTGAGCTAATCGGCACTTCGTGAGGAGCAAATCGCGCCGTCACTTCACGCACGAGTTGCGCATAAGATTCGCGCCAGCCGTCGTGCCAAATCATCGGGTCAAAATGAAACGCGAGCGGAAAGCCCCGGTCGCGACACTTCGCCGCAGCTTCTAAGCGGCCCAAAAGAGAAGCCGTACCATGCTCTTCGCTGGCGATGACATTTTGTGGGTTCATCGAAAAACTCACGACCACGTTGCCGGCATGCTCAACATCCAGAAACTGATCAACCTGACTCGATTTCGTTTTAAATTCGAGCTTCCACTTCGGGTATTTTCGAAAAAATCGTATGAGCTCGCGCGAGTAAAGCGACAAAGGGTCCAAACTCAAAGAATCAATAACTTCGCCAGTGCCCACTCGCAATGTTTCACCCGACAAATCACGCCCCATAACCTCAAGCTCGTTGAGCGCCTGCTCGATATTGGTATAGATTTTCATCACCGGAGTATTTATAAAGCTCTGCAAATAACAGTAGCTGCAGTTCATGTTGCATTGCAGACCCAAATTTAAAACAAAATAATTGCAACAGGTCAGCCCGGGCCGCGCACCTGGGCAGCGCTTGAAAAACGTGCCCTTAAATTCAGTTAAATAAATATTTTTTTTGCTGCGATCAAATTGCAGCGCACTCAATTCGCCTTTGTCATCGGCAAAAGGCTCGGCCTCTACTATTGAAACGCGCGAAGGTTCGAACAGATTAAAAGCACGGCGTGCCACCGACGAGCCCACAACTTTTGAATCAATATAGACGTGATCAATGTCACGAAGACTGAACTCGGTCACTGAATCAAAGCCCACGCCGTTCGAGCTCCGATTCAACGGCTTGCAAACCTTCGATTTGCTTTTGCAGCTCTGGAGTATTGCGCACAAATAACTTCACTTCAAAGCCGGCCTTGTCGCCATTTCTGACGTAACGAGCTTCAAGTTTTTTCGGCCAGGGCAGTTCTTTTACCAAGCGCTCGGCCAGCTGATCTTTTGCATCCATAACCGGAAAGCGCTGGGCGCGCATTTGCTTTACCATCTCAGAAAAATTCGTAACGTCGGCAAGAATCGGCGCCAAATCGCCCTTCATCAAAAATAATTCAACCATCCACTCGATTGCACGAACACCCTCGGTGCGAGAGGGTTCAAACGTCACCATTTTCTGCCACCAAGGCAAAATCGGCGCCCAATCTGCCAACGCTTTAAAGGCCGCCAAATCCCGCACTGACAAATCTTTTTGCACACACCAGCGCTGTACGTCGGCCGGTAGAGTGACAATTCGTTGAAGTAGCGCCGTGAAGTCGTCGCTAAAACGCATGCCGTAGGCAAAGAAAAAGGTCGGCCACTCGAGAGCAAGCCCGGCTTTTTCGACGCACCGATAAAATCGCGCGAGCTCCATCAAAGACAGCTTTGGGTAAATATCAGGCCAAATTTTTTCGAGCAGCTCTTCGCTATCAAGTTCGATGACGTGGCCATTCTCGCGATCAAAACCCGTGAGCAATAATCCGCGCCAACCAAATGCTGGCAGTCTCTCGGGCCATGGCGTTCGAGGGCCAAAATCTAACACCTTGCTGCATTGCGCTACATGCGTGATTTTCATGACAGACCATTACACGCCCTGCAATCTCAAGTCATGGCGGAATGGCGTAAGCGCGCAAAAATAACAGACGACGTCATCTACTTCCCGTACATCTCAGAGAAGGCGGCATTTGAGGCCCACGAGGTTTACTTGTGGGACATAGATAAGACCTACCTCGACACCAAATTTGAAACGGTGCGTGGTCTTATTCGCACTGCAACAGAAAAAGCGGCACAGAAAAAAAACATCCCCGGCTCGGCCGAACTCGTGAGCTCGCTCAAAGACGCCTGGGTACAACGTAACGCCAGCGCATTCTTTCCGATATTTTTCATCACCGCTTCGCCGCCGCAAATGGAAGACAAAATTCGCGAAAAACTAGCCATCGACGGGGTCAAACCCTTCGGCATTTTCTGTAAAGATAATTTACCGAATCTACGCCCACGCCGTTTTTGGCGCCTGAACAAACAAGTGGGCTATAAACTTCAAGCGTTGCTGCAAATGCGCGCTCTCTTAAAAGAAGACGTGCGCCTCATTATGTTTGGTGATGATGGCGAATTTGATGCGGTTATTTATTCACTTTTTTCGGATATTTGCTCGCGACGCCTCGACACTTCTGAGTTGCGAAAGGTCTTAAACGCCTTCTTTGTGCTCGATACTCAAGTCGATATAATTTTTCAACTTCAAGCCGCCATCCCGCAAACCGACCCGGTCGAAAAAATATATATCAATCTCGCTGAAGACACCGACTCAGATTATTATTTAAAATTTGGCCGTCGGACGGTGCCCACCGCCAATAATTTGCAAGTGGCCTTTGACCTTTATCAAGATGAGCGGCTCGAACTCAGACATGTCGTGATGATCGCGAAACAAATGATCGAAAAATACCATTTTACCGTCGAAGAAATTGATTCGAGTCTTGATGATATGGTTCGTAAAGAAAAAATCGCCTCAGAGACTTGCGATCGCCTGGTGCCCTATCTTGCCGAACACGGTTGCCTTACCGCCGACTTTCACCCCACCGTGCGACCCAAAACAATCGCTGAGCGTATCGGCAACACGGTCACTAAGCTCGACGGGACATTTGACCCGTGGGTGCCCGACCGCATCGACTACCTCCACGACTATCGCTAGGCGAGTACAAACGCGCAATCTGCTTTGTTGCTCAGCCTCTCGCTTGTGCGGCGTACGATTACGCACGCCTCCGCTCTCAAGGCCTCGCGCCTCGCATCTCGCGCGTTCGGTTTACCGGCCGGCGCCGAACAATACGACTGACACAGTCTTTAAAACGATTTCGATATCGAGTTCGAACGAATAATTTTTAATATAAAAAAGTTCGAACTGAAGTTTTTCGCGAGCGTCATCTTCGCTCGCCCCGTACGGAAACATCACCTGCGCCCAACCCGTGAGCCCGGGCTTAACCAAATGCCGAAGGTCATAGAATGGGATTTTCTCTCTCAGCTGCTTGGTAAATTCGGGGCGCTCGGGCCTCGGGCCAACGAAACTCATTTCGCCAATTAGAATGTTCCAAAGCTGCGGCAGTTCGTCGAGGCGCACTTTGCGAATAAAACGGCCAACGTTTGTCACTCGACTGTCGTTCTTATCGGCCCATTTCGCTCCGGTGCCAACTTCAGCATCCGTGCGCATGGATCTAAATTTATGCATCGTAAAGGGTCGATTGTCGATACCGACTCGAATTTGTTTAAATAGCGCCGGCCCCTGACTCTCAAGCCGAATCAACAACGCGGTTAGCGCCATAACGGGCGACAAAAGGACCAACATAGAGCCAGAAATAAAAATATCACTGATGCGCTTGAGCCTAACCGAGAGTGGCGAATGCAAAATTGAAAACCCTTCGGTGAAAGCAAACCAAGCGTCGTCGAGAGTGTGGACTGGTATCTTGCCACAGTAGAACTCGTAAAAACTCTGCAGACTTAAAATCGCCTGCCCCTTCAACCGCACCATCATCAGAGCGTTATTAAAGCCAGCTGGCACTTTAGACCCGACGATCACGCCGGTCCAAGATTGACGTAAGCGTTCGTCGAGTCGATTGGGCGGGTTATCTAAACTCTCATGCTCGACCGACATTAGAATTTTCAATCGAGAGATATCACCCATCAAGGCCTCAAAGCTGGCGCTGTCACCTAAGAAAAGCCAGGTTTGTTTTTCGATGCGTAGACGCTCTTTTTGATAAATTGTGTAGCGACTTACGAGCGCTCCAAAAAAAATAATTATCACCGAGCCAAGAAAAACGCCTCGACCATAAACCCCGGCCGTCTGAGCTGAGAAAAAATAAAACCAGGCAAACATAAGCAGGGTTGCGAGGGCTGTGCCGAGTGCGGTTTTAAGAGGAGAAAATAGCATCGTTCGCCAACTTCGAGGCTCATACAAATCGAACAAGTAAAAACTGAAAACAAAAATAAAATACACACCAATAAATTTACCGGTGAGGGCAAACTCGCTAAAGGCGCCCCGAACGGTTAAGTCGCTAAATCGCACGAGCAGCAAAATCGTAAAGGCCCCGGCTACACTGATGGCATCGCAAACCAATAAAATGATTTGAAGGGCCCGTCGTTCAAAACTCTGTTTTTGATTCATCTCTTCTGGCGCTCAGCGGTTATTGTTAATAATCGAAATTAGATTCACTAATATCAATCAGGTATGACTATTTTTGTCATCGATGATCGCAAATTGTCAGCCCTTAATCGCAATATATCAAAAATTTGTCGGGGATACGGCCACTTAGTTAGTTTGTTTGATGGCCCCCCTCTTGCACATTGGCTTCGTAGCCGCTTGAGTTTGGATCGCTTTCGTATTGTGCTTTATGATTTTTTCAGGGCACAGGCGCAAGTTATCGTATTCATTCGGTTTTTGTAAACTCTACATATTGCTAGAGAACAGTGCGGGTCATTACACTGCACTGCAATCAAGCTCGTAGCGTAAACAAATCACTTTTGGTGCGTAGTTTTGATTTTAGTTAATAAATAAACCGCCTGTGGTGGTAGGTCGAATGGGCCGATCCGCAGAGGCAAGTAAAAGGAGAACACATGAAGTCATTGGCCGTAATTATCGCAGCCGTATCCCTGGTTGCAAGCGCCTCTTTCGCAGGCGCAGTTGAAGCGGGTAAAATTGAAGGCAAAGTGAAAACAGAAGGCCAAGTTACTGGCGCAACTGGCGCAAAAGTAACGACTGAAGCCAACGTAGCCGGCTCGAGCGTTCGCTCAGGCAGCACGTCGACAGCTAAAGGCAATATCATTTCAAATATTGCAAACACTAAAGGCGCTGCAGCTGCAATCGGTGGCACATGTGAACCTGGTGCGTTTGATTCATTGTCAATTGCTGAGCGCGCGACTATCGCGGCTGCGGTAAGAGCCGGTCTTGCTGGCGATCGTTGTGCAAAACAATTTGACGCTGAGACTGTTAAGACTATCGCTGCGATGGACGCTGCCGAATTGGCTGCTCTAAAAGCAAGCGGCGCGACTTCTGCAACCGATTCAAAGCTTTCTGATAAAACTAAAGGCAGTTTCGTAGTTCAAGGTGCGAAAGTTTTGGCATCTCGAATCAACGTAAGCGTTCAAGAAGCTGAAGCCCGTATCGAAGGCACTTGCGCAAAAGCTTGTGACGTTGAAAGCTCGGCTCTTTGTGTAGCCCCAGTTTTGAACGCAGCTCGCGCAGAAGCCGCTTCTCTGTAATCTATTAGAAATTAGAATTTCGAGATCAAAAATTTCGAAACACAAAACGGAAGCCTCACTGGCTTCCGTTTTTTTTGGCCTTGAGCGCCCGCCGGGGGCACCGCCCGCGCCCCGTCGATTTACTAAGCAGCTGCTTGCCAATTTTCAGCTCAATTGTATTTAATGGCCTCCGCGGACCAAAACCCCTCGCGCCGACAGCATATAACTAATTGATATTGCTTATGTTCTTAATGCCTTGGCCGAGCTGACCTGGGCCACTTTTTGCATTGCTATTGGGTGGAGGACTCTGTGCTTTTTATCGCAAACCTTATCGCGTTTATAATTCAACTTCCGGCGGCAACCGCACAGGCCCAGGTGTGCCAACCGGGTGCGGTGGCGAACACCGTGGCGATCAGTGCTCACTGGAATACTCCTACCGCCAATTTAAGCCGTGAGTTCATGACCACGGCTAAAGAACTTGATGGCCTCAGCAAAATCGTTGCCCAACTGAAAGACGACAGCTTGCTGACCATGCCAATTCAAAGTCTCGACAGTTTTGAAAATCGTTTGGCGAAAGCGCAAGGCGATTTTAGCACTTTAAAAAAACATGTTCTTTTGACCGTAATCTCAATCGATGCTTCTCACCGCTTAGCCTCGACCAAGCTGATCGAGGGATATCTTAAACTTGGCTATACCCTTTTGAGTTTAGAGCTCTTAAGTCACCCGTTTGGCGCCACCATCGAATCGGTTCGCAATAGCTACGGGCTTGTCTTGACGCACAAACAGCTTGAAGAAATCTACCCCCAAAATCTAGGCATGAGTGACGGCGTCGAAGCCCACTTAATGAAAAAACAAAATTCGAATACGGCGACTTATCAACTAGCTTGGTCGGGTGAAAATATTTATCGCCTGCTCGTGCGTGCGGCGGCGCTTTCAAAAACCACACGCGACTCGAAGCAGGCCTACTTATCAACCGTGCGCTGTGAACTTGGCCGCCTGATGATCGGCAAGCTAATTGCCAACGAATCACTTTTGGGCCAAGAGCACCAAGCCTTACCCGTAGACCTAGAACAAAAGCTTTGCCTCAATGCGCCGGTGCGCGAATTTTTCGAACTCGCGCTTACCGATTCTCAGTACAGCAAAGAGCAAATTCTCCGCAAAAGCCTCTCGAGCCATTGGCCCAAGACCCCCGATAGCCCTGAGCTCATTGCCTTCTTTACAGCCTTCGGCTCAAAAATTGGCCGACTTGATTTACTACTCGACCCAGACTCAACTTCGAACATTGTTAGACAAATGATCGCTGAAAGCGACAGCACCAGCAAAGTTACGATTGATACCAAAGCTCTCTCGCAACAGCTCAACCAATACATCACGAACCAATATGCGAATACGCCCGACCTATTGCCACTGAAGTCTCTTTGGGGCGACGCCCAATTGCAGAAAACTATCTTAGATGTTTTCAATGATTGCCAGTTTGCCGTTCAAGATGCCTTTGGCCAGCCGCTCGACGCTCAGACCATTGGTCAAATGCTCAACAAATCTGACGCTCTCACTTTCGTATTCAGTCTTATGCGCGGGATGGCCACCTCACGAGTTGAGATGATGGCGATGGACGAGACTCAACTCAAACTTTTTCTACGCGACTTTATTAAGAATCAGAGACGCAATGCCACTATCGAAACGATGCTTTACTTCTTCAATAGCTATACTCACCTGCCCGGCTATGACGTAAATGATCTTATGGCCGCCGTTCGAAAAGAAGCGTTGCCGCTGATCGACCAAAAAATCGATCAGATTTGGGCCGCCGGGTCGCTCGACAAATTTGTAAATGTTTTGGCCGCCGATATTTTGAAAAACCGCAACGGGGCCCAATCAATGAAAACAGCTCTGGCCGAATACAGCGGGCAGCTCGCCACCGCCGCCAAAAACGTCGAAGATATTCTCGACCCAGAAATAACCGCGGCTGAAAAGTTACCCTATGATGTCGCCGCTCTCAAACGCGCGCTTTCACCCAAAATCGCCACCCTCACCGGCAATACCAAAACACTGGTCAACGTTTTGAGTGCCGAAAAGTCGTTTGATAAAAGCAAACAGATCTGGGGCGAGCTCAAATCACTGCTGCAAGACCAAGCGACCGCCGCCAATGTGAACTGCCGACCGATTAACTTTTTCGATCGGCTTCATATAAGTGAAGCTCGCCAGGCCGTGCAGCGCGACTGCTCGGCGGTAAATCTTTTCGCCGGCGCACTTGGCCTCGACGAGAAAGCCCCACCGACTCAGTTTTTAAATGTTTACTATTATTTGCGCCAGAATGTTTCTTCAAGCGAACTCGAAACAATCACTGATCTTTATCGAAATGAACTGGTCGCCCCGACCCTCAATGACTTTAGGCCATTGATGTATCACGTCGACCCAAAAAACCCCAAATCAGAGACGTTTTCACATTACTATGCCCACCTGTTTGGCGCCCATCTTGGCACATTGCCAAAAATTCGTGAAGTGCTTGAACGCGGCACCAAAATTTCGCGCGAAGTTCTTACTAAAGTTGTGAACGCGAAAAAAGAAAGCGATCTTGATTGGCTTATCACAAAGACCAATGTGATCAACGAAGTGCTGGGCCAAGGCCAACTTGCCGATTACCTCTCAAATCTGAACGGTTTTTCGGCCACCCCAAATGACCCGACCAGCGGCCAGCTCTTCGCCGTTGAATCAACGCGCGCCATTGCCGAGCGGTCGCTCAATGATCGCGAGGGCTTTGTCTTCCCGAGCCTGATCGAATATCACCGTCATTTGCAAACCGTCGCGACCCAAGATGATTTCTTACAGCAAGATATTCGCGATGAATTTATGGCTGCGCACGGCACGCTCGGCACCGTTATTATGGGCACCATGCTTTTCAAATGGGCGTATGGTTTTACTCCAGGCTGGATGGGTCGTAAATGGGTAGCCTCGGCACTCGAGCGCCCGTTCGATCTTGCTGGCAATGCCATCAGTGCTTGGGGCGATTACGTGATGATGCTGATTGTTGGCCATGCCTACGGCACTTATCAGGCAAAACAAAATTTTCAAACCGAGCTCGGCCACGTCAACGACCTACTGCACGCCGATTCTCTTCGAGTGGGCACCACCGACAACCCGCTACCGCTCGTCGAGTGGGACGTTTACAGCCGCGTTTACCATCTTTATGACAGCAAAAACACAGCGGCGAATTCGTCGCTCGTCCAAGATGCGTTTTGGGGCCTGTTTCCGTTTTCATACGGCACGGTGGGTCGCATGCTCGGCAAAGTGACCGCCAACTTGCGAGCCAAGTCGAATCTTCAAATAGAAAACATGAGCACAAGCGAACGCCTGGCGTTTGAAGAGACCTTGCGTCGGCGCGGCACTCGGCAGTTAGCTAAACTGCAATTCTATTTGGCCGCCTTACGCCACCCCCACTCGTTAGATGTGGCAGAACTCTACATGAACTTACAGACGATTCGCCGCAGCCCGCTTTCAAAAACCAAAACCGGGCAGGCTGTTGAAATTCAACACGCTGAAGACGCATATAGAAAAATTATTTCTGAACTTGGTAGCCAAATTCAAAACTTTCATGATCACCCCAATTTGATGGAGTCTTATGCCAAATCTCTCTTTGGCGAAGGCGGCGACACTCGCCAGCTCGATGAAATCTATCGTGAATGGGTTCGTATTTTTGTAAACGGAGAAGAGCCATGAAGTCTCTTCTTCGAATTCTCATTTCTATTTCGGTGGTGGCGGCGCCATTTGCGGGCTTTGCCGAACCCAACTCGACCCCTCCGGTGCAATTTAAAATGATGACATCGGTGCCAGCCTTGGTGCGCGACTTTATTACTAAACACTCGCGCGATGAATTCGCCTACCGACTGACATCTGATGAGTTCGCCAAAGCCCTTGAAGATTCTAAAGGCTACACCGACGGTGTTTTTAATGCCCAAGCGAGTAAAGTATTGAAGATGATGAGTCAGCCCGAAGACAGCCTTGTCGCATTTCATAGGGCAAAGGCCGAACAGGCGCTCGCGGCTGAAGCCCATCAATTGGTCGACAACCTCATCAATGATGTTTTTAGACACAATCGACCGGTCAGCGATCTCAATATGCTGCTTATTACACTCGCGCACGATTATGCTTTCGATTCTATAAATGCCGGCCCACTCGACTATTTGATTAACGCAATCAACGAATACCATTTCTCCGAACCTCAGTTGGCAGAAATTCGCAAACAGTCGAGCGACGACTATCGCATGGCGCGCGCTCAGTACGGCACTTATGGCCTCTATATTCTTGGCTCGGCCATCGGCCTCATTAAGTATGGCCCGGCTATTTTGCAAAGAAACTTTCCGGGGCTTTTTCGCGGAGGTTTGCTGGCGAGCCTCAAAGAAGCCATTGGCCTCGGCGAGAAATCGGCTGCGGGTGCGGCAAATAAATCGACAATCACATCGGCTGAAAAATCTGAAATGACTGCGGTGGCTAAAACCGCCGAAACCTCAGTGGCTGCACGAACAATTGATGAAAAATATGAAGCGTTGATTAAAGAGCTTGAAGAAATGGAGTCTCACCTCCCGACTCAGCAGACGTTGCCTTCTGAATTGCGTCGCTTGGTTGAGAACATGACTCGCTCGCGAGTTTTACGCAGCATGGACGTCGCTCGCGGCTCGTTACGCTGGCTTCAAAAATATGGCATCTTGACCAACCTTAAACTGGCCGTCGGCCTTTATGCCGCAGGCAAAGCCGCCGGTGGAATCGATATTCTTGGCCATGCTTTGTTTGATAAATATGTCGGCGAGACCGTCGACAATAGCTATATCAATATCAACGACGAGAAGGGTCAGAATTTGCGTAGTGACTACTTCGATGGTTTGGCCATATTGAATTTGTCTTGCAAGAGCCGCGCGCTTGTTTATGCAACCCAATCCGCCTTAAACGCTGATGATCATCTCGCCGCCGTTAAGAAACTAAATGGCGATTATGTCGACTACGTTTTGTACAAAAACTATGCGCCCCGCTACGACAGCAAGGTGACATTGCCCGAAGGCATCAGTGTCGACCCTGCCACCGGTATTGTAAGCTACAAAATCCAAATCAAGGACCGAGTGCTCACCGATCATTTTGCCTGCGCCAAATTAAAAGGCTCGCCGAGCACGCGCATCGAGGTCAGCCTGACCGAGGTGCTTTATGATCTTATGTTGAGTTACAAACAATTACTTAGATAGCCCTGGGCTCGCGCAGAAAGAAAGATTGCCGAGATTAAGGCCGCGGGCCGCGGGCCTGCCAACAAAAATATTTAAAAATTAAATTGACGCAGTTTTTGCGTTCACATTTTAGGTATAAACCACACTGAAATTACTCCCCCATAAGTGATACGCACGAAATCTAATGTCTCGATCACGCCGCCGTCGCGCGGTCACACGTATTATCAGATCAATAATTCAAAATTTATTTTTGCTGCAGGTCACCATCAATAAATCGAAAATTCAAAACCCGTGATAAAAATATTTTTGAGACGGAAAAGGAGAAAATGACAAAAGACCTACACACACACACCTTAGAATTAGTTCGAGAAGAGCGCCGCCTCACGGGGCTGGTAATCGAAAACCTGCAAAAAATCTCAGACCTGAATCTTTTTTTAGAAATGGGCTATAGCTCGCTTTTCACCTATTGCACCCGCGCCCTCGGCTACTCGGAGGCCTGCGCCTATCGCCGAATTCAAGCCGTGAAGGTGGCTCGCCAACTGCCAGAGGTCAAAGAAAAGCTAAATTCTGGCGTCATTAATTTAACAAATCTTTCGATGGCGCAGAGCTTAATCACCAGCGCAACTCTTTCGCTCGAGGAAAAGCGCGAGGTTTTGCACAAGATTGAAAATTGCACCAAGCGCCAGGCCGAAATAGCCTTGGCTCAATTGGGTCGCACTCCAAATGGCCCTGGCCTTGGCCAAGAAAAACTTACCTTTCGTAATGGCAATGAAGCCTTGCTGCAACTACAAGTTTCTAAACAGACGATAGAGAAACTTGACCGGCTAAAAAAACTTCGCTCGCACAAAAACCCCAATATGACCTACTCTGATCTCGTCGATGATCTTTGCGACTGCCTGTTGCGAAAAATTGACCCGTTGGAGCAAAAAACAGACCGAACGAAAAATTCAAAATCGACTTTGATTCGATCGGCCAGGTCGACGACGCACAACAATCGTCGTTTCATTTCGGCAAAACTCAAGAGAGCCGTGTGGCAGCGAGATAATGGTCAATGCACTTTCGTAGACCCTCAGACAATGAATCGCTGTGAATCGATGCATCTTTTGCAAATCGATCATATAAAGCCCGTCTTTCTTGGCGGAGAAGCATCGCACAATAACCTAAGACTACTTTGTCACGCCCATCACAAATTTAGAGATAAAGATTTTTAGCAAAGGCGTTGCCGAGGTTTATGGCTGCAAATTTGCACCGGGCGCGCTGACGCCCGCGAAATCTATTTCTGCGAATCGGCGCTATGAGCAGTGGCCGCCCCTTGACCTACACCTGAACCGCGAATGCCACTTAGCGCAGCACTAATCTGCCGCGCCCAATATTTGCCGGCACTTTCGGTTCGGTGAATACCATCGACAGTTTGATTGCCTTCGCAACTCTTGTGAAGAGAGTCACAACTGCGGGTGGCGTTACGACTGTCGACCAAACGACAAAGCCCCTGGGTCGCTTCTCCCAACGAATCGTAAAATTCGTCAAGATTGCTCTCGCGAATTTCGACGTCGGTCGGTGCGGCGCCCTTCTTTTTGTTTTTATAACCAATGTTTTGCCCCATATTCATATGGGGTGGGCCGATCCAGTCGCAGCCGCCCCGAGCCTTCGCCATTTGCGCAATTTTGAGATACCTGAAATCGACGTGCGGCGCCCCGAGCGAATTTGCCCCAAGCGCGATGATAACGCGGCCACCGTGGGCCTCCGACAAAACCACATCAAGATCAGGCATCTTGCCGTCGCCACCACAAAGCGCTAAATTTTCTTCGCCAGGGCGGCGAACCTGACATTTTTTAGGTCCTTTTTTATGCGGAGGGTTTTTGCGATCCAACCAGTGCTCAGGAGTACTCGACTCTGTACAATAGAGAGTTACGGCCTGACCCTGCTTAGTGAGCTCGCTTACTAACGCGCGCCCGAACGGCCCACAGCTCAACGAATCTCCGATAACAACGGTTGCCGCCTTGCCGGTGCCAGGCTCAGCGGCGACACTTACAGGCGACCCCAATGGCAAAACGAACCACGAGAAGAAAAACGTAATGACCAAAAAAATTATTCGCATCTTTAAATAATACTACGGCTTAGCGGAGTCTCTCAAATTGAAACACCGAGTGCGGCGAGCCTCGGCCGAAGGTCGAGGTCGGTAAGGGCCGCGCCTGACCGGCACCTCTGCGGCGCGCGGCGCTCTACCCTTGCGGTGGCTCTGACACAACCGGCAGGCTGCGGGCGCGTTCAATGGCTTGTTGTAGATATGAGAGTGCTGGCTTAGATAGCCGAATGCCATGCTGACCCAGCCATTTGGCGCCGTCGAAAGCGGCCGCAAAGCCAGCCGAGGTGGCCCCGTTAAAAATATCAGCCACTGGGCCCTTAGTCAGCGCGAACGCCATAATAAAAGAATATAAAATGCCGCGGCGCTGGCTATCGAGATCTTGCACCTCGCGTAGAAAGTGAGTTCGTTCGCTCGCGGGCAGCGACGAATCACTTTGCCTTTCAAAATAGCCAAAGACCTCATTGTAGGTTTGGCCATAGTTTATGACGTCAAGCCATGAGTAACCAAAGTTAACGGCGAAATTTGTGACCGGAAAGCAAAGCAACTTCATCGATTTCAAACCATTTTTTAGACGGCCGGCCGCCATTAAAGTTTCGCCAATTTTAAAAGCTTTAACGGCGAAGGCGACTCCACGCTCCCAAGGGAACCCACAAACCGCAATGTTCGCCGCAATCAACAGCCCCATGCGCTTACCATTGCGATAAGTCACATCTTTGGCGTGCTCTGCAATTAGACCTGGCGTCACGGTTTTATTTTTTTCACCATTGCTGCCGGTCAAAATTTCTTGAAAATTTATACTCGCATCTGAGTCGCGCAAGATATTCATTTCTTCGGAGGGGTGAGCCAGAACATCTTCAACGATCGGGTTGTACTCAAGTAAATTTAACCACTCTTCGCGACTCGCGTTGGTCTTCTCACCGCCCGCTGTCTTAGCTTCAGTCTTAACGAGAAACTCACGAAACTCATCGAGTGCACCTTGAGCTGAACTCACGATGACATCGGCTATTTTTTCAATATCAGCATCTGAAAGCACGGCCGCTGGCGCCAGCGCTACAAATGGATAGAGCTGCACGAGAGCAAAATAACGCCGAGTTAAGTCATCACGCTCAGCCGCGAGTTGGTAGATACCTAAATCGAGAGCCGAAAGTTTTTGGGCCATGGTGTTAGGCTCTACAGATAAATTCTTGTCTACCGTGAAATTAAACATTTCGGTCTTGGCATTGTAAGCCAGGTGAAGACTGCGGCAACCATCGGCGTGCTGCCCGAACAGAACGTAATCACAAAGCATTTGCAAGTGGCCATCGAAATTCATCGGGTATTTTATCGGCTCGCCCTGCACGTCTTTTAGCCGCGCCATTGAGAATTTATAGTTAATGTCATTTCGTAAAAATGACTGTATCTCGACTGCACTAAAAGGCGAATTCTGGATGTCTTTTTTGCGCGCTAAATTGCGAGTGATAATATCTTCTAAGGGGTCGTCTTGCAGACCCATTAACATTGGCGACTGCTCAATTTTCTTTTGCGCGGTATTTTTGTTGCCGAGATTCACCAGCTGCTCGCTGAAATCCGCTTGAAGAGTTCGAAAATTGCTCGCACTCAAAAGGTTAATCATAAACTGATACTGCCGCATTCGCGGGTATTCGAAGGCCGTCGTTTGACGAATAAAGCCGACCAACTCAGCACACACTTCAGGGTTTGTGGTATTTTTCTTTGCAAAGCAGCCCTTCAAAGCTTGAGCGCGGGTCAAATTAGCCTGCAGAGAAAAACTCACTCGCTCGCGAACCGCGTTTAGCAGCGCCTGCTCAGCAGTCACCTGGGTCATACTGTTAGCGTTGCTATTGCCACCCCAAACATTTGAAAGGGGCCCAAGAGCCAAACTTAGAGACAGAAATAGTGTCATGAGTGATTTCATATATAGAGATGTATTCAAATTGTGTTCCAACTTTAAGTGGGCCTTCTGCTTCATAAAGCGTTTGAATGCCCGAAATAAGCCGTAAAAACTTAAAGTGACATTTTACGGTGCCAGCTGGTGAATTATTCGACATGCACAATTTGTAACCTATTGAAATCACGTAAATAAACAAGCCCTTTTGTTGGTATCGGTATTGCTCATGTATTTGGTGTGCATAAAAGCAGGAGTGTATATGAACCCCTCTCATAGCCCCAAAATCAGCCGACAAGGTATCGCTTACGTCATCGCAGCCAGCATTTTTCTGAACCCGATGTTAGGCGCCTACGCCGCCGAAATACCGAGCGGCAAAACCGTCTTGGGTTGGTTTGGCCTAGGCGCTTCTGCTGCCGAAAAAGCCGCTGCAAAAGAGTCGGCCGCAAGAGCGGCCCAAGAAGCCGCCGACAAGGCAGCCAAAGGCACCGAACACTCTGTTGATAATATTCTTTCACCACAAACCAGAACTGAACCAACCCCCAAAGAGCTTGAAGCCGCCAAAGAATTGAACGCGATGATTATCGACGGTAGCAAAGGGCTTAAAGGCACCGGCGGTGTTTTTAGTGATCTCGACTCTCTGGCTATTGTTGGCGCAAGATCGAAAACCACTGGTCGAATTGAAGAGGTTGATAACCTCGTGCTGGGCTTAAACAACCCCGACAACACTGGCGCGATGCTTGTTGGCACCAAAGGTGTTGGCAAATCGCAACTGATGGTCGCACTTGCTGAGCGCATTCGCCTTGGGCAGGTGCCTGAATACCTGCGCGGCACTCGTGTGATCGAAGTTGATATCGACAACGCTCTCGCTCATACCTTTGGCGACTTTGCTCGCCAAGTCGATAAATTCGAAAAGATTCTAAATGAATTTTTCAGAACTCACCCGCAGACAACCGCTAATGCTGCCGAAGTGATCTTCTATTTTCCGAAAGGCATTAACGAAGAATCTTTAGATCACTATCTGGCAAAAATTCGCCAAACCTACGGCAGCCGACGAGCTCGAATTGTGATTGAGGGCTCTGAAGCGAAGCTCGACGAACTTGCTAATAAAAGCTCGTACCTGAGCTTGTTCTATAAAGTGCGCGTCAATGAGCTTTCACCGCCCGAAGTATTTGCTGTTCTTAAAGAGGCTAGCCTCGAAAAGGCCAAAGCAAAAAATATCATCGTCAGTGATGATGTTCTTGAATACATCACCGAAAACGCCAAGCGCTTCTCGCCTGACGTGGGCAGCCCGCTTGCTGAATTGAAACTACTTACTAATTCTTTATCAGCTAAAGAAGTCGCAGGTCACAGCCCGCAATCGGCCATAGTTAATCTTTTGAACGCCGAAAAAGCACAGCTTGAACGAGAAATAGGCAGCACGCGAAGAATGATCAAACTCACAATCGACCCCGCGACCGGCAAATATATACCGGTGCTCGATGCTAATGGCCAACCGGTACTTAGAGCAAACGCTCGCGATTTAGTTAAAGAGTTGCCAAAACGCCTAGCCAAAATGAATGACGAAATTGCCAAAGCGCAGGCCCAATTTGTAAACCAGCGTGGTGATTTACGCGACCAAATTGCTCGACTCAAAGAGCAGGTTCGCATCGCGAAAGAAAGCGGCAACTCGTCAGCTATGGACAAAGCCGAGGCCGATCTACAATCGTTAAAATCTCTGTCGCTTTACGACGTCGCGCTTGCAGTTAAAAAACAAAACCCCAATTTAACGATCGAAGAAATTTTGGGCTTGCGAAGTGCTACCACCGTCGCTGAGCGCGAATCGCTTTTCAAAAAGGTCGTTTTTAATCAAATCGAAATGGTTCGCTCGATTATGAAAGCCGGCACCGCCATGATTAACGGCACCCTTCGCAAGGGCAAACCGCTTCGCAAAGTGTTTTATCTCGGCCCCACTGGTGTTGGTAAAACAGAAGTCGCAAAAGCCTCGGGTCGTATCGATTTCGGTCGCGAGGCTGAAGTTATCAACATGGGCAATTTTCTCGATAAAACTTCACTCACTGTTTTCACTGGCGCAGGCGCTGGTTATGTCGGCTTTGACAAAGGCTCTTTGCTGGTAAACACGGCCCGTAATTTACGCCGCGGGGTTCTCGTTCTTGATGAGCTCGAAAAAGCGATTAAAGCCAACCCCGAATTACAAGGTGTGTTGCTACCAGTTTTGGATGAGGCCAAAATGGTCGACCCGCGTGGCGTCGCTGCCAACTTTGAACAGATTGTGATCGTCGTGACCTCAAACGCTATTACCAAACTTGAAGGCGCTGAGAAAGAGCTTTATCTTTCGCTGAATGAAAAAGCTCGTAAGAAATTTATTATTGATAAATTGCTCTCGCTTGACATGGGTTTTACCCCAGAGTTTTTAGGTCGCTTTGACGACTTCGTTTTTGCTAATGATTTAGAAAACGCTTCTTACCTGGCTATTATTCAAAAAGAAGTGAATAAATTTTGGATCGAAGCTCTGAAGCCACGTGGTATCGACGTCGAAATCACCGATAGCGCGCGAGCCCAAATGGCAAAAGAAATTATCGGCTCTACCCGCGGCTCAGGCCGTGATGCCATCGACGTGGCCAACGATCACGTGCGCGAAGTTTATAACCTCGCGATGACCGATCGTCAGTACATCCGCCCAGACGGTAAACCCCCGGTTGAACTTGTTATTGAAGACGGCGACCGATGGATTATCGATTACAATGAGGCCGAGGGCTTTACGCACAGGGTGGCTGAATAGAGCCAGGTGAATAGAACCCGGTGAGTCGAAGGCAGTCGCGATGGTAACCATAAAGACGGCGGCGTAGGCAATTAGTGTTGGCTACCTGATGGTATTTCGAGGTAGTCATCCTGGTGCTTCTTAGTTCTTTTTTCATATTGAGACGTCTACTTCTGAGACCAAATCTCTTTTTGATCGAAATTACTTATTCACACTTTGATACATGCCGATAGGTATTAAGACATTTGTCGGGGTGTAAATGACTATATCAGCAGCCAAAATTCGCTCACTTCTTCTAACTAAAAAATTTATCTCCATCGTTGTTTTACTGCTGGCGATTTCACCTTCACTGTTCATGTTTCAAAACTGCGGTAAGGGCTTTGATGCCATTAAAGCAACCTCAAGCTCATCTCTCTCGCTGAATTGCACGCCCGGCGCAAATCTTGGTTGCGCGACCGGCAACGGCCCAGGCAATCAAGTGTGTGATGCGCAAGGCCTGGGCTATGGGGCCTGCGCGCTCTCAAGCTGCGACGCTGGCTTCAATTTACAAAATGGCATTGCCTACCTGACTCCTGCACCCCCGGCGCCACGGCCAATTGCACTGCTAATAATGGTATGGGCACTCAAATCTGCAATTCTCTTGGCACTGGCTTTGGCTCATGCGTGATTATTTTAATAATCACGGTATTCATTTTTATGTTTACGCACAAAAGACCGAGCCCTTCAATTTCGAAGGGTTTGCCGATTGCGACTGAAAACGACAGCGAATCAAATGAAACCAGAGATATTGAGATGCCAACTTATCCGCCCCCAGAACATGAAGAGGTCGTCAGCTCGAAAAATCACGACCCTGAGAAACAAAAACTTTCTGTCATAAAAGAGCCAGGTCAACCCACCGAAGAGGCCTCGACCACCGATAAAAACATAACCAGTTCTGACGTGCCGGCAGATGCAAAATCAGCAATGCTCAATAAGACCGAAAGCCCGATAATTTTTAACTGGAACAAAGTGACCCAAGAACAGGCAGCCAACGCCGTAGATGCGCTCTACAATGCAATACTTTGGCGAAAGCCAGACACAGCCGGTGGCACAAAAGCCATTGATAAATTCACCAGCGAAGGCTGGGCGAATTTTGTTGGTGCCGCAAAAGGCATGATCACCAGTCGCGAGTTTTCTAGTCGAATTGTGCCAAAACACAGCACGCAATCGATCATACACCGAATGTACGCAGTTTTTCTCAAGCGGTGCGCAAATTCAACTGAACTAAGAGACCATTTTGCTGCACTTAAAGAAGACGATCCGGGGCGCATCCCATTCACCATACTAAACCAGGTGAAAAACGCCGATGACCGCCAGATTTTTTCGGGTGGCTATGACCCAAGCTCTTGCGCGCTGGCGAAATAGCCCGTATTAACCCGGAGCCACAGATTGACCGGGTCTCCGCCCCCGCAACAGGTTTCAGCCAACTGTACCGCTACTGTGGGCTGCCGTCTGCGTACAGAAACTGTTTTTATCCCCAAATACTCCAGTAAAAATAGAAACAACCAGTCGAACACCGCCAGATGAGCGTTTCCAGACCTGATTCTAGACCTATTTCTAGACCTATTTCTAGCCTACCATCCAATTTAGCTTTTAATGAAATACTCCGATTGCACATTGTGAGGGCAGCATTTTATATGTGGATATTAACGAAAATATTAAGAACTCTAGTAGCCACCCTGTTTGTTGCTTCAACTCTTACATTGGTTTTAGCTTGCGCAAGTAAAACGCCCGACGCCTCTTCAAACAATGATCTGACGGTTGTACTTGGCAATGCAACCCAAGCTCAAATTGTGCAAACCGCAGTTGCCCTTAGCAGCGCCACCAAAGTGGCGCGAGATCGAATCAGCAGCGTAACGCCAAACTATAGCGACCCCTCGATGCAACAAATGGGTCAGTTGGTGCAATCTTGCACCTATAGCCCTAGCACCTCTGGCGGCGGAGCCCTCAACGGCACGTCTTGCCCTATCAGCTACTCACAAAAATTTGTGGGCTCGTCATCGCCGAGCTCTTTTTCGGGCCAGTCCACAACAAATTACTCAGCCAATACAGTGCAATATCAAGGGTTGAATCTCGTGCAGAATTTTATTGAAATTGCGAATATTAATAGCGGGTTTCCGAGCTCCCCGTCGACCTTTTCATTCAATGGTATCGTCGGCACCGCCAGCTGGGGTTTTGTCTCTTTCACCGGCACATCTTCGATGACCGCCGCCAACACATCAGGACAATACACTTCAACATCGACCATCACTGGCAATTCAGCAAAAGAATCTGCCGTGTTTGGGATAGCCGACACTGGCCACGTTGACCCAACTACCGGCAACCCGGTGGTTGATTCAGAAACTTGCACGCTCAATAGTGCGGTTGTTACATGTGCGTCTATTGGCCAGTAGCTGAAAAGTTCAATGTTATTGCTTCTGTTGCTAAATACTAAATTCGAGCGTTTTCTTTTGGCAATTTTACTGCTAGTTTGCCGCCCATGAATTTTATATTTTTTATTCTGGTTGCCAGCTTTTGGAGCGGCTCATTTGTCGCAATTCAGCCGCTGGTTAAAGCGATGCCACCCATCGCGGCTGGCGCCCTGAGAATCGGCGTAGCCATAATCTTTCTGACAATTTTGCTTTCGATTAAGAAAATTCCGTTGATTGTCGCAAAAGAAATTCGCTGGCGTGTTTGGTTAACCGGCCTCTTTGCCTTCGGCTTGCCGTTTTCACTTTTGTTTTGGGGTGAGAAATCGGTTTCACCCGGGCTCGCCGGCATCATCAACGGCACAGTGCCCATTTGGGTTTTTATTTTAGGTGCCATTTTCTCTCCAGGAGCTGAAGCCATCACCGGCCGAAAGGTCACGGGCCTGGCCCTTGGCATTTTGGGGGTTCTTTTAATTTTTCTGCCAAAATTACTGACCACAAACGCGAACTCATCATTGCTCGGGGCTCTTGCTGTGGCCGGCATGGCTTGGTCCTATGCTACCGGGGTTCTACTCAATCGTTCACTATTTACAAAGAATGTGGCCCTGCACCCCTTCGCAAATCTTTATCAACAATTGCTTGCCGGTTTTTTAGCCATTTCTACTTTGTCGGTTTTTTTTGAAGGATGGCCCCACCCGCAAAGTTGGGCGCCGTCTTCAACGGTGCTTTGGGGCGAAATTTATCTTGGCTGTTTTTCAACTACGCTTGCTTTTATGATGTTCTATCATCTGATAAAGGCCTGGGGCTCTGTGCGAGCCGCCACCGTGACGTACGTCGTACCGACCCTCGCACTTGGCTTCGATTTGATTCTAAATGGCACAAGGCCGCTGTTAAATGAGCTGTTTGGGGTATGCGCCGTAACTCTCGGGGTCGTCATTTTGAATTTGCCAAAACGAGCGGGCCCAACTGAATCACAACCACTAAAACCAGCTGAGTAAACTACCCCATCCACGACCAGTCTTTTTGCACGGCCCATTTGGTTGTGATTTTTTTAATGTTGCTCCAAAAATCTAAACTGTGAACGCCGGTGATATCACCATGGCCGTATTTTGAGTCGAGCACCCCGCCGAATGAAAATGGCTCTCGCGGCACAGGCACACCGATATTAACACCGACCATTCCGGCGCGACCTTGGCGCGAAACTTCGTCAGCAACGCCGCCATTTTGAGTGAACACTGAAACGGCATTGCCATATTTCGATTTTGCTTGAATAGCCAGCGCCTCGCTTAAGGTTGCACAGCGAACGATGCTCAACACGGGCCCAAAAAGTTCTTCAACTGCAGCTTCGCTGCCAGGCTTTACATTATCAAGAATTGTCGGCCCCAGCCAATGCCCACCCGAACCATAGGCGCTCGGCGCTTTGGGTTTGCGCCCGTCGAGAATAACACGCGCGCCGTCGGCCTCAGCTTTTGCAATCGCAGCCTCGAGTCGCTTCAACGAATCGCTCGAAATAATAGCCCCCATGCGATCACCGAGAGTTATCGACCGCGCACTTTCAACAATCGCGCCCACAAGCTTGTCAATCGCTGCGCGCTCGCCATCTGTCGATGCAATTGCACAAAGCACACTGGCCGCCATACAGCGCTGGCCGGCGCAACCGGTGAAAGAATCGGCAACACCTTTACCCGTAAGCATAGGGTCAGCATCCGGCATCAAGAAAATATGATTTTTTGCGCCGCCCAAAGCAAGAACACGTTTCAAATTCTGAGTACCACGACGATATATGGCGCGCGCGACGTCTGTTGAACCAACAAAACCAATGGCTTTAACATCGGGGTGATCGAGAATGGCTTCAACTGTTGTACGGCCGCCATGGGCAATACTGAAAACCCCTTTTGGCAAACCCGCTTCAGCAAGTGCATCGGCGAGAAGTTTTGAAGTGAGCGGAGTTTTATCAGAAGGCTTCCAAACGAATGCATCACCGAGCGCCAGAGCAATGGGTATCATCCACATCGGCACCATCGCCGGAAAGTTAAAAGGAGTCACCCCGGCCACAACCCCAAGTGGCTCGCGTCGATATTCGCAAAAAACCCCGCGCGAAACCTCAAGTCGGCCACCGACATCTAGGTTTTGCAATGAAACTGCAAACTCGGTGACTTCGATGCCTTTGAAAACTTCGGCCTCGGCTTCAGAAAGAGTTTTGCCACACTCGCTCGAAATGCGCTGGGCGATTTTTTTAATATCACGCAACAAAATATCACGAAAACGAAAAAGCACCTGCGCGCGTTCTTTCATCGAGGCCGCGCCCCACTCGCGCTGTGCTTTGGTGGCCGCGGCCACAATGCGATCAAGCTCTTGCACCGAGGTCTCGGGGGCGTTGCCAATCACCGAACCGGTGTAGGGGCTGCGAATTTCAAAAGTTGAAGATTTCGACGAAGTCCATTCTCCAGCACAATAATTTTCGCAAACAATGACTTCTTTCGGTATTTCGACTTGATTTGGGTTCGCAGTGGTATTGTTTTTCATCGAATCACTCAACTTTAGAAATAAAATTTACGGCCTTTTGCTTTTCGTACATAATTAGATGAAAATCGTTTTATGTCCACTTCGCAACGCACTGTTCTTGCTCCTAATCTTAAAAACTCTCAGACTAAGCGCCTCATCTTGCTTGGCGGCGGCCACGTGCACGTCCAGGTGCTTAAGCACCTTATCAAGAATCCACTGCCAAACATTGAAACCGTATTAATCTCAGAAGAACCCGAACAACTTTACTCGGGCATGCTGCCAGGCCTAATGGGCGGGTTCTACATCGCCGAACAATGCCAGTTTGATTTGCCAGAGATTTGTGCGCGCGCTGGGGTTCGGTTTCTGCGCGCGACGGCCAACGGGCTTGATCTCGTAGACAAAACAGTGGCCACCAACTGTGGGCCGCAGCCCTACGATTTACTTTCGATCAACGTCGGCAGTCGGCCCGCACTCGAGGTCGACGACCCACGGGTCACTCCGCTTAAGCCGCTTCATTTTTTCTATGATCGGTGGCTTAAGATTTTAAACGAGCCGAATTCTCGCGTCGCTATTTTAGGCGGCGGGGCCGCCGGAGTCGAGGTGGCCCTTATGGCCGCCGCCCGCTTGAATGTTGGCTCTAAGCGCGTGACACTTTATGAAAAATCAAATGCCCTTATGCGAAACTTACCCCCTCGCGCCGCCCAAATTGCACGAGACCGGGCGCAAGAAGTGGGCCTGAAAATTGTCACCGAATTTGTCGAACCGATTTCGAAGCTCTCTGAAGAAAATATATTCTTGGCGCTGCCGCCCCAGGCCCCAGTCTGGTTTCGCTCGACGCTGCTCAAACTATCGCCCGCAGGCTTCGTCGCCGTCGACAAAAACTTACGGGCCCTCGGCCACGAAAATATTTTCGCTGCTGGTGATTGCATCGAATTTACCCCGTCACCACATGCCCATGCCGGCGTCTATGCCGTTCGCCACGCACCTATTTTGATTCAAAATATTCTACGTGTGCTGGCCGGCGATCAAATACTTTGTGATTTTCACCCGCAGTCAGATTTTTTACACTTACTCACACTCGGCGGCCGCAAAGCCCTACTTGTGCGTCGACCATTTGTGTTCGCCTCGAATTTGAATTGGCGGTTCAAAGATTTCATTGATCGAAAGTATATGCAAACTTGACTGCGCAAGTGCCTGACTTTAAATTGGCTGCAGCATGAATGATCAAAATAAAGTTTTAGACCCTGAGGGTTTTCTTGAAAACGCCAGCAGCCCCCTCGAGGTTTTTACCAAATGGTACACTGAAGGTAAAAACCTGGGCCTTAGAAACCCCGATGCCATGGTTCTTTCAACCGCAAGTGCAGATCATCTTCCACGCTCGCGGGTGGTGCTATTAAAAGAGCTGCGTGCTCAAGGCTTGGTGTTTTACACAAACTACAATAGCCAAAAAGGGCGCGATCTTCGAGCCAACCCGAACTGCACTTTGCTGTTTTATTGGGATCAACTTTTTCGCCAGGTTCATTTTTCTGGCCGAGTTGAGAAGCTGACTCGTGAAGATTCTGTTAAGTATTGGAGAGAGAGACCACGCGCCAGCCAGCTGAGCCAGTGGGTCTCAAAACAATCACAGCCGGTGCACGATCGCACTCAGCTTCAAGCTGAATTGAGCTCAGCCGAAATTTTGTTTAAAGACAAAGAAATCCCGTGCCCCGAACACTGGGGCGGCTACCTTTTTACTCCGACCTACGTCGAGTTTTGGGTCGGAAGAGACGGCCGCTTTCACGATCGTCACACCTATCAATTGGTCGAGTCTGTTTGGCGCGGGGCGAGACTTTACCCCTAGTAACGCGCTAATATTAAAGAGAGTTTTCCAACCTTTAACTTGAGGGTACTCTTATCGCGAGCGTCGTGATCATCGAAGACGACCCCAAGATTCGCAACCAGATGTTGCAACTTCTTGCGGAAATGGGGATTGAAGAGGTCAAAGACTTTTCGTCAATTGCCGATTTTGAGAAGGTCTACTACTCAAGTCTAACGCAAAAACCAAAACTGGCCCCGGTTGCCGGCAAAAACCCACTGGATGGTTTTCACGCCGACTATCTGAAGTTTTTAAATGGCGCAAAATTCGCATCCGAACCTGCGTTTAAATCTGAAAAAGCCGAAATTGAACTCAACGCCGACAAGACCCAAATTTTGAAGTTCAACGTCACCCAATTTATCGGCCAAACGGTCACCGATATTCTAACCAAAGCGATCACCCTTGAAAGCCTAGTCGTACCCGAAGCCAAACCGCGCCTCAAAAGTTTTCTTGAGGCCCTCGACAAAGGCGAAAAAGATAAAGTCGAGAGCCTGGCCTTTAAGAATGAAAAAAATGAGCTTTGTATCGCCGAGGTCAGAGGAGCTCTCAACAAAGAGAATAAAAGCTACATCCTAACTCTGGTTGACCAAACTCTCATTTTCGCCAAGGCGCTCGGCAAAATTGGCGGCGAAAAAGAGAAGGCCAGTTTACCCGCCAACAAGCCCGTCGACGTTATTATTTTTCGGTACGATTTAGTGCCTAATAAAACCCTCAAACCCTGGGTCACAAAAACTTCGGCCTTGTTACAAAAAGCAAGTCTCTGGCCCGCGACCGGGCGCCCAAAATTTATTGCTCTTCGTTACGAAGGCGATGCGCGCGAAAAGGCCGATTTTAACCACCCGTTTATCGATGACCTTTTGTGCGCCCCCCTTGATCGACTTATTTTTCTACAAAAGGTTGAAATTGCGCTCAACTTGCCAAAGAAGACCTCGCCGAGCCACCTCTTTGTTCAAGAAACAAATGAAAAAATTGAAATCGCAAAACGCATGCAGCTCGAACGAATCTCCGATCTTGGCTTTGCGATGGCCAACCCCTTTGCGCTTTCACCAGGTACGCTTGGCCATTTCTATTTTCGATTTCCGGGCCAGAAGCCGCTACTTGATGTGTATGCAAAAGTATTAATGTCAGAACGTCACCCCGAGCGCCCCGACGAATCATTGGTTTATTTTTCATTTTTCGGGATGAGCAAACTGATAAATCGTGAAGTTAAAAAATATTTGAACCGTGACACAGCTTACAAAAATTTAATCGATCAAGACCCAAATGCCTTTGAGTACAACCCCGAAAATATTTTTGTAACCGAAGAGCAAAAAGTTAAAAAAACCGTCGCCATTCTCGACTTCGACGAGGCGATCCAGAAGAGCTTGACCGGCTACCTACGCAAAGAGATCGGCAATCTTGACGTGGTATTTGATGATACTTATTACGGGTTCTTCAGACGCTATCTCGATAAGGGTTCGGCGAGCGAAAAATCGGTCACCGCAACTAACGAAGATTTCTTCGTTGAAATCGTCAGCTTTTTGGTCGGCGCAAATGATCTCGCTATGCAGATGCCGATCACCGTGCCCGGCGACGAAGATCGGCTGCTCGGCCACGTAGCCAAAACAATCTTCGGCAGCTCTCAAGGATGGCTCGATCTCTTCACCTCAGACGGCCGCAATCTTTTGACCGAATGTTTGCATCTTGTTCAAAGCACCAAGCGCATTAATAAAAACATGGATCTCAAAACCCCCGAGGGCAAACCACGAACTGTAGCCGTCGAACTTATACTTGAAGAGGGCAATGGCGTCGTACGAATTAATTTGCGCCCCCCCGACCTCCGCTCGCTCGCGACCGCCGGCCAACTGCAAAAAATTGAATCGCTCGATGTAGTCATCGCCGACTCTTCGTTGGTACCTGAAGATCCGACGGCTCTTATTGCGGGCCTAAAAAAGGCCTGTGACGAAGCCAATATTCGCACGGGGCCCAACGGCCCTCGTCTCATCGTGATGGGCGAAGAAGATCGCCGCATCGATTTTGAGAAACTAAGTCGCTCGAGCGCTTTTGGGTTTGTCTATAAGCCAATCGAGATTCGAAGATTGCTTTTTTTGGTGGGGCAAGCGCTCGAAACACCGTTCACTATTTATCGATTCGACAATATCGGCTGGAAGAAAGATGTTATCTCCGCCAAAATTGCTCGCGATGCAAAAATTACTGAAATCTCAGAATTTGGCGCAATCGTATTAAGCGAACAACCGCTAAAGCCCGGCACTATGCTTTACCTCTTTCGCTCAATATATCAAAACGCCCCTGATCAAAATCTTTGTGTGCGTGTTTACTTTTCAGAAGAAGACAGCTCGACAAAAGGTTCTTATTTAAACTCGATTATTTACTTTGGTATCACCGATGCCTTCTTAAAATACATCCGAGCCTATATTCGCGAGACCTATGCTTCGAAGAAAGCCAAAGAAAGCGGCGGCACGTGAAGAGCCTACAAGAGACTTTCGCCCCCCATAGTATTTGCTTCGGATGCGGGCCAGCAAACTCAAAGGGTTTAAGAATTCGAAGTATTGCCGAAGGTGATCTCGTCACCTGCGAATGGCAGCCCGAACCACACCATCAAGCCTTCGAAGGCATGGTGAATGGCGGCATCATTGGCTCTCTGCTCGATTGCCATTGCAATTGGACGGCGGCTTGGGGCCTTAAAAACAAATGGTCGCTCGAGCTGATACCTTGCACTGTCACGGCTGAATATTCGATTAAACTTTTGCGCCCGACACCCGCGAACCAAAAATTAATGCTGAAAGCGCACGTGGTTGAGTTTGTAAAACAAGATCGCGCTTGGGTCGAAGGCGAACTTTGGTCAGGCGAGAAAATGACAGCCAAGTGCCGAGGTTTGTTTGTGGCCGTCAAAGAGGGCCACCCCGCGTTTCACCGCTGGTCGTAAAACTCTCTAGGCAGCAAACTTAAAGCCGCACTCTGAACAGAATTTGGATTGAGATTTAATAAGCTCGCCGCAGCCTGGGCATTTTTCGCTGCCCTGCTGTTTGTACTCATGTAAATTCTCGGCCATGTTGACTGAGCCCGTTTCGTTCCAACGGTTGATCTCGTGGATAATTTGCCAAAAACGAAAGGTCGACATCCACTCAAAGCGATTGAATGAAATAAACACCTTCTCGCCAACCGGCTGGCGCTTGACATAAAGGCCTTTTTTCTCAAGTAGCCCTATATGAACTTCTTTGAAGTCGAGAAAGAACTTGCTCTTGATTTCATCAATCAACTGTTTGTACTCGAGCTTCACGACATCATTGCGATCAGGCTCGAGTGTTGCAGCGATACCGCAAAATGCGCCAGCAAATTGCACGGCGGTTTTGTCGGGGTGTATAACTTCTGACTTACCGGCTTTAAAAAAGTTATGTTGATAGAACTCCCCGAAGAGTTCAATGCCCTGAATATCGTGAATTCGAACTTCAACTAGCTCCTGCTGCTCGGTGTCTTCGTTCTTTTCGTAACGCAATGTTAAGTAACCCAGCTTCGACAGCAATTCGCAAAAACTTTGCATGCGCTGGGTGCTCTCAAGAAACATCCGCGAGGTGTAAATCTTTAGCGTCGTAAACGAAACAATAAAATCGGTCTCTTTAAACTTGGGGTTCTTGGCTTTTTCTTCATCCCGCTTAAAAGCCGGGATATTTGGGTCCACTTTTGGATGCTGCCCAATGCTTTTTGAGACCAAAACTAGAATGGCGCAAAGGCGCGGTATAAATCGCGGAGGGCAAGGCATATTGTCTTGATCGAGCTTATGCGTCTTGATCAAATTTCGCAGCCGTCGCAGCTCGTCACCGAGTGCTTTGACGAACGCGCGATAAGGGCCCGGAGACTTTTCAAACACCGTCTTAATGGGTTCAACTGGCAGCTCAATCACTTTCACTTCGGAGAGCGCCTCGGCACTATAGGCTTGCTTCGGAAAGCCAAAGACCCCTTGTTCACCAATGACGTGGCCGACAATCGGCTGATCAATTTCAGTTCTTTGATCGCCGCGAACTAAGAAAAGTGAAACTTTGCCTGCCTGCAATAGATAGAATGAGCTGACCGCGTCACCCTCTTTAAAAATAAGTTCACCTTTTTTAAATTTCTTTTCTGGAACTGACACTTATGACCTCAATTCGCTTCACCTACCATTCGGACAGGTGGCTGCTGTTTTCAATAGCCAAAAGGCCAGCCGGCAGTATAAATTGTCGATTATGGAAACCACCCCAGCCCATTTTGATCTTCTAGACGCAGTGCTTCAGAATGTCTTTTACTTCTCGCTCTTCTGTTTCACGCTGGGCTTTTTGCTAGTTTTCTTTTTTAACATCGTGCTGATGATGGTTCGACGGGCCGAGGCTCGCCACGAAGCCGAAGGCTTAATTCGCGACGCTGAAGAACATGCCAAAGAAATTCAAGAAGAACGAGAACGCGTCGTTCGTGAACTCAACGAGCAGTTTCAATTAAAACAAGAACAAGAAACCAAGGTCGCCGAAGACCGCTTGGCCATTATCGAACAACGCGTAAGTGACCGCGAAGAAGTTCTTCAAGACAAAATTAAATCGCAAGAAGAAATCGTCAGCGAGAAAACTTCAATCGTGGACACCTTTGATAATAAAGTTCAGGTGCTTGCTCGCAAGGTTTCGGCCCGCGAAGAAAATCGAAAAAGTTTAGCTGAAGACTTGGTCAAAAAACTATCGACCCGCAGTGAAAGCGCCCTCACCGAAATTTCGTCAGAAATTCAAGCCAAGCTGCTCGCAGACCAACAAATCGAATCTTCAAAGGCCCTTCAGCTTTACGAAGAAGACGCCTTCAAACAAGCTGAGACCGACGCCAAACGACTGCTCAACATTGCCATCAATCGCTTTGCACGACCCTATTGCCCCGAACGCGGCATTGGCTATCTTAATTTTGAAAGTGATGAACAAAAAGCACGCCTGCTCGCCGACAATCAAATTCATTTGCGAACCGCTGAAAAACTTTGCGGAGTCGATCTCGCCTACGACGAACCACACAACGCCGTTAACGTCTACGGTTTTGACCCCGTACGCCGTGAACTCGGCCGCTCGACCGTCGAAAAAATGATGCTCGAGCGCAACCTTAACCCACAGAGAATCGAACAGATCGTGGTACAGGCGAAGAAAAATTTGTTTCAACGAATTCTCAATGATGGCCAGCGCCTCGCCAAAGAACTTCGCGTCGAAAATTTGCATCCCGAAGTTAAGAATATGATGGGCGCACTTCGCTATCGATATTCGTTCACTCAGAATCAGTATTTTCATTGCGCTGAAGTCGGCTTTCTCGCGGGCCTTTTGGCAACAGAGCTCGGCGTGCCACTCAAGGACGCTCGCCGCGCTGGTATGTTGCACGACATCGGCAAAGCGATGGATCACTCAACTGATGGCGGCCACGCTGTGATCGGCGCTGATTTTATCAAACAAAATGGCGAGAACGACACCATCGTACATGCCGTGCGCGCCCATCACTTTGACGAGCAACCCAGCACTGACCTCGCTTATATTGTGATCGCCGCCGATGCCATTTCTGGGGCTCGCCCCGGCGCCCGTCGGTCGACTGTCCAATCTTACACTCAGAAAATTCAAGATCTGCAAACGATCGCGAGAGGCTTCGAAGGCGTGATTGACACCCATGTTCTCAGTGCAGGCCGCGAAATTCGGGTCTATGTCGATGGCTCAAAACTCGATGACTGGCGTTCTCTCGAGCTGAGCAAACAGATCGCCCAAAAGATCGAAACCGATATGCAATACCCTGGTCAAATCAAAGTGACCGTTGTGCGCGAAACACAAGCGATCGAGTACGCCCGATAGACTGTTGGGTCACCGCCAGCGTCAGGCAACAGGTGGCCGACTTCGCAGACCGAAAGCTGTAAGTTTTATAGCCTAAGCCTCCGTTACCGCGCGCTCTTATTCAAATCTAATGGTTCGTAAATGCCTTATGGGGTATACCTTACCGGTCATCAACTATTAAACCGGAGGACCTTATGAAATCACTCGTACTTTCTTTGGCTATTGGTTTTTCTACGCTCATTTGTGGCGTGACCCGTGCTTCAGTCCCCCAAGCTGCATTTCTACCTAACTCAGTTTTGCCAGTCGCCCTTCAAGAGATGATCATCACCGAAATTAAAACGAGATGCCCAAAACTGAATCAGTGGGGTACCGAAATGGCCGAAATTTCGACTGGAACTTCTCTCGTTATCGATAGCTCTGGCTCTGCGCATACCCTTTTCACCACAGCGTTTAGCTTGCGTTATATTTTTGATGGCATGCATCCGATTTCTTCTTCACTTGAGGTCACTTCGGTTGGCAACGGCACATTCGATGCCAATGGCATTCGCGCTCCGTTTGCTGTGCAATCCGTTTCTTCAGAAGCGTGCGATTAAAAATATATATTTAGCGGATTAAATTTTGAATGGCCTACGAGCCTTTAAATGAACCGTAGGTCGCCAACACGATGGACTCGTTGGCCGTCACGCGGCCTTTTAATTCAAATAATTTTCGAACAACGTCTTCGTAAGAAATCTCAAGACCGTCTTCTTTCAACAGAGTTCTCGCATATCGAGTGGCGCGATCAATAAGCTTGCCATTCGTGGGGTATACCCAGGTCATAAGATTTCGCTTGTAACGCCCCATGCGCCCCATGATTAGGGTCGAATGGATGTTCAACAACATCTTCAATAGTAAATGCTCAAACAACGGCCGAAGATCAGGCGAAATTTCATCTGCCGAGGGCAGGCCTAATGCTCGTTCGTAGTCTTGAAAACTCCACAAAAGCCGATCGTCGCGGCGAGAAATTTCGAAATCAGAATGCTGGGCTTCTTTGGTTAACCACGAGCGAAACTCGCGAGCTTTCTGACTAAAATCAAAGGCCATTAAATAATCACTGCTAGTGCGATCGTCGACCTCGACCCAATTGAGTGGGCGAGGTGGGCGCAACAAAAGTTTTTGCCAAGCACTTTTAGCATCCTTGGCTTCGGGCAGCCCGATGTAACAGAGCGAAGGCTTCAGCTTAAGAAGTCGCTCGGCCGAACGGTGACTAAATGGCGTCAGCGAAAACGTTGGCGCACGCTCGGTGGTGTCGGTAAACACCGTGATCGGGTAATCTTTCACCCAGTAAATGACATAACCACCGGCCTGATATTCGCGCGCTTCGCGCTCGATAAAGCCCGGCAGAAATTCTTGCGCCTCGCTACGCATATAGTTTTGCAGTTCGCTTAAGAATCTCAAAATTTGCTCAGGGCTTGCTTTGCTCAAAAGGGCCACGCCAACGACCAGCTGCAAAACTGTTGAGGCTTGCATGCGCGTGCTGCCGGCAAGGGCCATCGGGCCCACGGTTAAATTAATTTTTTCAATTTTCGGATTGTCGATGACCTGCCGCGACCGATCGACATTCTCGCGCAAAACAGTATCAGGATTGCAATAAAGAAAAAATGGCTTCTGTGCCGAAATGTTTGACGCCGCTTCAGTGGCGCCGATGACGTAAGGGGTTTCACCACCTTCAGTGCAAGAGATCAACAAATCGCCATCGCGAAACCCAAGATCTTGCAAATGGCGCGCACCATACTCGGGGTAATCTTCAAACCCTTCAAGCGAATGCACAAGCGCGATATCACCACCCGCCATAAAGGCCACCACCGAATCAGGGCTCTTCGGGTTGGCTTCGCGCCAAAGATATTCAAGGGCCAATGAAAGACGACCCGTGGCCCCACAGCCGCATAAAAAAATTCGATGCCCGGCTTTTAAGACCTCAGCAATTGCCGAGCGAAGTCGCAGAATTTCAGGCACCTTTGCTTTCATTTTTTCAAGAGCAACAAAATCAACCGCGGCTAATGTTGATATGGCTTGAGGCAAATTGTTGAGAGCTAGATCTGAAAGATCGCGTGTCGACGGGTGAACCTTCTCTGTTTCGAGAGCACCAAGATGAAATTTACTACCGGTAGCGAGAAACTCGTCTGCTGTATTCATGAAATTCTATTTTAGGTCAGCAAATGCCCGACGACGAGAAAATTTAACAGAAATTTTCTTGCTACTGCATTGCAAAAAGCCCTACGCTATTACATTCAATCAAACGAAAGGAATCCCTCATGGAACCCCGTAAAGTCGCAATTGTTGGTGGCGTTCGCATCCCCTTCGCACGGTCATTTGGGGCCTATATGGGGGTTTCGAACCAAGACCTTATGACCGCCGCGCTCAAAGGCCTGGTCGATCGCTTCAACCTCAAAGACCAGATCTTAGGCGAGGTCGCCGCTGGAGCGGTTATGGCGCACTCGTCGGATTGGAACTTCGCCCGCGAATGCGCCCTTGGCAGCGGGCTTTCGGCTTACACTCCGGCCTATACGGTTTCGCAAGCTTGCGGCACTTCGCTCGAGGCTTCTATTCTTGTCGCTAACAAAATTGCCCTCGGGCAAATCGAGAGTGGCATCGCCGGCGGAGTCGATTCAAACAGTGATCTGCCAATTGTTTTCGATCGCCGTTTCGGTCAAAAATTATTAAAACTCTCGCGCGCTAAAACATTCGTCGAAAAAATGCAGATTATCGCGCAGATTCGCCCAACTGATTTCAAGCCGATTACACCGATGGTGCAAGAGCCGCGCACTGGCTTAAGCATGGGTCAGAGCTGCGAGTTGATGGCGAAAGAATGGAAGGTGACCCGCCAAGAGCAAGACGAACTGGCGTTGGCGAGCCACATGAATGCCCTGCGCGCCTACAAGGCCGGCTTCTATAATGATCTGATCATCCCCTACGGTGGGCTTGATCGCGACAACAATGTGCGCGAATCCACTCTTGAAAAAATGGCAAAATTGCCACCGGCATTTGATCGCTCTGGTGCTGGCACATTAACCGCCGCCAATTCGTCGTCACTCACTGACGGCTCGGCAGCCGTTCTTCTCGCTTCTGAAGAGTGGGCAAAGAAACGCAATTTGCCGATACTCGCCTACCTCACACATTGCGAAGTCGCGGCTGTTGATTTCGTCAAAGCCGAAGGTCTCTTGATGGCACCCACCTACGCCGTCGCGCGCCTGCTGAAAAGAGCAAATTTGAAACTGCAAGACTTCGATCTTTACGAAATCCACGAGGCTTTCGCGGCTCAAGTTCTTTGCACCCTTAAAGCGTGGGAGTCAGAGGATTTTTGCCGCTCTCGCCTTGGCCAAACCACAGCACTCGGTAAAGTCGATCGTTCAAAAATGAATGTCAGCGGAGGCAGTGTCGCTCTCGGCCACCCCTTCGCCGCAACGGGCGCGCGCTTAGTTGCGAGCCTTGCCAAAATGCTCAACCAACGTGGCGGGGGCCGAGGTTTGATCTCGATTTGCACCGGCGGCGGAATGGGTGTAACAGCAATAATCGAAAAGTGATCGAGCACTCGCTGTGAGTGCCCCGCGAAATAAATAACCCGGAGCGAGCTATGCGCGAACTTTACCCCGAATTAGAGCCGTACAACCAAGGCCGACTCAAAGTTTCTGATCTTCATGAACTCTATTACGAAGAGTGCGGCAACCCTAAGGGTGACCCGGTTGTTTTTCTTCACGGTGGCCCTGGTGGCGGCATCAGCCCGAAAAATCGTCGCTATTTTGACCCGAATCACTATCGCATTATTCTTTTTGATCAGCGCGGCTCGGGCCAGAGCACCCCGCATGCCGAGCTAAAAGAAAACACCACCTGGGATCTCGTCGGTGATACCGAAAAAATTCGCGAACATTTGAAAATTTCAAAATGGCATGTGTTTGGCGGCAGCTGGGGCTCAACACTTGCGCTCGCCTATTCAGAAACTCACCCTCAAAAAGTAAAATCAATCTGCCTTCGCGGTATTTTTCTCTGCCGCAAAAAAGAAATTGATTGGTTTTATCAAAAAGGTGCGAGCTTTATCTTCCCTGACCATTGGGAACCCTATAAAAATCACATCCCTGAAAATGAGCGCCATGATTTCGTCTCAGCCTACTACAAACGCCTCACGAGCCCCGACAAGGCGACTCGCCTCAACGCCGCCCGCATCTGGAGTGTGTGGGAGGGCTCAACTTCAAAGCTTATACCCGACACCGAACTCATGCATGACTTTGACGACCCCGAATTTGCGCTCGCCTTTGCCCGTATCGAGTGTCACTACTTCACCAATAAGGCTTTTTTCGAAACCGACAATTGGCTGATTGAAAATGCCCACCAAATTCGAAAGATACCGACCGAAATTGTTCATGGCCGTTATGACGTCGTTTGCCCAATCGAAAATGCTTGGGAGCTTCATAAAGTTTTGCCCGAAGCCAAACTGCATATCATACCTGACTCGGGCCACTCAGGGCTGGAGCCCGGCATCGTTCATAAATTAGTTGAAGCAATGGATCGTTTTCGCCAATACAAGTAGAGGCCGAGGCTTCGCTAGAGTGAAATTATGAATCAACATTCTTGCAAAAATCATTACATGTACCTCGACCCACGCATTCGAAAAAATGTGCGTAAATCGTTTTGGGTGCTGGCGATCACTCTCGTTATGATGGTGCTCGAAATTTTCTTTGGTCATATCACTGGCTCGATGGCGCTTTTGGCTGATGGTTGGCACATGTCGACCCATGCCCTCGCACTCGGCATTACCTATCTGACCTACCGACTGGCCACCCACCCCGAAATGGCCAAACATTTTAATTTTGGCGGCGGCAAATTTCTCGCTCTCGGCGGCTTCACCAGCGCGGTCACCCTGCTCGCGGTCTTTGCGCTCATTACCAAAGAATCACTCGAGCGACTCTTTCACCCCGAGGCGATTAATTTTAATGAAGCCCTCTACGTGGCCGGCCTTGGCCTAATGGTAAATTTGATTTCAGCTGTCATTTTGCATGACCACGGCCACAGCCATGGGCATGGGCACAATCACGATCACGGACATGATCACAATCACGATCATTCGCACAATCATGCCGACCACGCACACGCGCATGATCACGCCAGCCACAGCAAGCCTAAACACAATGAAAAACGTGATCACAACATTCGCGCCGCTTATATTCACGTCATCGCCGATGCCATCACTTCAGTGGGCGCAATTATCGCACTTTTCTTGGGCAAATTCTTTGGGCTCAACTTTCTCGACCCTGCCATAGGCATTGTCGGCGCCATCGTGATTTTAAGTTGGTCGATCAGCCTCATTCGCGACACCGGCTGGGAGCTTCTCGATGGCCACTCGCGGCACATCGATTATAGCCTTCTTCGCAAGCGTATTGAATCTGAGGGCGCAAAGATCACCGATCTGCATATTTGGAATGTCTCACCCCATGTCGTCGCCTGCGAGCTGGTCATCGAAACAAAAAAGCGCCATGGCATCGAGTTTTTTCGTCAGATTCTTGAAAAAGAATTTCCGGTGCACCACTCCGTGATTGAAGAACGAGTCTTATAAGATACCCCCCGCAAAAGTTAACGCGCCGTTCACTTCAAATAAACCTAACGCCGCACTTCAAATTGTAGATACAATTTTCGCATTCAAATAGAGGGGGATTCTATGCATCGTATTACTATCAAAGCGTTGCAGGCATTGGCCGTTGGCCTTATTGCCGCGATCGCAACGGGCGCTCACGCCGGCCCGACAAATTATTGGATGAGACTAAAAGCTCAAAACAAAGATGAGCGTTCAAAAATTGCCAACCTTGGCCTTTCGATCGAAGGAGTCATTGAAGACTCTGTCTTCGTAATCGGTGGCGAGAAAGATTTAGCTATTGCCAAAAAATCAGGGCTTCTCGATACGTCGTTTGAAATTACCCATGAGAACACTCGCGACTTTCCGCCCTATGATTCGCAATTTCACAATTACGAGCGCCTGACCCAAGAGATTCAAAAAATCGCCAGTCAGTACCCCAGCATCGTAAAGCTTTCGACCATTGGTAAATCGCTTGAAGGCCGCGATCAGTGGTTACTCACCCTCTCTGCTGATGGCAAAGATGGCGCGCGCCCTGCAGTATTTTTTATGGGTGGTCACCACGCACGTGAGCACGTTTCAATCGAAACGCCCTTGCAGCTGGCGCAATATTTAGCCGAACATTTCACTGCCGGCGACAAGCGCATCGTTGATTTGCTTAGCAATCGTACAGTCTACATCGTGCCCTGCGTGAACCCTGATGGCGCGGAGTATGACATTTCGAGCGGCGACTATCAGCTGTGGCGCAAAAATCGTCGCCACAACACCGACGGCAGCGAAGGTGTCGATCTTAATCGAAATTACGGTCACCACTGGGGCGAGGGCGGCGCAAGCGATAATGGCGACTCTGAGGTCTATCACGGCCCGAGCGCATTCAGCGAACCTGAGACCCTGAACATCAAAACGTTTTTCGAATCGCATAGCAATATTTCGATCGACCTAACGTTTCATACGTTTTCGGAGCTCATACTCTTCCCATGGGGCTATACCAACGATCGAATCTCTGATCAGAAGGCCTTTATGGTTCACAAAACTATGGCTGAAACCATGGCGAAGTGGAACGGCTATACTCCTGAGCAATCGTCTACTCTTTACATCGCCAGCGGCGACACCACCGACTGGGCGTTCGGCGCCCATGGTATTATTTCTTTCACGTTTGAGCTCGACCCCAAAATGTCGCCAGACATGAACTGGCAACCAGATAAAGGTTTTTACCCAGGCCAGAGTTTTATTCGCCCGGTGTTCGAGAAGAACCTTGAGCCCTGTTTGTATTTGATTGGTTTTTCAGACAACCCGTACCGAGTTCTTCAATCTCAATCAGAGCGCTACGGATTGAGTGCCGGCATCTTGAAATAACACCAGCCAAGATCGTTTATTAGCCTTGCGCTAAAAAACAAAAAGCCCACTTAAAGGTGGGCTTTTTTTTAAGCAGTTATTTTGTAGAACGGCCGTATTTCTTTTTGAATTTCTCAGCGCGACCTTCAGTGTCCATCATACGATGTTTACCCGTGTAGAACGGATGAGAGGCGCTTGAAACTTCAAATTTAAGAACGGGGTATTCTTTACCGTCTTCCCACTTAATGGTCTCTTTGGTTCGAGAGGTCGACTTAGTCAAGAAAGCGAAATCACAAGAAATGTCCTTAAAAACAACTGTTCTAAACTCAGGGTGAAAATCTTTTTTCATATGCTCTCGCCTTTGGGTAAGTTCACTAATAACAACACTAACAACGAAAATTAAGACCCAAATCAATAACAAATCTTAGGGGCACTAGCAATAGCATTTTGCGTATTTTGGGGGCTGCTATATTTGGGTGAAAAAATGCAACATGGGCTGGTGGACTTCTTTAGCGCTCGGCACCACATCAAAGAAGGCAATAACCTCAGTTTTACGCCGCGGTTGGACGTTAAAGACAACAAACTGAGAGTTTTCAACTATTTGGTGAAGTCCGCGGCCGGCTCCGCCTTTGTTAACCTGCAGCTCCCCGGCTCGGTTATTGTAACAACTGTCCAGATATTTCAGTAGCGTATGGGGGGCCAAGGCGCCAAAAGGGTCTTCAACCGAGATCGCCAGTAGCGCGCCGTCAGTAGCGTACCTCAAGACCCCTTGCTGATTAGGGCCCAAGCCAACCTTCGTCGTACGGTCCAATGAATTGTAGATTGGCTCGCCTTTATCGTCAGTCGGGGCGTCATAAATCGCGTTCATCAAAAGCTCTTCAAGCACGATCGCGACACTATCAAGAATTGAACCGCGAACGCCAACCCGCGAAAAGTATTGTCGCACCTGCTGATTGAGGGGGGCACGATCATCGCTGTGCTTAACCGGGGCCTCTTTGATATCGGCGCCCACATTCAAATATTTTTCGAACCCAAAAATATTAGGGCTGCAAAGCTTGGTGACTGCGCTCACAATTGTTCGCACACTACCTGCACGATCATCTTTTCGAATCGAAACAATATTGGGGACAGTGGGCAATTGCATCAGCCTGGTTAAATTTTGGGCAATAGCCTCAGTCGCAATGTAAGCGACCTTTGGCTTTTTGGGTAAATTTTCAATTTTAAGCACGAGGTCAAGGGACTCACCATCGACCAACGCCACATCGATTTTTTCTTTCGATATAATCTCAGCCGCTGCATCGACACTCTCAGCAACTTCAATACCAATGCCCGTGCCAGCAAGACCCATCTTGGCCGTCGTTTGCGCCCGCTTCTCTGTTTGGGCGAGCAATACTTTCTTAGATTTTAGAGAAACTTCGAGATTGAATCTTTGAACTATCGGCTCAATAAACCGCATGACCCCTTCAACCTCGGCAAAAGTTTCATTCAACACCATTCGAGTGGCCTCATCAGAGGCAGAGGCAATGGTCTTAATCGAATCTTTTAACGATACTAAGTGTCGGTTCAATAACTCTTGAAGTTTTGATTGCAAGGCCTGAGTTCGCTCACCCACCCGCCGCTCAAGTTGCGAATTAATATCTTGAAGCTCGGCTTGGGCACGCTCAAGCGCAACTGCAGTTTCAGACATTTTCTTAGCGCGTTGGTTGGTGACATTTAATTTATCGGCAAGAATTCGAGAGTAGATTCGATATAGCACATGGTCAAATTGATCGGTGTTATCACGTGCGAGCATACGAAACTGCTCGGTGTTAACACAGATCAATTCGACCGGTGTTTTAGCAACGATGGTGGCGGCGCAAGGTTTTTTGGTGATGACACTCATCTCGCCCAACAAATCACCTTTTCTTCGCATCGTTGCCACAATACCACCGTCGACATAAATATCGACAGTGCCCAGATTCAGAAAATAAAGATTATTATTAACCTCGCCCTGTTTCAGAATTTGCGAGTCAGCCGGCACAGTGGTAATTGAGGTCGCGTTTTTAAGTTGATCAATAAGTTCATCCGGGAAGCCGGCAAACAAATTAACGCTTCGAAACATTTCTCGAAGCGAATGAGTAGCCCCTTCTGTCCCATAAATCGATAGCGAGGGTATCGGGGTCAAATCGTCGAGCTGCACATCAACGGGGCTTGTAAACTCGTCGGTAAACCCAGGCGCGGCCACGCTGACGTCGGTTGTTTCGTCGTCAGCGCTTAGGGCGCCAGGACTATTTTTTTTCGCCGGACTGTCGCTACTTGGCATAGACCTCATTCAATGGGCGAGGGCTAGATCCCGCCTCTCTTGAATGATATTCAGATTGTGAATAATCGTCCACCTGAATGGCATCCCAACGCGCTTCTTCGGCCTTTTGTAGGTTCAATTTTTCTTCTTGAGAGATCACACCTTTGGCTAGGGCCTCGTCGATCAGCTTCTGCCCCTTTACCTTCGGCAGTCTCTTTTCTTTAACGGCCACTCGCATTTTATGATCACTCGCTTCGGCCTTTTTAATAATTTTAAAGGCATGCTCAACGCGGCCAACCGCCTCAAGTGGGCTCTTTGGCAAATAGATACCGGCCGTAATGCGATCACGCTGTTCAGAATCGGTCATCATCAGCTCGCAAATCTTGTGACCTTGCTCGTCTGAAGGCGGGCCAGCGAGCGTATTTAGATTCGCCCAAAACCGAATCGGGCCTTTAAATATCCAGCCAAGTATCGGCACATCGAAGTTTGCAAAAATACCATCGAAGGCGTTTTGAATTTCGCTAAAAGCTTTTGCCATCGAATATTCGACAAAAGGTAGATCTTCTTTGCGACGACCTTCAGTTTCCCAACGATGGAGTGTCGCGGTACCGACGTACATCCAGGTCAAAACATCGGCGAAACGACCAGTGATTTTTTCTTTGAACTTCAATTTGCCGCCAAGTAAGCCCATTGCAAGATCGGCCATAATGGCAAATGTCGCCGACGCCCATGCCATTTTTTGATAATGGCGCCCCACTTCTCTTGCCGGGCCGCCCGTTCTCAATCGCGCGCGCGTGACACTTAACACAAATGAGCGGCAGGCATTTCGAACGACGTGACCAATGTGGCCCCAAAATGCGCCATCAAAACCCGCCAAGTCATTCTTCTCAATTGCATTCACTTCTTTAAAAGCATACGGGTGCGCTCGCAGTGCGCCTTGCCCAAAAATAATTAACGTTCTTGTTAAGATGTTCGCACCCTCAACCGTGATACCGATCGGTGTCGCGATATATGGTATCGCCACAATATTACGCGGGCCCATCGAAATGCCCTGACCGCCGGTGATATCCATTGCGTCGTTTACACCTTTGCGGCCCATTTCAGTTGAAATAAATTTGGCAATCGCGGTTACGACAGGCGGCTTGAGGCCCTGATCGAGTGCACTGAGAGTAAATTTTCGCATGGCATCCATATAGTATGCGCTGGCACCGATGCGCGCGAGGGGCTCTTCAACCCCTTCAAACTTACCAATTGAAACTCCAAATTGCTTTCGAATCGTGCTGTGAGCCGAGGTCACTCGTGCGAGCAACTTAATGCCAGATACCGATTGCGCGGGTAACGAAATGCCGCGGCCTGCAGCCAAGCACTCCATCAACATACTCCAACCATGACCGCTGCCATCGTGGCCACCGATAATCGCATCTTGGGCGTTGACGACGACGTTCTTACCTTCAGTTGGGCAATTGTAAAATGGCACTCCAAGCGGATCGTGGCGACGGCCAATCGACACCCCGGGGGTTTTCGAGGGTATTAGGGCGCAAGTAATGCCAAGGTCTTCACCCTTGCCGAGAAGATTTTCTGGATCTTTGAGCCGAAATGCCAAGCCAATGACTGTCGAAATCGCAGCAAGCGTAATCCAGCGTTTATTCCAATTGAGACGAACGTAAATCTTACCGTCTTCGCCCTTAAAGAGTACACCCTCAGAAACAATTGAGCCCGCATCGCTGCCGGCTTGAGGCTCAGTCAAACCAAAACATGGCAGTTCTTCGCCGCGCGCCAGCCTTGGCAGCCAATGTTTCTTCTGCGCATCAGTGCCGTAATGAATTAAAAGCTCAGCTGGGCCAAGAGAATTCGGCACCATAATGGTCGTGCCAGTCGGGATCGAGCGCGATGAAATTTTAGCGACGACTTCGGCGTGGCAATAATTCGAGAAGCCTTTGCCGCCGTATTCTTTCGGGATAATCATCCCGAGAAACCCCGCTTCTTTGATATAGCGAAAGGCGTCGTCTGGTAATTCGCGCGAGCGCCAAATATCCCAGTCATTGACCATCCCACAAAGCTTCTCGACGGGCCCGTCCATAAATTCTTGTTCTTCTTTCGAAAGTTTCGGAGCTGGCTGGGCGAGAATTTTTCTGAAATTCGGGCGACCAGAGAAAAGCTCGGACTCCATCCAAACAACTCCGGCTTCTAAAGCCGTTCGCTCGGTGGCCGAAATAACGGGCATAATCCCCTTCATCACTTTCATAACGAGAGAACTCACCAAAATTCGGCGTACAGGCCGAATTAAGAAAACCGCCGCAACCACAGCAGTTGAAATAAGCACCGGGAGTGGCGCCGCTAAACCAACGAGCAATGCCAAGGCTGCAATTGCCCACAAATAAAATGGCGCCCCGAAGTAGCCAAAAATTAAAGCCGCCAAAAGGCCCACAGATATTTGGGCTGTTTGTGAATACGCCGCTAGAAACCCGCTAATGCCAGCCACAGCTGACCTCCTTGATGTGCGTAACGCAGACGCACGTTGTACAAATCTACCAAAGTCCGGATATCATTTTAAATCATAGATTGTATAAATTCAATCAACTGATTGAATTTATAGCTCAATCGATTGATAATGAAATTTCGCGGTTTTGGTCGAGGCAGGGGGTATTTTGGCTCAATTTGATACATGTATTCTTACTGATATTTTAGATTTTGGCATTAAGCTCGGCGAGAACCTAACCTTTGGTCAAGTTTGTCTAGCTCTGTTAAGAGATAACCATCGATGACACGCGTGAAACCAAAGGCGAGCCGTAAAGCTTCTCACAGACGTTCAGTCCGTAAGTTCAAAGCCCTCTCTAACGAAACAAAGCTCAATGGCCGCGAGGGGCTATTGAGAGCGGCCCGTCACCTCTTCGCACTTAGGGGCCTGAGCGGGACATCGATTCGAGAAATTGCTAAAGCTGCAAAAACCAATTCGAGCCAAATTAGCTATTACTTTAAAAGCAAAGAAGGCCTCTATCGTGCGTGTTTGGTCGATATCGCCCAAAATCGCCTCGAAATGGCAGAGCAAATTCTTCTACTCCCACGCTCGCACGAAGAATATATTGTGCGTCTACGCCTCTTCGCCGAAAATTTAATCAATTATTTTTCCGAAAATCGAGATACGGGCCTTATTATTATACGCGAATACGACCGCCTGCACTCGCCGGCCGAAGACGTTTTTCGTGGTTACTTTTCAAATTTGTTCGAGCTCCTGATCGCCTTCTTTCGAACAGCGCAGAAAAATAAACTGACCCGCCTCGCAAAGGGTGACCCGCTGACAATTTCGAGTCTGTTTTTTAGTATGCTTACGAATGAGCTCAGAATCGATCATTTGCGAGAGAGCCTCTATAAACAGACATTAAGAGACCCCAAATACCGCCTGGCACTGATTGATCAAATAATCGAGATGCTCAGGTAAAATACAATTGAATATGAAGGGCCCTGTCTCAATTTGAGACGCCTTTTTCGACATTTTTGCGTTTCAAGTTAAGCCGTGCCAAACTGAGAACAGCATGAAAAATCAAACGTTCACGAACCTCAACGAGCGGCCAGCACAGCGTTTCACTAAAATCGCGGCCCAAGCCTTGATTTTGGCCGGGTCGATTTTCTTTGCATTAGAATCAAGCGGCGAGATTATTGATGCCGTCGATACCTCGAGAATGCCAGCCAGTGTTGGCGAGACCCGCAAAGTCACGGGCGAAAGTCGCAAAGCAACAGACGAGACTCAATCAATTGAGCTCGGCAAGCGGATTTCAATATTACACGACTCTCACCCGATCGCTGAGTTTCAAAATACCTCGCAGGGCTGGAAGAACCGTGACGCCAAGTCTTTTACCAATTGGAAGTTCTTCGATAATTTCATCGAATCTCTGCAAACTTACCGAGTCGATTTTAAGATAACGGACGATGAGCTAAAACCTGAACTGAAACACTTTGAAATGCGCACCTCAGGTCGCATTTTTAAGTTTGTAAAATTCGGCGACCATACGTGGGCCGTGAAGCGCCCGGGCCAAAAAGATTTCGAAGCCTCACGAAGCTTCAGCTTTTTTGGCGACATGGAGGCCTCGACTTGGTCGAGCCCACTTGAGAAAAGCCTTCGTATAGTAAAAGACCCTACTGCCGCAATCACGATTCGAATTACGGCCTTTCGCAGCATAATGGACAGCCCGTCGGCAGATGTTAAATTAGTACTAAAAGAAGTCTTGCTGACCGAGGGCTAAAACGAAGAACTGCGCCAAGAAATAGTGAGCGCCATGCGAAGACAGCCAACCAATCAAAATATTAAAACCTTACTATCCGTTCTTCAGAGATCAAAAAGCGAGCTATTGCGCAATCAGGTTTCAAAAGCCTTGCGCGTACCCAACCCGAAAGGGCCCGTTATTGAAGTCGACGACGAAGATCAAGACGTAAAGAAAAAGATTGCGGTTTGGCGCTCGTGGAGTCACGAGCTCGCCCGCGAAGAAGCCTCAAGCCAGCAGTAGCTAACCCTCAATTCGATTTCTACCGCCGTGTTTCGCTCTATAGAGGGCATGATCAGCCTCGCGCACAAGGTCACGGGCTGTACGATTGTCGTCCGTGCCGCCGACGCTAAAACCAAGACTGCAGGTGAGCCGAATCTTGTCTTTGTTTAGCTCGAAGTTTTGGCCCTCGATCGATTTGCGCACTCGCTCCGAAAAAATTCTCACACCCTCAAGTGTGGTTTCAGTAAGCACAATCAAAAACTCGTCGCCACCATAGCGCGCAGCGAAGTCAACATCGCGCATACTATTTTTTATGATCTCACCCACTTCTTTCAGAACGAAACTTCCGAAAAGGTGATCGTGCTGATCATTGACGGATTTGAATTTGTCCATGTCAAGCATGACGCAAGCCACATGGCGGCCGAAACGCTTTGCGCGCTTTATCTCGACATCAATTTTATCGTACATCGACCGCATGTTATAGAGCCCAGTGAGATCGTCGTGATCAATCATTTCTTGCAGCCGCAAGTTAGCGTCAAGTAAGTCGCTATGAACCTCATTGACCCGCATGGCGACCTCGATACGGGCAAAAAGCTCATTCATTCGAAATGGCTTGCGAATATAGTCGTCGGCCCCGGCTCGAAGAGCCTCAGCCACAAATTGCGAATCAGTTCGCCCAGAAATAAATATCACCGTCACGTAGTTCTGTTGCGAACGAAAATGCCTTAGCATTTCGATACCCGACATATCGGGCATGTCATTATCTGTGATAACCAGATGCGGTCGAAAGGTCTTTACCAACTCGAGCGCCTCATGGGCCGATTGCGTGGTCTTCACTTCGTGATTCTCTTGAGTCAACGCCTCTGCCAAGATCGTAATAATGGCGATATCGTCCTCAACAACCAGAATGCGTTTTTTTTCGGTTTTAACTTTATCCTTTGGTCCAGACATCTCTCTATATTATTCATAACCGCCACGCTTGAGAACATCTTGTTAGGGCCAAGGTCTAGTTAGAAGCGCAAATACTTTCAGGCAGATCCAATATTTCCGAAAAGAAATTGAGGTGTTATCGCGTTATGGACCGCAAATTGATATTGATCACAATATTTCTACTTACCCTACAGGCAGCATTGCTTGTGACCGGGTGGCCGTATGACCAAATCGATCATCGCAGCGGAAGCAACGAAGTTCAAAAACCAATTGGCTACATCGTAGAAAAAAGACAAGGCGTCAAAAGACGCAATCACAACTCGGTGGTTTGGGAAGACGGCGAGCCTTCTGACACTTTACTTTCTTACGACAACATTCTGACTCTCGAGCACAGCTCAGCCGAACTCAATCTCAATGGCAACATCCACATCGATCTACACGAAAACACTCTTGTTGTGCTCGAGCCGCCATCGGCCACAGAGCCAGATTTGGTTCACATACGGTTTGCACGCGGGCAAATGGTCAGCATGAGTGGTCAACGCGATTTCGGCGTCGCCACCGACAGTTGGCAGATCGAGGCCCGCGCTGGCTCCGACCTCAGTTTAAAATCGGTCAAGGGCGATAAAGTTGAAATTGAGATTCGAAGCGGAGAGATTCAATTAAAAAACTCCGCCAACGAAACGGCGACGGTCAAAATGTCAGAGGGCACCCGCTTTACTTTAGACAAAGAAAAAATATCCGAATCTGCCAAAATCGCGAGCGACATTAAGTTTGAGCACCCACGAGAAGTACACGTCTATACCCACGAGCCGACAGCAAAGTTTCACGCCAAGTGGGTGGGTGATGCAAAAAGAATTGTTGATTCACCGCCTGGCAACGAGAAGAATGAGTTTTTGGTCGACCAATCGCTTCAAGCGGATCTCAATCTTTCGGTCGGCACCCACTACCTGAGTTTGGCAAACAACGACGGCGCTGTTTCAAGTGAGATTATCGTCGACGTTATACCCGCCCCGCGCATTCGCTACACTTCGCCCCTGCCACGTGACCGCTTCGTACTAAACTCGGACGTCTTTTTCAGTTGGCTTCCACTCGAAGGGGCCCAGCGCTACATACTTGAGGCGACGAACACGGCTGGTGACACAACGAGCCCGGCTGAATCTACGCAAAACAACTTAAATCTTGCACCCCACATTGAAGGCGAGACTTTCTTAAAGGTTTACGGAATCGATTCAAGCGGATTTAAAATACCCCCGCAAGATACACTACCGATCTATTTTATTCGTGACCCCTTGGCCGCACCGAAACTTCTTTTACCCAAGGCTCGAGCACCCGCCGCGGCGCCTGCAACCCAAGAGAAACCAAAAGCCGAGAAAGAAACTTGGCTCAATCGAATCTGGGGCGAACTTTGGCCAGTCGCTTGGGCTGACGAAAACCCAAAAGGTCGGCAAATTGAATTCAATTGGGAAGCCGTGCCAGGTGCCGACTTCTACAATCTCGAGATTTCAGCGACCGCCGATTTTTCTGACCCAGAAATTATGGTTAAGGTCGACGCACAAAAATTTGCCTGGTCTAACTTTAAAAAACAGATTTACTATTGGCGCGTAGCCGCCGGGGTTTCAACGGGTCGGATGGGTCTCTTCAGTGAGGTTGCCAAATTTGATCTTTCAAAAGTCGACTCCGTTCACGACGGCGAAATTGCCCCCGGTGTCGCCGTCACTGCAAAAAAAGAAAAATCTTTGCCGACAAAACCGGTCGCGTCCGCACCGATTGTAAAACCCGAAGCTGCGACACCACCGGTGGCCCCGGTCGCCGCGGCGCCCTCACCATTGCCATCACCCGAGGCCAGCGCGCCTCCTCCACTGAAAAAGCAGCACCCCGTGTTCGATACTGCGATCGAAGCCAATCTGCACTATCGCACGACTTCAGCCGACTCGAACGATTTCTCCACTAGCTTGGACGGCTTTGCTAATGCTTCAGCGAGTGTTTGGTTTCGATTTCAAAAAGAAGAACGCCCGCTTTATCAAGCTCAACTCGAGTACTCTCAAGTTAAATGGCAGCCCAATAATTCGGCGAAATTGCCCTTTCAAGATTCGTGGGTGGACTCTAACTACGCATTGCGGTTTTGGCGCGAACCGCTAGAAAGCGAGTGGGGCCTCGGCTTTTTAGTCGAGACGATCCAAATTCTCAAACGCTCACAACGCGAGAACTTATCATCATCAACCAATTGGCAGGCCGGGCCGGCGTTTTCTTACCATCAAAATATTACTGAAAATCTTTATCTTCATTGCAGCAACGGAATTCTCTACGGCGGCAATGCAATCTCTTTTGCCACAGACAATTTTCTTAATTTTTCTCAAGAGAAATGGTGGCACCAACCCTACTTCGGTGGCGACCTCGATCTAAAACTCTATTTCGGCACGGGGTCTTACTCAGGGTTTGACCTGACGTCAGGCTTTCACGTAGGCGTGCATTTCTAACGACGGCGTCTGAAAAAATAGAGCGCGACAAACGGCAATATAAAAAACGGGGCTGAAATAAACCCGGCAAGATCTGCTGTGCTTGGGCTCAGGGCTTCACGCGAAAGTGCTGCCACCTTCGCCCCCTTGTCGCCGCCACAACCAGTCGTGAATGTAAATTTATTCTGAATATAAGAATCGAACGTCAAATCCAGTGAAGAAATTGTCACAGGGGTGACCGCACTTGTGTTATTGAGTTGAATCTGAAACGAACCATAACGCGGCACCTGTTTGCCAAGATAGGTTGAGCCCAGAGCATACCCTGAAAAACTTGTCGGGTCATTTGATGCACTAAAGGCCCATTGATAAAGAAGTGTGGCTGCGCCTTGATTCGCAATTACAGGTGCCGGGATGGCGGAGATTGTCGGAAGCGAACTGCCCAAATCAAGAGCGGCCGAAGTCACAGTGTAAGTCACACCGGTCTCGTACTGAGCAACGCCAGGGTTGGCCAAATTTGAAACGGGATCTTCGGGGCTGCCGAGAGTTGCATAGCCAGTAGAAGCGACAATCCAGGTGCGGCCCCATGAACCGTTACCACCTGAACCGCCAGGGCTTGCGCCACCAGCGCCGCTAGAGGCCGTCACCGGGCCGGTCGTATCAATAATACCGCCAGCAAAAATTAAAACCGAGCCGCCGGCACCGCCGCCACCAGCACCGCCAATAAACGGTGCTGTTACGGAGCCACCAACGCCACCATTGGCCCTAATCGAACCGGTCGCCGAAATTGTGACACCTTGAACCGCATAGATTTGGATGTTACCGCCACCGGCACCACCACTCGCACCGCTCGAACGACCGGCGACATTTGCAAGATCGTAAGCACTGCCACCACCACCGCCCGAACCGGCACCGGCTAAGTCATTTACGAAACCATCATCTTGAAAAATGCTACCCACAACGCCACCGGGCCCGCCATTTGAATCTCCGCCGGGTGTTGGGTCAGGCTTATCACCCGCCGCGACGAAAGATTTTACGTAACCCCCACCGCCGCCGCCGCCTTCACCTCCGCTCACAAATACCGCTTGCGGCCCACCGGCCCCACCCGTGACTGAAACCCCACCATGAGAACCCTGATTGGCAATTGCGGGGGCTTGGCCCGCCGCCACGCTCGCGCCACCATTGCCACCACCGCAGCGGCCAACTGCACCGGTGCGCGAAGTCGTCATACTTGAAACCGCGCTCAAACCCGAAGCGCCTGAGCAGTCGATAGCCCCATCAACAAGCACGGTGCTTTGCGATCGAATCACCAGCGGCTTTGACCCCACTGGCGACAACGTATAGCCCGCCGCCAAATGAAATGAGGTAAATTGAAGATTTGAATGAACATCGGTGTCGATCGTGATCACGCTACCAACAACAGTACCAAATAGACTGTAACGCGCTGGCACGAAATCCCCATCTTGCCCTGTGCCGACTGAGTACGAAGTGTTCTGTGCTCCAGAACCAGAGTCCCACCCCGCAATCAAAAGCGGCGGGTGAAGTTCGTGAAGTGATAAATTCCAAACCATTTGGGATTGATAGACATCAGAAAACTGACTAAATGTCTCGGCATAAGTGTCGGCCTTCGCTAGTGGCGCCAATACCACGAGCAAAAAACAAAGATTTGCCTTAAAGCAAAATGCCGGAGCAAATCGAAAGCCAAAAATATTACGAAGCTGCTTGCTCATCCCACCCCATGACTTCAAATATTTTGGTTCGTAGCAAATCTTGGCGAAATGGTTTTATAATATAACAGTCAACGGCCCACTGCGCGGCCTGAGTGATCTTAAAGCGCTCCATTGAGCGTTGGCTGGTAACAATAATAAACGGAGTTAATTTTCGATGTGGGCTATTTCGAACTGACTTTAAAAGCGTCAACCCAGAAACTTCGGGCATCTCCCAATCTGAAATGATGAGATCGATTCTGACTTTAGAATCTTGCAAAATATGAAGAGCCTGCGAGCTTCTCTTTGCGGCATGAACATTTTTAAACCCCATCCCCTGCAAGTACTCAACAAGAATGTTCTTTACCATCGCATCATCATCAACAACAAGAATGTTTAGGTCGGCATCAAACTTGTTCATCTTATCACCTCTTGCAAAAACGGAATATGAATATGAATATGAATACAAAGGCCCTTTGTCGGATGATTAAAAATCTTAAAATCGCCGGCGTGATCGATTTCAACAATTTCACGACAAATTGCCAGCCCAAGGCCGGTGCCCTGTTCTCCTTTTGTCGTAAAAAAAGGCTCGAGAATTTTATCAATAATATCGGCTGGCACACCCGGGCCGTAATCTCGAAGTTCGAGATCAAAAAAGCCTTCGCCGCCCTTCAACGAAATATCAATTTGGCCATCCGAACCCATCGCATGTAGAGCATTGATAAACAGATTAACCAAAACTTGCAGAATTGAAGTGCTATGCACAAATGCTTTTACATTATCGCGACGAAGCACTGACACCCGCGTGTTGGTCTTTTTAAATTGATGGCTCAACAAATCGATCGCCTCGTCGACGACCATTTCAACCTGACACCAGGCTTTCTGAGTCGAAACTGACTTGGTATCAGAGAGACTGTTAAAACGATCTAAGATCTCGTGGGCGCGCTGACTGGCATCAATAATTCTGTCGAATGCCTCTCGCATTTCAGGCTCAGATTTCTTTCGACTAATTTCTGCTTTGCCAAGTATCTGCATCAAGAGATTTCCGAACTCATGGGCTACACCCCGAGCTACGGCCGCCACAGAACTCAACCGCGAACTTTCTAGAACCTGCCTTTGCAAATCTGATCGCACAAGTTCGTTTCGTTCACTTTCTTGTTTCAAATTGTAGAGTGCAACAAAGTTTCGGGCTTTTTGGGTTATTTCAGAAGCATTGAACGGTTTGTTCATATAATCCCACTGAGCAGTCTGTGCGACACCAAGGGTGCTCGAAATTGAATTTATCGAGCGATCGTTATAAGCGGTGACAAACACCGCAAACATTTGTGGCATAGACGAAAATATTTCTCTGACGAGCTCAACGCCATCGGGCCCAGCGCCAAGTCGAACATCAAAAAACCCCATGGCAAAACTCAAACCTTGGCTCGCCATTTTCTTCACTTCGACCATAGCTTCTGCCGCGTTCGTTGCAGTGGCCACTTCAAAAACAAACTTGGGGTCAGGTACAACTTCAGCGTTGGTCACCGATTGTAGCCGCGAAGAACGAACTACCGCTTCGAGGTTTTTGGCAGCTAGGGTTTCAACGTAAATCTTAACCAATTCGGGCTCATCGTCGACGATGAGAATTCGGCGATTCCAACTCGGCGCTTTGGCCAATTTGACGACCTCGTCGTTGGCCTGAACACGGGTGATCGAATTATTTATTTTACGAGCGCCGCTCATGCAACGCCTCGCGATCGATCACTCTCTTCTTTGTTCTCAACGGCTTTTCTTGGCAAGGTGATTTGAAAGTCAGCGCCGTGGCCCACTTCAGATCTTCGCAGAGTCAGGTCGCCGCTCACCGCGCGCACCAATCTTCGACTGATGCTGAGCCCAATACCAGTGCCCTCTGTTTTTGTTTTAGTCGAAAAATTCTTTTCGAAAAGGCGCTTTTTATTTACTTCGTCAAGCCCAACCCCATTGTCCGTAACATTCACGAACACTTGGCTCTCTTCGCCTCTGGTTTCGATTCTAACCCACCGCTCTTGCCCCGCCGAAGCGGGCCGCGCCTTAACCGACTGAATGGCGTTGCGAATCAGGTTGGTCATAACCTGAATAAACTCATCGTCGTCTACGCTAACAATTAACTTCTCGCTACTAAAATTCGTAAGCAGTTGAATCGAATCGCGCGCCGCCAAGTCGGCCATTATCTTTATCGAGTTATCGCAAAGTACATTTAATTCTATCAGCTTGAGATCGGCTCTTGCCGCATTTAGTGAGCGAAATGAATTTACAATGCGCCCAATACGCTCTGACTCGCTAATTAGAAAGTCTGTGTCTTTGGCCAGAAGGCTGAATTCGCTTGATATTCGTTCGCCAACTTGCTGAAGGTTTTCGAGATCCTCTTGCCAGAGCGTCTGACCGCCTTTAATTAACGATGGCTTTTGCCATTCACTCTGAAGTTTTTGAAAGCCACCCTCAGCAAAATCTTTTTGCCAATTGCTCTTGAGTGCTAGAATTAATTGCACTTCATTTGTGCGGTCGACGGCGATTCGCGATTTTAAGTTATTGAGCCTTGAGATAATTGAGGTCAACGGGTTGAGCACTTCGTGGGCTGCCTGCCCCGCAACTTCACCCACCGCCGCAAGCCGAGTCGTGCGCAAGAGGGCCTCTTGTGCCTCTTTGACCGCTCGGTTTTGAAGCTGAAGCTCGTGTGTGCGTGCTTTCACTTTGTTCTCAAGTTCGCGATTGATCTCTTCAAGTTCTTGGCGCGAGATTCGAAGATCGTCGATCATCACATTGAATGAGCGAGTTAGCTGAGCGATCTCGTCGTGGCTTCGCACTTCGATTTTGCCGGTTAAATCACCATCCGAAACTTTTTTCATTGCCCCAACTAAGTTTTCTAGAGGACGCGTCAATGACCGCGAGAAAAAAATCGCCACCAAAAAGGCCAGAGTAACGACCATTGAGGCGAAAATAAGAGAACGCATGACAAGGCGATTCGCCGCCTGAAAGGCCGTACGTTCAGATATTTGCGAGAGAACAAAGATTTGGCCCTTGAGAGCCGACGAAAACGCCGCCAAGTAGGGCTCGCCGACTTGAGTAAACTCGACAACTGTTTTCTTGGCTTTGCTGGCTATAGCGATTTCGCTAAGTCGCGACAAATATTTTTTATTCTGCGCCATGACCTTGGCATCTGCATGCACAAGAAGGTCGCCCGACGCCGAAACAATAAACACCTCATTCGGCTGACCATCTTTTAATGCCGCGACCACGCGATCGGCTCTGACAAACCCAATCATCGCAAATTGGGCAAGAGCCACACCGTGCGAGTCTTCTTCGATCACGGATTTTCCGTAGCCGATGAGCAGCGGGCCGCCAACGGTAGTCGCATTCCAGATGGCTTCGCCACGAGTTTGAATTTCTTGAAACGGAATCGGTCGCGAATCAATCAGTTTCTTGGTAAAAAAGGCGGTATCGACGCCGTAAACTTTTTCGTAATCTGAATCTTCGAAGGCGACCTCATCAAGACTCTGAAATCGCGCACTCTTCGCCACGAACACCAAATCTCTGCGGTCGCGAAATAGATCGGCGATCATGGCATTTCTGTCGGCACCTTTTTCTCGCGACAAAAACGCAGTCATGCGCAGTTTATCTCCTACCCCCGCAAAGAAGGTTTCGACCTCCGCTGAAGTGTTCGAAACAAGTGATAGATTAAAATCATAGACCAAGGTTTTTTTGTCGCTTTTGAATTCTTTTGTCGCAAGCCAAAGGTAGGCGCCGACGCAAAAAAACAGCAACAACGTCGTCGCAATTAGAAATTTATAGCGAATGGTAAAGGTTGGTTTTATCACCCCTACCTATCGGCCTAAATTTCGATCTAAATTAATGATTCGATTAGAATATTGTCGTTTTTTCGACAACCAGATTGGGCCTCAAAACAAAAACTCGACCAAGGGCTTGTTTAAATGACCCGAAAGTAAAACCGTAGCGCTAAAATAAAGAACATAACGGCCGTACCGACCCCCACAAGATTTCTCTGGTGAGGCAAAATAAAGCCCATGGTGATTACAATGGCGCACATAACAAGCAATAAGGTCGTAAAACGAAATTGGCGAAATGAAATATCAAGGTCACTGAAAAAACTTTTTTTGGTCGGCCCATTTTTCACGATTTGACTCTCGAAACGAGCAAACGCCAGAGCGCTCACTTCTTTTTGTGCCCGTTGTGCAATGTCGTCTTGAGGGCAAACCTCAAGAATGCGCGAGTAGTGTTGAGCGGCATAGGTCAAGCTGCGATCTGCAAATGCCGCATTTATGAAGGCCTGATGTCTTTCAAAATTCTCATAGTCATTTAGCACGGCATCCCAAAATTCACGCACCTCAACTGACGCTGCAATATCGCTCGCCACTGGCCGCGATGACTCTTTAATTTTTAAAAAGACGACACCGCATTTTACGCATTCAGAGTCGCCGGCGGCATAGCCTTCGCCACATTTTGGGCAAGCGAAAACTTTTGGGTTGGCGTTGGTATAATTGCTTTTGACGTCGCGAGCCTCTCGGCGAAAATCAGATCGCTCCGCAGTCGCACCTGGCACCGCTGTTTCAACAGCACCAAGTTCTCCACCTTCAATCCATTCGAGTGGGTATCCCAAAACTTCTTCACCCATCGACAAAACTTCAGGGTACGAAACCCAAAACTGCTTTTCACAGCCCACGCACTGAAAACGCGGTCGCGATTCGGTGATTTCATCCGTTCGAATGGCATAAAGTTTTAAACATTCGGGGCAACGAACCCGCAACAGTTCTTTTGGCGATTCGGCCTCAATTGGGCTTAATTTTTCATCAAATTTTTGTTTCGAAATTTGGTCCATGGTGTACTCTAAAAAAATGCGTTCATTTTTATTGCGGTTTAAAGCGAGTCGATATTACCTCCCCATCCTATCAGGAATTTTTATCGGCACAAGCTATATTCCGCTACCACCATGGGCGAGCGCTTTTGCCTTTGTGCCCCTGTTTATTTTTTGGTCAAGCGAAACCTCTCTCAAACGCGTGATTATCGCTGGTTGGTTGACTCAATTTACGCTCACATTGCTCGGGTTTAATTGGGTGGCTCATACAATTCATGAGTTTGGTCATATGGCTTGGCCAATTTCTATCGCGGGCCTCTTTGCTTTTTGTTCTTTTGCCAATATCGATGTCGTTATCGCCGGTTTTTTGCAACATCTTTTGATTAAATGGATTAGCCAAATACGAAGTAAGCACGCTTCGAACACTCTTTCGACTGAGCTGTCGCCTCTGGGTCGTATCGCGATCATGGCGCTTTTGATGGCGCTGGTAAAAGGCTCCTTTGACACCATTTTTCATTGGAGCTACGGCTACCCGCTTCTCTGGGTTCACTTGCCCATGGCCCAACTCGCTGAGCTCATTGGGTTTCAGGGCCTGAGTTCGCTAGTGATTTTGGCCAACATTGGCTCTTTTCAATTTTGGCAGCACCGTCACTCTCAAGCTGGGCGCAAAATGCTCGGCACACTTCTTGTGCTGTTTGTTTTAGCCAACCTCGCTGGCTACGGATTGAAAAGAAGCTGGCCCGCCGCAAACGCAGAATTAAACGTATTGATCACACAGGCCAACATCGGCAATCTCGAGAAAGCGCAAGCCGAAAAGGGCTTGGGGTTTCAACAATTCATTACTGATAAATACTCGACACTCACAAGAAATGCCAAGTTCAGTGCCGACCAAGAAAAAATTCGCGTTGATTTTGCCTTGTGGCCCGAAACGGCTTTCCCTTACCGAGTCGATCAGCGCTGGTGGCTGAAAACCCCAAATTACCCGTTTATCACCGAACCTATTCGAAACTTGGCCAAAGAATTGGAAATTGCCTTAATAACGGGCGGCTACGGCACCTCGCCGGTTGACGGTGAAATCGCCAACACACTTTTTGTCATCGAGAAGTCAGGCGTGATTCAGCCTGACCCCTATTTTAAAACCCATCTTTTGGCTTTCGGCGAATACATCCCGTTTGGCAATATTTGGCCGCAACTTTATGATTGGATACCGGCCTCCCATTTTTCGATCGGGCCCGGGCCTCAAGTCAAAGATCTACCTCTCACTCCGTACGCAGACGGAACACCCCGCGCCGCCAATGTCAAATTCGGGCCCCAGATTTGTTACGAAGGTCTCTTCGCATTTTTTGCCCGCGACCTTGCTGATCAAGGCGCCGAAATTTTTGTCAATGTCACCAACGACTCTTGGTACGGCACATGGCAACAGCCCTATCAGCATCTCTACAACACTCTGGGCCGCGCCATTGAGTTTCGACGCCCACTGATTCGCGCCACCAACACTGGCATCACGACCGTTGTCACAGCCCTCGGTGAAGTCATGGATTTCTCGCCGCTACACGCCGAATGGGCCCATGTCTACCAAGTGCCCTATCGCCAATCGCCCTCCCAAACGATTTATCAAAAATATCCTTGGCTGATGACGACTCTGCTTATAATTACTCTCTTATGGATTTGCATTCGCCCCACTCTCAGAAAGCGCCAAACATGATTCAGCCCACATCGAGACACGAGAATAATATCGTACGGCGAAATCTCGCCTTGCAAAACCTCGATTGGGTTGAGGTTTTGAAACGACTCGCCCATTTTGCAACCAGCGAAATGGTGCGCCAAAAAATTCGTAATTTGCCAGATCATGAATCGCCGGCCACAGCCGAAATTATGTTGGGCGAAATTGCCGAATGGTCGCATATTTTTGTCTCGGGCTCGCGCCCGCGCGCCGAGAGTCTTGATCTCTTTTCACCCTGGCATCAACGACTCAATCGAAATGCCGTACTCAAAACACTCGAACTAAAAGACGTTAGACACTTCTGCATTGAGATTATTAATCTCAAAGAAGCTCTCGAAGAAACAACAGAGGCGGCTGCCGCACACACCTTCGCCCACTTGCGCGAAGTCGAAGGCGCCATCTTTGAAGCCACCGAGCCACTCGCCGCGATTGATCAGATTATGACTGCGGCGGGCGACATTCGTACTGATGCCAGCGAGAAACTCTATCAACTGCACGGTGAAAAAAATCAATTGGCTCGACAAGTTCAGAGCATTCTTGATCGCCTGGTTAAAAGCTATCACATCGAACACTTGCTTCAAGATCGCTACGTCACAACCCGAGAAGGCCGTTGGGTTTTGCCAATTAAAAGCGGAATGCAACATGGCTTCGAGGGTATCATTCACGACGCCAGCCACACCAAGCAAACTGTTTTTATGGAACCTCAGGAGGCGGTGCCGCTCAATAATCGTCTTCGCGAAATCGAAGTCGAGATTGATCTCGAAATCGAAAGATTACTCACTGAGCTTTCGCAATATCTTTCTGAACGTTGCGACGATTTCGATCATGCCCGCACCCTATTGTTAAAGGCTGATGAGCGTCTTGCCGAGGGCGAGCTCGCCACCAAGCTGAAAGCCGTAGCCCCTAAAATCGATGGCACCCACATCAATCTTAAAAATGTTCGGCACCCCCTCCTTGTTCTCAACGAAATGGCGGTCGTGCCGAATTCGATTGAACTGCAACCAGACCGTAGGCTTCTGCTGCTCTCGGGCCCGAATGCCGGCGGCAAAACTGTGCTGCTCAAATCGATTGGCCTCGCGGCCCAAATGGTGAGATGCGGTCTGCCGATTTGTGCAGATGACGGCTCGAAAATCCCATTTTTTTCTCAGCTTGTCGTGGCGCTGGGTGATTCGCAAAGTGTTGATGCCAACCTCAGCACCTTTGCCGCGCATTTAAAAACTCTCGAGCGCGCGGCAGATGCAACAGGCGCCGACTCTTTGATTTTGATCGATGAAATTTGCGGCTCAACCGACCCCGAAGAAGGCGCCGCACTGGCTCGAAGTTTTCTTGATGCTTACTGCGACAATGGCGTCTTTGGCGTCGTCACTTCGCATTTGGGTGCGCTCAAAAGTGGTTGGAAAGAAGGCTCGGGCCTAGTCAACGGCTCGCTCGAATTCGACCCAAAAAGCGGGCCCACCTATCGTTTTATTATGGGCATACCCGGCCAGTCGCTGGCGATTCAAACCGCTCAGCGAGTTGGAGTGCAAAAGGTTATTGTCGAACGCGCTCTTCATTATCTTTCGCCCGAACGGCGCAAATACGAAGAGACTCTTTCTGAAGTTGAGCGCATGAAAAAAGATATTTTACGCATTCAAGATAGCCTCAATACTGAAATCAAAGCTTCGACGGAGGCTAAAGAAAAATATGAATCGATGCTGGCCAAGATCGAGACTGAGAAAGACCAAAAGATTGAACGTGAAGTTCGCGCCGCTCAAAAGCAAGTCGAAGAACTGATACAAGAGGCCAAGGCTCAAGAAGTTTTTCGACGTCATGATAGTTTACAAAAAATTAAATTTGACCTGCCAAAATTGATAAAGGCCTCTGGGGCTACGGGCGGCTCGACCGCGACTGGTCAGACGGGGGTCGCGCGATCGACCTCGGCAAATATCGAGATCCAATCACCCGAAGATTTTGCGTTGCACTTTAAACCCGGCACGGCCGTGCATGTCGAGAGTCTCGGCCGCGACGGCATCGTGCAGGGCGTGCCCAACGCGCGCGGCGTTGTTCCGATACTTTCAAATTCGATGCGCCTGATGATCAGTTGGCGCGACCTAAAACCGACCTCACAGCAAGGCGTGGCACTGACGGCTCGACTCAAAAAAATAGCCACGACAAAGTTCACTTCAGCAGAAACCGATCGCGTTGTTGATGTGCGCGGCCTCACTGCCGAAGAGGCCATTTCGCAACTTGAAATTCAACTCGACACCGCCTCCATGGGCGATGAAGATCGCATTAAAGTTGTACACGGCCACGGCACCGATACGCTGAAGCGCGCCGTGCGCAGTTATCTTTCACGCAGTGTTTATGTAAAAAAATGGCAAGCGGGCAATGCTGACACTGGCGGCGACGGCATCACCTGGGTTGAACTCAAAGGCTGATTTCTAAATTCAGATTAAATTATTCATCAAGTCAATAGACTCGACTACGCGATGCCAAATTTGATAAATCAAATTTGTATCATGATGCCCGCCGCGCGAGTCGCCGCTCTCAGCTTTACCCACTGGTGAGAATCGTGTGTCCTTTAGGCGCTGCAAATCGCTGCTACTGAGGCCGCTTCGGTCGGCACTCGCACCGTCACCGTCATCCACCGAAGCAGGTATGCGACCGCCAGCTGTCGCCATTTGAGCGCAGATCTGATTCGCCGCTGCTGTATAGCTCGCATCGGTTAAACCCAAACTCACGTTCGACATAAACGGATGCAAAGAATAGAGATCTGAAATTGGATAATACTGTTTGAACGTCGCCGGGTTGACATCAAATGGCGGCAGCAATAAACTACCAGAACTTTGCGCCGTCGTGCTCACCGACGTATCGTAATAGGCGACCGTCATGGCCTCCCAATTCATATCTACACCAATAAGCACAATCATCATGCGCGAAAAAAACTGATCAATCGTAATGCCAAGTGCCGAGAGGTTTAATTGAGTCATCGCCTGCTGCAGACTTGCCCGGGTTAAAACATTTATGGGTTGCGACGGCGCCGTCGCTCCGTTCAGTTTATCCATAAAATAAAAAGAGTACCCGGTGGCGTTGTAGACTTTCGAGCCGCCGACTTTTTCGTACCAGCCAATAAATTTGATTTGGGCGGTGCTTGAGACAAATAGGCTTGATGAAACACCTGTCACATTAACCGCCATATAGCTCGGTACGATTTGACCGGTCGTGGGGCTATAATAGGTGCTGATTTGACCGGAGACCCCTCCGCCTGAAATATTATTGCATTCTGCGAGGGGTATCGCCGAGCCGGTGCCCACACTCGTTGATGGCGTCGGCGCAATGCTTGAACCCGAGCTCGTCATCGTGCTCGAAGTCGGAGTACATGCACTCAGCACGACGGCCAATACAAATGCCAACGCAGATCCGGTTATCGAATTCGCCGATATTAACGCCGCTCGCTTGCCACGAATGTTCATGTTTTGATTATAACTCCCCCTGACGCGAGCTTGTAAGTCCAGGCCCGATTGGCTACCATTATCTGATGAAAAATAAATTTAGATCGAACGTCTTGTTGGTCGCGTTGCTATTAGCTCTCACTGGCTGCACTCATCTTTCGCTTTCGCAAAGTTTGAAAGTGCTACCAGACCAAGGGCCCGTTCGCCTTGAAATGCGGCCGACAATCGGCACGGGCGACACCAGTGATTATCGCTCGGTGACCGTGACAAAATCGAAACCCAATGCGCAGGCCCAACAAGAAACCACCGACGAATTTAATTTTACCGTCGACACCAAAGTCACCCATGTTGACAATGTCAACAATCTCGCGACCTATAGAATTAACGTTCTGAAAAAAGACGGCCCAGGCGAATTGGCCGATTTTGCAATGCCCGATATCGGTGAGACGCTTGACCTAGTGCTGACCCGTGACGGTCAGGTGGTGAAAGCCGGCGATTATCCGCCCGGCTCGCTGTATTATGTCGCCCCAACCTCATTGCCGAAAGACGACGTTAAGGTCGGCGACACCTGGCTTATGCGAGCCGAGTGGGTCAGTCTAAAATCAGGCGTGCCGATGCACCTCGAAGTGGTTTCAACGCTAAAATCTATACGTGATTGTGGAGCCATCGGCCGCTGTGCCGAAATTGAAATTTCAGGCGACGAGACTATTATTGGCGCTGCCTCAAACCCCCTAAGCTCAAAAGTTGTCACCGGCAAAACCCCAAAAAAAGCTCAGCCTATAGTTGAAGATGTCAAAATGCGCTTCAAGAGTGAGATGAAAGGCCGCGTGCTTTTCTCAATTGAAAAAGGCGCCGTTTTGTTTTCGTATATGAGATCAGAAGAACATATGACGGGCGAAAAAGACACTCTTGATTCAGACTCATGTATGACTTCAACCTTAGTAAAACCCGAGGCCGAGCGCTCGCCGATTCAAGCCCCTGCTAAGTGCGACCCACACGGCGAGATCCAGTCGTTCTAATTTAGTGCTAGTGAGACGCTTCTTGGGTGACTTCTTCAGCTTGCAAGTTCTCGCCGTGACGGTATCGCCCAACTAAGGCTTCGTCTGCTGTCGGAAATGAGAATAGCAGCGCATGACTATTGGTCGGCATGTCCTCAAGAGTGACGACAACATAATGCATTGTTCGGTCACCTTCATCCGAAAACTCTTTTATAAAGCTAACAAGCACATTGCCCATTGAATCGTTGCTGCGCCAGATTTCATCGGGCTGCTCAATCGATTCTTCGCGCAGATGCCCATACTTTCTGAAGTCTTCTTCTTTAATATCGCTTTCAGAACGAACCTTCATCATAGCGGCGTAGAGCCCATGAGCAAAATCATCGCCCTCGTGAAGTGCATCGCCATCGATCGCACCAAACGGAATATTTTCTTCGATTCGGTCGTAGGTTTTTTCACCACGACGATACTTTGCCACCAAGACATCACTTTTGGTCGGAAAGTGCAGATAAACAAAACTGGGTATCTTGTCTGTTAGATAAACAATCGCGACGTGGTATAGCGGAGTCTCATTATCTTCGCTTTTAAACTTCTTAATGTAGGCGTTAAGCTCAATACCCTTAAGGGTTTCAGAGTCTTTCCAGATCTCATCAGGGTTTTCGAGCAAGGCATTTAAATTGTCTTCGTATTGGTCAAAATCTTTTTCAGCGATATCATCGTCGGCCCGTTGGTCGAAAAACTCTTTTTCGAGCTTCGTGATTTCTTTATAGAAATGATGGTAGAGGTCTTCTTCAGAATCGAACACGAGGTCCTTCGACTCATCGATAACGATTTTCTCAATATCACTGTCTGGCAATTTGCTTGGCTTTTTTGCAGACTGTTTACTCATAAATTAAACCCCATGTCTCGAGATGAGACACACCAAGACCTAGACTCTCTCATCTTTAATGATAGGTTTTGCTTACCCCCATGTCAAATTCAGTAGCTTTTTACTTGCGCTCTGGCCCTTTTGTTTTTCTAATCAATCTAGAGGGTTCTCGCGTCTCAGGCAGAGACACCTGGCCCTAATAGAGACTTTTGTCATAGGCCGATCGAGTTGAACATGGAGGTTAGCAACGATGGACGACACCCAAGGCAACCAGCGCAGTACGACCAAAGCCGATTTCAGCAACGACAAGAATATTGCTCATCTAGAGAAACTTCTAGATCAGTCGATGATGGGGTTTCATCACCTATTTGATAATATTCAAATTGCCGAAATTTTGAAAACTCCGACTGAAAAAATGGATTTCTTCACCAATGAAAACATGGAGGTCATCCAAAAAGTTTTCGATCGCTTAATTCTAAAACACTCTGTTGAAGAAAAACGCGCCTACATCGAAAGCCTTCACCCCAAAGAATTCGAGATTTTGTTACGCACTTATTTTCACATTGTTGATTCGACTATCATGTCGAGCGAACACACCAAGCACTAACGGACTGCTTTGAGTTCATCACGAGATCGACCGAATAGGTCTCGTGATGGCAAAGCCAATTTCAAAAACCCAAACTAGACTCGACCAAAAGACAGGTCTTCAGCTTTTGACGTTTGTTTTAACGTTTGTTTTAACGTTTGCGGTCGCGATGTTTTGTTTGCCAGCCTCAAAAGCCCAGGCTGAATACCGCGCCTACGAACTCAAAATTGAGAACACCGAAACCAACAAAGGGCGAACCACCATTTCGAGTCTTGATCATTTGCAATACGCTCGTTATTACCCCGTCAGCAAAGGCGAACGTGTACTTTACGTCGATTCGTGGATGTGCCGCGAGAACACCAGTCACTTCAAAAGGGTCTGCCCGAAACCCGAAAGAGCCCCCGCCGGAGCCAAGCCGGCAGCAAACCCACCAGCAAACCCGGCAGTAAACCCCGCATCGAATACCCCGACCAACACCTCGGCCGCAAAAACCCCGCCCCCGACGTAGGTTCAATCTCTCACCAGCTAGACTCTCAATATGAGACACTCAAGTGATAAGATAAAGCGTGGCTGATGCTTTAACGACTCGCTCTCAATCTAATTCTTCAGAACTCGCGGATCTCGCGGAGAGCTACCGTCGTAAACGGCAAGAGATTGTTGAGCAAAACGAAGAGGCCATAAAATCTTTGAAAAGTGAATACCGCGAAAAGCAGGCCAACGAACGAGAATCGGGCGAGGCCGCGGTCAATCATATTCGCAAAGAAGTTCGTTCGCGAATCGAAACCGCCCGCAATAACGAGGCCGAAGCACTCGAGGGCGAAAATAAACAAGAGACCGCGCAGATTAAATCCATGCGATCTCACAATTTGTCCGAAGAAGAGGCGCTGAAAACCCAACGCGACAACCAAGACAAGTTCTACACCGACGCGATCGCGAAGGCGCGCCAAGAAAAAGCTCGCGCGCTTGGGCAAGAATACGAACAGACAAAAACCTTTCAGGCCGGCCAAGCCGTCAGGCGATCTGAGATCCAAAAATCAACGACCCAAGAACTCAGCGAACTTCAGCAAAAAGTGGCCTTAGAAAAAGCCAAGACGGTCGCTTCAAATCGCAGTGAAATGAACACTATCGACCACGAGCACCGCGAGCAATTGAGCAAATCGCAAGAAGATTTTAAAAATAAAATCGAAAATGAACGCACTCGCACCTTTTCAACTATCCAGCATCAACGCGACACTACCGAAAAAGCATTTGAGTCTGAAACCCAGAAGCAGTCGCAGATGATTAATAACATGCGCGCCAAACTTTCTGAAGAGTACAAAAAAACCCGAACCGACGGCGAGCAGAAGATTGAAGTTCAACGCAAAACCGACGATAAAGTTTTAAATGCTGAGGTCAATCGGGGCACTCAAGAACTCGATATCACCCGGCAGCGTTACGATGCCGAGATTAAAGATGTGCACGCCCGCGGTCGTGGCGAAGTCGATCTGAGAAAAAACGACTACACTCAGCAGTTGAAAAAAGAAGACAACTACTACCAAGGTGAAATTAAAAAGCGCAATACCGATCACGAAGTCGGACTGCAAAAAAACGAAGAGCTTTATCGACAAAAGTTAATTGAACAAGGCGACCTCAATAATAAGGCCATGAAAAATCAAACCGAAGAGTACCAAAAGTCTTTTAATATTAATGAAAAGGCGAATCAGCACTCGCTACACGAACAACACGACCGTTTTGTCGACTCGGCGATAAAACAAAAAAGCAATCTCATCGAGCGTTTCGGCAAATACGAAGACGCCAAAGACGACCCTTTTTACAAAATGCATGAGTTTGAAACCCGCATCTCTGAAAATGATAATTTCTATGTTGTGAAAACCAAAGTGCCGGCCCACGAAAAACACAATGTTGACGTCATTGTAAAAAATGATCGCGTCGTTGTTAGCGGCCAGCGCGAATTTGCCGAAAAAGTCGACAAAGAAGGCCGCAAGGTCGCGACCAATACGGTCGAATCTTTTCGCGAAGAAATACCACTTAAACACCCCACCATCGCCAAAGCCGTCGACAAAAGATATGAAGACGGCGCGATTGTCGTGAAGGTTCCGAAAATACCTATTGCTTAAAAATTACTTCTTTTTAATGAGGCCGACGACTTCATTCATCATAAAGCCGAGTCGTGAATTGAGCTCTTCGAGTTGGTTTAAGTTCGCACGCAATTGGCTGAACACATCAACTTCGTAGGAGTGAGTTTCTTGAGCATTCGTCAATGGGGCTATCAAAGGTGAAGAACTCAAATTGGTATTTGCAGTTGGCGCTGGCAAGCCCGAGCTAACTGCAACGGTATTTACCGCGGCCGTATTCTTATCGCTCATTTTTGCTAAGCTAATTTGTGCGCTCATCTTCTTACCTCTACTTTGCTGTCTTTAATGGTAGGCCCAACTTCAAAGTTCCTAAACTTAAATCATCTTAAAAACCGATAATCTTTTTTACTCAGTTCCAAATTGGAACTTTTTTCTAAAAACCAAAATCAGTATTCACAGTTAAGTGATTGAATATCCACCACACCTGGCGTTATTCGTAACAACCCGTTCGCCAGGCTGGGCTGCATCACACTTGTTGCTTCTTGATCATGCGCCATACCAAGCACGTGACCGAGTTCATGCAAAACTAAGCTCTGTAGGTTGACCTTTGCGTTATCAGGCTGCGTGTTGTCGGTATAAAACTGAAAGTTAAAACCATTAAGTCTCATGTCGGCTTCATAGATTTTAGCGCCGGTCCAATAAATCGTTGTACGCGCCTGTTCGTTGGGGCGGTCAGCTTCCCAATTGTTAAGATAATAGATTTTCGAATAGCCATCGACGCCGGGGCTGCCCGAACCAGGGCTACCAGTGCCTAGTTTAAAATAGTCCTTTTGGATTGTCGCCTGCCCTTGAGCATTCCAGATATTCATAGCCGCTTGTATGGCTTGAACATAGTTATAAGGCACGCTTGCATCTAGATACATAGTGATCGGCAGGTCGGTCTTCCAAGAAACGCGTTGAAGCTCAGAGTTCTGCACAAAGTTGCATGATGGCTGGCTGGGCAGTTTACGACCGCAGGCTTGCACTAATATGAGGCCGGCGATAATCCCGAGGGTTGCGAATATTCGCAGCTGGCCTAAAGACCTGACCCAACCGTCGCTTTTAACTTTATTTGGATTATGACCGCTCAATCTAGCCTCCGTAAATTCGATCTGACACCTTACCCTATCGCAAGGTTGATGCCGGCCGACCCACAGTACAAATGCTTGTTTTTATTGATGTTTATGCTATAGCCAGCAACCCCAGGTTCAGCACCAGCTGGCTGCCAATTTTGGCTCGGCGCATTGCCGGGGCCAACAAATCACCCCTAAGGCCCGCACTGCCCTGAAACAACTAAGGTTTTTAGGTCTGTTTAGAATTCTGACAGCCGTCAGACCCCAAAATGACAAATTTTGTGCGTTGCAGCCGGTTTTCTGCGCCAAATGGCCAAACGGTGCGAAGTGCTACCGAGTTCAACTTCCGATACCTATAAGCAAAACTTTCGTCTGCATCCTAGACCACCCTTTTAGGCAAAGTGGCCCCGAAAATGTTGGTCTCGGAACTGCAATTGTATCAATACAGCAAGTTCATTTAAGAGCTTGGCCCACCTGCTCCTTCCTTCGATCGAAGGGTTCTTTTAAGGAGCAACCAAACCCGTCGAATTCCCACCAACACCGCAAGGGGAGGCAAGCCTCCCCGGGACCTTGTTTTTTTGTTGCAACTGACATTGAGGGCGCGACATAATCCCGCGCTATGAACAATACCACTCCCCCGTCTGATTTTGACCTACAGGTGCGCCGTCACGGCGAAGAGATTTTCAAGCTGATCGAAGACGATTCGAAATCGATCTTCAATAAAGATTGGTGGTATGGGCGCATTATGGATTGGAGCATGAAAAACGATCGCTTCAAGAACCAGATGTTTCGTTTCGTAGACGTACTCCCCTACTTAAACTCGAGCAGCGAAGTGGCGCGCCACTTAAAAGAATATTTCGCCGATATGGGCGAAGAGGCTTCTGGCATTTTAAATTTCGGCCTCGGTATCGGCAGCTTTGCGCCGGGCCTAATGGCGGCGGCGATTCGCAAAAATATCACTCAGATGGCGAAAATGTTTATCACCGGCGAAAGCCCCGAAGACGCCCTGCCGGTGCTGCGAAAAGCTCGCGAGAACTCGTTGTGCTTCACTGTCGACATTCTTGGCGAAGCCACACTTTCTGAAAAAGAAGCGCAAGAATATCAATCGCGCTATCTTGATTTAATCAATTGGCTCTGCCGCGACAGCGTCAATTGGAAGGACAATGACCTCATCGACCGCGACGACAAAGGCGCCATTCCGAAAGTGAATGTTTCGGTCAAATTGACCGCGCTCTACTCGCAGGTCTCTGATAAAGCTTGGAGCGAATCTGTGCGCATCTTGAAAGAGCGCCTTCGCCCGATATTTTCGCTGGCGCGCGATCGCCAAGTTTTCGTCAATATCGATATGGAGCAATACAAATACAAAAACCTCACCCTGCAGGTTTTTGAAGAAATGCTGCTCGAGCCTGAGTTTAAAACTTACCCGCATTTTGGTATCGTTATTCAAGCTTACTTGCGCGACTCGCTGGCCGACACCGAGCGCTTGGTTGATTTTGCAAGCCGACGGGGCACCCCGATCACCGTGCGCTTAGTAAAAGGCGCCTATTGGGATTACGAAACTCTCAACGCCGATCAACAAGGCTGGCCGATACCGGTTTATACCAATAAAAAAGAAAGTGATTACAACTACGAACGTTGTGCCGAGTTTTTGCTCAAAAACACCTCGTGGGCAAGGCTGGCTGCTGGCACTCACAATGTGCGCTCGATGGCAGCGGTGATTGCGGCCGCCGAACGACTGGGCGTTGATCATCGCGCGTTTGAAATTCAAATGCTTTACGGGATGGCTGAGCCGATCAAAAGATCTCTGGTGAAAAAAGGCTACCGCGTGCGCGAGTACGCCACCATTGGCGAATTGATACCCGGCATGGCCTATCTCGTGCGCCGCTTACTTGAAAACACCTCGAACGAATCGTTTCTGCGCTCGAAGTTTGCCGACAACTTGGCGAGTGATGTGTTGTTGAAAAACCCTGGCGACGAATTGCGACCGACACTGGCACAAGCTGAGCGCCAGAGCGGGCGCTTTTACAATGAACCCCTTGTCGATTTTGGTATCGCCTCAAATCGCGCCGAAATGTTGTCGGCGCTGAAACGCGCTCGCGCTCGTTTCGGCGAGAGCATTCGGCCCATCATCGATGGGCGCGAAGTGACCCCGGCGGCCCCGGTGGCGATGGCGCCGACTGATGGCCGCATGCGCGTCACTGAAATCAAGCGCGAGAACCCCTCAAATGTGACTGAAACTGTCGGCGTCGTGCAACTCGCCGGCATTCGCGAGGCCGATCTCGCTCTCGACGTGGCCAAAAAATCTTTCGCCGCTTGGCGCGACAAAACCGCCAGTGAGCGCGCTCAAGTTTTGCGCAATCTCGCGGCTATTTTTCGTCGCGAAAGATTTAATTTGATTGCGCTTGAAGTTTTCGAAGTCGGCAAAACCTGGTCCGAGGCCGATGGCGACATTGGCGAGGCCATTGATTTCTGCGAGTTTTACGCCAATGAGGCCGAGCGCCTAGCTGGTGGCTCGCGAGACGCGAGCAATCGCAACAGCGGCGAGCGCGTCAGTTTTGTTATGGGCGAAGACAGCTTCACCCAGTGGGTGCCTCGTGGCGTGGCGCTCGTGATTGCCCCATGGAACTTTCCGCTTGCGATATTGTGCGGCCAAGTGGCCGGCGCCATTGTCGCAGGCAACACCTGTTTGATGAAACCCGCCGAGCAAAGTTCGCTGATCGGCTCTCGATTGATGAAGCACCTGCTCGAGGCTGGTTGCCCCAAAGGCGTCGTTCAATTTCTGCCCGGCCTCGGCGAAGAAATCGGGCGCTATCTTGTGGCCCACAAAGATGTTTCGACAATTGCGTTCACCGGTTCAAAAGCCGTCGGCCTTGAGATTGCAAAACAGGCCGCTCTGGTACACTCCGGGCAAAATTTTGTAAAACGTTGCGTGATTGAAATGGGCGGCAAAAACGCCATCATCATTGATTCAGATGCTGATCTCGATGAAGCCGTCGTCGGAGTTCTCTATTCGGCCTTTGGCTTTCAAGGCCAAAAATGCTCGGCCTGCTCTCGCGTGATCGTGCTCGAAGAAAATTACGAGCGCTTTCTCACGCGCTTGGTTGAAGCGGCAAAAAGTTTATTCGTGCGGGACGCCAGCGACCCGCATGCCTTTATGGGGCCCGTTGTTGACGAAGAGTCTTACCAACGAATTGTCAGCACGATCGAGCGCATGAAGTCGCAAGCGCGATTAGTTTTTCAAGGCGAAACCCCTGCCGGTGGTTATTATGTCGGCCCGACCATATTTGCTGATGTCGACCCACGCAAAGAGAGCTGCCGCGACCTCACCCAAGATGAGATTTTTGGGCCGGTGCTGGCGGTGATCAAAGCTAAAGACCTCGACGAGGCACTCGAAATCGCCAACTCGACGGCCTATGCCCTCACAGGCGCCGTCTACTCGCGCTCGCCCGCCAACATTGCACGGGCGCGAAAAGAATTTGAGTGTGGCAATTTATATATCAATCGCGGCTCAACCGGGGCGATGGTCGGTCGTCACCCGTTCGGCGGCTACAAGCTCTCAGGGATGGGCAGCAAAACCGGCGGCCACGATTATCTACAACACTTTATGGACCCTCGCGTGGTCACCGAAAATACGATCCGCCGGGGTTTTGCTCCGAAGTAACTACCCGGCCTGTTTTCTGGTGGACACTGCAGCATAAGACCAACGCGCGTGCCGATGGGCGCACTCCCGCATAGATTCTATTTTAACGCGATGTCCACCAGAAAACAGGCCGGGTGGTTACTGCCAGACTTGGTAAATCTTCGGCCAGGGCAATGCTAGATAAATCTGGTGGCCGATAACTTTTAAGATTTCTTCGCGCGAGATAGGCTTAGTGGCGCCAGCCTGAACAGCGGCCTCGGTGGTCTCGTAAATTTCAAAACCGTGATAGGGCGACAGTGGTATTTGAATGTCGACAGCCGATCGTGCGGCTCGAAGATGAAACTGATAAGAGCCCTTCGACGCCGAAACATGAGTAACGTAGTCATCCGAAACGACCAAATCACTCAACAGCGACAAAACCGTCGATTTTGTACTATGGCGCGAAGAAACACACTCGGCCCAGTCGATCGGTCGACCATTAAAACCAAGCTCTGAAAATATCGTCCGATAGGCTTCAAACTGAATTGTCGGGTCGCGCTTATCACCGCTGTGCGAAGGTAAATAAAAATATTTTTCGACCTTCTGCACGCGATCGCCGAGCACATCTTTGGCCTGAGCAAAACGCGCTCTCAATATGTCTAAGTCGAGCTGAAGAGCACCGATAACCCCGGCCACATAAATTGCCGAAATGTCTGCTAGCGCATTTGGGGCCTGCACGATTTCGTAATATTTCACATTTTGCTGCCAAGCTTGCGGCACAACGTTGGCAAATTTAATCGGCAAAATCATTTTTGATTGAAGCCCCTTCGGGCTCGGGATCGTTTTAAAAAACCACATCAGCGGTATTAATCCATCACGAAAAAGCCAGATCGGGCGACTGCGCAATGTCGTAAGCGACAGCACTTGGGCCGAAAAAACCGCATTTAGGGGGTTAAAATACTCTTGAGTCGCTGGCCAAAAATGCCCAAGAAGTTGTTTTAATTCAGGAGTATTTATCAATGGCGCTTGATTGGCAAAGTCAGGGTGCCCATTAAGCCATATGTGTGGATCTTGATCAGGGCTGCGCTGGCTCTTTAGTTTGTCACTTAATTTGGTATTGCCGGCCTTTTTTCTTTTTTGCGTTCTTTCGACTTCCATAATAGCCTCGGTTTAATACATATATGAAAAAAAATCGCCCAAACTTGCAGATGCTCAAAAACGGTAAGCCACGCTCAATGCGATGTCAAAAAATTGCTTTGGTTTATTCGGCTGGGGCGCCCATCTGGCAAAGTGCACAAACCATACGCGGCAATATACTGCGAGCCTACGCTTTCTTGCCGACTGAATGCAAAATTGAAAAGTTTGAAACCGCCTATAATTCAGATGACGTCAAAGCCACCATTGCCGCCCTCGAAACCTTACGGCCCGATATCATCGTGATACCTGAATCTTACCCGGTGCCGACCCTTTTTCTGCAACAACTCGCGGCTTCAGTCGCTGTGAGCTGGGGGCCTGAGATCCATATCCATTTGTATGGCGATTTTACTTTCGCATCGGCCAAATGGTTGGCCCTCGAGTCGACGCTGAAACAATTTGCGGTGCGGTTTTATGTCGCAAGCACGGCACAGAAACGGTTGATTGGGTCATTTCTGAATTGTACCGAAAACAGCGCACTTGAACTTTGCCCATTTCCGATTCGCGAAGATGTATTTAAATTTGAACCTGAAATCACCTCAGCGGCTGCGTTCATACAAACCTCGGCTCCCTCAAGCACGCACATCGAAAACTCAGGCCCATTGAATCTCTTGTACACCGGTCGGCTGTCGCGCCAAAAAGGTGTTTTTCTTTTTCTGCAGTGGCTGGCGCGACTTCGCAGCGAGAGTATCTGGGCGCAAAATATTCGAATAAAATTCGCCGGAGTCTTCGACGATATTGGCACTCCGTTATGGGGCGATTCCGATCTTTCTGGCACCTCATTTTCGCTGTGGCAAACGATGCTGAAAAATCATGACTTCGGCTCGGCCGTCGAATACGTCGGCAACCTCGACAAGGCCGCGCTCAAACGCGCCTATGGCGAAGCCGATGCGTACGTCAGCTTGTCGCTCTACCACGACGAAGACTACGGCATGTCGCCGCTTGAGGCCTTGTCATGCGGCACACCGTGCGTTCTTACAGACTGGGGCGGCTTTGGCTCGTTTGCGGTGCGCCCTTACGAGCAACACAAGGACGTCGCACTTTGTCGAACCCATATCGACGAAGGCGGCGTCGGCGTTTCATATCAAGACTTTGCAAAAGCCCTTGAGGCCCTTTGGTTGCAAAAGCAGGCGGCCCAGATGATTGGTGATCGCCACGGGACAATAAAAAAAAACAGATCTGATTTTTATCACAACCATTTTGGTGTGCGCGCTACTGGTCAAAGATTGGCCGACTTTCTAAAAACGCCGGCGACAGGCTTCGCCGGGTTTACGAAAGCCCTTCGAAATCACGCCTTACGAGCGCAACGACTCGACGAAGGCCAGCCGCCCTACACAGCTGCCAGCAAACAAGATCGGGTTTATTACGAAACTTACAGAAATTATGTGACGCCGAAATCCGGTCTAATTTACTGAAAACAGCAATTACTCACACCTTGTATTTTCGTATGTCATGTATGAAAAAACAAGGTCTTCCCCATCTGAAAACTCATAGAATTTAGGTTACGGGCAACCGCCTGGGCCTGAGCTATGATTAGTCCAAAACAATTCGGCCACGTTGTTCTTCATGCAACAAAAGTACCCCTGCCCCATAGGCACAAAAAGACTTCTGACCTGCGCCATGCAACTTGCTGCATCCGGATAAGTACCATTCAAAGAAAAGGTGGTGCCCGCGCGACAGGTACCTGGTTGCACCGTGCAGTTCGCCATGCGCGGGGTAGTGTTATTCGCGTCAGCGGCGCAAGTGAACCTTGCTGAAGTCGGCCCGGTTGAAACTTGTGTGCAAACCGTATCCCCCGTATTGGCCTGGCAAACACATCTGCTACAAGCGCTCCAACCACAGATTTTTGAATGGCCGATAAGCAAATCCCAATCTGATTCGTCCATCCCTTGCCCGGAGCAGGTACCGATCCAATGCGAAAGAAGGCAATCACCAGCGGCAGTTGTGACTGGCGTAGTGCCGCACGCGCCTTGAGAACAGGTGCCCGTACCGGTACTACCCGCATTTGTAACTGATTTATTTGCAAAAGCGAGCGTGTAACTGTGGCCTGCCACAGTATTAAACAAAAGATAGTTATTGTCGGTTTCCGTCAGGCTCGCCGTGCACGTAGAAGCCGGCGACAATGTCAGCGCACCTGCAGCCACACCGGTCGTGGTGTCAGTTACCGTCGCAGTACATGTCTGACAAGCTGTTGGAGTCGCGCCGGCATTATCAGAGGTGCCGATATATTGAATGTCGACCGATGTCGGCCCGCTACCAGTGGCAGCATACGGCAACACCACGCAAGGCTGCGGGGGTGGCGGTGGCGCACAAATTGGTGTTGGCGAGGCCATTACCGATGCGACACCGTTTTGACAAACGAAAGTTGCTGACCCCTGATTGGCGCCACTTGTTGCTGATAAAACTGCCGTGGCGCCATTAAGCATACTGATCGCAGCATTCGAATAACAGGTGTTACCCCCGATCGACCATGGGGTGTTAATCGCCGCGATACAATTCAATGTAGGTGGTGGTATCGTTGGCCCGTCACCGGTCAAACCTTCGGAGCAATAATTTATGCCGAAACAAATTTTTTGACCACCGGCCGGATAAGTTATACACGCGGCCGAAGCTGCGTTTGTATTTAGCCCAATGCCTATTAGATATGTTTGAATGCCATTTGCATCGACCGGACACTGAGATTGTAGCCCGCCGCCGCCCAATTCTGAGCAAATAAAAGTGCCGTTCACCATTGTTATTGGATACGTGTAGGGCGGGCACCCCGTTGGGTAGCTTGGGCAATTACATGCGAGTGCGACAGGGTCCCATGCGCATTTTGCCGCTTGGCAGGCCGCCGCCTGCGACTGGCTCGTAGCCGTGCTACAGCTAGTTATCGCACCACTGGCTTTATTTCTAACCAACGTAAGGCCGGTTACCAAGTGAGCGGGCAATATTCTGGTGCCGGCGCCAGACAAGTTATTCGCCCGAATGAAAATCTCAGCCATAAATTCTTCAAGACCCGGCGCCAAATTACCATTTTGAGTAGGCACTAAGTTAGTCATAGTCAGTGACATGACGGTCAAATTCGCATTTACAAAAATCTGGCCCGCCACCACGTTATTCTGATTGGCACCGACCCCGCCCCCTGCGTTGGGTATAAAAAGGGTTATTTCGCCAGGGTCCGCTGGCACTGCCCCTGGCAATAATAAATTATTGCCGCCTGGCCCATTAATTGCGGCGAGGCAAGAATCACCGTAAGCCAATTGGCTTTGTATGGCCTGCATGAGCCACGTGAAGTTTGTTTTAGCCCTTGTATCGGTCTGATAAGATGAAACTGTGGTGGTCAATTGCGCAGCCCCGAGCAACAAAATGCCCATAACCCCAGTGGCCACCATGAGCTCCATGAGCCCGGCGCCAACACAGTTCAGGTGTCGAAGAGTTTTAATAATTTTCGAAGGCATCTTAAAATCTTTCATAAACACGCGCAATTGGCTGAGAAGTTACCCGCTACACACGAAACAAATGAAGCCTGTTGGCTAAAACATTTAACCGAACCCATCCTCGACCACTGGGTGGCCGCCGTACATGCGGCGTTGGCCGCCACAGGGTCGAGCGCTAAACTCGCGCAAGTCGGTAAGGTGATTGTACCTCCCATGCCAGTACCCCTGTCGACCGAAGTGCCGATTGTGAATGCAAGGCCCGGGCAGGCGAAGTTACCAACGGTGCCAGAATTATTGCAAACGGTGGGGTTTGCCATAGTCGCGCCGATATGAAAAGTCTCGGGGCAAGAACGCGCGCCTACGCATTGGGTTGGTGAACCCCAACAGCCCCCACCGGTTAACCAATCATTTGAAGCGTAGTAATTATATGATGCCCAGTGCTCGCCAGTGGCACATGAGTAATACCGATTCGAGTTCATATGATTATGGGCTCGAAAACAATTAAATTGTGTGCCGTAACTCGAAGTTGCATTCCAAATCGAACCACCCTGCCCAGTCATCGTCATTCTTATTGTACCGGCAGGCCCATCGCCGTCCCAACAAGATGTACCGATGGGGTAAAAGTGAATGCAATTTGGGCAAAGCGGGTTATCATAAACATTTTGAAAGCCAGGGTTCACCTGTTGATCGGGGGCATTGCTACCCCACGCATTACGAACTGCCAGGCAATCATGCAGCGTCGTCATGTACCAGCCTGAAGGCGTGTACGGCACATTGCTACTTGTAAAATCGCTCGGGTATTCGCAATATCCCGTGACCGTGGTCGCCGCACAGCTATTTGTGCCGGCAACAGGTGCAGCATTGCCGCAAGCATCACATGAATACTGCACACTACCTGTGACGGGCACCAAAGTGTCGTTCAGAGTGCCCGTAGACGATGGCAATATTGTCACGGCCGCATCTGAAACACATGAATTGCCTTTGTTTACCGGGTCTGACCACTTGGTGCCAGCTGGTATAATGCAATTTCTGAGAGTGCAACCACCGCAGGTGTTCGAGCCGGCAACGGGCGTCGCAACCCCGGCTGCACAACTATACGACTGCTGACCGGTTAAAGGAGCTGTATTGTCGTAAGCGATGCCGACGGCACCATCGGCAATCGTAATCGCCGCATCATTGAAACAATTATTGGCGGGCGTAACTGAATCAACCCAAGGGTCACCTGCAGGCACTGTGCACGTCGACGGAACGCAAGACGCCAACGTGTAAGGGTTAAAAACTCCCGCCGTACAGGTAAAAGTCGCGGCGCCTTGGTTCGGTGGCGTATTATTGGTAACAACTTGGGTGCCGCCATCGCTGATTGAAACCGCTACATCATTGGTGCATGGCAACGCTGTCACTGGGTCGACCCAAGAAAGAGCGCCAATCGCGGCAGAACATATTGCTGGTGGGCCACAGGTCGCACCCGTCGGCCCAGTCATTACCGCTTTGCCCGCTACCAATGTGCAAGTATAGGTCGCCGCGCCCTGAATCGGCGCAGTTTGATCAATCGCAACGAGAGTTGTACCGGCGGCGCTTGCCGCCCAAGCGACGGTGTTATCCGAAAAACAAGTATTTGCCCCCACCGTCCAAGATGTTGAACCTGCCGCAAGCGAACATGCTTCGAAACGATGAATGGGTTGGCAGACTAATGGCCACCCCGGCGTCGCGACTGGCAATGATGGGTCAATACCTATAACTGTCTGTCGTTGGTTATCGGCACATGCGAGCTTCGGCAAACCCGTTGCTGGGTCGATGTCACATGGGCACATAAAGTTACCGGCTGCACAAGTTGGCACCGCACATGGCCCAGCTGCATTAGCACTTGGGGTCAATGCCGTAATATATTGGCCCACGGCGCATTCGTTACATAAATCGGTGATACCAAAACGACAAGGGGTCGCCGGTAGGTTCGGAAACCATCGCCCGCCAAGCTGGGTACAAATAACTTGAGGTGTTAATGGCGAAGAACAACCGGCGATTGTATAGTCCCCCCCACCATTTACAGAAATAATTAACTTACCGACAACCTTTCGGGCACTGCCGCCACCAAAACCGAGGCCGACAGGGGCCGTCACAACGAGCAGGTCACCCTGATAGGTCGATTGATTTGGCAAAGCGCCTGGGTCGGCTTTAAAATAAAACCCACCGACCTGAACATTCGCACCCGGTATTACCGGTTTGGTCACCGAGTTGATTGGATTTACCCCGGCTGCGTAAAAGGGCAGGGTAAAACTTAACTCTTGGCCGAAAAGTGAATCTGCGTTTGGTGCTGAAGAATTAAAGCCCGTGAAATGCAATTGGGTATTTGGCGGTAACCCAGAAATGGCCGCACTACATACGACGGGGTTTGAAATCACCGACAACATCAAATTAGCAAAAGCATAAGAGTCTGTTTGAAAATTTCGGGTACGGTCTGGTCGCAACGCTGACAAGACGCCCATGCTGATAACCGCAAAAACACCCGCCGCCACCATGACCTGAATTAATGCCTGGCCCGAACGATTTGCCAGCTGTCCAACCTGCAATTTCTTAATTAAAAATTTTGGTACGGAATTTAACATTTACCGCCTACTCCTTAAACTTTTGCTACTGCGATATCGTACATGTTAGCGAGGCAGGGTCACAATTCAACACCTGCCGCAAGCCCGACTGACAAAAGGCTGGGTCCGCAGGCACACTCAATTTCATATTGCTCAGATAGGTAAGCCCGCCGTCCTGACATTGCTCAACACGGGTATATGGCATTTGCGAAGTTGTGCCGCCACCGTATCCAATATCGAGCAAGTACGCGCAAAAACCGCAATACTGCAAAGGCTGAATCGTCGTCGAACCACACGCACAGGTTGTAACCGCCGCCCCCAACTTTGGCTGGGGAGCTAAAGCTGCTGGAGCCGCCGGAGCTTCTACAATGTTACTTCCGCAGGTTTGCGGCGGGGTTGGCGGCGCTGGCAACTGGCATGCGATCCCGGTTATGGCGGCTTGGGCCACGCATGTTGTATACGCCAATGCATAGGCCTGGCATGAAGGGTCGACAACTGTGAGTGTTGTGGCAGGCTGCTGCCCTGGGGTCATACAAACTGCGGTGCCCCCAACAACTGTCGCTACGCCCGCCGTACATGAATATTGTATTGTGCCACGATTAACACCAGATGTTGCGTCACCAAGTGTGCCCAATTGATTTGATTGAATAACAACCGCAGCGTCACTAGTGCAAGCATTACTGCCTTGAGAATCTGTCCATGCTGTGCCTGCCGGCAATGTACATCCACCCGTGAAAACGACCTGCGTTGGGCCCTGATGGCAAACGCCAGCCCCGCTCGGTACGCCGGCCGTGCAGGTAATTGCAATTGAACCGCGGTTCGGTGAAGCGGGGTTGGCCGAATCCACTGCGGTACCAATACCTCCGTCCAAAATCAGCAAGGCCGAATCTGCAACACAAGGCAGAAGAGTAATACTATCTGTCCATGGGTAGCCCACCGGTATAGAGCAACTTCCGCCCGGCCCAGGTGGGGGGCCGCCACTATTTGTGAATGGTTTAGTCAAAGAGCAAACCGGCACGAGACCGTCCACACCCACGGCGGCGCGCCCGCTATTACAGAGGCCTGCCGATGGCGTAACACATTGGGCTGGCGTGAGCCCATCGTAATAGGTCGTAAGAGTACCGGCCGGGCAAAGAGTCAATGCGCCCGCAACAGAGCCGGCTGGCGTTTGATGAAAACATTTACCGGTCACAGTGTTAAATCCGATTTGCTGTGAATTCGTACAGGGGCCCTTTGATGCAGTTGGCGTAGAAATAATATTGAACTTACTGATTGTCGGCGGCACTTGTGCGCCACTTGTGCTAACTTGCAAAACCATTCTGGTTATAAAAACTTGGTTCACTCGTGATGGCCCTCCACTGACTGCAATGTCATAATAGAGGTCGCCAGCGTAAGTTTTGGTTTGAGCAGCGGCGTCCGTGGCAACTACCGCCGTGTTAGTAAATCTCAAGTTATTTATAGTGAGCCCTGCAGTCGTCGAATTGATTGGGTTTAGCACGGTATTGGTGTCGAAGACTGTGCCGTCGGGCAATGAAAAACAAAGCGGAACCCAGCCCCCGCCGCCGGCCAAACTAGCATCAATATTTGCAATTGTTGAGACCTGTGCCGCGTGCGCAGCTTGAGGGCTGAAACTCGCGTTACTTCCGTTAGCACAAGCGCCGGCTACAACCGCCCCTACTCCTGAACTTTGCTCAGTGAACTCAACACTTCTGAGCTGGCCCCGCAACCAAATCGCTTGAGTTTGCGCTTGCTGCACTTGATTTACATTAACGCCCATGTTGTTGACATGTGCGATGATTGCGCCGGTGCCCAAAGCTACAATTGACGAAACACCCATGACCACCATGAGCTCAACCAAACTGTAGGCTGCTTGCTCACGCAGTTTTCTCAAATCAAGACGCAAAGTACACACCATAAGTTTACTATCGGACTAAGGTCGGGTTTTCTTAATGAAAGACACTCAATTCTCATTAAGAACCAATGCTAATTTTCTGTCACGTGTTTATTTTTGGTACAGACTCATTCTATTGTGTCATTTCGAGATTGGCATAACGTTAAATATTGCAGAGAAATCGAAACCCGTGGGATGGCTTTTTGCATCAATCAAACCAACTGCGAGAGCTTTTCTAAATACTCTAAATCACTAAATGATCTTTTTAAATTAGCCGCATGGTTGCGAAAACTCATTTGGTCATTGGGGCCGCGCCAACGATACTGTCGCCATTGGCTCATGAGCCCCCAGGTCTCCCATCGCAATTGGGCCAACTGAACCGCACGAAGCTCGGGCGCAAGTTTAATTTTTGACAAATCGAGAAGGCAAAAACTATTCGGGTAAAAGGCGATAACCGTCAGGTTGCTGGTCAAAAGATGATGAGGGGTGCCGGCGATGCGCTGGCGAAAGTACTCCATAAGATTTTGAAAGTGCTCGCGGCTCGGGTGCTCTTGCAAAAGTTGAGCGAGAACCTGGTCGACCAATGCTGGTAGGGTCAGAATCGTTGGCAATTTCAAGTCGCAATTCTCTAAATGAAGTCGCCACTTCTTTACTTGCAACTCGGGGCGCTCGGCAAGAGCCACCAAATTAGCCTCGATGTGCCGAAATAAATAGGCCAACTTTTCGCCATTCTCGGCGTCGACACTAGTGGTGTGTTCGGGCACGAAATCGCGCAAGCGCGGGTCACGATGAGCCTCAAATTGATTGAGACAAGTCGAAAAATTGAGGCAGTCGTTCGGCGAATAAGAATTGCACTCTCGAACAATTTTAAAAACCTGCGTAAAGCGCCTCAAGAAATCAAAGGTGATGGCAATTTGCTCAGGCGTCGCCGAATCTGAAAACATTATGGTTATGTCGAGATCACTCAAGAACGGCGCAAATGAACTTGTTAAAACACTATTGCGCGGCCAAAGACGCAAAATATCGTGCCCGCCCAGCGCCGGCAAATTTCTCAACTGATAAAAGCCGGCTAGAAAAAATCGAACGGTCAGGCCGAGTTCTAGTAAGGTGAATATTATAAAATAAACTGCTCGGCCTACGCGCTGAGGTGTCATTCGACTGAGCCACAATCGCGTATTGTAATCGATCATATCACTCGCCTCTTAAGGGGCTAACCCAAGAAATATTTGAGCCCTTGCCGTTTTGCAAAGGCCAAAGAACTCAGACATCTCTGGGAAGGCCTTGTTAAAATCAAGGCCACGCCGGCGATCATATTCGTTTATAAACATAAAAAAATCGGTTCTCATTGTACCGAGCCAACGCGCTTGGGTGGGCACGCCCATATAGTCAATCAGGCGCCGCATCTTTGATATTTCGTGCTCGCTAAAACCGCGATTAACCCCAAGCTTCTCTTCTGAAAGCTCGAGCATCAAGCTCAGACTTTGTTCAAAATATCGAATGTAACTGTCGGGTAAAATTTTAATCGATAGAAAACTCGGCAGTCGCAAATAAGAAATATCGATAGTCAAAGCGGGGCCATAACGGCGCTCGTCGTAAAATTCTTGTTTGATGCGCGCCACTTCTGTCAAAAGCCCTTTAAACCCAGTGACACTTAAGGCATTGGTGGTGCACATAATCACAATCTGAAGACTCGGGATTCGCTTTAATAGACTTTCGACATTTCTAACGAACTCGTCGTATTTTTGACCGGTGCGAATGTATTCAGATTGCGCACCATAGGTGTCAACGCTGGTAAAAAGGGTGAACGACTTCACTTTTCTTGTTCGATCGGGCCCCAACCCCAAAAGGTTCTCAGCGTGTGTCGCCATTTTATCAATCAAGCCCACCGGCACACCAAGATTCGAATTAATCGCAAAATCGAGATTTAAATTTGGGTTGGCCTCTAAATGCTCGAACACCCGAAAGGTGCTGCGCGCAAGTAATGGTTCGCCGCCAGTAATTCGAAAAACTTTGAGACTCTGACAAACTTCAGGCCACCAAAGCCAAAAGGCGTCGATATAGGGGTTGGGCTCGTCTGGCGCATATGGCATCTTATCGATAAGCTTATAGTTATCAAAGCTGTTAAAGTTTTGTGACGTTGGGTAAGAGCCAAATTGCTTTATCTCTTCAAACCATTTCGACGAAATATCGGGGCTACAATAAGCACATTTGAAATTGCAAGCGTTGCTGAAACTGACTTCAAGATAAGTCGGGTTGATATTTTCTTCGGGTGCGAGATTTTTTATTTCTTCGAGATTCGGCGCCGCCCAGTCTTCGTTTGATTTATGGGCGCGGTCACTCAGGTTGTCGCCAGGGGCGTCTTCGATATTCCAACAAAAATCACATTCTGACGGCCGCTCACCTCTGAGCATCATTTCGCGCTGTTTTTTCTTAAATAACGTATTGTGAAGGGCACTCGGGTTATTTTTAATCTCATCGAGCGGTATTTTGTGCGGTATTGGGTGATGGCACGAGTGGGTAAACCCAGTTTGCAAATGCATTGTCACTTGCAGCCACTTGGCGGCACAGAATGACGGCGAAATGCCATTTAATTTGTCGCGCATTTGCCGCGACGTCAGATTGTGCGGTTTAGATTCGGCCATAAATTAGCCCTTTACGAAAAGTAAAGCCGAACCCGTCGCCCCGGCAAGAATTGAAAACCCCGCGTCTTTGGCGATGCCGCGAACGGCGTCTGCCGATTGCCACTGTACAAGCAAAGGCAACCCCACGGGGTAGTCTTTATAAAGCTGGGCCATTTCTAGAAAAAGCGCGTTGGGGGCTGACTTCAATTCGCTCGCGTGCGCGATATCAAACCAAACGCGGCCACCCGGCGCCACAACTCGCGCGAACTCTTTAAAATACCAATATATGTCGAAAAGATTTAAATGAATAAAGACATTATAAGCGTAAACCACATCTATCGTCGAAGACTCGATAAAAGACAAATCTCGCTTGGTAATTTGATGAAAGCTAATATTCTTTCTTAACCGGCATTCGTTTTTAGCGGCCTCAAGAAAACTGGCGCTAATATCGGCACAATGCAGGCGCTTAACTTCGCCGGCGACGACGTTTGCCAAAAAACCACAGCCCGAGCCAATCTCTAAGGCCACATTTTCAGGCGACATTTGCGCTTCAAACTTTATGCCCTGTGCAATCGCCGCCTTTGACATGCGAATTTCAGCGAGTTTCTTCTCAGGTTCAGCGCCATAACTTTGCCCCACCAAATGAGACATCATTTGTTCTGAACTTTCAAATTCCCACAAAGAAGGGTTTGGCTGATTTGGCATATTTGGCATGCCTAAAAATGTAGTCTTACATCTAATATAATGTCAAATGATGCGGGCTTCGGTCGCGACTTCACAACTCGCGATCAAAACTCGTCGCAATCCCAAGAGTTTTGATCAAGCCAAAAACCTGATCAACAGCCTCGTCTACCGAAGATTTGGCCGTATCGATAGTGACATCGGGGTGCTGCGGCACTTCGTAAGGCGAATTGATGCCGGTAAAGTCTCTGATCTCACCGCTGCGAGCTTTCTTATAGAGCCCTTTGGGGTCACGGCCCTCACAAACGGCAAGGTCGGTATTAAGATAAATCTCGCAGAAGTTCTCGCAAGTGTTACGAGCGTAATCACGCGACTCAGCAAACGGAGTAATCAAAGAAACAATCACCACCCCGCCCTCGCGCTCAAGTTCGGCGGCACGCTCGGCAACGTACTTCGAGTGTTGAACCCGGTCGGTGCGCGAAAAGCCAATCTGAGGCCGTAGCGCGCGAATGGCATCGCCATCGAGCAGGTGCGCTTCGATATTTGAAGCCTTCAATCGCCGCGCGACACCCTCGGCAATTGTGGTCTTACCCGAAGCCGAAAGACCCGTGAGCCACAACACAACGGGCTGAAATTCGTGGGCGGTAAATACTCCGGCTGCATCGGCCGAATTGAGCCTTCGCACCTGGGCCAATGCTAGCTCTGGCAAATTCGGGCTGAAAGCGAAAAACGTCGGCTCGCTTAGCCGCAATGTCACTTGGCCGATTTCGTTTCGGCCAATTTCACGACGGTCTGGTGCGCTTCGGCCAATTTCACGACGGTCTGGCGAGGCGCCTCGATCTTTGCCTAAAACGGCGATGTTCACTACTGTTGCCGTCACTTCTTTGGCAGCTCGCGAAAGCACAAGTGTTTCGCCAATCGCGAGCGGCTCGCTCAAATGCCAAAATAACGAGCCCACAAGATTTTTGGTCGATGCCCGTCGCTGATTCGCAACGGTCGACAACACATCACCGCGTTTAAATAAAATTGGCGCAGACTTTTCGCTCGTCTCGAAAACAATACTTGCCGCCTGACCTTCGCCAACTTGATTTCTCTCTTCGAAACCACAAAAGATTTTTAGAATTTTACAATCTAGGATATTTTGGGCGTCGCCACCTGCCATCAAATTCGAAACTGTATCGCCGACTCGAATCTGGCCCTTCAAAACTTGCGTATAGAACAATCGAGCGCCCTCAGGCCAATTTTTTGACATTGCTTGGGGGCCGGCCTCGCCTTGAATTAAAATTATCGGGTCGCCGCCTGGTTGAACGTTTCTGGATTGACCACTTCTTGTTATATCGCTCGCAGCGCGAGCCGCCCGCACGATTATTTCACGAAGCGAAGGGCCTTTGTACCACGGCAATTGATCGGTCGCTTCTGCTACATTCCAGCCGCGCAGGGCGCTCGCCACCACAAATTGAGGTGGGTTGGCCCCAAGGCCCGCCATAAACCCAGTAACCTCGTCGATTAGATTTTGATAAATAACGGGGGCGACCGCACCGCCGCAACCTGCAACCTGATCAATCTTATTTAGGCACACGATAAATTTTTGAATACCGAAGACGTGAAGAAGTCGCAGTTGCCTTTGAGTCTGCTCGCGAAAACCGCGAGTTAAATCTAAAACGATGACGGCAAAATCAGCCTGTACGGCCCCTGCCACCATTTTTGCTGTAAATTCGAAATGCCCCGGCGAATCGATGACCACTAAGGATTGTTTTTGACCGTTTTCGCTCTGCAATTGAATATATTTGTAGGCCAAATCGTAGGTGATGCCCTCGGCTCGCTCAGAACGCAAACCATCTGACACATGCGAAAAATCGATCGCACCGTTTTCGCCTTCGATAAAGTCGGGCATTTGATCGGCAAACAAGCAGCCCGTGTCATGCATCAGTCGGCCGAGCAAAGTGCTTTTGCCGTCGTCAACGTTGCCAACAATGATAAACTTAGGCGCGCGCATTAGAAATACCCTTCGCGCTTGCGTTCTTCCATTGAAAATCGCGAAGTCTTGTCGTCCATGCGCAATCCGCGCTCAGAAATTTCAGAGGTTTTCAATTCGGCGATCACGTCATCAACATTGCGCGCGGCCGATTCGAAGAGTGCCGTGCAAGCCATGTCACCGACGGTGCGAACGCGAACACCCGAAACACGATGCGTGCTTTTGATAGCGCTGCCTTGGTCTGCGACTGGAGCCATCCACACGTCGCCCACTTTGAAACAATCTCGTTCGTGGCTAAAATAAATCGACGGCACTTCGAGTTTTTCGTCACGAATGTAGTTCCAAATATCAAGCTCAGTCCAATTGCTGAGGGCAAAAACGCGCATGTGTTCGCCGGCCTGAAGTTTCGAATTTAGAATCGGCCAAAGTTCAGGCTCTTGGTTTTCGGGCTGCCATCCAGCAGCGACCCTCGCGCCTTTGGCCGAAGATAACGCGAGCCCTACATTTGCTGCCGGTGAAAAGCTCGGGTTTTGGCGACGAGAAAAAATGCGCTCTTTAGCGCGGGCCTTATCTTCATCGCGCCGAGCGCCACTAATAAGGGCGTCGATATTAAGTTCAGTGATCGCGTCATTGAGCGCATGTGATTGCAATTGATTGCGCGAAGCAATGGGGTCAAGCGTCACCCCTCGCCTGGCCATGGCATCAGAAACCGTGCGCACATAAAAAGGTCGGCCAATGCCCGACATACGTCGCTCGACAAAACTGAGAGCCTCTGAAAAATTATGACCGGTGTCGACCATCAGAAATTCAAAAGGCATTTGAGCCGGGTAAAAAGCTTTTTCAGCTAACCGGGCCAATACAACAGAGTCTTTGCCGCCAGAAAACAAAATAACCGGGCGGCGAAAGCCGGCCGCAGATTCGCGCAATATGTAGATCGATTCAGCTTCAAGATTTGCGAAAGCAGTGTTCAAGATTGCCCCCCATCTGTTTGTAGCTTTGAACTTGTGATTGTCAAGGCCCTATCGACCCAGGCGCGGTAGTTCTCGGATGCGAACTATAGAACGTCAATTTCGAGAGAGGGTCGTCTAGACCTCACGTGCTCATCAACAGATGGTGTTTCAACAGCTTACTGATTAGTTTATCAATATTTTTTGAAGCTACTTCGCTCGAGGCAGAATATTTTTTGCTAATATTTTTTGTAATTTCTGTCACTGAACGACCCTTTGCTAGCTGCAGCCAAACTACTGCGGCAGGCCCATCTATTTCAAAATAGTCGCCCGTGTCATTGAAGTTCATTACGGTAACTAGCTCAGGGTTTTCAACTCTCGTCAAAACTGAACCAGGGACAATATATTTTATATTTTTTCTCTTCTTGCTCATTGTCACACCCTCAATATCAGCAGTGATAAAACTAATCTTACCTTTTAAAAATAATAGAAATAGGCTCGACAGTGTGTCAATGAGTTTCGCCGAACCATCACCGCGAACCAGAGAGCCCAATATTTTTTAACGAACGCCCGTTTGCGTCCGGCGTCATATTGTAATTTCAAAGTTGGTGAATACGTACTGTCAGCAAATAGGACAATCAATCGCCTTGATTACGACGATGCCAAAATACGCCAGACACGATACGTTTCGCGAATTTTATAATATAGCGGCATTTGAAGACCTACGCGGCCAAGAATCAACGACTCTCGCACTGGGCGATCAAGTTCGGCCGAGGCCAAACCCATTGTTAACAGCGTGGGCTCACCTTCAACGGCAAATGACGAATGGCCCAATACATAATGGCAAACAGGTTTTTCGCCATCCCAAAAGACGACAATATCAAACTTAGCCAGGCTCGAGAGCTTAGCAATGGGCTCGATAACAATTTCGTCACCAATACGAATCAGTGGTGCCATTGACCCCGTAACAACTCTTGCTCGAATGTATCGGTGACGTGAGAGTTCGCTGCGTAGACTGCCGATGGTGTGGCTCACGGCTTAAACTTCTTCAAAGTAGCGATACAAGTAAAAATCATGTTTCGCGGCCTTTAGTTTTAATTTTGGGATTTTGAGAGGCCCCCTCGCACGCTTGAGAAACACCACACTCTCACCCGAAAACTGGCCCCTCATTTTTTGAACCACACAATGCACACCAATTAGTCTCGACAGCCATTGCTCAAGAGTTACAAGCTGGCCATTCTTAAGCCGTACAAAGGTTTTTTTAAATGGAGCATGAAGCAAAATTCGACCACTTCGAGTTAGTAACTTAAAATACTTTTTTAGCACAAAGTCTATTGTGGTCGTGTAGGTTAAAACGCCAGTGTAATCCGTAATTAAATTAGCTGGGCCGATCTTAGCCAGCGAAAGTGTTTCAAATTTTCGACCTGATAACATTCTGTACTTCTCACCAAAATTTTGCGGCACGCCCGCTGAAACTCGAAAAGAAATTGATGTCATTCGGGGCAGAGGCCGTCGAGTTTGTACCGCTTTTGGCCAACCCGCCCGTTGAAGTTGAGCAAGCCCTTCGCCGGCACCGCAATCGAGCCAGTGCCCCCGAGAGCCGAATTTTTTGAGCTCTTCTAAAAGAGCACGTTTAAAAAGCGGCCGATAATCTACGCACGTTCGATCGACAGTATAGGGGTTTTGCTCAATGAGTCTCTCAACAATTGCTTTTGGTCTGACTTTTTCATTTCTGCTAAAAAATGAACCCAAAAACTTTTTAGACTCATTCGGGTTATTTAGCCGACTGATCTCAAAATCGCGGGTGCGACCCTTCGGCCGCTTGATTAAAATTAAATTTGGCAATGAATCTGAGCGCAAATTGTCGATGGCTAACCTCTTGGCGGTTCAGAAAAAAATCTCTCTTGCGCCCGCCGAACCCGCTCAAGATCACGATAAATTTTTATTATTTCGCGCGGCACCTTTGCGATGGCACGCTTTTCTTCGCGCCAAAGCGTCTTTTCATTTGATTTCGAATAAAAATCGAATCTTGAACGCATCGCCACCAAAGTCGATTTCGAAAGCCCCTTTAAATTTAAAAACTGAATAAGCTCTGGCAGAAAACTCGCTCTAATCTGTTTATAATTCAATAACGCGGCCGAGGGCCCCTTCGATTTTGCGAAGACTTTCATTTGATACTCTAAACTCTCAATTAACTTTATTCGACGGTCTTTTTTTGGTAACCGCAAAAGTCGATCGGGCGGCCCTCGAAGATTAGAATCAATCACGGCTACTGGCTCTCGATAAACAATTAAAAATTTCGATTTTGGGTAAATTTTTTGTAAATGCCTTAACCATTCTGTAGAACTCGCAAACTTAATAATGATTCGACCTTCGCCATCTAACATCGCGGCTTTAAACGCCTCAATAGCAGCAACGAAAAGAGCCAATTTCATGCTTACGCTTAAAGATTTCGCAAGCGAAATATCGTTAAAAATACTCGGCTCAGACAATACTAAATTTTTCGAGTCTTGAGATAGTACCTGCGATAAAAGTGTCGAGCCGCAGCGTGAAATATGAAAGATAAAGGCTGCGGGGCAGGTATGTTTTGTTTGGGTTGAAAATTTCAAAAGCGAATCGACATCGGTAACAATTTTAACCGCCCGCCGACCGCCTTTCGACCGAATTCGGTCTACAGTTTGGCCAAAAAAGGGGTCTGTAAACTTGATTTGATCGCGTCGCAGCCATTCGACAAAATATGAATTATTCTTTTTAAATAATCGCACGGGCAAAAAAGTCGAAAGCTCAGCCGTTTCAGCTTGTTGACTCGCTTTAGATCTCAATGAAAAACCCCGTTTTTTTTAATTTAGAAAAACTACTTGCGTCTATGGGGCGCCCCTCACGTACGCCACGCACGCATTTCTTTAATTGTGGCGAAAGCTTCTCACCTGTCATTTTTCTTTGAAAACCGAATACGTCATCGTCAATCCAAATAAAAGAAGCCCCCGGCCTCAAAGCATATTTTCTCTTTTTATAATCAAACGAGTATCGCAACGTACCCGGGCCTATTTTGGGCTGCCAACTTTCGAAGCGCCACCTTTTTCGCTTAGGCCGAGACAAATTTAAAGCCAGCCCGAATAAATCTGACACTTCAACCAACGCGGCATAAATTTTCAAATTCAGATCTTCTTCAGACGAAAGAATTTGCCCAATAAATCGCCACTCTGGGTAGCGAATTAAACTCTTTGGCGTTGGCGACTCTTTTGCCACTTCAACTTGCCGCCCAAGATAAGCAATCTCTCGCGCGAACAAGCCGCTTCGCTCACACTCGAACTGTACCGTGGCCTTTGCTTTGCTGACCCCACCAATTAAAAACGAATTTGCGAAAAGCCGTCGTGAAAGCTCGGTGTCTTCAAACCTTTTAAGAGACTCATTAAAGCCCGAAACTTTTAAAAAAGCTGTTTTTGAGATAAGAAAGGCCGCGGCATTCACAACCACCCTCGCCTTTTCACGATTCTGTAAACTAATAAAACGGCCCTTGCTTCGCCAATTGGCCCATAAATAGCGATATCTGTCGGTTAGTGTGGTTTGATCGCCAACCGGCATGACTTTGGTAGCCGCAACATCAATTTTAAGCTCTTGCATCGCGGCCAAAGTATTTCGAAGCCAATGACGATCTAGCACCACATCACAATCAACAAAGGCTAAGTAATCACCTTTAGCGCTCGCAGCCCCACAATTTCGTGCGCTGCCTCGCCCGATTTTGCTACACGACAATATTTTAACGTTTTTAAATCTTTTAACGACTTTAGTCGTTTCATCAAAAGATTGGTTATCTACGACAATAACTTCAAAATTCTTTTCAGATTGTTCGAAAATAGAAGCCAGCGTATTCGAAATCGTTTTTTGACCATTTCGAACCGGTACAACAAATGAAACCTTAGGCCTTTTTATGCCGAGACCCATTAGATTCTAGCTCGATAAGATTCTTATTTACCATAAAGGCAATCGCCTCGTTTAAACCGTCATTGTTCGCCTTCAATTGTCTTTCAATATCGCCAACAGCAAGCGCGCCTTTTGATTTTACCATTGCCTTATTGAGTAGAACTACAAGCTTTGAGGCTTCACCTTCAAACTGATACAGACAATCATCATCAATATTTAAAACGATTGACGTATGATCGCCATTGTCTTTTACAAGAACCGCCTGTTTAAGACGGTATTTTGAATTATTTGAATTTTTCATGTGCCCGTCATTGTTATCGTCCCGGTCCCGGCACAAGCAAATACTGACACCGGCGCGTTTGAAACTGACAGTTTACCAAACATCTTTACTCTACCAAAGCCACCTTTAAATACTTTAATGTCATTCTGACTTTTTTTTTTGACCTTGGTTTTTTTTGCCTTAGCCGTCTTTTTCTTAGCGTTCTTATTCTTAGCCATTTAAAAATCCTTTTTGAATATTAAGAATTCTACTTAGAAATAGCCTAAAGTCAAAAATTCACAGGCGGCAGGCGAGTTCTAATCATTATGGATGCGGCGTGTTAGCGCGAGCACGACATTTATAGATCTGAAACTTATCCGATAACTCAAAGGGTTTACCGTTAAAATCACCCCATCGCTCGACAACTTCGAAGTCATTGTTCAAAAGAATTTCTTCAATCTCTTTCGGAAAGAAATTATTAATTCGCTCAGGGTAAGTTGGGCCTTGCTCGCCATTAACATTATACCAATTTATTCGGCTTATCCGCGGCGAAGCTCGACCAACATCAGGCACGGGATTATACCAGTTGAAAACAAGGGCATTTGTAACGTCAAAGATAAAATGCCCGCCTTCTGCCAAATGTGCTCTGACCCGGCCCAAAAGCTGTTCGATTTTTTCTTTCGTTTGAAAAAAAATACTAAAGCCATTGTAGGGCAATAAAATGGCGTCAAATTTTTGATCGATTTCAAGGGTTAAACAATCTTCGAAAATAAATCTTGGTGAGTTACCCAATAAACGCGATTTTTTAATCGCCGTTCGTAAACGCAATAATGAATTGTCGACACCCACCGCCGACAATCCGCCTTCAGCCAATGGTATGGTAATTCGGCCCGTACCACAGGTGAGCTCGAGCACTTGCTGACCACACTTGCGTGCTTCACTAACATAAAATTCAATGTCGCAGGTGCGGCGGCCCCAATGTTCGTCATAGTTTTCAAATGACTGCATCAGCGGGCTCCAAAATTAACGAAATTTATGATCATAAAGAAGTGTCACATTAATGCGGCGATTTTCGTAACCTTCTTTGAATTTTAAATTATCGGTCTTGTGCAAATATTGTGAATCAAAAATAACCATCCGGTTTTGCCGATACGTAACTTTTATCGGCGCCTGTTTCGACTTTTTAAGTAATTCAAACCTCTGCGTTTCTTTGGCACTTTCTTGCGAATTGTAGTCACGAAAAGACCAGTTACCTGGCGGCTTACAAGGCCAAACAATCATACCGCCGCTTTGGCTGTCGAGATTCGCCTCATTGGGTGAAAGCCAAAAATTACTGTTAACGCGAGCGTCGTCTGCATGCACGCCAATACCACTAAGTTTAGAGTCATATTTATAAGCCCACGCCAATCGTAAGGCATCATTATCGTATATTTTTGAAAATTTCGTCTTTAGCTCTTCGGCAATTTGAAATAACAAACCACAAGTAAAACCATCATCAATATAGGCCCCGAGATACCCCGCCGCCTTTGAATCATACCAAAAGGTAGATTCTAAACAAAACCGGCGCATCTGAGCCAGGGCCTTGGGGTTCAAAAAATCATCAAAATAGACAATTCGGCGATCTTTAGCAAAATAGGCCTTTTCAATTTCTCGAATACGTAATTTTGGGTTAAGCGCACCACCCTTAATCGCTTCAGGTAAATATAAGTTAACCGCTTTGTCATAAAAATCTTTGATCATCTCTTTAATCGTGCCGGTAACCTCAAAACCGCCGCCAGCGTAACCGACGCTGTCTGCCATCTGCAGCAGGCTCTTCAAGTCTCGGGTCTTATTCTGAAAACTTTTTGAAATTCGACCGTTCGCAACGAGATACTCGAGTTGTTCAAGATCATGCCTTAGTCGCGAAATAGTTAAAGAGCTTGGCGGCTGCCGCTCAAAGGCTCGATTCGCAATTGTAGACCGAACCCCTCGTCGCATCATATAGGCCTTATTTAGCTCTGAATGCGCCCCCTGCCATTTGCCCTGGCGTAATTTAATTACCCCCATGGCAATGTGGGCCGATGGCAAATGTGGGGCCATTCGAATCGCTTTTGAGGCAAGTACTTCAGCACCCTCAAAATTGCCAGTTGCATGGGCCTTTCGCGCCGCCGCAACTAGATCCATATAAAAAACCACATCAATGTCTTTCATCTACTCAACTCGCCCAATATTTTCACTATGAAGAAGGGTTACATTCATGCGCCGATTTTCATAACCTTCTTTAAATTGAAACTTATCTGTTTTATGTAAAAACTTAGAGTCAAAAATAACCATTCGATTTTGCCGATAGGGCACATAAATTGGCGACACTTTTGATTTACCAAGCATTTCGAGACGCTTCTTCTCGGGCTTCGGCTCAACCGAATTATAATCTCGAAACGACCAACTTTGAGGTGGTTTGCACGGCCAAACTATAATGCCGCCACCCTTTGCGCTTAAGCGAGCCGAGTCGGGGGTTATCCAAAAATTACTATTTACACTCGCTTCGTCGGCATGCAAAGGGGTGCCCGGCATTTTTGAATCACATTTAACTGACCAGGCCATGCTCAATGAATTGTCGCCATATATTTTAGGCAGTTTTTCTTGAAGCTCAGCAGCGATTTGATGCAACAGACCACATGAAAAGCCATCATACAAAGTCGCCATTAAATAACCATCGAGCTTAACATTGTGCCAAAAAGTTGATTCAAGGCAGAAAGCACGAACCTGCTCAAGAGCTTGAGGCTTTAGAAAATCATCAAAATAAACAACTCCACGACCGTTGCCGAGGTAAGTTTTTTCGATGTCTCTAAATCGAAGCTTTGGATTCAATGCGCCGCCCTTGATTGGCTCTGGCAAATAAAGGTGAATGGCTTTACCGTAGAATTCTTTTATGATCTGCCGGGTAGCCAATGATACGCTAATGCTACCCCCCTTAAGGCCATCAGCAATAGACTCTTGAACAAGCCTCTTCAAAGATCGAAGCTTGGATTGCGTTATTTTTAAACGCACACCTTTTGCCATTAAATATTCGATTTGCTCGAGATCATGCATAAGTTTTGGCAAAGTTATAAACGCCGGCGTTCGGCGCCGCTCGGTATCTTTGGTGAAAGCGGCGCGGGGCCCCCGACGCAGCAAATACGACCCATGCATGGCGGGCACCGCCGCCTTCCAATCGCCTTTGCCAAGTTTTATGGCCCCAAGCAATTGGTGGGCGGCTGGCAACTTAGGGGCCATTGCTACCGCCTGGGCCGCAAAAAACTCAGCAGCCTCTATACTCCCCTGCATTTGGGCTTTTTGTGCCGAAAGAAAAAGGTCCATATATAAAATGACTTCTTCATCCTTCATTAAGGCCCCCTTTCGAAATAACTCAACTACATCCTAAAAAGAAAATCTGAATTGTTCGTATTGTCAGTAAATACACCAAATTTATCGATGGCTTTCAAATCAAGCGATTGCAAAAATGAGCGCCTAATCGTCGCAGTTGATTGGCTATTCAACTGAAACGGGCCCGCCGCCGCTATCGGATTTTTGTCATCATGAATACCTGGCTTCAGATGACTTAAAACCACAATCAGATTGGCCGTGCCAGCTTCAGAAATGCCATTTTCTCGAGCGAAAGAAAATAACTCTACCGCCATCTCGGGGTGGTGTGCCCTTAGCCCATTTACAATCTTGGCTACCATCACAGTTTTTGCTGAAGGTTTTTTGGCCTCGGGGCCCCATTGGCCAATTGTGTCCATTAAAATTGCCCCGCCCGGGGCGAGATGCTTATGCAATAAATCGTAAAATTCAATCGATAGCAAATGGGTGGGCACCATGCCCGAAAAAAATGCGTCGACAAATATTGCGTCATACTGATCGCCATTAGCGGCCAACCACCGGCGCGCATCACCGACTATATATTTGTGTCTCGCATTCATCGGGTTAAAAAACTGGCTCGCAATTCGAGGCAAAAATGGGTCAATATCTAAAAGATCAACTTCAACTTTAAGCCCCATACGCTGAGCGTCTTTTTCGATTTGTTGTGATTGGCAACCCTCGCCGCCACCGACAATCAGAATTTTTCTTGGGTTTTCGACGCGACTGAGCGCATACTCACCCACCACAACCGGAAAGAACGTAGAATCGAGCAACTGGCCGGCCGTATCAAACTTCATTATGCATGCCCACAGGCCCAAGTAGTTTGCCGCTAAACCGCGCGCAGTAATCGAGTCATCTCTTTTTAAATCAAAAATTCTAAAATTCGCATAAGGTGTTTCAACATGGTGTTTTAGATTTGGTTCAACCTTGAGGTCATTGGCGACAAAAATTGCAAGTATTGTAAGACCCGCAGCCAAGAATATTTTTTTCTTTTGTACGGCAACACCTGACGCAAAAAGCAGCGCCAGCCCTAAAAATACCAACTGGTACTCAGAGGTAAAATGATCGATATTTGAAATTGCCAAAATATGACCTATACAGCCGACCGCTGAACCGAGCGCACCCACTATCAATACTCTTGAAATAGCGCGAACGGGTTCGCTCGACACTTCGACAGAACGCTTGTAAAGCAAAAAGCTCAAGGCACCAATCTGAATTGTTATCGGCACTACGAACAACACGTATACCAAACATTCATCCAAAATACTTGGCGGCAAACTTTTCTGCGCCAGTGCCACAACCCAAGATTTCGTGCTCAAAATTAGAAATACAAAGGCGGCGCAACCGGTGAAAAGCGCAGCGATCACCCGCCAAACTGGCTTATTGGCATCTGCACCCACATAAAGAAACGCCAAGTACTGACCAATTGAAAAACCGATAACGAAGGCGCTTATCAGCAGGCACCAAGAAATTATTGATGCTCCAAAAAAACCAGCATAGAAACGCCCCAATAAAAACTCGATATTTAAAAAGAAAAAACTCGTAAAACCCACAAGGGCAATGAGTCGCTTTTGCTCTGCAGTGAGAACTTCTGATCCTTGCGGTTTCATAGTGGGTTGCCTACCTTATAAAAGTACATTCAACGATTAGAGTTTTTTAAAATCAAGCGGTGCGATTGCAATATTACCGTTAAACCCCTTGCGTCGCGTGGGGTCTACCCGCTACGCTTAAAAAATGACACCTCACGCAAGCGCACTCCCAAGCCAATTGCCAGGCCCTTACTCGCGCCAAAGCCAGTGGCGCACCAAGATGCGCCAGGCGGTGATTTTAACCGCGGCCAGTCTTAAAACTCGCTACCGCAATACGGTTTCTGGGCTCGTTTGGGTGATTTTAAACCCGCTGCTTATTTTTGGCGCCCAGGCCTTCGTTTTTCACAATGTACTGCACATCAATGTCGCAAATTATCCACTTTTTCTTCTCAGCGGCTTACTACCGTGGGTTTTTCTCGTGCAATCCGTCGAAATGGGCACCGGCGCGTTTACCCAGTCGGGTAAATTGCTGAAATCCTTTCCGGTGCATCCGTTTGTCATTTTAAGTTCCCAGATTCTCGACAATCTTTTTAATTTTTTGCTTTCATTTACCATTATACTTCTGCCGACCGCCCTGGCCTTTCATTTTGACTGGCCCCGGTATCTACTCGTGCCGCTGTCGATTATCCCGCTTTTTATTTTCGTCATCTCGTTTGTGTTTCTGCTCGCCACGGTTCAGGTTTTCTTTTGGGACACCCGTTTTGTCATGTCTTTTGCCATGAGTGTCGCCTTTTACATGACCCCAATTATTTACCCGATCGAGTTTATCGAAGAAAAATATCGCTGGATTATCAGCCTCAACCCCTTTTGGCAGGTGCTTCACCCCTTTCAGATCGCCATTTCGGGCGACCTGCATTTGTACAGTGCGAGCCTTGCGAACTCGTTTCTGACCGCCGCTTTGATGGCCGGCCTCGCTTTTATAAATTGGGGGCGTTCAAAAAATGAATTCTACTTCTACATTTGAGCCGACATCAGAAAGCCCTTCAGAAAGCCCGTCAGAAAGCCAAAAAGGTGCCGAACCAATGACGCGGCAAGGGTTTGTGGCTAGCCCTGTCACTGGAGCTGATGCCCAAACCCCCATTTCAGCGCCCATAATCGCCCAATGCAATGATATTGATCTGGTTTATCGGGTTCGGCTTTTTCGCGATCGAACTCTTCGCGACATCTTTGTCAGCCTTTCGCGCGACCCCTTAGGCTTTCTGCTCAAGAAAAAAGACCGCCTTCATGTGCTTCGAAAAGTGTCACTGAACATCTACAGGGGCGACCGAATTGGCATTCTGGGCTTTAACGGCGCCGGCAAGACCTCGCTGTGCCGCTGTTTTGCCAATGTTTATACTCCGAATAGTGGTAAAATTAAGGTGTTTGGCCGAACGCGAGCCGTTTTTGATACGAGCGTCGGCATTTACCCCGAGCTCACCGGTCGCGAGAACGCTGAAATACTGGCGCAGTTTATGTATCCTGACGTCAGCGACTCTGAGCGCAAGCAGCTTATTCTTGAGGCCCTCGAGTTTTCTGAGCTCGGCAACTTTGTCGATGCGCCCTTTAAAACCTACAGCAACGGCATGCAGGCCCGCCTGTGCCTGTCGATTATCTCATGCCGGTCGCCCGATTTGTTAATTTTGGATGAAGTGTTTGATGGGGCCGACAAATTCTTTCGCGAAAAAGTCTCGCATCGAATCGTTCAGCTTATCGAAAATTCGGGCGCGGTGATGTTTGTTTCGCACTCCCCCGAGCAGGTCGATCGCATTTGCAACCGCGTGATTGTCATCCATGACGGGCTGATCGCCTTCGACGGCCCCAAAGATGACGGAATAAAGTACTTCAATTCGCTCAAACCTCGCGCTACGATCGGCTAAGTGATCAATCTAATAAAAAGTTCGGCGAGGTGCCGCCCATGAGCGAGCTTGAAACATTTGAAAATGCGTCGCCAATTGAGCCCGAAACCCCCGCGAAAAAAGCCTTCGCCTCGCCTTCACGAACCGCAGGTTATTCGAGCCAACCAATAAAAGCCCCGGCCCCCGCGCGCGGTGAAGTTCGTTTTTCTATTTACGGTCAACGCGTGCGTCTGATTGGGCCCGTCGCGCTGACACAAGATCTTGCCGAAGATTTTTCATATTTCGTCACAGCTGCTGGACAACGGCCGGCGCCGGCCGCCGATCTCACAATCGAAATTCGACAGCATAAATTCATAATTAAGCCCGAGAAGTTTTTTAAAACTAAGAACTACACGATTTATGGCCGCTCGCTGCAACGCTACGTCGAGTACGAAGATGGCAGTAAAGTGATTGTCACTCACAATCTCGTCGATGGCCGACTGGTTAGCATCATGGCCCACGAAGCGGCTCGCTCTTACGAACTTGCCTATTTAGTTTTGCACTCGTTTGTTGGCGAAAAACTCGAAGCGCGCGGGCTTTTACGATTGCACGCCCTGGCGTTTAACCGCCAAAACTGCGACGTAATTTTATTTTTACCCTCGGGCGGCGGCAAATCTTCTCTCGCGGCAATGATGCTCAAGCGCCCCGATTGCCAAATCTATTCTGACGAAGTAACGCTGCTCGAAAATTCGTGTTTGCGCCCGTACCCTTGGCGAATTGGTCTCGACCAAAAAAGCGCCTCCAAACTCGGCCCGGCTCTCGGGCTCGACACCACACATTCTAGAACAGCCCAACGCACAGATGGCCGCGCCAAATACCTTTTGCCTATACCAACAGAGAAAATTGCCAGCCCGGCGAATGAACCCGCCGAAATAAATACTAACGACGATACGACGCTCACGACGACACCCAATATTTATTGGGGTGTTTTAAATCTTGTCGCTAACAACGCCGACCAGAAGGGCGAGCCCGTTGTACGCCTAGCACTCTTTAAAGAAAAGCTTCAATTTCTAACTTCGGTCGTTCTGGGCTTGGGCCTTATGCAAATGGCTGAGTACATTGTGCGCACCGATAATTTTCAGCAAATGATACGCACTGGTTTTCGCCGCCTCATCTGGGCGCTAAAAGCCGTTCGCAGTCTACGCGTAATTGAAGTCACCCGCGACTACGACAAAGTGCTTTCGGTTTTGGGCGAAGACCTCGCAACAAAACCCCACCACCAGCCCAATACATAGGCGACGTGCACCGTTACGAATAGCAGCGGCGCACGCCATGGGGCTTGATACTCACCTTCACCCTTAGCTTTCGTCAAAGTCAAAGTCGCAACGACCAATGCCACTTTGTAGAGAAGCAACAAAACTCCATAGACAATTGCAATTGTAGCGACGGGCCAAAACAAACTTCCGACAATCATGGCCACCAATGCAGCCGGCACGAAATGAAACCAGCTGAATGAAAACCCATCACGCACCATTTGCCCTCGGCCTCGACCATAACGAAAAATCTGCCAGGCAAAAGCTAGCCAGGTTTTACGACGTTCATGATAAACAAAAAGCTCGCCGAAATAATAAATCTCGTGAAATCCGGCCTGTCGCACCCGATGCAAAAACGCATTTTCTTCAGCGGTCTGAAACTCGATCGGAAACTCAACCTTCGCAATAACCTCGGCCCGCACAAAAAGGTGGGTCGACGTGAGCTCAACATCGGTGCAGCGAAAATACTCTTCGTTTTCTCTATAGCGCCACGCACTTCGCAGCGAAGCAAAGCTGTGACCCAACACCTGACCGCAGGCCTGTTCAAACGGCGTCGCCCCAGGCGGAGTCAGATTTGGACCACCAATGGCCTGAGCCCCCGGTATCCGCTCGCTCACTATTTTTTTAAATTGAACAAAAAATTGCTCAGGCAATACACAGTCGTCATCCAGAAAAAGCACCCAAGGCGCCGAAGACCTTTTGGCTAAAAAATTTCGTGCCGCCGAAGGCCCAAGGGTTATCGGGCTTTCAAAATACTCCAGAGATTGGGCCCGCAACCATTCACGACTTGTATCATCCGGCCCGTTGAGTAGAATTTTAATATGTGCCGAAATCGCCGCACGCCGAACCTCAGCCGTGACGCTGGCAATAGTCAGCTTCAGCGTTTCGGGGCGCCGATGTGTCACAATTAGAACTTCAAGTTCGCGCATGAGGCATTTTATGACCGAGACCCAAAAACTTGAAACAAAAAAGTACCTGCCGTGGGTCGTTGGCCTCATTATTTTGCTCGACAGCCTCTATTTTCGAACTGCGGCACTGAGGCACACCGGTTACTGGATCGACGAAATGTCATCTGTGCACTTTGCCGGCCATGAGCGGTGGTCGGCGCTCTTTTGGGATAACTCACCGCCGCTCTATCATTTTATTCTTAAGTTTTGGATGAAGGCCTTCGGCAACTTCGAAGTCGCCACCCGAAGCTTGTCGGCAATCTTTTCGACAACCTGCACGGTGCTCTGGATGCGCTTTGGGTTTAAGCGCCACGGCCTTATCGGCTTGGTGTTCTTTGGGCTCTGCCACGCCATTTACTCACTCAGCATTAGCCATGGTCGTGAAACTCGAATGTATGCGCTTTTCGAGCTCGCCAGCACCAATCTGTTTTTTATTTTCGTCGATCTTTTTGAAGGCACGGCCGTTTCGAAAACTCGAAAATTTTCATCAGTTCTATTTGCGCTCTTGACCCACGCTCTCGCTCTACTGCCTATTTTAGTTGGTTTCGGATTTTTAATATTTAAAAATAAAATTTCTCTCTCAATCCGCCAGAAATGGGCTCTCGGCAGCGCCACAATATTCGTTATCAGCATCACACTCTACTATGTGCGACTCGATAACTTAGGCTGGCAGCAGTTTAAATTTGAAATGGAGCCAGCCTCGCACTGGCCTTGGCTGGTGATATACGAGATCCTTCAAGGGGCTGTAGGTGCCACCGCCGCAGTTTTAGCTCTTCTGCTTGCTATCGCTACGGCCCGCAAAGGGCAAAGGACGTCTTCACTTACAATTTTATTCTGGGCTTTTTTTGTTACTATATTTGCCGCGGCTACGCTTGCCGGTTTTATCAGCGCCCGCTCTGTCTTTTTGACTCGTTACTTCTTCTTTCTCACCCCACTTTTGATCTACCTAATGGTCAACCCCTTTTTAGAATATAGAGGTCAACCCGCGCGATTCTATAAAATGACGGCTGCACTTTTTTTATTGCTTTTTATGAGCGGCGAATTGATGGCATCTCTAAAAGTTGTCGAAGCCGAGAATGCTGACTGGCGGGGGGCCGCCGATATTGTCGCCCAGACCGATCGGCCCAAGATTTATACGACTCTGCCACTTTCAATGCGCTCGCCCTATTTCGATGCCTACAAAATAGAATTTGAAAAAATCGCGATCTACACCCCGACAATTTTTGAGCCGCTTCTCGAAGGCTTTAAACAAAAATATGATGTTTGGATCATAGAAAACTATTGGGGCTTTTATGTGGTGGCCCAATCGTTTAATGAATTTACTAAAAAACATAACTGCACGTGGCGTGATTATACCCTTCGCTCTGACAAGGCTGAGCCAGTCGTACTAATTCAAGTTTTTTGTGGTGATTCTGCTATTGGCCTATAAGCACCGAATGTCGAGTCTCGGCGGCTGTGGCCATGGTGAGACTCGCATCAGGCAGCGGGACATTGCGAATCTTGCGGATTAAAATAAATGAGAGCGCCGCCACCACACCGGCCAACTCGCCCCCAAGGTGGGCTGAGTAAGCCACTCCGCCAAGCTCACTCGGCGTAGCCCATTGCCCAGCAAGATCGGAGAGCACCCAAAGCACGAGCGTAATCCAAGCCGGCAAATTTATAATCCCGACAAATTCGCGGCGCGGTAAAAAGAGAAAATAAGCGTAACGCACATTTTTTGTCCAAAGCAGAACACTAAAAAAAGCCATAAGCCCGCTGATCGCCCCACTGGCACCAATCAAAGGCACCGCTGAGGCATCACTCGTCGCCAAAAAGAACATCGCGGCGATGACCCCGCAAGAGAGGTAAAGCACCAATAATGCCAGACCCCCGATCATCGTTTCGAGGGCTGCAGCAAAAATAAGAAAGAACAACATATTGCCAATAAAATGTGAAAATCCGCTGTGCGAAAATTGATAGGTCAAAAGAGAATTGCTGTCTTGTTGGGCCAACGTAAGGCCCAGGCCATAACTTGGGTGCGAAGCGCGCACCTCTTTTAGTTCATTAAATTTTTTAAGCCACCAGGTATGGATTATATCATCGAGTTGCGTGCTAAGCGTTTCAGCGTCTTGCAAAAAGTGACTGTCGCGCATCGAGAGACTGCCCAAAAGCTGTCGGCGATCGGCTTGTGATGGGCCGCGGGCCTGAGTCGCTAATTTTACAAAGCTCGCCGGATAACGTTCGGCGTGACTCTCTATATACTGCGCAAACACGACACCCTCGACTTCACTAAAAGTCTTGTCGTGCATATAGTCTTCGAGTGCAGATTGCGATTTTTCAGAATCGTAGAATGTCGAGGTGAATACAAAGAGATTAATAAAAAATAAAACCCACGTGATCGGCGCTCTCAACAATCCCTGCAACCCCGAAAGTATCGGAAAGATCACAGGCCACCGCCTCGCAAGCTGCGCACGACCACTTGAAATGGATCTTCGCTCGCCGTCATTCGTAACTGATCCGTGCTTGAGGACGTTCGAGAAACCGGCATCGGAAAGTATTTTTCATAGCGCGCGAAAATAACTCGGGCGTGTTCAACATCCCCTGACTTAAACGCCGAAACGATGAACTTCTCAAAAAGATTCTTGTTAGCTGGGGCCGGGTCAATTTGACTATTCATGAGGTCCGCAACCTCTGTGCCCAATTTGTATTCGTGCATGTCGTAGAATTTTCTAAATAAAGTCGCGCCCACTTTTTGCCACGAACGGGTCGCAGGTCGGTCTCGCCATTCTGCCTCGAGCTGTTTTAACAGAGAGACACTTTTGGCCCGCTCGACAAGACGACGTGAAACTTCGGCCGCAAAAGGGCCTGAAGTGTCGGCCTCATCAAGAAGGTCAGTAAACCCATCCGTGCCTGGAGAATTAAGGGCGGCAGCCAACGCCTTCACATTTTCATTCAATGGGAAGTTTAGGATTTTCTCGTAGTTGGGGTTCGCGCCGCCTTTGCACTCATACAGCCGCAAAAATGCCAGTGATGCCTCGGTTGAACCGAGAACGTCATCGTAGCCATTGGCAATTTTCGAAAACGTCTCGCAACTGTGTTCAGAAGCGGCGTCACAGTTGAACCAAATTTTCTCAAAACACATGTAACTTGAAAGTTCGAGCTTCGACTCAACCCCGAGTGTCGAGTATGCTACCGATTCGACTCCGCTGGCCTCATCTCGACGATTGAGTGCCCAGAGTATTTTAGCGCGTGATGGGTTGATAAACTCGCTGAGCGCGCGACTGTCGGGTATCTCATCCAAAAAAACTTCGGCCGACTGATAGTCTTCGTGGCGAAGATACTGCTTCACCGCCCAAATCGCCGGGTAAACCAACCCCGATTTTTTGAGATGCTCAAACTCAGACTGCATTGTGTCCCAATCTTCGTCAGCCACTGCACGAATGACCACACTCATGTGACACTCCGGCGAATCGGCAAATCGACTGCACACGCGATCTAAATATTTGTCTGAAAGCTCAGGGCGATCTGAATACACAAAAGATTTAACTAGATAGAGCCCAGGCCCGGCTTCATCAAGCTTATGAAGGTTCTCAACTTCAGCCTGCAAACATTTACGATCAATGGCGCCCGCTGCAAACAATGACATGGCGACGCTCAGTCGGTCAGCCGGGGCCTCGTTTTTCTGCGGCCAATCGGCCTGCGCTTCGCTAACCAATTCGCAAAGAGTGTCTTCTGATTCGAGTGTCGAGATCAAATCTTTTTGCTGATCAAACCCACGAAACGAAGAGACCAAAACATTGCCAAGAACAAAAACGAGCATAGCGCATAGGGCCCACATGAGGCTGCGTATAAGCGCCGATTCGCGCAACGTCGGGGCCTTTACCGCACGCTCAGAACGAGTCGAGATGACGTAGGTGTCGGCGACTCGATCGTGAAAAGGGCGACGCAGACGATTTGAAAAAATCGCAAGCAATGGCACGCCCAGCATAAGCCATGAAACGCCCCAAAGCGTCGCGCGTAAAAAGGCCTGCGAAAGGCGAATTTTTTCGTCGGCCCAAATTGAACGCACTCGCAAACCCAAAATAAGTTGGCCGACAGTCCCGCCCCAGGCCCAAATTAAAAGCGATTGATAAAGAATAATAAAACTGCAACCCGACAAAACCGCGAATACGGTCGTAAAGGTCGTTGAGGCTTGGTCGCTATAAAGCGCTGTCTCTTTGGTGATGCGTTCAAATGGCGCCAGTATTAGATATACGAAGGGCATCGCGACAATAAGATAGTCGATCACGCCCGAGGCGAAGCGATCTAGGGGTGACGCTGACCTCAGATCAGTATTGACGTGAGCATGAGAGTGAGCGCCCGCATCACCTGCCGGTAAAGAATTTGAATTAGACTGAGTGTCGTCGTCCCGAATAACCACGACTTTTTATCGGTCTGGTTAGACCAAAGGATTAAGACTTTTTAGCAGTCTAGTCGCATTATTTTTGAGTTGAGTTATTTTGAGTTAGCCGGGTTACGCCGCGACTCGTCTGAAAGCTCGACTTTCATCAAGTGCAATTCGTAATTGTTCTTAAATTTAAAGTAGACCTTCGCCACAGCCTCGCCCCTCACCGCCAAGTCGTAATCTTCGGTTAGGCTTTCGTTGTCTCGAATTGATTCAGTTTTTTTAACACTGTCAAAATCGAGACGAAAGAGGTCTTTGTGATTCATCAGAAATTGAGCTGGGTCGGTCACTCGCCGTGGCTGCCCACCCGCTTGAAGAGCAAATTCGATTTGTCTCAAGGCGCCATCTTTATCGTACTGAATCGCATAGGCACTCGCCAATTCGCCATGGCTTAAAAGTTCTTGCGCCGTTGGCTCACGACCGCCGCTTGCCGGCTCGCGAAGTGACTGACGGGCAATTTTTTTTGCCAGCATCAAATCTTCATCCAGCTCTCGACGCTGAGCCTGCTGAGCCACACTTGCCAAATTTCTATTTTGATCGGTATCAATTCTCACGACATCGCGATTTTTATTCACCCGCGAGGCCATAAACGTCGCCACTAGCATTGTTGAAAGCAAAGAAACAACGAGAGTTTTTTTACGATTTTCACTGAGCCCACTGCGGCTGTCGGGCCCACCCGTAACAACGTTGGGCGCATCGCCATTCGCCTTGGGTTTACGAATTTTATGAGTCGGGAATGGCACAACTTTATTGTCATTGGCTGGCAGGTTGGCGCTTTCGCTTTTCGGTTTGCCGTCGCTTTTTCGATCATTGCCGTCGTCGCCCATGATACTCCCCTGATAAGGTTCGTATCGGACTAAAAAAGGTACGCCGTAACTTTTTTCACATATTTGATGGAAAAAAGTTACGGCGTACCTTTTAGCGAGACCACTTGCATATACTCGACCATGCGGCGTTCGACGGCGGCCAAATTGACTTTTGCTAAGGCCCTAATACCAAAGTCCTGAACACAAAAACTTGCGACAATTGAGCCTTGAATGCAGGCATCTTGAAGCGTTCGGTAATTGATGCCTTTGCCCGCCTGGCAAAGGTGCCCCATAAAGCCACCGGCAAAAGAATCGCCAGCACCAGTGGGGTCAACAACGTTTTCAACCGGCACGGCAGGTAATACAAAAAATCGGTTTTCACTGAACATGAAAAAACCGTACTCACCACGCTTGACCACAATAATTTTGGGCCCCATGCCGGCCAATTTTTTAGTCGCCACGACGATATTCGATTCGCCGGTCATTTTGAGAGCCTCTGTTTCGTTTACCAAAAAAGCGTCAACTCGTGCCAATACTTTTTTTAGATCAGGTAATTTTGAATCGATCCAGTAGTTCATAGTATCAAGGCCAACAAAATCGGCGGACTCTATTTGATCGAGCACCCGCATCTGCAAAATCGGGTCGATATTGGCCAAAAATACAAATGAAGCCTGACGATGAGCTTCACTCAATTTCGGATCAAAATTTCGAAAAACATTTAATTCAGTTTTAAGTGTGACCGCTTCGTTGAGGTCAGCGACATAACTTCCTGCCCAACGAAAAGTTTCGCCTTTTTGAACCTGAACGCCTTCGGTGTCGACGCCGTGGTCTTGTAATACCTTAAAGTGCTGGGGCCCGTAATCTTCACCGACGACTCCGACCACAGAAACAGGAGCATAGAGCGACGCCGGTAGAGAAAAATAATTGGCCGAACCACCCAATAAATTGTCAACGTGACCACTTGGTGAAGTAATTGTGTCAAAGCCCATACTGCCCACTACCAAAATCGAATCGCTCGCTTTTGACGCCATCTTTTCTCCGCTGTTAGGCCAAAGTTACCTAAACATTTGATGCTGAAGAAGATGGCGAGGCAATCGGTGACGCGCCACGCGGCGCCTCGAGCCCTGTCGAGGTTTTCGTCACATCGAATTTCTTAGGATGATCTTTATAGGCCGACCGCAGCTGACCGCAGGCGGCATAAATGTCTCGACCCATGGTTTTTCGGCGTAGAACATGCGAACCAAGGTCTATAAGTTCGTTTTGAAATCTCACAATCTGTGATTCGCTCGGCCTGAAAAAGCCTGACCCAGGGTGCTCATTAAACGGGATAATATTGATTTTGCACGGCACATCTTTGGTCAGCTTATAAAGCGCGCGCGCATCCTCGAGCGAATCTGTTACGCCTTTAAGCAAAACGTACTCTAGCGTCACCAGATCGCCGGTTTCTCGCGAGTATTCGCGACAGGCCTCAAGCAACTCGGCTATGGGCCAGCGTTTGTTGATCGGCATAATTTCATCTCGAACGCGATCATTAACAGCGTTTAGACTCACTGCCAAGCGAGCACCTGATGCCGTTACGCGTGGGATGAGTGGCACAATCCCCGAAGTTGAAACCGTGATTTTCTTTCGCGATAAATTATAACCACCCGGCTCGTGCAAAATCTCGATACTATCAAAAACGGCATCTGGGTTATCCAGTGGTTCGCCCATCCCCATAAAAACAATATTGCTAATGCGACGTTCGCCCTTCATTTCTTTTCTGGCGAGCATATATTGCGCCACAATTTCGCCAGCAGTCAGACGCCGTTTCATTTTCTGTTTACCGGTAAAACAAAACTTGCAGGCCATATTGCAGCCCACTTCTGACGACACACACAATGTCAGCCGCTCGCCCGAAGGTATCAAAACCGCCTCGACTGTTTGTCGGGCCGCCGCAGACGCGGGCATGGCCACGCCTGTGTCTCCGTTGCCATCAACGGGCGCGGCATCTTCAGGAGTTAAATCAAAAAGAAATTTTTCGGTGCCATCAGCGCTCACGAGATGGGTCACCATCTTAGGCAATTTAAATTCAAAAAATTTCGGCAGTTCTTCGCGAACCTTCTTAGACATATTTGTCATCTGAGAAAAGTCGGTTTGCCCATAGCCATGCACCCAGCGAAAAAGTTGGTCAGCACGAAACCGCTCAAAACCGTTTGCGACAACGTATTCGCGCAATTTGATTAAGGTAAAATCATAGAAATTCATGGTTGCGGCATATATAACACGCCATGCGATAGATCGCCAGTTGTGCGCTGGGTTCGGGCGAAATTCAGCTAGTCTATTGAAAAGAATAGCCTATTTGATACTCCTGACGGGCCTGACCGGTGGCTCGCCGTTAGGGTTCAATTTGAGGCCGCAATTTTATTGCCAGACTTCAGATCAAACCTGATATAACGCCCCTATTCCAAATTTCTTAAACGCAACCTTAAGAATAACGTCAGGAGCAACCCGCATGAACAGCCTGTTTCGCCTTCTCACAATCGCCGGCCTTTTAGCATTTAGTCTTACCGCGAAAGCCACTGTCACCGCCAACGACGGCGAGGGCAACACCACCACTCTACAAGTGGTCGGCGCCAAAACAGAAGTCACTGTAAAAATCGACGCGGCGTTGGCACCCAACTACCAAATCAAGGTTTTTTACAATACCAGCTTAAACGCAAAAAGATGCACCGGCGCTCAATCTGCCACGCTAGCTGGGCCCAATATCCACTGGAGCAATTCATACGCCTATCGAAGCATGAGCGGCTCATTGATCTACGTTTCAGCCTGCGTCTACAACGTCACCGATCGCGGCACGTACCTCATTCGAGAAATCTCTGATTACGGTTACGTTCAAGGCATCGACTAGGAAAAAAGGTACGCCGTAACTTTTTTCCAAAGGGTGCAAAAAGTTACGGCGTACCTTTTTTCCTTTTAGTTACACCCTAAATTAACGCCGGCGCGCTGTTGAATCCAGCAGAGCTGCGATAGTAAATTGACGGCCGTGGCTCGCTGAGTCGCTTTACCACAACTATTTAGAATGGCCGAACTCAGGCCGATCAATACCGGATGCCTGGCCGAATCCAAATAAAACACTCCGCCGCCGCTATCACCAGAGCAAAGAGTACCGGTCGGCCCGGCAAGCGCGAGCATGAAAATATTGTTATTCTCAAATGATTGCAGCCCAGCCACTAATGATTTTTTAATTACGCCTTTGCCGTCTTTTTTGTCGGCCCCAAAGGCCACGACCATCACATTATGACCGACGAGCCGCTTTGAGATGCTTTCAGAAAGATTTAGGCGAGCAATCGACGCGCCAACCTTGCTCGCAGCATCAGCGTCAGCAAGCACAATGATCGCCAAGTCATAACCTGACATCTTCAATTTAAAAGAGTGGTCAGCACTCATTCTAAAGTCAGGCTGAACGACAATTTTATTTTTTAACTTAAATGTTTTCGAATGCTCTCTTCGCTGAAGACTTAAATCAACAAAATCACGCGCCACCCGCATATCTTGATTTAGCACGCAATGAGCTGCGGTCAGCAGCACACTCGGGGCGATAAATACCGCCGAGCAAAGCCCCGCGTCGGTTTCGATCCCGACGACTTCTGTCCATTGACCGGGGGCGATTCTTTGACCGTTATCGATCGCCCATACTCCTGGCGAAAAAAATATGACCTGGAGTGCGAAAATTAAATTCTTCAGTTTATTCACCCTCGGGAATTGTTTAGAACCCGGGCTATTCGTCACAAAGACTTTTATTATCGGCCGGGCTGCTGCTGACAGCCAACGGGCCATCGCCAATGCAGATCTCTTTCAATTGTTTGTCTGTCAGGTCTTTGTTGCCGAGCCGATAGTAACAATAAGCCGCATCACCAACGGGGTCGCGGCGAAACCAATTGCGCGCGCAATAAAGTCTTGAGTTCAGGTGAGAGACGCAAAACGGCTGCGAACCAATCGCCTTTACGCAGTTTGGGTCGACGACAACGGCAAAAACCGAACCCGAAATTGTCATGAGCAATGCAAAAACTACAGTCTTCATACCGTCGCCTCCTCGCCAATTGATCCCTGAGCTTCGGTTGAACACAGTGCGAAGGGCATGCCAATAGGAAAAAAGGTACGCCGTAACTTTTTGCATCTTAATCTGAGATTTAGAATATTCGGAAAAAAGTTACGGCGTACCTTTTTTCCTAGAGCACCGACAGCAGCTCTTGCTGGCTGCAGGGGACGCAGCCGATTTTGCCAACGACAATGCCAGCGGCAGAGTTAGCCATGACAGCGGCAACTTCGGGCGAAAGGCCGCCGAACCAGGCGAGACAGAATGCCGCGACGTAGGTGTCGCCAGCTCCGGTGACATCGTAAACTTGCTGAGATTCAGTCGGGATTACTGTTGCTGAGTCGCCCGAGAAGAACACCACGCCGTCTTTGCCTTGAGTGATAATCACGTTGGGCGCGCCGGTCTGTTTCTGAATGGCGTGCGCCACTTCCGTCACCGAGTTTTTGCTGACCCTTAAATCATCGAGATTCAACCCTGACAAAATAAAAGCTTCGTCGCGATTGGGCTTAATCAAATCGGCATCGCGATAATAGCGCACCGGCGTCGTACGATGCGGGTCAACGACCACCCGCTTCGAAGCTTTCTTCGCAGCCGCAATCAACCGCTGGCAAAGTGCCTCGCTAAAAACCCCTTTGCCGTAATCCTGCAAAATAACGCCGGTCGAACTTGGCAATAACGCTGAAAATTTATCAAACACTGCTCGCTCAATATCGGCCGATAGAAATTTTCGCTCTTCAAAATCGACGCGCACGATATGATGCTGCCCTGACATGACCCGCACCTTGCGCGTGGTCGGGCGAGCCTTATCGGCCACCAAATGTTGGTCCGAAACGCCATTTTGCTTCATTAGGGCGCCGAGATCGGTGGCGGAAGGGTCGACACCGACGACCCCAACCAGAAGGCCTTGCCCACCCAGTGAGCTTACGTTTTGGGCCACATTGGCCGCGAGACCCACACGAAATTCGCGGGTTTGGACCTCAAGCACCGGCACTGGCGCTTCGGGGCTAATTCGATGAACCGTGCCGGTCAGGTACTCATCAAGCCCCACATCGCCCACCACCAAAATCTTTTGGCCTTCAAATTGGGCGAGCTTTTCACGTATTTGGTTCTTCGCTTTGACTATTTGATCAACTGAAAATGTTTGCATGTCACATTTGTAGCAAACCACCCGGCGAGTGTCTAACGCAGCGAGAGAGTCAGACGCTATGAGGCGAACACTGCCGTTGATTTCTAGTTTAGAAGTTATAAGAATATGACCTTTCAACTTTAAGGAGCATTAATATGGAAGGCCTAACCGACGGCGCGCTGTACAAGAACACCATCCGCAACATGGAACACGCGGCTAAAATCACCAAGCTCAGCCAGTCAGCTGTTGAGCGCCTCAGAAACCCACGCCGGGCCATAATTGTGAGCGTACCGGTTCGCATGGACGATGATTCAATAAAAGTATTCGCCGGCTATCGCGTTCAGCACAACCAAGTTCTTGGCCCATTTAAGGGCGGTATTCGCTATCACGAAACGGTCAATTTGAGCGAAGTGGCTGCCCTTGCGGCCCTTATGACCTTTAAAAATTCGCTATTGAACTTACCACTGGGCGGAGCAAAAGGCGGCGTCACCGTCGACCCCACCCAACTTTCTAAACGCGAGACCGAACAACTTACGCGTAAATTTGTGTCAGAAATTGCACCCTGGATTGGCCCTGATCGCGACATCCCGGCCCCCGACGTGGGCACAAGCTCACAGACAATGGCTTGGATGCTCGATCAGTACTCAAACGAAAGCGGCTTTTCGCAAACGGGCGTCGTCACTGGTAAACCGGTCGAAATTGGCGGCTCTGCGGGTCGTGAAGCGGCTACTGGCCTTGGAGTGGTTTACATTATCGAGAAAGTCCTCGAAAAACAAAATCGCAAAATCAAAGGTGTCACAATTGCCATTCAGGGTTTCGGTAAAGTCGGTATGCATGCCGCCATCGAGGCGCATTTGTTAGGCGCAAAAATTTTGGCCGTTAGCGATGTACACGCCGCTATTTATAATCCAGAGGGGCTGAATGTCCCCGAGCTTGTGACTTATTATAACGAAAAAATGACTCTTGATGGCTATCATGGCGCAAAAAAAATCACGAATGATGAGCTACTGGCTCTACCCGTCGAAGTTCTCGCACCGTGCGCCCTCGACGGCACGGTCAATTCAAACAACGCCGAAGGCGTAAAAGCAAAAATCATTGTTGAGGGCGCAAACGGCCCTGTCACCGCCAATGCCAACGAAATTTTGCACGCCAAAAAATGCTTGATCGTACCTGACATTTTGGCCAACGGTGGCGGAGTGGTCGTGAGTTATTTCGAGTGGGTACAAGATATCAGCTGGCTGTTCTGGGACGAAACCCAAGTTCGCGAAAAACTGCGCATGGTTATGGATCGCTCATTCGACAAAGTTTGGGATTTCTCTCAACGCAATAGCCTCGACATGCGAACTTCAGCGATGGCCGTTTCTCTTATGCGTTTAGAAGGCGCAATGAAATTACGGGGCCAGATTTGGTAAAACTAAGCCGGCTATGGGCGTCACCCTGGCTGTGCTTACCAGCTTCGCTAGCGCACGACCTGAGCCAAGTTTATTTAGGCCTTCGTAGCTATTTTGCTCGACCCAATATTAAGACGTGGGCTTCGCTCACTTGGCGAGGCCTTCACTTTAAAAATCCTCTCGGCATCGCTGGCGGAGTCGACAAAAACGCCGACCACCTCAATTCGTGGTGGTCCTATGGCGTCGGCTTCATCGAGGTTGGCACGGTCACTCCGAAGCCTCAAAGCGCTAATCCGCCGCCGATAATTTCGCGCAATTCAGAGCGTGAAGCGGTGTGGAACAAAATGGGCTTTCCGAACAAAGGCGCCGTGCATGTGGCCACCAATTTAAAAAAACTGGTGCGCCCCTATGCCACCCCCCTACTGGTCAATATTGGTAAAAATCGTGAAACCACCAATGTCGACGCTTACAAAGATTATCTTTCTCTGATCGATACTTTCGAAAATACAGCCGATGCATTTGTTATTAATATTTCAAGCCCCAACACCTCAGGCTTACGCGAACTTTTTAAACCCGAGTTTTTAACCGGTTTTTTGGCGCAACTTCGAGCCCACACTCGCCGACCACTGCTACTTAAATTGAGCCCCGACTTAGCCGACGCGGCCTTTGCCGAAGTGCTCGACACCTCGCTCGCCGCCGGGGTTGACGGCTGGATTATTTCAAACACCACGACCGCCCGCGAAATAAACCCCGTCACCCAAGCCCCTTATTTTGAGGCAGCCGGTGGAGTCTCGGGCCGCCCACTCGCTCAACGCTCACTTTTTTTACTCAAATCGGCGGTGAACCACTTGGGGGCACGCCGTGGTGACCGCCTTTTAATTTCTGCCGGCGGAGTATCGTCCCCCGAAGATGTTTTCGAGCGCCTGGCGCTGGGCGCTGACCTTGTACAAATTTATTCAGCTCTGATATTTTCAGGGCCAGGCTTTTTGAAAAAGGTCGCAGTGGCCGCTGAAAGTTTAGAGTTTTCGGCGATAAAGGCAAAAAATAAATGAGCGAGAACCCGGCCCATAAATCTGATAAAAAACCAAAACGTCACCCCTGGCTGCCGGTGGTGGCTGGCATCATTCGTCGAGAAAAAATGGTGCTGCTTGGGCAAAGGCCTGAGGGCGGCAATTTAGCCGGCCTTTGGGAGTTTCCGGGCGGCAAAATCGAACTTGGCGAACAACCCGATCGAGCCCTCGCCCGCGAACTTAAAGAAGAATTAAATATCGATGCCGAGATCGGCCAACTTAAGTTCGCAGCCACCCACAATTACGGTGATGTTGGCGTCTTGCTGCTCTTTTACGAAGTTAATTTCTGGAAGGGCCAGCCTGAAACGGCCCACCACACTGAATTGCGCTGGGTGCACATCGACGACCTGCCAAAAATGGCGCTACCTGAAGCCAATCGAAATGTACTCGACAGAATCATTGCGCTACTGAAATAATCAACTATGGCCAGTTTCTTTCGCTCGAAAAACGAGTTCGAAAAACTCAATATTTGTTTGATCACCAAAAAATTCCCGTACCCGGGGCGGGGCGGTGAAGAAAACTATCTTTGGCCAATGGCCCGTGGCCTCGCAGATCGCGGTCATGACGTCACGGTACTCACGTGGCAGAACCCGCGTGGCCGCACCGAAATTATCACTCAACACTTTCGAGCTTTTTTCTTGGGCGAGAAAAAGGGCGTCAACAACCGCCAATTTCCGACCCTTGCCTATCGTAAGTTTTTAGAATTACACGAAGCCCGCCCATTTCAGGTTGTGCATAGCCTTGACGAATCGGGCGAGCTTATCGGTCGCGATCACAAGAAGCTCAAATTCATAATGACCTATGACGTTTCGGCGACTCAAATGGCCCAACTCTTCTCGATTCTTGGCATGGCCCAAGAGACACTTGGTAGCTTGCTCTCAACTGGTATCGCCCTTTGTTATAAGTTTTTAACGACTTATTTTTCTTCAGACCGTCGGATTTTAAAGTCGGCTGACGGAATGTTCGTGGCGACCCCACAGCAGAAAATTATGCTCGAGCGCTACTACATGTACCCCGATATGAAAACTTTCGTTGTGCCATATGGGATGGACCATATCGAAACCGAAATTCGCACTCCATCGGCCGAATTACGAGCGAAGCTCGCATTGCCAGAACACGCGCAAATTATTGTAACCCAAACCGATATGACCGAATTCGAAGAGGTGGCAAACCTCATGCGCGCTTTTCAAAAAGTGGTGATTAAAAAACCGAACGCGCGTCTTATTATTATGGGCAACGGGCCGCTCAAAAATGATATCGAATTTGAATGCCTAAATCTGGTGCTGGGCAATAAAACTATTTTTGTTGGAACCCTCGGCGGCGACGAAGTTATCGATATGGTGGCGCTCTCTGACATTTACATAAATTTAAGTTCGCGCACCTCAGGTTTTGAACCCACGATGCTCGAAGCGATGGCCCAGAAAAAAACGGTCATCGGTTCTGAACTCAGCCCCATCGCGACAATTATCGAAGACGGCCAAAATGGCTTTCTTGTGCGACCCGCCGACATCGACACCCTTACCGAAATTGTAACTCGCCTTTTGAATAATGAGCTCTCACTTACCGACATTGGTGAACGAGCCCATCAAAAAGTTATGGATCTTTTCAATATTGATAAAATGATCGATTTGATCGTTGGTGCCTACCAGACGCTTATCGAGAATCGGCCTTTTTGGCGCGGGCTGGCGAAAGGTCGAGGTTTGGCAGCCACTCAAAGCGGCTTTCTTCCGCCAGCGGCCACTCCACCACCGCAATAAGTCGGCCGCCCACCCCCAATTGCTATGCCGCCGTCATAATAGGTGCCCGATCAGCATAAATAAGCGAATTGCCGACAAAAAACCGCTTGGAAGCTGAAAAATCTTTACCTACAATATGTGTAGTTTCAACACGTTGTCTTATCTCAACACGTTGTCATAAAGGACTCTCCGATGACCAAAGCCGACCTTATAAACATGATCGCAGACAAAGCGAGAATCACTCGGGTAAAGGCTGAAACCGTAGTCAATACAATCTTTGACTCGATGATTGAAGCTCTTATGCGCGACGATCGAATTGAAATTCGCGGCTTCGGCTCATTCGTAAATCGAGAGTACGAGGCCTACAAAGGTCGCAACCCCAGAACCGGCGAAGTGATTGAAGTTGATCAAAAGAAATTGCCCTTTTTCAAAGTCGGCAAAGAACTCAAAGAAGATATCAATAACGGCAATGATAAAGGCTCGTCGGGCCAGGCCTAGTAAGCGGGCCATTTGGGCGGCTATTTTTTCTCCGCCACACCACGAATAACATGCGCGACCCCAAATGGGCGAGTCGCTAAAATACTTTTATACCCGTAAAGCGCCATAAATAATCGATCGAGCCCCAGAGCAATGCCTCCACTCGGTGGCAATCCCATTTCGAGAGCCGACATGAAGTTCTCATCGATCTTGAGTTCTGTGCGACCATATTCAATTCGTTTTTGCTGATCGTGCACAAACCGCGCGCGCTGCTCTTGCGGATTGTTAAGTTCATTAAACGCATTGGCGATTTCAAAGCCATGCCAATAAAACTCACAGCGGTCAGCCCAGCCACTTGCGCCGATTCGGGCAAGTGCGGCTTGAGACGGCGGGTAATCCACCAAAAGAAACGGTTCGCTTGGCAATTTTGGCTCAATGAGAGCGACCCAAATGAGATTGAATATATCGTTAAAATCAAATTTCTCGCTCGGGCCAAGTCCTTTTTTTGCTGCTAAATCGAATAACTCCTGCCGCTTGGTGGCGGGTGCCAGCTCAAAACCTGTGTGAAGGGCAAAAAGCTCGGCGACGGTAAAACGTGAAACCTGAGCCTGTCGCCCAGAAAATCTTTCGATCAAAGTCTGCACAAGAGTTTTAAGATCAGCCTCAATCACCGAAAGATTGGCGAAAGCGCGATACCACTCAAGCATCAAAAATTCGGGCTCGTGTAGCGGCGTCAGCTCTTCGTTTCGAAAAACAGTTTTAATTTCGAAAATATCTGTCATGCCCCGACACAGAAGTTGCTTGAGGTGCAATTCGGGGCTGGTGGCGAAAAAAAGACCATGGTGCTGGCTGCCATTTTTGAAATTCGTCGAGAAGGGCTCGAGCTCGGGCTCCATACCAGGATTACAAACAAGCGTCGGGGTTTGCACTTCAACCATCCCCAAGCCGACAAGAATTGTGCGCACTTGCGCTAAAAAATCGGCCCAGCGATGCACTGGCAAAGAATTGAACGTTGTTAGCTCAGACCCCAGCTTATGACGGCAAACGATTTGAGCGTTTAGGTCACCCGAAACAACGCCGACAAGTTTCCCATGCAATTCAGTCTTAGCCTGAAGGCTTTTGGCCTCAACTTCGATAACCAGAATATCACCATGACGGGCCTCAGCAATTGGGCCGGTTAACTGCAACGAGCCCCCACCATCGTTAATTGAAAAGTGATTAGCATCGAAAAGGTAACGTCCGCCAACTCGAAATTTAGGCGACAGGGGCCGCCCTGCGATCATTTGGCTCGCAAGCCGGCGCAATGAAAACACTTCGCCCTCGATTGCGGGATACTGATTTGTGAGCTCTGGGTGAGTCGCGTTCTTAGACATGTTGCGTATTTGTACCCAAGCGCGATCAGAGTCAAATCCGGAATTGACTAAATGCCTATGAATTTGCGACATTGGGGCCCAAAACAAGGAGTATTTATGAGCAATTCTGGCAATAATACAAACTCTGGTACTACCACCGAAACGACCGCCAATAAAACAGCTGCTACCCACGCCGAACACGAAAAAACGCAGCACAAAACGAGCACGGCTGAAGGTCATGTAGGCGCCGACGAAAACCGTTGGGTTTTGCGCCTCGAAGAACTTTTAAAAGTTAAAAATCTTGATGAACTCAAATCCGAACTCACCAAGTTAGCCGGTGAAATTCAAACTGAAATACAGAACTTCGATTTCAACGCGCACCTCAGCCCCTCGGCAAAAACGCGACTGAAAACTCTTGAGCAAAGCTACTCAGAGGTCACTCGCGCCGTTTCAAAGGCACAAAAACAATTTGATCGTGAATTTAACAAAAGCCTGCGCGTTTTGAAAAAAACTCGCCAAGATGTTGAGAAGCAAATTCGTGATGTGCGCGCCAAAGTAACTAAACACCGCGGGACCCTTGTGAAGGCTTCAAAAACACTGACGAGCAAACTTAAAAAAACCGCGTCGACCGCTCGTCGAGCGCGCAAAACAACGAAAACCGCTGCACGTACGGCTAAAAAAGCCTAAATAGAAAAACCTAAAATTTAGGGGTGACGATGAATTCAGGTTTCGCCGACCGCCATATTGGGCCAAGTGATCGTGATATTGCGAATATGCTGGGCCTTTTGCGCCTACGAACTCTCGACGAACTGACTGACACCGCCACCCCGGCCACCATCCGTTCTCATTTTAAATTCGATTTGGGCCCGGCTCTGGGCGAAGAAGCTTTTTTAAAGCGCGCCGCCCTGGTGGCTCGTAAAAACAAAATTTTTAAATCTTATATTGGGCAGGGTTATTACGACACATTCACTCCGCCGGTCATCTTGAGAAATATTCTTGAGAACCCAGGTTGGTACACGGCGTACACTCCTTACCAAGCTGAAATTTCGCAGGGTCGAATGGAAGCCCTGCTCAACTTTCAAACCATGATTACCGATCTCACCGGTATGGCACTCGCCAACTCTTCACTTCTTGATGAAGGCACGGCAGCGGCAGAGGCCATGCTTGTCAGCTTTCATTCGCAAAAGAAAAATGTACGCACCAAGTTTTTGGTCGACGAAGATGTATTTACCCAAACACTTGAAGTGCTGCGCACCCGTGCGACCTCTCTCGGCATTGAAATTGTATTGGGCGATGTCAGCAAATACGAAAATGGCAAAAATGAAATTGGCGAAAGTTTTTTCGCCGCGTTCGCCCAGTACCCGACCGCCTCGGGTCAAGTGCGAGACATGACCGCTCTGAGCGATTCTTTACATAAAAATGGGGCCCACCTGATTCTAGCCTCGGATATTCTTGGTTTATGTTTACTAAAAAGCCCCGGTGAAATGGGCGCCGACATTGCCGTAGGCTCAACTCAGCGTTTTGGGGTCCCGATGGGTTTTGGCGGGCCTCACGCCGCCTATATGGCCGTGCGCGAAGAACTTACGCGCCTCATGCCAGGTCGAATTATCGGTGTTTCGAAAGATTCGCACGGTCACCCGGCGCTACGACTTGCTTTGCAAACTCGCGAACAACATATTCGTCGAGAAAAAGCCACCAGCAACATTTGCACCGCTCAAGTTCTTCTTGCGGTGATGGCCGCCATGTACGCCACCTATCATGGCCCCAACGGTCTAAAGAATATGGCCCGCGAGGTAAATGCCAAAGCCACCGAACTGGCGCGCCAGCTTAAGTCTTTGGGCCTTGCCATTCGCCATCAGAAATTTTTTGATACTCTGACTCTTTCTTTTTCGACTCGTGACGAAGCTGAAAAATGCGTTGCTCATTTTGCCGCCCACCAAATTAATTTGGGATTGGGCCGAAAAACCGAAGTTTATGTTTCAATAAATGAGACGACCACAAATGATGATCTCGCCGAGTTGGTCGAGTTATTTCATGCATTGCTAGGCAAAAAGTTTTCGCCAGCTAGCGTGAACCTTGGCGCGGCTTCGAGCTCGACGCTCAAAGACAGCGATCTTCGCAAGACTGAGATTCTTACTCACCCGACTTTTAACCTTTATCATTCTGAAACTGAAATGCTGCGCTACATGCATCGCCTTGAACAAAAAGATCTCGCGCTTAACCAAGCGATGATCCCGCTCGGCTCGTGTACGATGAAACTAAACGCCACGAGCGAAATGATACCGGTAACTTGGGCCGAATTTGGCCGGCTTCACCCTCACGCGCCCCGCGAGCAAACGCTCGGGTTTATGGAGCTTGTTCACCAGCTCGAAAATTGGCTCTGCCAATTGACCGGGTTTGCGGCTGTAAATTTGCAACCAAACGCGGGCTCGCAGGGTGAGTACGCAGGCCTTCTGGTTATTCGTAAGTTTCAGCAGTCGAAAAACCAAGGTCATCGCCACATCTGCCTCATACCGACATCGGCCCATGGCACAAACCCCGCCAGTGCCGTCATGGCCGGCATGAAAGTTGTGCCGGTGGCCTGCGATAGCAACGGCAACGTCGACGTCGCCGACCTCAAGGCCAAAGCCACTCAATACGAAAGCGACCTTTCGGCGTTGATGATCACCTACCCATCAACCCACGGTGTTTTCGAATCATCGATTCGCGAAATTTGTGAAGTCATACATGCTCACGGCGGCCAGGTTTATCTCGACGGGGCCAATTTCAACGCTCTGGTCGGGGTCGCACGCCCCGGTGATTTTGGCGCCGATGTTTGCCATTTAAATTTACATAAAACCTTTTGTATCCCGCACGGTGGCGGCGGGCCTGGCGTCGGGCCCATTGGTGTTGCGACACATTTAAAACCTCATGTTAACGTCAGCGTCAGTTCAGCCGAATGGGGCTCCGCAAGCATTTTGCCCATCTCATGGGCTTACATCGCCATGATGGGTGCCGAGGGTTTGAAAAAAGCCACTCAAGTTGCCATTCTCAATGCCAATTATATTGCCAGCCGTTTGAGCGAACACTTTCCGGTGCTTTACAGAGGGGCTGGAGGCTTCGTCGCCCACGAATGCATTCTCGACGTTCGCGATTTTAAAACTACAGCCGATGTCTCTGTCGATGACATTGCAAAGCGGCTTATGGATTACGGTTTTCACGCCCCCACAATGTCGTGGCCGGTTGCTGGCACACTGATGGTTGAGCCGACAGAAAGTGAATCAAAAACTGAGCTTGATCGTTTTTGCGATGCCATGATCGCCATCCGCAATGAAATTCGCGAAATCGAAAAGGGCCAAGCCGATCGCGCCGACAACGTCCTGAAGCACGCGCCACACACTTGCGGCGCGGTCACTAGCGATGCGTGGCCGCATAAATACTCGCGCGAGAAAGCCGCCTACCCCTTGCCGTGGGTGCGCGATCGAAAATTTTGGCCGAGCGTTGGCCGTGTTGACAATGTTTACGGCGATCGCAATCTCGTATGCAGTTGCCCGCCGATGTCGGATTACTAATTTATTTGTTGTTAGGTCATTTTTAACCAAGGTGCACGCTTTGTCGAATCTACCCGAAAAAACATGTTCAATAGATCAACTGGTTCGGCATCCGCGACTTGTTGCAGCCGCCATCGCCGGTCAGAAGACACAACAACGACGTGATGGCGTTTACGCCCACCCCGGCGAAACCTTCGTACTTCAAGGCGTAAAATTTGTCGTGATGGCGCTTGATCGCCAACGGCTTGGCGATATGACCGAAAGCGATGCAACGGCCGAGGGTTATCCAAACTTAGGCGCCTATAAAGACATTATTTTGAAAATGCATGCCGGTATGACCTGGGACGATAACGGTTTAGTTTGGGTGCATCGCTTTCAACGCTCAGATTTACTTTCAAACTGATCTTCGACAAATTTTGTCTCTCTTAAACAAGGAGTTCTACCCGTGCCGAAACTAAAAAGACCCTCAATCCTAACATTAATGCTTGCACTGCTTTTGACCTTTTCAGCCCACGCCGAATCAACGACAGCACCTGCGCTTGGCAATAGTGCGGGCCTAAACTTGATCACAATCAACAAACACCAATTTATTCAAGTCGGCGATCAACTGATTGATGCTGACCGTCTGCAAAACCCCAATTACGCCGATCTCGAAAGAGGCCCCTTGGCTTCGAAGCTTGATAGCGTGCCTTTCGCGGCTCGACCGACAAAAGTTGAACTCTGGACTGACGGGGTCATACCCATCACTTTCGGCAAAGACATCGATGCCCCATTACAGAAAACTGTTTTTGATGCGTGTCTTGAGTGGGCAAAATCGACGACGCATTTGCATTGCCAATTGGGTGCCTACAAGGGCCAAAAATTAAAAGTGACCCGCAGTTTTATGGGCAACAATGCCGGCTGTTGGTCGATGCTCGGCCAAGGCGCTTATTTTATGGGCATACGCCGGCACATGAATCTCGGCTACGGCTGCGATCGATTCACCACCGTTTTGCATGAGATGGGCCACGTGCTTGGTCTCGCGCATGAGCACCAACGCTCAGATCGCGACAATTATGTTGTGATCCACCAAGAAAATATCGCTGACCCTTATGCGGGTTTTGGCATCAAATTGAATTTTGCCCGGCAAAAAACTGAGCTGGTCACCGCTTACGATTTTCTTTCGATAATGCATTACCATCGTGATTCATTTTCAAAAAATGGTGGCGACACCATCGTACCGCGTGACCAATATTCCGCCTACATCGATAAAATTGGTCACGCCGAGGGCTTGTCTGAACTCGATCGCGAAGCCGTACGTCAACTTTACAGCGGCAAATAAAAGCTAATTTAACCGGGGGTCACAATGAAACAGCTTCTACGCAACTTAATAATACTGTCTTTGGCACTAGTGAGCGCGAAGGCCTTTGCCGGCGATAGCCTTAATTTCGGCGGCATACCAAAAGAGGATGCAGAAGCTCTTCATACAGCCTTTAAAGGCAGCCGAACCATGGACACCGGCGTTGCACTCGCCTTCGGCGACACCGTAACCGATGCCAGCGAACTTTCAAAACAAATTGGCGAGCGAATTAAAACCTGCACGCTTCAAACTCAGATTGGTGATGGCAACACCTCAATTTTACGAACTGCAAACGGCCAGGGCTGCATCACTGACTACGTTTCAAAAGCTCAAATCACCAATCCGACCCCAACCCAAACAAACCTCGTTTTGGGTTCTGGCACTCAAGTGCGAACCACAGACCTCTGGCCACTCCTTGGCATTATCAAAAGCTCTATGGGAATAAATTTTGTATCGCATGATCACCCCGACAAAACTTGGGACTCAACTGGCGAAACCTCGCTTAATTTAACTTCAACTTCGAATACTGCGATTGCGTTAACGACAAAAAACGCCTCGACGGGCTACACCACCAAGAACGGCGATACGGTTGAGCTCGTTATCACCCACACCGACCTCAGCGGCACTATTCTGTACGACGGTAAACAAATCGTCGGAACACTCACTCTTGACGCCCCGGCTGACGGCAAAAAAGACCCGGTCGTGACCTGCACGCTTAATAGCGATTCGGCTCAATGCCAGGCCCTTGCCTACATCATCGGCTTTGACACCACGAAACAAATGACCGCCGTGAAAATGCACCGAGTTCGCTAGATTACTATTTTAGTTATTTAGCTCATCAAAATATCAAGCCACGCCAATTTGTCTTTGGGGATTGCGTCTTTCGGGGTCATCAACCCAGTGCGCAACCCCTGATCGCGGCAATGACAATCAGCATAGAGCGCGTCGCCGGTTGCCAAAATATCTTGGGCCATCTTAAAGGCTTTGCCATTATTTAACCGCATCACCTTAATCACTTCTTCAAGCGTCACGTGCGGTATCAAATCATCCCAACAATCATAATCCGTAACAAAGCAGCACGGAATGTAAGATAAACCCGCCTCGCGGGCCAGCGCGAACTCAGGAAAGTGGGTCATGCCGATAATATCGGCGCCGATTTGACGATAGTAATTCGATTCGGCCTTTGTCGAAAAATACGGCCCTTCAATGCAAATATATGTTTGGCCAAAGTGACAATCGAAGTCGTACTTTTCGCTCATTTTTTGAATGGCGCCGACTGCTGTTTTACAAACCGGATGCGCCAGCGAAACATGCCCTACGATACCTTCACCCAAAAAAGTATGCGCCCGTACGCCCTTGGTACGATCAATGTATTGTGAGCACAAAACCATATCACCGGGCTTAAATTCTTTTCGCAAACTGCCCACGGCCGAAAAGGCCAATATCGCACGTGCGCCTAGTTTCTTTAAAGCGTAAATATTGGCCCGAAAATTTACTTCTGTCGGCAACTGCTCGTGGTGTTCGCCGTGTCGAGAGAGAAAAAGACACTCATGCGAACCAATCTTTACGCGCTTCAAGCCCGACGAAGTCGGGCCAAACGGAGTCTCGACTTTAATGTTTTCAACAGTTTTAAATCCGTCAAATTTTTCAAAACCCGAACCACCGACAATCGCGTACATAGAGCCCTCTTCTTCTGTTACAAACTTCGAATTGAAAAAATAAAATTAGCCAGCATCCACTGCTCTTTTACGAGATCGCTTTTGCGAGTGGGGTCGTCCATCTCAGCCGAAACAGCGAGCGGAAGATACTGCCAGTACTTCATCGAAAATAAATTTTTAAACTGCGGCTCAAGCGGCAGCCAGACCCCGTCTTGAATCTCCACTTCGTTCCAGGCATGACCGAACGACTGGCGCGCCTCGAGGGCATAGCCTGAGATCACCCGAGCTGGCAAACCAGTGGCACGGGCAATCGCTGCATAGAGAATGGCAAAATGTTGGCAAACGCCACCACCACGCTCGAGAATTTGACTGGCCTTTAGCGGCGTAATCGTATTCTCATCCATCATGTCATCATCGAAAACGATCAGTTTGTTCACTAACGACGCGATCTTTTGCGCCATCTCAAGCCGAGTGCCCTTAAAGTCACGGGTCAGTTCTTGCGCGAGCGCCTGAATTTTCGGGTGATTTGATTCAACATAGAGGCTAGATCGTAAAAATTCAGGGGTCGCCGTTACTGTATTCGACAAAAGCAACGAGTCTCGCGAAGCCGCTTTTTTTCGCGCCTTAATCGTATAATCAAAGGTTAGATCTTCGCGCTTAGGGTTGCTGATCGGCTCGTGGGCCTCGACTTGCCAATAGGCCCCAATATTTGGATAGGTAAAATCTTGGTTGGTCTGCAGGTCGGCCCTTAAAACAGTACGGCCGTCAAAGGTCGTTTTATCAAATTTGACCAATGACATGCCATCGGCCGAACCCGTTAGAACGCGCTCACCCCAGGTGGCCTCATCAACCACGCTCTCATGTACGCCGGTGCTCTGAATGCGCTCGCCGTAGGGTGAATTTGGCGAAAATAAAAGTCGATACTCACTGAGTGATTGTTTTTCATCCGACCAAACCAACTTCACAGTCGATAACTTTTCAGTGGCTTTGGTCAGAGGGTTTTGCACCTCGACGGGCTCAGCGTGCTCAATTCTAAAATTCATCAACGGTATGTCGGCAGAGCCGAACGACACCAATTTCTGCCCTATCAAATGCTCATAGTATTGAATAACGCGTGCACCACCCAAAGCCGGCAACAAAGAAATGTCATATGCACGGTCAGTCGGCAAAGTGGCCTTAACCTCTTTGAATTCAATTTGGGTTTTTTCGCTGGCGTGCTCCCAGTTCTGAGCCGTGAGATTTTGACCGTCCACTGTAACTTTCTGAACTGAGGTCTCGACGGCGCGGCCCTCGCAAGTAGTTGAAAAATTAATGGTTTGAGCAATTGTCACAGTTGTCGAATTGCCTTCAAGCAGATTGGCCTCAAGCTGAACACTCAGTGGCCACTTTGGGGTGTCAGGTGACAATTCGATATCGGCGGCAAAACTTTCAAATTTTTTATTGTCGACGAACCGATAATTCGCCAGCGTCAATTTTAAAACCTTGTGCGTGGGGCTTGTTGAAACCTGATATTCTCGCTCGAGCTGAGAATTTTTATTAAATTTATTGGCATTCTCAATGTAGGGGTCTACTTCGGCGTGGCCGATGGCAAAAAACTTAACCTCGCCGCTCTTAAGTTGTCCTTTGATTTTACTTTCACAAGCCAAAACCTTTTGATTCACTAACCCGCGAACCGTCGACGATATAGTTTGCGCCAAAGCAACTGTCGACGAAACACCGAAAATAAGAGTGAAAATCGCCGACCATTTTTTTATTTTAACCATAAACCCCACCCCTTTAGCTGTTCTTTATCGTAGTCTTATTTTCAATAGCCATCAGCAGATCTTCGGCTCGGGTAAATACGCCCGAATCGAGCACCCACCCCGTCACAAGCTCTGCCGGAGTCACATCAAACGACGGATTAAAAACTTGCGCATTCGATGGCGCCCACTCAACCGAACCAAAAGCCCCATGAGCGCCGCGCACTTCTAGTGCGCCTCGTTCTTCGATTGGTATCGCCGCGCCCGACGCGCAATTTAAATCAACCGTGGTATGAGGGCCGGCCACGTAAAATGGCACCTTGTGGTGGCGGGCCAAAACGGCAAGTCCATAAGTTCCAACCTTGTTGGCAAAATCGCCATTGCGAGCGATGCGGTCACAACCGACAAATATTTTTTGTACACGACCTTGTCGCATCAAAATTGCCGCCATGTTGTCGCAAATGAGGGTGTACGGAATATTGAGCTCGCCGAGCTCCCAAGACGTCAGGCGCCCCCCTTGCAAGAGCGGGCGGGTCTCGTCGACGTAAACATGCACTTTCAACCCCATGCGATCGGCTTCACGAATAACCCCGAACGCCGTGCCGACACCGGCCGTTGCCAAGCCACCCGTATTGCAGTGGGTAAGAATCCCGTCGTGCATCTTAACCAATGAGGCCCCGTGACGAGCAATTCGGCCACAAAGCTCTACATCCTCGCGAAAAATCTCAAGCGCCGTTTTAATTAAATGTTCGGGGCTGTAAGCGTTTGCGCTGGTTTTCGATTTGTAGCTCAACAGTTGGTCAATGTTGTTCATTAAATTGACAGCCGTGGGTCGTGATTTTCGAAGATCTGCGGCGGCGGTCAAAAACTCTGACTCAGTCGCGCCACCCAATGCATAGTTTGCCAAGCAAATTACCGCCGATACACCGATCATGGGTGCGCCCCGAACCTTTAGCTCTCGAATGTATTGCGCTAAATGCGCCGGGGCCGATGCATCTAGCCAAATTTTTTCTTGGGGCAATCTCGATTGATCAAGCACTGATACGCTTCGGCCATCATAACGAAGTGCCAACGATTCGACACTGCGGTGGCTCTCAATTGACGACATAACGATCGCCCTGCCGCGCACCGCGAGCATTGATGTAATCCAAAATATATTGGTGCGTTTGCATTCTCAAACCCGCCCATTTCGGTGCGACAATTTCATCACCGCGACTCGCAACGGCGGCCAATCGATGTATGTAAATATCGGGCCGCAGATGTTGCAAAAATACTGTCACACGCGAGGCGTAATCTTCAAGCGAAATTGGCAAGTACTCGCCGCGATTAAAATCATCGGCTAATGGAGTGTTTTTAAGCACGTGCAGGTTATGCAGCTTTACGTTGTCTAGCGGCAACTCGTTGCAAAGACGCGCCGCCTCGATAATGTCGACCTCAGTTTCGCCAGGTAGACCAAAAATTAAATGTACACCCAGATTCACTTTAGTTTTTTCGTGCAGACGGCGAATGCCCCAAATCGAACGCTCGGCGGTATGGCCGCGTCGCATCCAAATAAGCTGATCTTCTTTAAATGATTGCACGCCGAGTTCGACCGCCACGTAGCACTTCTCAGAGTATTCATTTAACAGATCTAAAAGCGCATCCGACAGGCAGTCAGGTCGAGTGCCGACAACGAAGCCTTTGATATCGGGCTCGGCGAGAGCCGCCGCAATGTGCACGCGCAATTCTGCGACACGCGCGAAGGTTGTCGTATAGGCCTGAAAATAAACCAAAAAATTAGAACGATTGACCCGCCGCTGAACACGCTCTCGCCCCACTTTAATTTGTTCATGCAGAGATTTGTTCACCAGATCTTCGTAGGCCGCCGAACCCCAAACGTCGCAAAAATTACAGGTCTTCATGCCATTAAGGCCTTCGCGATTCGGGCAGGTTTTTGCCACACTGACAGGTATCTTATGAACCTTTTCGCCGAACGTTTTCAGATAGTGCAAACTGATAGGGTTATATGGTACCTGTCGGGCCGCAGGCTTTGAAAATTCGGGTAAATTATTTGGCATATTGGGTAGATAATGCATCGAGACAAAAATCGCAATGACTTTGTTGCCACTCTGGCAGAGCGGCAAGCCGAAATGATCGCTTTACCAAACTCCGATGGTGCGGCGATCATCACAATGCATAACAAGCTTTATCAGTTTATCGACACCGCTGACGGCAGCCCCTCGGTGCGAATGGCCTCAATTGAGCAGAGGCCAGAGGCCATGCATCACTCCGGAGGCGCTCTTACCGAAAGCCTTTACATTTATGGTGAAGCCCTCAAATCAGCGCTTGAAGAAAATTTTACCCCAAGCGTTCTGTCCGTTGGCCTTGGCTGCGCCTACAACGAATGGATCGCCCTCGCCTACTTTTTAAACCGTGGCACGCCCACACACGAGATTTATCTCGAAAGTTTCGAGAATGATGAGCTGATTCGTAGCGAATTTTTACGATTTCTCGATTCGAAACTGAAGGCGCCAAATAACTTCGAAACAAGCGCCCATTTTCAGCAAATTTTTGAAAACGTCATGACGGTTGTTGCCAATTCGCTGCAAGTTGAACCGACCCATCTTCTCGGCTTGGGCCGCAAGCTATTTGCCGACAAGCGCTGGTTAATTCGCGAAACACTTGATCTTAAAACAGATTTCACCCATCCGTTTTCAGTGGTCTTTTTTGATGCCTTTAGCAGCAAAGCAACGCCCGGCCTGTGGAATGAAGAGTTTCTCAATCAGTTTCTGCTGCGCGCCCCCGGCAAGCCCTGCGTCTTCGCCACTTACGCCTCAACCGCCACCCTCAAAAAAGCGCTCAAAACGGCTGGCTTTGAGCTTAAAGATCAACTCGGCTTTGGCGGTAAGCGCGAATCGACACGGGCCTATCGCTATGGTACGGTCGTCACCATATGAAAATTTGGCTCAAACTCTGGCCTGATATAAAAGTCTATCGCAAGCAATTTATTATTGTCATTTTGTTAGGCTTTGCGACCAACATTAAGGGCTTGATACCCGAAATGACCAACCGCCTTTTAACGGCATGGCAAGGTCACGATCACACTCAAGCTTTGGCATTGCCTATCGCCATGGCCGTTGTTTGGATACTCAGCAGTATCGCGCGCTTCTACCATCTCTATCTCATGAAATACACGTCGAATCGAATTTCGGTAAACCAGCGCCGCACGCTGATGGAGAAATATCTTTCACTCAACGTTACATTCTTTCAGCAAACCGAACACGGCTCTGGTGGGCTTATTTCGCGCATGCTTAACGACATTAACATCATTCAAATCGGTATCGACCGGGTGGCCGATGTTTTTCGAGAACCCATTCTTACAATCGGAATGTTGGGCTATCTCATGTATCTCGACTGGCGACTGACGACCTTTATTATTCTCGCCCTGCCAATTATAACGGCCATTTTACGAAGTTTAGCGCGAAGCCTTAGAAAATACTCTCGCCGCAATCAAGAAGTTATGGAGAGCCTTACGCGTACGCTCAAAGAAAGTCTGGACGGCACCCGCGTCGTTCAGTCTTTTGTTCTTGAAGGCGAAATGCGCAATAAATTTGACCAGCAGGCCAACGCCTATCTCGAAACACGAAAAAGCATTATTGCGCGCGAAGAATTGGCTGGGCCCTTGTCAGAAAGTTTAACAGTCGTTTTTATCTCAACTCTTCTTCTTTATATCGGCTACCAGGTTTTTCAGTCTCAGTTTACCGTCGCCGGCTTTATGGGCTTTAGCTTTTCAATGGGCCTCTTGCAAGATTCTATTCGAAAACTGCAAGACGCCTACATTAAAATACAACAGGCCGGCATTGCTCTAGAGCGCATGCATGCCATTCTTGAAACCGAGCCATCAGTGAAGGACCCAGTTAACCCAACGCCATTCCCAGAAAACTGGAAAGAAATTGAATTGAGAAATGTTTCTTTTGCGTTTGAGAAAGATCTTGTACTTAACAATGTGAACTTGACCGTGCATCGCTCTGAAACTGTGGCACTGGTCGGCTCGAGCGGCAGTGGCAAATCGACCCTGGCTAATTTGTTGCAGCGATTTTTTGACCCAACCTCTGGCGACATCTTAATTGATGGCATCTCGATAAAACAATTTTCTCTTTCAGATCTTCGTCACCATATCGCGCTTGTGACCCAAGATGTGTTTCTGTTCAATGAATCAATTGAGCGAAATATATTGATGGGTGATCTCAGCAAGCCGCTCGATCGCGTCGTTGCCGCGGCAAAAATGGCCAATGCCGATGGCTTTATCAATAACACACCAAAGGGTTATCAAACCTCGGTTGGCGATTTCGGCAACCGCATGTCGGGCGGCGAAAAACAGCGCATCAGTATTGCGCGGGCAATCTTAAAAGATTCACCAATTTTGATTCTTGACGAGGCCACAAGCGCACTTGATTCTGAAAATGAACTTGAAGTTCAAAAGGGCCTCAATCAGTTACTCGCCGGCCGAACTGCGCTCGTCATTGCTCATCGCCTCTCAACTATTTCGCGCGCCGATCGCATTGTCGTATTGAAAAAGGGCGTCATTATTGAGCAAGGCAATCATGCTCAACTTCTTGAACGCCAGGGCGAATACTTTAAATTTTATCAAATGCAGCATTAGTGCGAGAGTGTCTCTTCGTGGCGATAGCGCAAACTGATCGTCGGCTTAATTGTCGAATGGTACTTGCTCGCCACCTTCTCTCGCACAAGCTTCTTCATTTCTTCAACTGAAGGCGCGCCGAACTCGAGGTTTTCGTTGATGGCTCGGGCCGTCACTCGCTGATCCGGGTGAATAACAACATCAAAGACAATCGAGTTTCTAACCGGGTGGTTACACCAATAGTAGATAAAAGCCCAATGGGCCGCGGCACCAAGCACGACAAAGATATGAAAAGTTTCGTGCGGCCCAAAGACTCCAGTTACGAGAACGGGCCAACGAGCGAAATCAAAAATCGCACCTATTGAATAAAATAGACCGCCGGCTGCAAATAGGTAGATACTTGGGTCGCGAAATTTTTTTCGAAAAAGAAGTCCAGAAATCGCACCAACCCAACCAAGAGCGAGAAATAGCCCGAAGGCCAAAGGCTCCGGAAAGCTGTTGAAAAATACCACCTCAAGAACAAGAGCGGTGATGGCCATTATCCAAACTGCGAGCAAAATCGCCCAGCGCCAGTGTTTGCGAAAAAGAATCACATGTATCGGGGTAAACGTGCCGGCAATCAAAACCCAAATACCGGCGTGATCAAGGCGCTGCAAAACTCCACGAGCTGCCCCGTCGTGATCGAGAAGATGAAACACTCCGCTCATTGAGAAAAGAAACACCAATGCAACAGAGTAGATCATTAACGCTGTCACTCGAGCTGTGTTGCCACGCCCACGGGCATATAGAAAGCCGGCGCCGATAGCCGACGCGGGGACGGCAAGAAGGTGGCTCCAACTGCTAACGGGGTCACTAAAACCTAAAAAAGGGTCTGCAATCATAGGATGCTCACTCTAGACCTGAGCCCTTACCAAATCAAACGAAAGCACCTGAAAGGTCGGATGGGCCTAGCGTGCGTCGAAAACAAAATCAGCGCGGGGGCCGTATTTAGGGCTAGGCTCAATTTCAGTCTTTCGCTCAGACTCAGAAAGCTGAGTCGTGTCGATTTGCGATAAAGAAACGACTTTTTTGACTCCGCGAGATTTAAGACGAGCGATTAGGCCATCTTGATAAGCGACGTGAAAGTCACCAACGATGATCATCAACAAAGCTTCAGGATGGCTCGAGAGGTAGCTCGACGCGCGCCAGGCCATGGTGTCGTCCCACAGGCTTTGTGCAGTGAAATAATTTTGAATCTGCTCTTCTTTGGCGTGGTCTTTCATAATTTCGCGAAACCGCTCAAAATAGCTTTGAGCGCCGCGCTCAAATTGTGGTGGCATCATCGTTTTCTCGGCGTCAGAGAGACCGGCGAGGCCGCCCTTGGCCACTTTGCTCGATAACTCACGCGGAAAGTTCAATGCCAACGTCTGCCCATTATGCAGGGCCGGAAACCGCACCTGAAAGCGATAGAACTCAAAGGCAAAATTCATTAGTTGCACGAGCGGTTGCATAAGAAGGCTCATGCCGCCGTCCCACTTAATTTGTTTTAAAAAAGTGGCCTCTTCGGTGCGACCGGCGACGTAATCGTCAACGTAAGCTTGGTCGGGATACGAAAAAAACTCCATGCCCACGCTGATCGCAAATGGGGCCCCTGACAATTTTACCAAGAGATCGCGTTGATTCTGGTGGTGAACTTCGTGGTCATGTAATTCTGAAGCAATTAAAACTGTGCCTGCGCCAAGGTGATTTAGAATTTCATCGGGGCCAACAACTTGCCCGGTTTGACCATCGTAAAAATTACCAGCCCAAGAGAGGCTACCCGCGCTCAAGGTGAGAATTGCAAAAACAATCGCGAGTGGCGAAATATAACTACCGATTTGGCGTGCTCGGCGCGCCAGGCGCTTGAGCCGAAATTCGATCATGAATTTCTTTAACTTTCTTTTTAACATCTTCAACTCCGAATGGTTTAACCATGTAGCCCGAAACCCCTTGCATAACGGCGCGCACAACCGATTGTTTTGCACTTTCAGTGGTCACAATGATCACTGGGGTGTTTCTGGTTTTTAGATTTGAGCGAACTGTTTCAAGTAGTAAAAGGCCGTCAATTTTTGGCATGTTGATATCAGTAAAGACGAGATCATACGGCTTGCCTTCATCGGCCGCCACTTTAATTTTTTCAAGCGCTACGGCCCCGTCAGCCGCTGAATCGACATTTAACAGCCCCAATTGAGTCAAGGCTGTGCGAACGAGATCACGGGTTAAGTTTGAATCATCGGCAATTAAAAATCGAGCTTCATCATGAAACATGAAATACCTTGTTGGTTGATGTTGGTTTATCGTATATGCAATTCGCGCCATTGGTAAAGCTCAGAACGGGGTCTTAAGCATTGCATAATAAATTCGTAGCAGTTGAGTCAGCATGGCTCGAAAAGCACTTTAAAAGCAGCATGGCTCGACCTGACGACGGCTTGATCAAACGCTGTGCTCAAAACGTATTAAAAATTTCAGACCACTACGCAGAAAAAGGCCCCCTGCGGCGCTCTATCTGGCAAAACGAAGCCTGGGTCGAGGCGTACCTGAGCTATTTTCTGCCGCTAAACTGGTTGCGATTACTAAGTATTGTCGATATCGGCGCTGAAGATGACTTTTTCTCGCAATTTGATGCTGTTATTGATTTCGGCAGCGGGCCCGGCACCTTTCACCTAGCGGCTTCAGAGCGCAACCTTGCCTTTAAGCGATGGACTTTTATTGAAACAGCCTCCAATGCCGTTCGCGCGCACAAAGACCTCAATCAAAAGTTGGGCCTCGATAGCACGAAGCTAACCTGGCACGAATCGATCACGTCGACTCAAGCCGAGGCGCTCTGCCGTCAAGACAATACGCTGGCGGTGTTTTCTTATGCACTCAACGAGCTCGAAACACTACCCGACTGGGCGTTTTCGGCTGATGGTCTTTTGATTCTAGAGCCCTCGACTCGTGAGCTCGGACGCGGCCTGCAGTCGTTACGAGCAAAACTGATTGAAAAGGGCTGGAGCATTTGGGCCCCGTGCACCCACGCCGAAGCTTGCCCGCTGCTGGTGCATTCTGAAAAAGATTGGTGCCACAGCCGCATTCATATCAAACAACCTGACTTTGTCGCCGCCATCGAAAATTATTTGCCTATGCGCAACGACACGGTCACCTACTCTTATCTACTCGCCTCGCGCTCCGCAAAAAATAAAAAAATCGAAACGCCGCAAGCCGCTCGGGTGATTGGCGATACGCTTTTTGAACGTGGCAAGATTCGGCAATCTATTTGCCGAGGGCCTCATCGAGAATTTTTATCTTGGCTCACACGCTATGGCGAGCCCGAGCTTATCGCCCGAGGCAGTCGAATTGAAATACCGGCAACGGCTGAAATTAAGGGCCAAGAAATTCGCATGACCCCAAAGACTGATGCCAAAAAGTAAACTTAAAGATTAAAGCGCGTGCTTAACATATAAGAAGCATTCTCAAGAGCCAAATGCTCAGGCTCTAAAGTGATCGAGGGCGCGAAATAAAAATCGCGGGCGATCGCATAGCCAACGCCAATAATTTGGGTTGGGTCCACGTGCTGAAAGGCCAGAAAGTCAGATTTGTCGCGGTAGTGCGAGAAACCAAAAATGGCCAGCGAGGTGAAGGCATTGAAGTGATCATTAATTTTGTACTGAAGGGTCGGCATAATATTTATGCTCGTATCGTTTTGTCGATACTTAACAGCGTCATATTCTGAGCTCGAGTCAAAAGCCGTCTCCCACACGTTCATCGAAACGCCACCCTCAAAGCGCGACGAGGCGATCGGGTTGAGCGCCGTTAGACTGTAGGCCAACGAACCAATTTCACCGACGGCGCGATGCGAACGAAGTGTCGTCACATAAAGTGTCGCCTCCGAACTGATTTGTTTTTCGCCCATCGCAAAAGTTTTATTAAAAGACAACCGCGGGGTGCTCACCTGCAACGGCTGATCAATTTCTGATTTCTGCAAGGGCTGGGGGCGATTAATACCAGTTGAAAACGATACGCTGTCGTTTTTGTCCATTCGATAACGGAGGCCAACGCTGCCCGAAAGACTTGTCGGTTCGACGATGCGGTTGCCACCTAAGCTTGGTCGAGAATCACCGCCTGGCTGGCTGAGGGCGGCGCCCATGTAGGTCAGCGAAAAACTTGAAGAGTATTTTGATTTTGACCCCGAGTGGGCGCGCATTTTGATATCAGTAATTTCTTTATCGAGATCGCCCTGGGCCTTGGCCTTTTCTTCTTCAACCATCCGATTGATTTTGGCCGCGTTACGCGGGGTCGGCAGCATCGGGCTGCTTTCGGTTTGAGCCTGCGCTTGTGTGCTGCCAATCAGGGCGCCCGCTAATAACAAACAAATTTTTTGCACTCTCATAATATCCCCCACCCGTTACACTGATCTCTTTTTAACTTTAAAAACTATTTAACTTTTTCGATCTTTTGAATCGCACAAAAATCACGGCCATGGGCAAAACGATCGACGACAACAACGTCGTCACCTTCGCACACCGACTGACTTCCGGGCGGAAAGGTGCGAAACCCAATCTCTTCGGCAAAAGATAAATTTTGGCAATAAAATGTGGTCACCTTGTATTCACCGCGGCCCATCGTATAAAGCGCGAGTTCGGTGTCGCTGACACCATTAAAGCCAGTAATTCGGCTGATCAAAACGCAATCATGCGCGAACGCATTCATAGAAAAAGCCGTAAATAGCGAAAGTAATAGTATTCTCATAACCAATCCCCTTTAGTTAGAATCGCCCGGCAAAAGTCGCTCGGGCAGATCAGTGAGTGTTGCGTGACCTCCGGTATCGTAGGTAATTACCCAAACGCGGTCAAACTGATCATTGGGCCAATCTGGGGGGTCATCGACCCCCAGCGCCTTGGCGATATCAACGAGCACCTTGTGCTCCCAGCAAACCCAAACGGCTTTATTGTCATAAATCGAATTTTCGAGGATTTCTGTCGCCAAAGGCTCTACCATATCGCGTTCGAAATCGGTGTTTGTTCGAACACCGATGGCCTGCGATAAAAACTGCAAGGTCTGAATGGCTCTCATCGATTTGCGCTTGGCGGTCGGCACCATGGCGAATAGGCCTACGGGCTGCCCAAAGCGAGTTAAATCGGCGCGCTTCATTAGCTGCGGCAGTGCTTTTGCACGATCCCAACCCCGATCAGAAAGATCGTCGCCATCCACTGGTTTTTCGCCATGCCGGATTAGCATAACTTGCGCCGGTCTGGCCCAGAGTTCACAGGCGCCCAATAAAACAAACATGCAAAGCATAGTCTTCAACACAGCAGACCCTGTTTTTTGAATCATTTCTCCCCCAAAATGTTTCATGACCGCTTTTAATCGGATGCGACCTAATAACTAAAGTAATAGCCGACCCGATGACAACTCAAATGTCGAAAACGTATTGCCAAAGTTACGTTGGCCAATGTAGGCAGAGCTCTATGAAATCAATGCGTCATTTTGCCCCTAAAGCCTCATCTAAAATAGCCTCTAAACTCGCTCTACTCGGATTGCTACTTTTAGCAAACCCAGCGCATGCCTACTTAGCTTTTCGCCTAAGCTGCGTCAGCCGAGACGTGATGACCGTTGTGTCGGTCGATAAATCGCCCAATCCAGGCGGCAAATCACTCTATAGGGCCGAATGGGTCACCATGCTTGGCGGCTTTGACCGCGATTTTTCTAGCAAACTTGAATTGCCCGCTGAGGCCTATCAGGCCAACTCCTACCTCGAAGGCTTTACGGTCGCTAGCCGCGACTCAAGATTAAGAATCCGTCGACTGGGCCGACACGAGGCATTTTCGGCAGACCTTGAGCTCGAAGGCCGAGTCTACCGAAACCTTTCTTGCCAACGAAATTGGTAAAAATCGATTTTACGGCCGTAAGGTCGAGGGCATAAGGCCTTCATTATTAACGGACATTCTTTTTTTACTGGTCGGCCCAGCCTTGGTTTTTGATAAAAGGCCACACCGAAAGTCGCGTTAACGGGCTAAGTTGCTGCATTCAGTTAGTTTTGCCCAAAGGTCGTGTTGCGTTGCGCACGTGTTATTCCGATACGTTTGACGTGAAATCAAAATGGATATTTAAAACTTTAATCATTCTCGCCGCGGCCATCGTGATTTTTGGCACGCCAAATCACGCACAGGCTGATGGAGCTGGCTCACAGCTAGGTCTTCTTTACGGTCTTCTGTTCCGGATATGTCGAATACCAACCCGCACGACATGTTTGGCGTAAAAGGGTCTACATTTTGGAGTTCGAACTTTTCTCTCGGCGGCTATTATCTTTTATCTCGCTATCAACAGGGCCTCGACGGCATCCCCTTCGACTATACAATCAGCGGCATCGAAGCCGCCTTTCATATGCCCAACGGCGGCGGTGATGTCTTTGTTGGTTTTCGGGGCGGGCTTACCAAAGTGCATTCGACCCCAGCGGCAGGCGTAGACTTAATTTATTCGCCGTATCACTACGGCCTTGTTGTCGGTTATGACTTTACCCTCACGGGCCCACTTACCGTCGGGTTTGAAGGTTCTTACTTACATATTGAGGGCGCCGAAACCACAGTCAACGGTACCCAATACACCGAAGCTAAATTTGGCTTGATGAATTTTTTAGTAACGCTGTCACTTCGCTTTTAATAATTCTCGATCTTATAGGTTTCAGAAACTGTACCGCTACCGTGGGCCGCCGTCTGTGGACTGAAACTGTTATTCTTTTTTTTTCGAACAGAGCTGATCGACTTGGCCCATTTCGTGCCGAACATTTTCATTAAATATCAGCTCGTTGGCGAGCCAAAAAATTTGAAATTGATCCATTTTAGCTAAGCCGCAAAAGCCACTATCGACATAACAACTAACATGCGAGTGCATGCCCACGACCTCGGCATCTACGCAGGTCAGGCCCCTTTGATTTTCAAGGCGATCAACAAGACAACTGCGAATTTTGGCAAGCACGGCCTGAACACGGTCCGAAAACTTGCTGCTATTTCTAATATACCGTCGGCAATATTTCTGGCCAAACTGCAGCAGGTAAGTGTCTTTTGCACATCCAAGCTCATTGGCTTTATAGCAATAGAAATCGCAGATCGTGCCATCAAAAGAACAGGCCTCTTGAGGGCTCGCCAGAGCCTTCGACCGCTCGGCATTGGCCGACGACCCTGCCAGAATTAATTGGCCAACCAAAAATGAAAGTAACAAAATATTTTTCATATCCGCGAATCTTGCTCCAATTATCCAATCCAGTTACTTGTAATTCACACAACGAAGCCATAGTTCAGTACCGGCCTTGAGCCCCGAGCCAAGTTCAAATAAAGCGGGCTGCCCTTTCTCAGTAGCGAATGACTCGAGCGGTATATGAGCAACTTCTGTTGGCATTTTTGACGAAGCGGCCATTGAGATCGACATCACGTAGTGCCGAGGTCGGGTGTCGGTCGCCAACATTTTCTGCAAAAAATTGGGGAGCCAACTCGAAATCGGTTCGTTAATGACATCCATTTCTGAAATTTGAATACTGCTGCCGTCGGCCAACCAAACCTGATGATCCATCAATGATTTGCGCGCATCTCTGGCCTCTGGATGTTTTTCTGAATCAAAAATAAATCGCAGTAACGAAACATCCGTCTTGGCCTGCTTCGAGATTTCATGAACTTCGCAAAATAACGAGACTAACTGGGGTGTCGGGTTTTGCGCCTGGGCGCTTGGGGCTACAACCACGAACAAGGAGAAAAATGCCGGCCAAATTCGCAACCAAAGTTTCGATGGACGTCGCACGCAAAGACCCCGCTTTTTGAAGAGTTATCGGCAATTTACCAAATCGTGACTTTAATTTCGCCTGTTAGTTTTCTGACGGCGTGAAAGACTTTCAACATGCCCCGCCAAATCGCTAATAATGCGTTTCATTAGTATCTTCTCATCAACTCATGGACTAGTAAAATTTGACCCGCTAATTACCTGGCCCGTATGTATGTATTCAGCGCGAGCCAGGTGCATTTGAGCCATTTGTCGACCGCTCAACCGAAGCAAAACTGACTCTAAAAAAGGAGATCCCATGCCTTCAAATAAACCAAATCAAAAACCGTTTAATTTTTCAAAAATTTCAGTTTGTTTGGCGATGAGCGCCTTTATAAGCCTCGGCCATTTGATCTTGTCAGAGGCCGCTTACGCTGACGTCGATCACGCGACGACCTCGATTTTCTTTGGCATGACCACAGGGGCAGAAGATGGCGACCCGCAATCGCTAAAAAACACCATGAAAGAGATCGGCAAGAATTTTAAACTTATCGGCGGCTCGTTTTCGGATGCCTCTCAAGCCGATGCCAACGCCGCGCGAGCGAACCGCGTTGCTGAACTATTGACTCTGGCTTTAGATAAAACTCCAGATAAAATCGACCAACTGCCGGCCTCAGAACAGGCCGATGCGCTCAAAAGATTTCAAGATGAAATCAAAAACATGATTTCGCTGGTGCGTGAATTGGCTGCCGATCTTCAAGCCAAAAAGATGGATGCCCTCTCTGCGATCATGAGCAAAATTAAAGATGCAAAACAAAAAGGCCACGACGAATTTAAAGAAGAAGACAACGGCCATTGATTAAAAGCAGACCGCTCTTTTTTTTAAGTGCTCTCCTAAAATGTCGAGCCATCGCAGGCGGCCTCAAGCTATTCGCCTTGGGGCTTTTCACCTCGACGCTATTTGTATCGGGTTGCAATATGTATCTCGATAAAATGAATAATAGCGCGGCCGACATAACTCCTGTTTCTCGCACCGACCTCAATAAATTCAACTTTGATTTTGTGATGAGCTCGGTGATTGGCCCGCGCTGTCTCGAATGCCATCGCAATGAGAAAAAAGACCAACCCGACCTCACTGATTATGCGAAGCTCATGCGCTACGTAAAACCCGATTCGCCGAGCACCAGTGATCTCTTCACTAATCTGCAGGGCGCGGGCGGCGATATGCCCAAGAAGAGGCCGGCGCTTGGGCCTAATCAGCTTGAGCTACTTCGTCTTTGGATTCTAAGTGGAGCACCACAAAATGCAGGCCAAGGCCACGCCCCTGGCAACGACATTGCGCTCCCGATCCCAATTCGCGACGTTGAGGTTGAACCCAATTTTGCCTCGATCAAAAAAAATGTCCTCGATCTTTATTGCCTAAAATGCCACGAGCCTCATCCCGATAAGCACAAGGGCCCCGACCGCGGCATCGACTTCACCACCTACGAAACGACCATGGCCAGCCAGAATGATGAAGACGGCGGCTTTGCTGTGGTCGCCGGTAAGCCCGATGATTCGGCAATAGTAGAAGTTCTGCAGAAGGGCACCATGCCGCGACCGAAAACCGAATCGCGGCTTTCAGCCAATGTTGCCATCGCCATCGCCACTTGGATCACCAATGGGGCTAAAAATGACAGTGCGCCAACGCCGGCGCCAACTTTAACGCCGGCGCCGCTGCCCACGCCCACACCAGAACCGACGCTCGCCCCAACGCCAGAGCCAACTACGACACCGGCCCCTCAGCCGTCAGCCCAACCCACGCAGGCGGCCAACCCATGAGACCATTTATTTTCGCGCGGTTGACGCCACTATTGGCCATTATTCTTTTCACCATTATGTTTTTTACCGTCTCGCTTGAAGCATGGGCTTACCCTGATCTGGTTCGGCACGGCTACGCGAGTTGCCTCGCTTGTCACGTCAGCCCTACGGGCGGCGGGCTGACGACCCCGTATGGTCGCTCGCTATCGAAAGAACTTGTGAGCCATTGGGGCCGTGAGGGCGAAGAAAAGTTGCTCTACAAGACGACCCCACCTGAGTGGCTCAATATTGGCGGCGATGTGCGCGCCATCCAAACCTATGTCAATACTCGGGCCTTCAAGCAAGCCCGATTTTTTCAGATGCAAACGGATCTAGAGGTCGCCGTCAGTTATAAGAATTTTTACGCCGACACCACCGCCGGCGTTCAAGAGGGGCCCGAATCTACGGTCAATCGCGGGCATTTTCTTTCGCGAAGGCATTTTATCGGGTATCGGCCAAAAGATGAACTTTCGCTGAGAACGGGGCGCTTTCAAGCGGCCTATGGCCTTAATTTGAGCGACCACACCGCCGTCACACGCCGCAATCTCGGTTTTGACGAAAACACTGAAACCGATAATATCGAAGGCGCCATCATCGGCGAGAATGCCGACTTATTTCTGACAGGGATATTCGGCCGCACTGACGAACCCTGGGGCGATTGGGAGCACGGCGCCGCACTCTCGACCAGCTACTTCTTTATGGATCGCTTCAAGGTTGGCTTTAGCCTGCTACACGGCGACAAGAGCACATCGACTCGCGACCTGGTCGGTCTCAATGGCATTCTCGGCTTTTCGAAAAAACTCTACGCAATTTCTGAAGTCGATTTGCAAATGCAGAGCTCAAAATTGGTCGGCGGCGCCTATACTCACGGTGGGGTTAGTTACCAACAGCTCAACTATGAGTTTTTACAGGGCCTCCATGTCTATCTCGCCCACCAGGTCTCCTACCTCGATTTTAGCGATGTTTTTTCTCGTGTTGACTCTTGGGGTGCCGGCACCGAGCTTTACCCTCGCCCCCACCTCGATTTTCAACTGGAGCTTCGCAAAGAAAGAGCCATGGCCCTCTACACTAGCTATTACGACGTCGGCTGGGTTGTGTTACACTACTATCTATAGGCCGCCCCTTAACCCTTCGCGCCGAAATGCGCACACCACAGAGCAATTACTATGGCAAAAAATATGACAGTTACCTACGAAGCAACACCTAACCCAAGTTCGATGAAATTTATCACCGGCAAAATCATTGCCGACGAATCTATTTACTTTGAAGACCCACAAAAAACCACGCGCTCACCCCTCGCCAAGAAACTTTTTGGGTTTGCTTGGGTGCAAGCCGTTATGGTCGGCCCGAATTTTGTGACCGTAACAAAACAAAATTGGGTAGAGTGGCCGCAGCTTGCCGACCCCTTGTCAGATCTTATTGCCGAACATCTTGAGCGCGACGAGGCCGTTTTACTGCCTGCAGAAAGCCTTGCCCCTACAAGCAATGATACTCCGGTGGTTAGCCTCATTAAGCAGATTTTGGATGAAGAAATTCGACCGGCAGTGGCGATGGATGGTGGCGATATCGTTTTCGATCGCTACGAAGACAACCGACTTTATTTGCACATGGTTGGCGCCTGCTCGGGCTGCCCGAGCTCGACCATCACTCTTAAAGAGGGCATCGAGACTCGCCTGAAGCAGGCGATCCCCGAAATTATTGAAGTGATTTCTATTTAACTAAATTTTAGTTTTTCTGATTACGAATTCGGCTGTGTTTTATACCGTAGGTAAAATACACCACGAAGCCGATTGCCAACCAAATTACCAAGCGCAGCCAGGTGTCGAGGGGCAAACCCCACATGACGAACAAACAGGCCAATGCTCCCAATATAGAAACTGGAATATGAAACGGCACGCGAAACGGTCGCTTTAGATGCGGGTGAGTTCGGCGCAAGATCGGCACCGATAAACACACCAGAACGAACGCCAAAAGCGTACCAATCGACACCAGTTCGCCGACCAATGACATCGGCATGCAACCAGCACAAAACATCACAAAAAAGCCTGTGACCAATGTTGCAGTACTCGGAGTTTGAAATTTGCTATGAACCTTATCAAACCAAGGCAGCAAACCATCTTTTGCCATCGCATAGAATATGCGCGTTTGGCCCAACACCAGTACGAGAATAACCGAAGTTAGACCCGCGAGTGCACCCAGCTTCACAAAGAAAGTAAAAATCTTTCTTGAATCAGCTGACCAGCCACGAAGCTCAACAATGCGGTCAATACCAACGGCAACTGGGTCTGGCACATTGAGCAGCGGATATTTCACAACCCCAGTCATAACGAGTGCCATTAAGATATAAAGGATGGTGCAAACCACAAGCGAACCCAAAATACCAATCGGTAAATCGCGCTGCGGGTTTTTAGCCTCTTGAGCCGTCGTCGAGACCGCATCAAAGCCAATGTAGGCGAAAAAGACCACACCGGCCCCGGTCAGTACACCCAGCCAACCAAACGTCTCGAGTGGTTGGCCCTCAAAGGTCACCATTTGACGAGGCGGAACAAATGCAGCGAAGCCCGTTTTGGCGGCGTCCCCGATCCAATTGTGCGGGTCAATCACACTCCAGCCCAAAACGATAAAGGCGATAACGATAATCACTTTGATCACCACGATCACATTATTAACCACGGCACTTTCTTTGATGCCGCGATAAAGAATGGCGGTCACCAGCAGCGCGACGGCTGAAGCTGGTAAATTCCAGATGCCATGCACCTGCGAACCATTGGCGAGAGTCACTAGCTCCCACGGGCCTTTGGTAAACTGTAAGACAGTGTCAGAAAGTTCAACTCCCAAGGTCTTATGTAATAACGATATGAAATAACCTGACCAACCGGCCGCCACCGTCACCGCGCCAAAGGCGTATTCGAGGACGAGATCCCAACCGATAATCCAGGCGATCAACTCGCCCATTGTGGTGTAACTATAAGCGTAGGCCGAACCTGCGACCGGCACCATCGAGGCCATCTCAGCGTAGCAGACCCCGGCCAAAGCGCACAAAACGCCGCCGATCATAAAGCTATAAACAAGCCCGGGGCCAGCGTATTTGGCTGCTGCGACACCGGTGAGAGTGAAGATACCCGCGCCGATAATACCACCGATACCAAGAAACACGAGGCTCCATGCGCTGAGTGAACGCTTCAACCCGGTGTGAGCATCTGGCGAAGACAAGTCACCTTCTTTTGCGAGTTGTGCTATCGGCTTTTTAATAAACAGATTGGCCATGGGGCTCCTCTTCATATGAAGTAAATAATAGGTCTCTTTACGTTTACATTATATAATTGTGACTGGCGGTCAATAACTCGTTGCCGGGCGGACCTTACAAGTCGCCTGATGAATTGACAACATTTCGCTGCAAAAAGACTCCATAAGGCTCTTCGCGAACGAATTCGGCTCAATTTGGAGGTCTTGCAGGGCGAGAGTTTTTACCGGAGTCCCCTCGTTCGTCACATTCACCGCAAAGTGAATGAGCGCCGAAACCGGCGACACGGTGGCTATGCTGATCGAGAGCTTACGGTCGCCGGCAAAAATATCGTCGCCGTCACGTCGTAAACTCTGCGCCAGCTCATGAAGCGGAGAAAGCTTTCGTAACACCTCGATGGCTATGGCTGTCGTCAATCTTTGCACCGCCACGCCATTGCTCAGGTTAAGACCGAACATTTCAGTGATAAAATGCACCATCTGCCCACCGCGAATGGCACTTTGAGCGCGAATATCTTCGCCGTCGATCATATGATCAAAGCTAATGTCGCAGGGGCCGACCCATGAAACGATCGAATCACCGAGCACGCCGTAATTCATGTAGGCAAAAAGGCTACGCAACTGCGTGCCATCGTATTTAAATTGCTGCTCAAGAAAGCGCGTCTGCACTTGGGCCTTCGGCACGAGGCGCGATTTGGTGTTTTTGCTCACCAACGGTGAGCTCGGCTTTTGCAATAGTCACTGCTCGATAGAACCGCTGGCAAGATTCGCAGCGGCCACACAGTGTTTCGTTATCGAAATAGCAAGGCCACATAAGATCAAAATTGAGGCCCATTTCGGCCTGTAGCTCTAACCCCAGTCGGGCAATTTCAATTTTATTAAGGTGCTGCGTGTAGCAAAGCGTTTGAACTTTCGATCGCGTCGAATAAGAAAAACTCTCATCAAGGGCGAGCAAGAAATCATGCGAATTGTCGGCAAACGTAGCGGCTTCTTCTCGATTAAAGCCCGGCACTACGAAATCGGCCTCGAGGCTCTCAGCGAAGGCCGCCGCGATATTAAGAAAAGCGCCATTTCGGTTGGGCACCCAAACCCGCTCGGCCGTCAGTTCGCTCTGCTCAAGACTATCCATGCCAATTTCGGCGCCAACGGGTACGTCGGCTGCACGATTGACCAACGATGTTTTGGTAATGGCCCGCAGCCAAGGCAATTCGATCACTTCGTGACGAAGACCCAAAATCTCGCACTGTATTTTTGATTTTTCTATTTCTTTTTTGGCGGCTCTTTGACCGTAATCAAAAGTAAGGACGGCTTTAATTTCGAGCTCACGGTGCGCTAAATAAAGATTGATGGTTGAATCGAGCCCCGAAGAAAGCAATACGACTGCAGAGCTCATTAGCGGCCTCGTGAAACTCGAGTTCGCTGAATAAGTGTGTCGCGAACTTCTTTGGCTTTATTTAAAATTCGAGAGCCGAGTTCGAGCGCAAGACGACGCTCTTCGTTCAAACGCTTTTTACCATTTTCAATTTGCTTCAAAATTTTAAGATATGGCGGGTTCGCTAATTTCAACAAAACCTGATCGACGAGATCGGCTCTGACCTTGGCGCTCATTCTTGATTTTGAGCCGACGGCTTTCGTACGAGCGACCCTTTTAGGGGCTGCCGGCGCCACGCGCGTCACTTTCGCAGGTTTTTTTGATACTTTTTTAGTTAACGATTTCGAGGCTTTTTTGGTGGGCTTTTTTGTTGTCATGCGGAGCATTTAACACGTCAGAAGTGACTCGTCTAGTCATACGGGCGTCGAGTATCAGAAGTTGCAGTGTCCGTTGGCCAAGATACTCATTCCATTGCGGCTCGATCAACACGTCAACCAGGCTACCCTCTTGAAATTCCTTAGGTTTTGAGAACCAAAGCGCATCTATTTTGGTGATGCCATCAGATAGCGAGTATTTGAGGTACTCGCCCTTTAAAAGCCGTTTGCCCACCACTTTTAGATTTTGAATAGCAAAAATCGGAGCCTCAAACTGCATACCGAAGGGCCCAAGGTTTTCGTACCATGACATAAACTCAGGCGTAATTTCGGCAAGTTCTACTTCGGCATCGTACAAGATTGCCGAGCTGTCTTCGCTTGTCGCCAAACCGTCAATTGATTCATTCGCCACAGCTGTCGATTTTTTATTGGCAGCTTGAACTTCAAAATATTTTTGCAAAAGCCCCTGCATCATCGAGGTTTTGTCTCGATGAGTTTCAAACCCAGCCGCGAGTTGATGGCCGCCAAATTTTTCAAGACTCGTCTCGGCGGCTTTTAGAATGTGCTGCAGATTAAATTTTTTGCTCGGCGCGCGCGCACTGCCCACTATGCGACCGTCGGGGTGAATGGCCCCCACAAGTGCCGGCACGTTGTAGCGATTCATTAAATCACTCGCAATTAAACTGACCACGCCAGGGTGAAAATCGTGGTGGCACACAAATAAGTGCTCGGCGCCGATCTGATCGCGCACAAGCTCGTCCACTATTTTCTTGGCGTGCTTCTGAAGTTCACCACGACGCTTATTGATCACCAGTACTTCGTCGACCAATTTTTGAGAATCAGCTTCGTTTGCGGTCAGCACCTGAAGCGCCGTTAGCCCGGCATCGAGTCGAGTCAGAGCGTTCAACTTCGGCGCGATTCGAAACCCGACGTCTTGGGCCCGCAGTGTTTTGCGATACAGCCCAAGCTCTTGCAAAAGCCGCTTAAGGCCGGGCCGTTCGCTCTGCGATAGAACGCGAAGGCCATGCTTTACCAGAACGCGATTTTCAAAAACAAGTGGAACCATATCTGTGATCGTCGCCAGCGCGAACAAATCGAGCAAATCTTTCGGGTTAAAATTTTCTTTGAGTCGACCGAGCCGCGTGAGCTCCATTCGAAGGGCGAGAATCAGATAGAACGCGACCCCGGTGCCGCAAAGATGCTGAAGCCGAGAGGTGCAGGTGCCCTTGTTCGGGTTCAATATCGCAACGGCTTCGGGCAAAGTTTCTTTTGGTAAATGGTGATCGGTGACGATCACGTCGACGCCTGCGGCTTTCAAATCGGCCACCGCATCAATATCGGTAATACCGACATCAACAGTTACGACAAGGCTGACCCCTTGAGCGACAAATTCTTTCGCTTTCGCAGAGTGAAACCCGTACCCATCTCGCAATCGCGACGGCTGAAACATAAATAGTTTATCAAAACCAAGGCGTTTAAGGCCGTCCGCCAGCAGGGCAACGCCCGGGCTGCCATCGAGATCGTAATCGCCGTAAATCAAAATACTTTCGTTCTTGTCGAGAGCGCGCAAGAGGCGCTCGACGGCGACCGACATCTCATGAATGGTAAATGGATGAGCAAGGTCTTTGAGTTTTGGGTCGGTCAAACGATCAATATCATCAGCTGACCGACAGCCACGAGCCGCAAGAATTTGCCAAATCGCCTTTGGCATTGGCAACGGCGGGTCATAAATACCCGCCGAACTGCGACGCAACCACCCACCCTGCGTTGTGATTTCGGTCACTTCGACTAAGCTTTCGCCATTCGAAGTTTAGCTTGAGCACGCCTGTGCTCGAATCGATCGATCATGATCACAAGTGGGGCGGCAATATATACAGATGAATACGTACCGATCACAATACCGACGAGCATGGTGAACGCAATTTGATGAATGGCTCCATCCGAAAATAGAAACAAGCCCACAACGGCAAGCTCTGTTGTGAACGCCGTTAAGATTGTTCGCACCAACATGTCGTTTACCGATCGATTGACGATGTCATAAAAACTTTCGCCGGCAAAAATCTTCTCGTTTTCGCGCACCCGATCGAAGGTAATGATCGTGTCATTCATCGAGTAACCAAGAAGAGTCAAGATCGACGCCATGGTTTGAACGTTCACTTCGCGACCAAAGATCGAATAAATACTGATCGTCACAACCGCATCGTGAATCAAACAGAACACCGCACCAGGAGCATATTTATAGTCAAAGCGCAGACCAATATAGATCAAGATGATAAACATGCTGTAGAAAGTCGCGAGCAGTGAATTTCGCTTGAGCTCATCACCGACCTGGGGGCCAACAGAGTCAACCCGGCGAATTTCAGCGGTATTGCCGACCACCTGAGTTCTGAGGGCCTCAGAAATTTTCTTGGTCATCGCATTTTGCATCTCGTTGGTTTCTTGATCGCTCTTGCCGACCAAAGATTGAACTCGCACGAGAAACTCATTGTTCTCACCAAATGTCTGCACCGATGATTTTTCATAGCCCGCTTTATTCAAAATTTCGCGAAGTACGTCATCTGAAGTGGGCTTCTGATATTGCACCTGAAACTCGGTACCACCTGAGAAATCGATGCCGTAGTTAAGCCCGCGGTAGGCCAAGCTGAACATACCAACAACGATGGTGATGACGGACAGAGGCACGAGATACTTGGCTTTGCCCAAGAAATCAATTTTGCCGGTGTCGAATTTTCGGCTGCTGTGGGGCTTTGTTTCGATTGTTTTTTCTTTGCTCATAATCACTCCACCTAACCTTTTATTCCGCCAGAAAGAATATCCATTTTAAATTTTGTGACCAATGTATCGAGCACAGTTCTTGAGAAGAAAATAGCTGTAAACATTGAGGTCACCATCCCGATCGCGAGTGACACTGCGAAGCCGCGTATCGGGCCATTGCCGTAATACATGAGGACTAAGCAAGTCAAAACCGTCGTTACGTTGGCATCAAAAATCGAGGCGAAGGCATTATGATAACCGTCGCGCACGGCCCCGGCCATGCTGGCGCCTTTGCGCCGCTCTTCACGTATCCGCTCGTAAGTAATCACGTTCGCATCAACCGCCATACCTATGGTAAGGGCGATACCTGCAATACCAGGCAAAGTCAGAGTCGCTCCCATGGTCGTTAGAACCGCAAAGGTCAAAAATACGTTTAGAATCAAGCTGAGATCGGCGATAAGGCCGGCCACGCGATAGTACAAAAACATAAAAAGAAATACGGCAAGGGCTGAAATAATCGAGGCGTTGCGGGCTTTCAATATCGAGTCGCTACCGAGCGAGGGGCCGACAGCGCGCTCTTCAAGAGGCTCAAGGGCCGCAGGCAAAGCACCGGCGCGCAATGAAGTTGCGATAAAGGTCGCTTCGGCGAGGGTCGCATTGTAATCGCGACTTTGACCGAGAGTGATTCGGGCCGAATCGCTGTCGATTTCACGCTCAACATGCGGGGCCGACTTCACCACATCATCAAGTACAATGGCGATCGAGCCGCCGGCCGCTTTTGAAGTGACCTCAGCAAATAATTTTCGACCTTCGTTTGAAAAGCGAAAAACAACTTCGGGCTTACCGTACTCATCGGGGCGAACTGAAGCATCTTCAAGTTGACCGCCGCTCAGGTGTGAATCTGTGCGAATGAGAAACGGACGACGGCCGGCCTCAAGACTGGCGGCATTTTCTTGTTTTTCAAAAACAATGCGCGTGTCTTTTGGCAATTGGGCTGCGAGATCTTCGTTTAATTTCTTAATATAAGCCTGATAGGTCAGCTTATTTTCGCCGAGCTTGTAATTGCCTTTTTTCTCGGTCTCTTCGACAAGACTAGCAATTTTGTCAGGTGCGAGCTCAGACGAAACGACTCGAAAGTCGAGGCGTGCCGTTCGGTTGATAAGTTCTTTCGCATGGGCGGCATCTTGAATGCCAGGCAACTGCACAAGAATTCGATCATTACCTTGCGCCGAAATGCTGGGCTCAGAAACTCCAAATTCGTCAATACGATTTCGAATAACTTCAATGGCCTGCTCGACCACATGTTTTTTCATATCCATCATCACGGCATCGAAGTAGCGCAATTCGATGCGCTCTGGGGTCGCGGTTACGATCTGTAAGGTCGAACCGTCATGGTCTTCGATAAATTTAGTGATGACGTCTTTGTTTTGCGCCCCACCCGTTAAAACTTCAATGCTGGTTTTGTCAGCGCCGGTCACAGACACCGACTGCGCATTCACGCCATTGTCTTTAAACTGAGTCAGCAAATCTTTTACTTTGCGCGAAACTTGCTCTTGAACAACGGCTTGCACATCGACGCCCATCACAAGGTGCAACCCACCTTGAATGTCGAGGCCAAGAACCATTTTAGCTTTACCGAAATAACCCTTCGGGTCGTACTTGATAAAGTTTGGCGAAATCCAGAGACAGCCCAAAAGGCAAATAACCGTTATAACCGTCCAGCGAAATGACATCTTCTCAAGCATTGGCCGCCCCTTCGTTTACTGTCGATGCCACTTGGTTTTTCAAAACGCGAATATTTACGCCTTGAGAAACTTCAAGGGTGACAAATTTATCAGAGAGACCTTGAACCGTGCCGTAAATGCCACCGGTCGTGATCACATTATCGCCACGCTTTAAATTGGATAAAAAACCAACGTGGTCTTTTTGTCTTTTCGACTGCGGACGTAAAATTAAAAAATAAAATATGGCGAAGATCGCGATGAACGGAACAAGCTGCTCGATCATCGATGGCCCTTGGGCTGCGGCGGCGGGCGCGTCTGCGAAAGCGGCTGTTGAAAGCAGCGGCATAGCGAGCGCAATCAAGAGGTTGCGGATCATGGTGGCTCCTTATGTTGAATACGTATTAAACAGAAGATAACTTTTAATATTTTATGGCAGGCTAATCATCAAAAGATCGCGCCCCATCACGTTTTTATAAAGCGCGTCAGGCAGAAATCGCGAAACTTCGCCCAGCGGCCTTCTCGAATGGCGGCTCGAGCTTTGGCCATCAGATCGAGGTAAAAATGCAAATTGTGGATGGTGTTGAGCCGCGCCGACAGAATCTCGGCACTTAAAAATAAATGACGCAAGTAGGCTTTTGAGTAGTTTTTGCAGGTGTAGCACTCACATTCGGGGTCAAGTGGTGAGGGGTCGGTGCGATATTCGGTGCGCTTGATACTCACGCGGCCCTGCCAGGTGTAGAGGTTGCCGTTACGGGCCACTCGGGTCGGCATTACGCAATCAAACATATCAATGCCGGCATCAACACATAAAATTAGATCTAACGGAGTGCCCACCCCCATCAAATAGCGCGGCTTTTCTTTGGGCATCTGCGGCCCGACAACCTTCACCAGTTCGTGCATAAGATGGATCGGTTCGCCGACGCTAAAGCCACCGAGGGCATAGCCGGGCAAATCAACTCCAGTCACGTCTTCAAGGCTTTTCATTCTGAGCTCGAGATCGAGGCCGCCCTGGACAATACCGAAAAGCAGACTCTCTTTGCGTGTCAGGGCTTGGCGCGACCGCACCAGCCAACGCTTTGTCATGGCCATCGACTCAATAATTTTTTCTCGGGTCGACGGGTGCGGCAGGCATTCGTCAAAGGCCATCACGATGTCGGCGCCAAGGGCGGTCTGAATCTGCATCGATTTCTCGGGCGAGAGAAAGCTCTTGCTGCCATCGATGTGCGAGCGAAACTCAACGCCCTCTTCGGTGACCTTGTTGAGATCTGAGAGTGAGAAAACCTGAAAGCCGCCGCTATCGGTGAGAATCGGCCCGTGCCAGTTCATAAATTTGTGAAGACCGCCGAGCTCGGCAATGACGTCTTCGCCCGGTCGCAAATGCAAATGGTAAGTGTTGCCCAAAATAATCTGCGCGCCCATGCCAGTCAGCTCTTCAGGGGTCATGCCTTTTACTGTGGCCTTGGTGCCGACGGGCATAAAGATCGGCGTTTCGACGGCCCCGTGAGCCGTTTGCAAGCGACCGGTGCGCGCCTGGCCTTCGGTGGCGAAAATTTTGAAATCGCCGATGGGGCTCGCGGCTTTATTTGCTTTGGAGTTTGTTATTTGATCCACGCGGTGAGGTCTCCGTAACTAAAAAGTTTAAAATTATGAGCAATGGCCCATTGGTAAGAATTCAAAACGGTCTCACGACCGGCAAAGGCCGAAACCAAAGCGAGTAGAGTTGAGCGCGGCTGGTGAAAATTGGTCAGCAAACAATCGACGACTTCGAATTTATATCCAGGCTTAATAAAAAGCGTGGTCTCACCGGCGGTGCCCGTAAAGCCTTCGGTCAACAGCCCTTGAGCCCAACTCTCAAGCGAGCGCGTGACTGTGGTGCCAAGCGCCCAAACTTTATGCCCGGCTCGTTTAGATTCAATAATTTGCTCTACGGTCGCGCTCGGAATGCTGACATATTCTGAATGCATTTTATGCTCAGAGAGATCGTCAGTTTTGATCGGCAAAAACGTACCCATACCGACGTGCAATGTGAGTGGCGCAACGATAACCCCGCGGGCGTTGAGCTGCATAAGGTCTGACTTGGTAAAATGTAAACTTGCGGTCGGGGCCGCCTGGCTGCCGGTGGCGCGGGCCCAATCGGTTTGATACCACTTTTCTTCGTCGGGGCGATTTTTACGCTCGCCGCGAGCTTTCTGTATGTAGGGAGGCAAAGCCAGCTCACCATGTTCGGTAAAGTAGGCCGGGTCTAAAGCGCGGTCGAGGCGAAGAGTTTGCGGCAAGCCTCGCGCCACGAGTTCGGCGGTCACTGAGCCCGGCATCGCGATCTTTTGACCATCTTTTAAGTCACGAGCGGCGCACAGCACCTGCCATTCGGTTTTTTGCGCATTGCTTGAAAGAAATAGAATTTCGAGGCCACTTTGGGTGGTGACCCGACGACGCTCCACCTTGGTATCATTAACCACCAGAACATCGCCTTTACGAAAATGGTCAAAGAGCTGCGCTTTATTTTGCTCGACAGGCTCAGTGATTTTGCCATCCGGCACGCTGCCGTTGCGCGGGCTCAAAGATCGCACAAGGACGCGCAACTGCTTCTGGGGCTCAGTTGCGACGAGCGATTCTGGATAAATATAATCAAGTTCTGTTGTTTTCACGGCGGGCGACAATACAATTGAAACTTAAGAGGCGCCATAAGAATCTCGAGCCGGCGCTTGGTCGCCGAGCCCTTATCAGCTTTTTGAGATCTTTAGGCGCCCCTCCGCACTCCCCCGCCCACTACACACATCGCTTAGGTAACGAAAACATGCCATCCATGGCCTGCTCGCTTCGCGATGGGTTGTTCGCTTCGCAATGGCTTGTTCGCTTCGCGATGGCCCACTCGCTATTACGATCGCCCGCCCGCTTTCGCGATTACCGACGCATCCTTGCGTCTGCATTAATGACGTTGGGCCCACAGCTGGCGGTTAGCCTCGCCTCTCACCTGGCTAAAAAAATGTGCCTATCTGCCGCCATCTCGATCTGAAATGCGGCGCAGCAAGCGACAAAAGTTGTCACTCTCTTTTGAAGATTTTTTGATGCCTATCAGGAGCAGACCGCCGCCTCTCAAAAAAATGACGAATTGACTTAGCCTACCGTTTGCGAGAATAATTTCCGACATTGCGCGAGTGGCGAAACTGGTAGACGCACTGCTTTGAGGTGGCAGCGCCCGAAAGGGCATGAAGGTTCAAGTCCTTTCTCGCGCACCAAATCTATTTTCAAAAAAAGACAAATGACCCGAAGTGGTTATTTGTCTTTTTTTTTGCAATTTGTGGGCGCGAGAAAGGGCTTGAAAAGAGTGAGCGACCCACGATGAAAACGACCAAAGGGAGTTTTTAGCGTGGGGCAGAAAAACAGGATGTTTTTCTGAGCGAACGGGCCGGCCATGCAGAGAGCGCGCAGGAAGCGCGCGACCGTAATGGCCAAGTCCTTTCTCGCGCACCAAATCTATTTTCAAAAAAAGACAAATGACCCGAAGTGGTTATTTGTCTTTTTTTTTGCAATTTGTGGGCGCGAGAAAGGGCTTGAAAAGAGCTTGCGGCCGTGTCGGATCCGACCGCAGGGAGGATTCGATACGGCAAGGCAGACAGGATGTCTGACTTAGCAAGCGAGCCGGCCATGCAGAGAGCGCGCAGGACGTGCGCGACCGTAGTGGCCAAGTCCTTAATTGCGACCCTGGCTGATTTCATAATTAAATGACGCTTAAAATTTCACAGAGGCGCACACGCTGGCCGATTTCGAATTCGGCTACATCCCCGACTTCTAAACCCATGATGGCTTCGCCCATAGCTGAGCTGGGGGTCACAATTTGGGTCGTTTCATGAGCAATTTCGCAGCTGATGCCGCCGCCATTGGGCATAACTAAAAATCGGCCGCGCTTGCCATCGACTTTGAGTTCGACCAGAGCGGTGAGCGCGATGGCCTCGTGGGCCGAGAAGTTTTTGAAATTCAAAGTGTGAAAAAGCTGAATCACCACTTCGATTTCGTTTACCCGTTTGGCCTGGGCGCCGGCCAAGTACGAAGCCTCGAGGGCCCGAGTGTCATATTGATTTTCGGGCTTGCTCTCTTCGTTGGTGGCGGCATCGTAAGTGGCGATAGCGGCGGTTTTCAAAAGTTGAATTTCGCTTTCGAGAAATTTTAAAAAAGCGGCGAGCCATTGTTTTTTGTCGGTCATATTAACTACGCATATTTTCAAATTGCAGAGGCTGCCCAAATCTTTGGGTGCGCAATACGGCCATACACTCTTGTAAAGCATCGATGCTCTTTGACATAACCGTCAGCTTGTCATCATTGATTTGGGTTTGCACCTTAATCTTGGTGTCTTTAATGGCCGCGCTGATTTTTTTAGCCGTTTCGCGATCAAGGCCCTGCTTAAGTGTCACGACCTGTTTCATCATCATCCCGCCCACATGTTCGATTTTAGAAAAATCGAGCGAGGTGATGTCGATACCTCGGTGATGAAGTTTTGACTGAAGAATGTCTTTAATGGCGCCCATTTTGTAATCATCAGGGGCCCTAAACGAAATGATCTTTTTATCCCAGGTGATTTCGCAATTGCTGCCGCGAAAGTCAAACCGATTGGCAATTTCTTTTTGCGCTTGATGAACGGCGTTTTCAACTTCTTGTAAATTTATTTTTGAAACAATATCGAACGAAGCCATAGACGAGATATACTGAATTTCAAATACCGCGACAAGCCCCTAATTCTTTTTAATCTTGGGGCAATAGCCAGGTCGCAAACCGATACTCGGAAACGCTCGGCAGACATTCGGTCGATTGGGGTACTCTCGACAAAGGCGTGATTTCGGGTCTAGAAAATGGCAGTCGCCATTCGATCGCTGCGAGATCATAAAGAGCTGGGTCGATTCGCGATACGATTGAATCACCCCCTCTTTTTTTAAGCGGTTCACTAATTTTCGCCGACTTATGTGCAGGTCATCTTCACTTATGGCTTGCAGCCGAACCAAATCCTCAATTTTAATTTCAACCGGCATCGTGCAGCATGTGCCCATACAATCTCGACAGAGACTTTCTTTATATTTGATCCAAGTGCTGGGTTTGTCTTTATCGATATTCATGGCCACAGCCTCAAGTCCCGCAAAATGTTTTGTGCACGATTTCATTTGGGTTCGGCGGCAGCTGAAATGGCTCGAGGCCCTCGCGCAGGCGATAAGGCTCACTCAAGACGCTCATCAACTCAGACATTTTAGAAAAGTCATTTTGATCAACGGCCGCTCTGATGGCTCTTTCAATTAAGTGATTGCGCGGAATATACGCCGGGTTCGCCCGCAGCATCGACTTTTGGCAATCGTCTTTTGATCTGGGCTCGCGATCAATTCGAAGACTCCAGTGCTCTAGCCATTTTGCACCGCCAGCACTTGAGGCCAGAATATGTGGCTTTGATGTTTCGCGCGTTTCAGACAGAAGCGAGCTCAGTTCGCGAAATGAATTGGTAAAATCGCCACCAACTTGTTCGAGATAGACGAAAAAATCTTGTGCCAGTTTGAGGTCACCCGGCTCTTCGATTGTAAGACCCAATTTTTGCCGCAGGCCACTTAGCCAATAGGCTTCATAGCGGCTCGAAAATGACTGCAGTAATTTCTCTGCTTCGCTCGTCGCGGTGGCTTGATCGAGGCCCAGAAGTGGCAAAAGTGATTCGGCAAGGCGCGTGAGATTCCAGAGCGCAATATCAGGTTGATTCGAAAAAGCGTAGCGACCATTTCGATCGATCGAACTATAGACCTTGGCGCTTTCGAATTGGTCCATAAACGCGCAGGGGCCAAAATCGATGGTCTCGCCAGAGATTGTCATGTTGTCAGTGTTCATAACCCCATGAATAAAACCAATTTGCATCCAAGTCGCCACAAGCTGAGCCTGGGCATCGATAACTCTTTCAAGCAAACCAAGATACGGCGGCTCAACTTCAACAAACTCAGGATAGTGTCGATGGGTGGCATAATCTGCCAGCGCACGTATCGCGGTCTGATCACCGCGCGCGGCAAAGTACTGAAAAGTGCCGATGCGAATATGGCTAGCCCCAACGCGAGCTAGTATGGCCCCGGGCTGTGCGCTCTCGCGCAGAACCATTTCACCCGTGCTCACCGCGGCCAACGCGCGAGTGGTCGGCACACCGAGAGCATGCATCGCTTCACTCACGATCAACTCTCTAATGACCGGCCCAAGAGCTGCGCGGCCGTCGCCGTTACGCGAATAGGGCGTACGCCCTGCGCCCTTCAGCTGAAGATCATGACGCTTGCCCGTTGGGTCAATAATTTCGCCCAGCAAAATTGCTCGCCCGTCGCCCAGCTGCGGAACAAAATGGCCAAACTGATGGCCGGCGTAGGCCATGGCCAAATTTTCAGCCCCTGCCGCGGCTTCATTGCCTGAAAAAATTTTGGCCAGTTGTGCTTGGCTGACGGTTTCGAAATCTAGGCCCAAGCTTGAGGCCAACGACTTGTTAAAAAAAATAATGTTAGGCGAGCTCACAGCGGTCGGCTTGATTTTGGCATAGAAATTCGCCGGCAAACGCGAGTAAGAATTATCGAAGTTAAAGTTTAGGCCGGCCATTTTGTTCCTAGAAGGTACGCCGTAACTTTTTTCCAAAATATCCGCGACGGGACAAAAATGGAAAAAAGTTACGGCGTACCTTTTTTACTTCTTGGGAACCTTACTCTCATCGACGGTAATTTCAACTTCGACGCGGCGGTTTTTGGAGCGGTTGGCTTCGGTGTCATTTGCCGCTACCGGGTTTTCGGGGCCCATGCCGACGACAGAAATAGTGTTATCCGGGATCCCGCCATTGGCGAGTTCGAATTTTACAGCCTGGGCACGACGAGCTGAAAGATCTTTGTTTAGCTTCGCCGAACCCGTGTTATCTGTATAACCTCTCACTGTTAAAACATTCTCGGGGTATTTTTTCATAATCGCCGCCATTTGCGAAAGGTTTGATTTCGCCTCTGATTTCAAATCGGTGCGGCCGGTAGCAAACAAAATGTCGCTTTTAAGTTTGGTGATTAAACCCTGCTCCGTGCGCTTGGTTTCAGCAATCTTTGCCAGTTCTTGGCGCTGCTTATCCATGCGATGGCCGACAACCCCGCCGATACCACCACCGATCATTGCGCCGATAGCGGCACCCTCACCGCGATGGCCCGTTTGATGACCAAGAATGGCACCAACCGCTGCCCCGGCAGCCGCCCCAATGCCTGTGCCAGCCATCGCATCTTTGTTTTCTTCTGTCGCACAGCCCGTGATCATCATCAAAGAGGCAAGCGCCAAAGTGGCAAGAATAGTTTGAATTCGAGATTGTTGAATTTGGCTCACGAGCGACTCCTCTAATATTTGTTTTTTACTAAGCACAATTCAGAATTATGCCCCGAACCGGGGCACTCCAAAAGGTTTGCGAATATTTCAGGACTAAAAAATGGCTCGGGGCTTACCTCGTCATTTATATTCGCCATTTTCGCGTAAATGACCAAAGTAAAAGACTTAGGTCTAGTTGCTAGATTTTTGAGCAATTCTTCTAATTTGGGTCATATTTACGCCAAGTTATGACGATAAGGCCGTAAGGCTTTCGCCCTTGTTGCAAATGAGGGGCCCGTAGTTTTTAAAAACATTGGAGTCTGCATGCGCGTTTCAAAAATCACTTGGACAGCCTTCGCACTCACCTGGGCATTAATGTGTCTGCTTTTTAGCGCGCCCGTGAAAGCTGAGCGCTTGAACAATGAAAATATTGGCAATTCGGCCGGCGCTCGCCAACGAATAAACGCTGAAATTGGCGCCTTTGATTTTGATGCCGTTACGCCCGACCAAGAGTCTTATCACAGAAAGCCACTCAGCAAGAAATCAAAGCCCAAGCCTGCGTTACTCCCTGCCGGCCCGAACGACGAAGATCATTTTGCCGATCGTGAAATTGACTCGGTGATGACCGAACAAAAACAAGCTGAAAAGTCAGCGGCAAAAAAAGCGCTCGAAGGCGCCTCACTTGAACGCGAATTTTTCTCTACTGCAAAAAAGCACAGGGCGAAACGAACGGCGACCCACCGACCCTTAGAACATAAAGCGAGCTCAAAGCATAAACCCTCACTTGAAACTAAAGCCTCTCGATAAAAGGTACGCCGTAACTTTTTTCCATAATTTCCGCGACTGGAAAAAAGTTACGGCGTACCTTTTTGTGCGTCATTTGCGGATAACACTAGCCACGGCGACATTTTTTTTCTACCAACAGTAGATGCTTAATCCCTTACGATTGCAGCTCGACTGGAGCAGCCGTCGCGCCATCTTAATTTTCGTTATTTGCTTAATCAGCGGATTGATCGGCGCGCCGAGCACTTTTGCCCAATCGGGGCAGACAAAATTGGCAGCGCCGTCAGCAGATTCGACGGCGCTCACAGATTCGGCGGCGCCCACAAAATCGGCGGCGCTCGCGCCCACGACGCAAAAAGAATTGAAACCGTTGACCCGCCAAAATTTAGGCTCGGCCGATAGTGAAATCACTTTACCGAAGTGGGAGTTCGGCTTCGGGGCCGCTGCATTTTACCTCAACGACTACCCCGGCTCTGACCAACAACATCTTCGCTGGCTGCCGCTGCCTTTCGTCGTTTATCGAGGCGATTTCATTCGCACCGACCCACAGGGTAAATTTCGCGGCATGTTCTTCAATAGCACCGAGATTGATATCGACGCGAGTATCGACGGGTCGTTTCCGGTCGACTCCAGCAAAAATACCGCACGCGCTGGCATGCACCCGCTAGACTGGATGGGCGAAATCGGGCCGAGAGCCTTGGTTCACATCATCGGCCACCAAATTGTAAATCTAGATTTGTCATTGCCCGTGCGTTGGGTGTTCTCGACCGATGGCACGCGCATCGATGACCGCGGTTTCGACTTCAACCCCGAGCTAAAATTTCACCATCGCGCAATGTTCGACCCCAACGGCGCGTTTAATCTTTTTATCGGAGCCGCGTGGGGCACTCGCGAACTCAATCGATATTTTTACGACGTGCAACCGGCATTTGCGACGACCGACCGACCGGCCTACTCGTCGGCCCCCGGGTTTATGTATGACTATGTTGGCCTTTACTATATGCACACGGCATCGTCGAACAACCGGCTGCACTACTTTGGCGGAGTTATAAAATATTATCTCGGCGACTCGAGCAATCGCGCAAGCCCACTCATGAAGGCGATCGAGAATGAGTCCTATTACGCCGGTGTTATTCTAAACCTCTACCGCAGCGAAGCCCGAGAATCTCGCCGCGCCATTTTTCAACACTAAGAGTTGGAAGGCGTGTCCGAGGCGAACTCCGTGAACTCGTGTTTTAACGAATCTAGCCGCCGCAAATCGACTGCGCGCCAGATCACTTTACCGCAGACCGAATATTTACTAATAAAATCATTATATTAGCCCGACAATAGGTTGGTCACCCGTGCAGACAAATCACGGCCACATGAAGCCCAAGGCCACAAAAAATAGGCTCGCGGGCCGCCCGAACGAATTTACGAAAGGTAATACCCTACCTTTTGGGCACGCATTGTGCACTGCTATAGGAGCATGACAAAGCAAGGCCCCTCGAATCATTCGGCAGTTCTCTTCGGTGCCCCAATCGGCCCGTTGGCCACCCTGATATTGGTCGGAGTGTTTGCCTACTTATTTGGTGGCGATCTTGCTCGAGCCCAAGCGCCAGGGGCACCGCCCCCGAATAGCGCTACAAACTCAGAGCAAGGGCTCTTAGATATCTCGGTGGTTTACGAAGCCCGCCGCGACAGCAGCGGCGCCCTCACTGTTCAAAGTCTTGTGCCGGCGTCTGGCGTGCCGCTCGACCCGGAAACCACGAATCTATTGGACGCCATTTCGGGCCTGCCGACGACACAATTTCCGGCGGCTCAAAACTTTGAGCAATCGATAGCCCTCTTGCAAAGCCAAAGTGCCACGATGACTGCGCAAGAAAAGCTTTTTCTGCTGTCACGCTTAGGCACCGCTCTCGCTCAGGGCTATGATTACTCGTTAAAAAACGCGACGCTTGAACAAGTCTTTGAAAATTTAAAAACCTCTGGTCATGCCGGTGGTATTTGCGGCGACATCCACACCTACCTTGCGCGCGCCGAAACGGCGTTGGGTTTTTCGGCGGCGGCGCTTACCTCTGGTACCACCGCCCGCGATAATCACTTTGATGCCATTTTTAAAGACTCCACAACCGGCCACTATTACGTTCAAAATTATGGCCAAATTGTGGCAACTAATGCCACCACCGTGCAAGAGGCAGTGGACATCTCAACACGCCTTCTTGGGCCGCTGACGGGCGCCTCGAGCATCGAATCACTGCCGGGTTTGTTTCACACTTATATTCCACGCACCGCCCGTTGGGTAAACGAGCAGCTTGACCAAGGCGCCAGCTTTGAAGGCCCCAACACCTACATCGTCGCGAAACTTTCAAATGCCAATGATTTAGTCGAGTTTCAACTTCGCCACGCGTTCTCTGACGCCCTCCAAAGCAAAGCGTTTTTGGTTCACTCTTTAGCCCACGAGTCTGAAGGTGACTTTCAGCTTGATGCCGTTGGTGTATCTAGTAGCTTGCGCGGCACAAAACTAAAAGCTTGGAATGGCTTGATCGATGACCTGACCTATTCTGTCGATGCCCGCGCTGGTGGATTACAAATTTCAACACCGACATTATTTAACAATACATTTGCGCCATTGTTCGGCACCCAAGACCAAAACCGCTGGACGCGAGACGATTTCTTTGCCGGGGTCAACATCAGGGGCTCAGCACGCATCAATCAGTTCACCGGCAAACTCGAATTCGCCGGGCAAACGATCGACTACAAAAATAAAAGCACCGGGTCGGGCAACAGCAGGCTCGATGCGGGCCTCGCCTACCAGCCTAAAAATTCAAACGTCACCTTGGGGCTCGATCGCACCTTTGAATTCGTACCACGCGATAGTGGCGTCAATCTAAAGCTAAAGCCTGAAACCTCGTACGATAAAGTCAGCATCATTATCGATAGTCGAGGCGACAAAACTCAACCGTATCTTTCGTATCGTGGCGAACTCTATATTATGGAAGGCTTCGCGGCAGACGCCGCTCGCGGTCTACGGCATGCCATTCAAGCCGTAGTGCCCAGTGAGCAACTCGGCGATTTCAGCGTTGTTCTCGACATCAATAGAATTACACATAACACCGCAAAGGACCCCTTTTACGATGTGCCCGCCTCATCAACGATAAAAGCCGCCTGGCGTAAGTCGCTGACCCAAGCCACAGAGATTGGTGCCGAAGTCAGCCGAGAAGACCATCAACCCTATTTTGCCTTCGAAGAGCCGGGTCAAGTGACGCCGGGCCTATTGAATTCAAATTCAAAACGCGTCAGAGGCTATGTTTGGATTCGCCATAAGATGTAGGCCTCTCGGCGAGCGCTATTGATGATACGAATATTTGCAGATGCTAGCGTTTATGTTTTGCTCGCATGTGCTCAAGATACTGATTAAATTTATCCTGCAATTCGAAAAAATAGTCACTTCTGCGAAATTTAACGTTAATCACTTCTCTGCCCTGAATTAGATTGTCGAGATTCATTTTTATCGACTGAATAGGCCCGGCAATTTTCTTAGACAAATGCAAGCCACCGATAACGACAATTATAGTAAACGCCACAAGCAGAATGCCCAAAAAACCATTCGCCTGATTTTGAAGCTCGGCCATACCCTGCTTCACATTTTCTGTCGCTTCAATGCTGTTGTTTTGAAGAATAAATTTGAAGTTTACGAAGACAAAATTAATCATAAGGTAAAACACCAAACACGCCGCATAGAAAACCGTCAATGACCAGCGCACAAGCCCGTATTGCAACTGAGCATCTACGACTATTCTACGCTTAACTTTTGGCTTTTCTTCCATACTCACCCTCTGTGCTTTAACTGTAATCTTGTGAGGCTGGTTCGCCACGCCCTTTTTGAAGCGGCTAGCCCAATGTCTGGAAAGTGGTCTATTCGGTGGTCTGGGCTCCAGTAAAGATAACGGTGTGGCCGAGGGTCAAAGCCTAATTCTGGCCGAGCTTGCCCGGCGAAAATGCACGAATCAAATTCTCGACGATGTAGTTCGCCCGCGCCGTATGGCTATGATATTTCTTTAAATGCGCGTAGGCGGCCGTTGAAATTTTGAGCCGCTCGCTCTCGTGCTGCAGATAGTAGCGACAGATATCGATTAAATCAGAAAGATCATCCTGGCAAAAAATCACGTGCTTTTTATGTTCAAAGTCATTGGGTATCTCGATATTCAATTTCTGGCTGACTAAAAGTGGGCCGAGCGCCGGGACTTCCCAATACCGAAGAGTGTCCCACCCGCCGCCGCGAAGACTTAAAACGATTTTGCACTTCGCGAGCTCTTCGTGATAGCGCCTACCTTTGTATTTGTAATTTTTAAAAACTTGATTTTTTGAGGTGCCATTACGATCGCAATCAAACTGCCCCTTCAAAAGATCAAGTCCCTGCGTGCGAATGGGATGTGATTCGACCGCCCAAAAACTTACGTCTTTGTCGAACACTCTCGACGGCTGTACCTTGAGCGCCGAGAAATTCATCGAAAAAGGCAAGGGCCGAACGTTATCTGCATATTTTGTGTCTTTTAAAAACTCACGCTTAAAAATAAAATCGAATGGGCGCTGGCGAATAGCCTCCTCCCACAAATGGCCGCATTTAAGGCGGTAGGCATCACCACCGATGGCCTCATGATCTCCGCCTTCAATCAACACAATAGGCGTTGATTTTGGTATCTCAGGTAAAACCTTTAGGTAAACCTCCAAAGCATCGGGCTTTAAACTTCCGAGAAAAACAAAATCGCAATTATCTGGGCGAATCTCCGACGCGCGATAAATATCGGTTGCCGAAAAACCGGCTCCCCCTAAATTTTTAGGGTAAGGCTTGAAATTCAAATGATAGGTAAAATTGAACGGCAGATCGCGAATTGAGTGGCGCCCAAGAACGGCGGCAAGACCCGAAAAGGTCAAGTCTTGGGCGTAATCGAATTTTCTCGAATTAATAAACAGAATCTTCACGCGCTAAAAGTATCGTTATCGACTGGGTTTTGCAACCCTACCCCTGGCGGTTTGAGCGTGATTTTGACTTCATTCTAAGATACAAAGCTCATATATGATCAAAGTTTTGCATATTGGCACCGACCTTCAATGGCGCGGTGGCGAGCACCAGATTCAACTTCTCGGCCTTGGCTTAAAACCTTTAGGCGTAGAAACCTACGTCGCCTATCCGAAAGCGAGTTTGGCCCTTGAAAAGTTTAAGGCCAATTTCAAATGCCACGCCATGCCCAAATCTCTCGATGCTGCGGCTGCCGGACTGATTGAGTTTGCCGATAATAACGAGATTCAAATCGTTAACGCCCATTCGTCGAAAGCCCATAAGCTCGCTCTTGCCATAAAAAACAGAACCGCCAAGCCCATTCGCGTTGTCGTCCACCGGCGCGTGACCGACTTCCCGAAATGGAATTTTTTTAGCAAGGCGAAATACCTTGATGACCAGGTTGACGCTTTCGTTGCGATTTCAAGTTTTATTGCCAAAATCCTTGAGTCAAACGGGGTGTCAAAAAATAAAATTTCAGTTATTCATGATTGCGCAGATCAAAATGATTATAAAAATACGGATCGCACAAAAGCCCGCGCCAAATGGTTAGATCATTTACGCATAGACCTCGCAACATCAAATAAGCCCATTACGCTTATCGGGATTATTGCCGCCCTCACCCGCGAAAAAGGCCACAAGACCTTGCTCGAGGCGGCGGCGCTCATGACGGCTGACCAAAATTTTAAAATCGTGGTGGCCGGCCGCGGCCCTCTTGACGCCGCTTTAAAAAAGCAAGTGGCCAAGCTCAGGCTTGAAGACAAAATTTGTTTTTTGGGTCAAATCGACAACGTACCCAGTCTTCTCTCTGCGCTTGATATCGTCGTATTGCCCTCTACCTCCGAAGGGTTTGGCTCGATCTTGCTGGATGCGACGTTGGCCGGGTGCTCGCTTGTGGCCTCAAATGTAGGCGGCATACCTGAATTTGTGCGCCCGAATTTGACTGGGGCGCTTTTTGAGCCCCATGATCGCGCCGCGCTGGCGGAATGTTTGCGACGACAAATCGCCGAACCGACATTTCGAAGCCAGTTACAAAAAAACGCTTTTGACCTCGCGCAATCTGAGTATTCTTTAGAAGCCACTAGTGCGAAAACCCTGGCCGTTTATCAGCGGCTCATTGATTAGAAAGGTCTCCCCCTGTGAATCGCATCTCGGCCGTAATTATAACACTGAATGAAGAGAAAAATATTGGCCGCTGCCTCGATGCGATCGCCGACTGGGTTGACGAGATTATTGTGCTCGACTCAGGCAGCACTGATCGAACAAAAGAAATCTGCACGCGCGTTTCAAAAGTAAAATGGCACGAGCAGAAGTGGCTAGGCTATGGCCAACAGAAAAATAAGGCGAACAGCTTTGCAACAGGCGAATACATCCTGTCACTCGACGCTGACGAAGTCGTTTCACCCGAACTAAAAGCCGAGATTCAAAAGCTGAAGCCCAATCTCAAGGGCATCTACCGCCTCAATCGAATCACCAACTATTGCGGCCAATGGATACACCATTGTGGCTGGCGGCCCGATTATCAGTGGCGCCTGTTTCCGAACGGTCAAGCCCAATGGAATGAGATGGAAGTTCACGAATTCTTGATCTTTGCCCAAAATCTACCGACCCACACCCTCATGGGCGACTTACAACACTACTCTTACCATTCGATTTCGGATCACTGGCGCCGCGTTTTGCCTTACGCCACGCTCGGGGCAAAAAAGGTACGGCATAAGCCGGTATTCGCCTTGGCTTTGAAAGCTGTGTTGAACCCACCACTGCGCTTTATTAAAACCTATTTTCTGCAGCTTGGTTTTCTTGATGGTTATTATGGCCTGGTCATTTGTTTGATTACAGCCTACGGGGTGTACAAAAAGTACTCCCTGGCCTGTCAAAAATCGATTCGTGGCTAGGCTTATTTTAAGCTCACCAAATATTCTTGGATAAATTTTTCGAGGCTCGCCTGCCAAGTCGGTATCGAAAGACCAGAGACTTTCGATATCTTGGTTTTGTCTAAAACGCTGTAATGCGGGCGCACTGCCGGCAATGGGTACTCGCTCGTTTTGATAGGCGTAAGTGGGGTTTTACTTTTTGTCAGGTGCAAAATCTCTTTGGTGAGCTCGTACCAACTGCATTGCCCCATATTCGAATAGTGAAACACCTCACCCCGAAATTGAGCGGGGGCTTCGGCGATGTGCGCCACCATGGCGACCAAATCGCTAGCATTTGTCGGGGTCCCAATTTGATCATCGACCACTTTCAACTGATCGCGAGTGGCAGCCAATTCGATCATGCGTTTGACGAAATTTTTATTAAATGCAGAATAGACCCACGAAGTGCGAATGACGACCGAGTTTTTGTTATTTTGAAACGCGGCTTTTTCACCAAGCAGCTTGCTTTGCCCATAATAATTTAAGGGGCCGGTCGAGTCTGTTTCAAGGTACGGGGCTTTCTTGTCGCCTGAAAACACATAGTCGGTTGAAATTTGAATTAACGTACCACAACACTTCGCCAATTCGCCCACCGCCGCAGCATTCAACAGTTCAGCCTCAGCGCGGCTCTTTTCGGCGTCATCCACCGCTGTAAATGCCGCAAAATTAATAATAACCGCGGGTTGTGTTTCAAACGCCCAGGCGATTGATTTTAAGTTCGTCAGGTCTAAATCGTGGCGATCTAAATAAACCCAATTGGGCCGAATCTTTTTAAGAGCCTTACCAAGTTGACTATTTGCGCCAACAACGACAATTTCAGATTTCACTTGGCTTGCCAATCTTGGGTTTCTACGACGGTTTTCAACGAAGGCAGCTTGCGGTCTTTGTCAGAAAGTACAATCTTGTCGATTGCTATCGGCCAGCGAAAATTCAATCCAGGGTCGAGTGGGTTGATGCCACTTTCGTTTTGCGGGCTATAAAAATTGTCACATTTATAAATGATGGTCGCGGTCTCGCTTAATACCACAAACCCGTGCGCAAACTGCCGCGGCACCAATATTTGAAGGCCTTTCTCATCGTCAAGCTCAACTGAAAACACCTTGGTAAAAGTCGGTGAGGTTGGGCGAAGATCAACAACGACATCAAGAATTCGACCTTGAGCCACACGCAAAACCTTGGTCTGCGCAAACGCGCCTCGCTGATAGTGCAAGCCTCTTAGCACTCCAAAGCTCGATACCGACTGATTGTCTTGTACAAAATTATGGCTAATGCCTGCTGCAGCCCAGTCTTTGGCGTTATAAGACTCAACAAAAGAGCCGCGGCGATCACCAAAGACCTTAGGTTGAATTAAAAGAAGGTCTGGGAAGTCTGTTTTTTGAATCTCGAGCATTCTTTTTTTTACCCTTTCAAGCCGCCGCTTGCTACAAATTATTGAACAGAACCTAACGCCATGACAATGTTGCATTTTTTCAATTTAAATAATATCAATTAAGATCATGTCAAAGCCGAAAGCCACAGTTGTCATAGCCTTTTATAACAAAGTTCGATTTTTAGAGCTCGTTCTGGCGGGCTTTTCTCGACAGACTGAAACCAACTTTGAAGTCATTATCGCCGACGATGGTTCGACGGCTGAAAATGTCGCCAAAGTTCATGCTCTGATACCACAGTACCCCTTTCGCATCAGCCATATGTGGCAAGAAGACAATGGTTTTCGAAAAAACGTGATTTACAATAAGGCCATTGTCGCGGCTCAAGCTGACATCATTATTTTTGTTGATGGCGACTGCATACCGCACGCCCAATTTGTAAAAGAACACACCAATTCAACTCGACTTGGTTTTTGTTCAGCCGGTCGCCGGGTGAATATGTCTTCGCAGCTTTCAGATTCGTTAACGACTGAAGCTGTGAAAAGCGGAGTGCTTGAAAAATCAAACATACGCTTTTTTCTGGATGCCTGGCGCGGCCGAGGCAATCACAGTGGCCAAGGCTATTATGTTACAAAACCGCTTTTACGAAAACTTATTAACCAGCGCGACCGCGGTGTCTTAGGATCTAATTTTTCTGTTCACAAACAAGACCTAATCGAAATCAACGGTTTTGACGAACGTTATGTTCACCCGGCCGTTGGCGAAGACACGGATATTGAATTTCGCCTTCGCCTCAAGGGCGTTCAAGTGCTCTATTTGATTAACGTCGCCAATCAATATCACCTCTATCACCGAATTCTACAGCGCGAAGAAGAGAACCCACGCCTCTTCGCGCAGGTTAAAAAAGAAAACAAGTATTTTGCTGCCCTTGGCATTAGTAAAAAGTAGTGCCCTATCGAATGGCTAGACCAAGGGTCTAAGTCAAAGAATTACCGAGCGCGACCGGCTCGCTGCATCTTAAAAAACCTGCAAAAAAGACTGCCTTTATATAGATTGCGTTAAGGCCAATCGGCGCCAATCGAAAACTAGACCGCACTTATATGCATCAAATGTTCACACCAAAAACGAAATGAATTAGACTCTTAGGCTAAGAGATCAAATAAGAGATCGAACAAGAGAACGAACAAGAGCCAAAACCTTATTCGAGGGCAGAAAACTATGGCCACCGCAAAACATTCACAGCCTGCGAAACCGACTGACGAAGCCAAACGACTGTTGGCGCTCAAGGGTTTCAATGTTTTAGACACGGCACCAGAAGTCGAACTGGATGACATCACGAGATTGGCCTCGCAAATTTGCGGCGTGCCCATCGCCCTCATCAGCCTGGTTGACGAAAACCGTCAGTGGTTTAAATCGCGCGTTGGTCTTTCAGCCACCGAAACACCGCGAGATGTGGCTTTTTGCGCGCACGCCATTCTTGAATCAAAAACTTTTATTGTTGAAGACGCCCTTAAAGACCATCGCTTCAGCGAAAACCCGCTAGTGGTGAGCGCCCCTAAAGTGCGCTTTTATGCCGGCGCGCCACTGACAACGAGTGCTGGCTATAAAATCGGCACCCTTTGTGTGATTGATCATGAGCCTCGAAAATTGAGCCCCGACCAAACCAAGTCTCTCGAGGCGCCGGCTCGCCAAGTTATTGTCAATTTCGAAAATAAAAAACTTAAAAGCGAGGCCATCGAACGCGAGAATTTTCTAAGTAGTGTGGTGAGCATGCTGCCCCACCTCGTTAGCTACATCGACAAAGACTTCACATACCGATACGTCAATTCGGCCCATGAGGATTGGTACAATGTTAGTTCCGACGAGATTGTCGGAAAAACCATGACCTCCGTCGCTGGCGAAAAGGCGTTCAATTTGGTGCGGCCTTATGCGGTCAATGCACTCAAAGGCGAAAAACAGAAGTTTGAGTTAGAAATCCCTTTCAAATTTGGCGGCCAATCAACAGCCAAATCTATTCTTGCTCAGTACATCCCAGATTTTGACGATAAGAAAGCCGTTAAAGGCTTCTATGCAGTCGTTATTGACATCACTTCAACAAAACAGTCCGAAAAAGAGATCTTTGAAAAAAACAGGCTTCTGGAGGCTGCGCTCGAAAAAATTACTGCCAGCGAGAAGTCTTTCTCAGCCATTTTTGAGAACTCGCCCCTCGGCATTATACAGCTCGACTCTCGACTTAAATTTGTTTCAGCAAACCCTGCTTTTGCCGCCTTTTTGGGCTACTCGCGATCAGAACTGCTAGATAGAACAATTTTGGATGTCACCTATCCGGAAGATTTAAAAAAGACGACTGAAGCCGCCATCGCCTTCCCAAAAGAAGACGGCCGCGAACTCAAAAGATTCGAAAAACGCTACGTACATAAAAATGGCCAACCCGTTTGGTGCCTGGTCAACAGCCGCGCTGTCAAATTATCAACCGATGGCGAACAGTTTTTATTTTCGGTGATCGAGAATATCACCGAGAGTCGAAATAAAGAAGCAGCTCTCAGTATGACCAAAGCGAAACTGATTGCCTCATCAAAGATGGCATCGCTTGGCGAAATGGCGGGCGGGGTCGCGCACGAGATCAATAACCCCCTTGCCATTATTCGAGGCAAGGCTCAAGTTCTTATTAGCCAATTTAAACGGGGCCAGGTTGACCCGCAGAAATCAATCGACAATCTTGAAGTGATCTCAAAAACGGTCGAACGCATCGGCAAAATCGTGATTGGCCTCAGTACGTTTTCGCGCTCGTCCGAGAGTAATCAATTCGAAAAGACCTCAATGTTACAAATATTTAACGACACCAAAGTGCTCTGCCAAGAGCGCTTTGTGACTCACGACATACCTCTCTCCATCAATTGCCCCGAAGGCATTGAGCTCGAATGTCGGCCCACAGAGATTTCGCAGGTTCTGCTCAATCTTCTCAATAATTCTTTCGATGCTATTTTTAACCTCCAATCGAAATGGGTAAAAGTTGACGTCACAACCCACGATAAAAATGTCAGGATTAAAATCAGTGACAGTGGCACGGGCATACCTGCCGAACTTGCGACGAAGATGATGGAGCCCTTTTTTACCACCAAAGAAGTCGGTAAGGGCACGGGGCTCGGCCTCAGCATTTCGCGGGGTATTGCCGAATCACACCATGGCGCCTTGACCTACGATTTTAGTGCCCCCAACACGACGTTCTATCTCGATTTACCAATGACACAGCCGACAGTTGATACTAAATTAAATGCCGGTTAGTTTTCTTCTTTAGAAGCAAGAGGCACAGACAAATGAACAAACTAAGACAACTTCATCTTTTCATCGGCTGTTTTTTTGCGCCGCTATTGCTTTATTTTACTATCACGGGCACTTGGCAAATATTTGAACTGCATAAACACCCCCGCGGTGTGACCCCAACTGTCTCTCAGAAACTTCTTAATAGTCTTTCATCGGCCCACCTTGATGGCGTCATGCCCTTTTCTGGCAACGACGAAGCTCATTCTCTGGCTTTTCGCATATTCTGCGAACTTATGGCGGCTGGCTTTATTCTGACAATTCTATTGGGCGTTCAAATGGCGCTGCAAAATCAAAAACTGCGCAAGACGGTTCTTTTGAGTATGTCATTGGGTTTAATCATCCCCATTGTTTTTCTAATGATTGTTTAGGACACTCGGAGCCCTTGCAGACACGATCTTCCTCAGCAACGGCGCGGCCGGGCCGGCTTCAGGAGTGTAGGCTGACGTTATCCCCATCATGCTCATTCAACTCTGAAAACCCAAATGCTGATAGAATAGTGACCAATCCGAGCACCAGAAACCCTTTGTGCAAACCCTGAATCATCTCATCAGAGCTAGCCGTAAAGCGATTGGCGATAAAGAACGTCGTGACAAGCGACGACGTCGCCACGCCAAAACTGAGCGACATCTGCTGAACTGTGCTTAAAATAGTGCTGGCCATGCTTGTTTCGGCATCGTTGACGTCAGCGTAGGCCAAGGTGCCCATGCTGGTGTATTGCAGAGACGAAAAGAAGCCGAACCCACAGGCCTGCAAGATAATCATCCAGATGGCAGTGCCGTGACCGATCGTTGAAAAAAGCATCATTGAGAAACCCATAAAGATGGTATTGCCCAATAGAAGGCGCCGATAACCGAAATGCGAAAGTAAATTTGGTATCCAATAGCGAAAGAATATTGCGGCCAGCGGCTGAGGCATTATCAGTAAGCCTGATTGAATCGGCGTGTAGCCCAAACCCACTTGATAAAGCAGCGGCAAAAGAAAGGGCATGCCACCGGCACCGAGCCTAGTAAAAAAATTACCGCCGACCGCCGCACGCAGGGTTCGTATTCTCAAAAGGCCCAAGCGCAAAAGCGGGCGAGTTTTTCGCGAGGCATGAAGCCCGTAACTTAGAAGCAGGGCGATTGAAAGCCCCAAGAGCGCCAGAAGACCGTGGGTTGAAAGGCTCGTCTCTCCGAATACTTCGAGAATATATGATAGCAGCGCGATACCGCTGCCGAAAAGAATCAGGCCCACCCAATCGAGTTTATCGCGACTAGCGATTTGGTAATCGGGCAGATGCTTCAACACGAGGTACAGGCCCAAAACGCCAATCGGCAGGTTAACGAAAAAAATCATTCGCCAATGTGATAACCCCACAATTAGACCGCCCGCCAACGGGCCCACCATCGGGCCGATCAGCGCTGGTATGGCCACAAAACTCATGGTGCTAACGAGTTCAGATTTAGCGAACGTGCGCACAAGTGTAAGGCGACCAACGGGCACCATCATTGCACCACCGCAGCCTTGCAAAATGCGGCAAAAAACTAAGAGCTGAATGTTATTGGAAAGACCGCAGAGCAATGAACCAAGACTGAAAATGCCAATGGCCGTGGCAAAAACGCGGCGAGTGCCAAACCGATCAGCCATCCAACTGCTGATTGGTATAAACACCGCGAGGCTCAGAGTGTAACTGCTCAGTACTGACTTCATGCTCAGAGGCATGACACCGAGAGCTTTAGCCATAATCGGGACGGCAGTGTTTAGAATCGTGGCGTCGAGAGACTCCATAAAAAAAGCAATGGCCACCAACCAGGGCACCAGCTTTCTCGTGAAAATGTGTGGGTCTTGAATTCTATCGACCATCGTGCCAACTAGCTTATGTTGAACTGGCACATCAAACAACTCGCCCTTTAGCCAGTCCATGTTCATATTAAATCGCAACCGTCATACAATGATAACTGTGAAAGCGTTGCTACATACCTTTTCTATCTTTATAGGCCTAATGTCACTTTCAACTATTGCTCGAGCGGCAGCCATTTCAATTGTTGGATTGCAAGACACATCACACATCTCGGCCACGGGGTTTACCGTAGACTCAAAATCGGGGGCCGGCGGCGGCATATTGCTAAACGGCCATTTCGGCAATTCGTTCGGTATTGAAACCGGGGCGCTGGCTTTTGAGCGCTCTTGGACAGATAGCACCAGCGCCTCCGGCACAAGTACACTCTCAGGCACCGTCATCGAAATACCCCTCACAATTGAATATCGCTTCTGGCGCCACTTCTCGATCGGGGTCGGCGGCTACTACTCGTCATGCCCGGGCACTTTAAAAGAGACCGGGGCCACTACGAACAATGCCCTGAACTATTCAGCATATGGTATCAAAAATTCTGACTACGGCGGGGTCGCCGACTTCAGCCTGCAAATGCACCTTTACTCGGCTACATTTTTTCGCGCCGAATATCGATACACAGTCGGAGGGCCGAACCTCACGTCGACAAGCGGCGACACTTTCAAAAACCGTGATAGCCAAATTCTCGTGGGCCTCACATTCGCCATTGGTAAAGGCGGCGGCTCGACATATGATAAATCTGAACGCTAGTATCGATTTTGCGCGCGAGTAGATAAACATCTTCTGGAATGAGCCCCATGCCGCACACGCTTGTGAAACATTTTGGCAAATACATAGCTGACAAAAAACTCGGCCAAGGCGGTATGGCCGAAGTATACAAAGGCCACTCAAAGAACGTGTTTGGCGTTAACAAAACCGTCGCGATCAAAGTCATGAGCTCAAAGGCGTCACAAGACCCGAAGTACGTTGAGATGTTCAAGCAAGAGGCCAAGATAGCCGTGCAACTGAGCCATGACAATGTTGTCAGCGTGATCGACTTCGGTGCACACCTTGACCAGTGTTACGTCGTTATGGATTACGTCGATGGTTTTAATCTGCTCGAGCTCATGCAACTTGCAAATAAAAAAGAACAGAAACTGAGCATGGCCGAAATTCTTTTTATTGCCAAAGAGGGGTCGTCGGGCCTCGACTATATCCATCGCTTTCGAGATGCAGCCACCGGCAAGAATCTCAATATTGTTCATTGTGATATCAGCCCGCACAACATTATGGTCAGCCGCGAAGGGCAAGTTAAAATTATCGATTTTGGGGTCGCAAAATCAACCCTGAGCGCTCGAGTACAAAAGAGTCAGCCAAATATGGGCAAAGCCCGCTACCTCAGCCCCGAGCGACTGATCGATAGCCAGGCGACCCAGGCTTCAGACATTTTTGCCCTCGGCATTACGCTTTGGGAGCTCACCACAGGCGTACGGGTTTTTGAAAATCTTACTGCAATTGAAGTCGCCGCAAAAATCAGTAGCTTCGAATTGCCCACCCTCTATGAATTTAGAAACGATTGCCCCGAAGAATGGGTGCAAATTCTCACTAAAGCGACTCACCCAGATCTTACCAAGCGCTATCAAAAAACCAGCGAACTCAATCGCGATCTTTCTGTTATTCTCAGCACCAGCTACCCGACCTACACGCAAGAGGACTTTCGCCTTCGAATCGAAACGCTCGGCGCGAGTTCGCTGCAAGACGAAACCGAAAAGCTAGAAGTCGTAGCCAACGCAAATGCCGGTTCAGTAAAAATTTTTAAACCGATTTCGGTTGAATCTCGCAGAGTTTTACAAATTAACCCTATGTACGTTATTTTGCTATTTCTCACAGCTGCTGTTTATCTACTTTCTAATACAGATTTTTTCGAAAACTTTCAAATGCACCCAGAAAAAGTAGTGGGTCGGGTAAACTCATTGGTAAGAACCGGCAAATCAGAGACCGTCGATGGGGTGAATTCGCCTACGGCCACCACCCCAATCAAGGTCGGCCAACCCAGCCACACCAATTCACCGCCGATCACACAAAATGAATTGAGCCCTGATGAGCGCCTTGTTCGCGTGACCTCAATGCCAACCGGCGCCTACATTTATGTAAATGGTTACTACACCCAACTCAAAACCCCTGCCCTCGCTAAGGTCTCGCGTCGAGATGCGACGGTTATACTCTTGCGCATGAATGGCTATCGAGATGCAACTTTAGTTTTGAACAAAGACGCCCCAGTCGCAGATTTTAAATTGATTTCCACCGGCGCCAGACACTAACTAACTTTGACTCGAGCCCATTCGCTGTTAATATTTTTTCTTCGACTTTGGTTTGTTGCTCGATGGGCGAGGGGCGCGCGAACCAGCCGCCGGCTTTACTTCAGCATTTGGGCTACCGTTACATTCGGCATCAGGTTGCTTTTCGCAAATTTCGGCCAGCGAGTTCTTGGCCAGGCTTGACCCCACGGTGTTGCCTGCGCGCAATACTTGTTTCGCACCCTCGATATTGCCAGTCACAAAAACCAAATGCCCCAGGTAGCCACGAACATTTGGGTCATCCGGCAGACGGTCAGCAGCATATTGCGCATAGGGCAAGGCCTCAATCGCCGATTTAGCGCGAGCGACGCAACCCGCGAAAAAGGCGCTCTTAATGACCCCGACACTGGGGTCTTTATAGACGTCGACACACCATTCATAAATATGGGCCCAGGTGGTACGATCATAGTCGACATTGAGCTCATACTTTTTCGTGATCGTCTTTCTAAAATCGAGATTTAACCACAGAGCCGTGAGTGCATTAAAATCTTCCGTTCGATTTAGTGTAGCGGCAATAATGATTCGAGTTACCAAGTTTTCATCGTGGTAGGGGTCAAGGGGGTCGGTCGCCTGAATGAGCAACCTATTCACTTTATCAAGCCGCGGGTAGCTTGGTGGCGAATTGTCTTTCTTGGCTTGTTGTGCCTTTCGATCAAGCTGCATGGCCGCCTCGAATAACGCCAAAAGCATCGGGCCCTTATCGTGGTCGGGTATCTCAAGGGCCTTTAACAGAAGTGTCTCCGCCTGCTGCGGATCATTTTTTGATAAACTTATGATCGCGAGATTGTAGAGCGCACTGTGAAGAGAATCCCCTTTCAGCGAGTCTTCGTAGTAGGCACCCGCAGCCTCCATATTATTAGATCTAATCGCAATAAAGCCCAACAATGCTTTTGCGTGCGAAATATCGATCGGGTTCTTTGAGTCCTTCAAGACGCGATTAAGCAAAATCGAACTGGTGTCATATTTTTTGGTTTCGATATGAGCCTGCGCCATTTCGATCAAGGTTTTCGGGTCTATGTTTGAAAGATCCTTCACTCCATTAAAAAGAAGTACGGCTTTATCGTATTCACCAAGAGCTTTCGCCCGCACCGCGGCCTGGGCCTGTTGAACGGCCTCTTCAGTCAGTTTATCACGTTGGCGCTGCATGTATTTTGAGGCAAACACTGCGGCCACCGCTATTGTCAAAACCAAGGCAATTATTTTCTGTCGCCCCTGAGGGTCTGACCAATTGAAATTCGCTTTTAAGCGATCGAGTACTGTCGGCGCGTTTATTATTTCGTTGGCGTCGTCGGGATGAAGTTCTTCTCGTTCTTTAACGGCTGAAAGATCAATTACTAATTTTCGTTTCGAAATGATTTCACTCGCTAATTGCCTTAAGCCCTGAAGTTGCACGTTCATTTCTTGAAGGTTTTTTGCGTGTTCAAGTTGCTCACTAATACTGGAGCCAATATTAGTGAGATTATGAAACCCCGTTTGCTCACCGGTGCCGCCCTGACCGTCTTTATCCGCGCCATATCGGGTGACTTCCGCAGCAATCTTTTTAATCATGTTCTGAATGACAACTTCAAATTGAGGCTCGTTGCAAATAGCACTCCAGTTAGTGCGATCGCGTGAAATTCGATAAATAACTTTTAACTCGCCATCGACGAGGGCTTTCAAAATTTGCGGGGTCGTCATTGGCCGAATTTGGCCTTTGACGTCAACAAACCAGCGATCTTTTAAAATTGAATCATTCAACGAAGACCTCTATGTCACTGGCGTTGAAACGGTCGGTAAGAAACTTGCGGCAGCCGCTCGAGATACAATGCCCTGATCAACAAGAAGGCTGACCGAGGCCTCGAAAGAGATCATGCCTTTGCGTGACGAAGTTTGTATCACCGTTGGTATTTAATAGGTCTTGTTTTCTCGAATCAAATTTCGCACAGCGGGCGTCACCAATAGAACCTCAAGCGCAGGCACCATCCCCGCCTGGTCAGCTCGGGGCAATAGAGCCTGAGCGACAACGCCGGTCAAACTCTCAGATAGCATCACTCGCACCTGGGGCTGCTGTTCAGCCGGAAACGAATCGATAATTCTATCAATCGATTTAGATGCGCTGTTGGTGTGAAGAGTGGCGAAAACAAGGTGACCGGTTTCAGCCGCCGTCAAAGTAAGAGAGATCGTTTTCAAATCGCGCATTTCACCAACCATGATTACATCTGGATCTTCGCGCAGCGCCGCACGCAAGGCCCCGGCAAAAGATTTCGTGTGGCGAAAAACTTCGCGTTGGTTAATGAGGCAATTGATACCTTTGTGTACATATTCAATCGGGTCTTCAATTGTTATTATGTGTTCTTTGCGAGTCATGTTGATGTGCTGAATTAGCGCGGCCAAGGTGGTCGACTTACCTGAGCCCGTGGGGCCCGTTGCCAAGATTAACCCCTTTGGTTGATCAGCTAACACCGAAAGTACGTCGGGCAAACCCAATTCTTTAAACGATTTTATTTTTTCCGGTACTAATCTATAAACCGCACCAACGCCGTCATTTTGTACAAATGCGTTTGCACGAAAACGGGCAAGCCCTGGCAGCTGATAGCTCCAATCTAATTCTAAACGATTGCGAAACTGCTTGCTTTGGGCGGTCGACATCGTTTCGGTTACGATTTTTTCACATTTTTCAGGGGTCAACGGCGCCACTTTTACTTTAATCATATGCCCGTTGATTCTGAAAAACGGCGAATAATTCGGTGAGATGTGAAGATCTGATGCGCCTTCGCGCACCATTACATGAAAGAGCTCGTCTAATGCTGCTATGAGAAAATGTTAATGGAGAGAGCTCGATATATCAAAGCGTGGACGCGCCTCGCGAAAACTCAAGACAAAGGTCGATCTGACTAAAGGTCTATTTTGAATATCATGACTATTCGGCCCCCTGACTGTCGCGCGACAATTAGAGAATGCGTAGATACTATTTTTCACAACTGGCGTTTCTTGTTGCGATCGCTTTTTGCGCGCTTGCCCCAATCGCCTCGGTTGCCCGTGCCGATATTGACGGCGACGAGTCGTCGGTTGAAAAAGATCGCGCCCATTTTGGGGCTCACAAAAAACTTCGAAAAAATTTGAAGTACAACGTTTACGATCTCGAATCTGATCGGCACACCGTGCACGAATTTGTCGACCTCACCGGAAGAGTTTTTGCCATCACTTGGCAAGGGGCGATGCCACCCAACTTACCGACCCTACTCGGCAATCACCATGGCGAATTTCTAGCCAAACGGGTCACGACACCAAAAACTCGAGGCCAGCGAAATTTTCAAATAATTACGACTTCGAAAATTCAGGTCGTTCAGGCTGGCCACATGGGGCACTGGACGGGCTCGGTCTACCTAATTGGTCGGCTGCCCCCCGGCCTTACCCTCGATCAGTTGGAGTAATTTATGAATTTAAAGTTCTCAGCTTTCACTATTTTTTTGGTGACGCTCGCGAGCGCGGCACTCACCATGTCTTTTCTTAGTTCGTGCGGCTCATCGTCCACCACGACGACTGCTGCCGCAGTCGATTACACGTGCCATGCTTATGCCGGCACGACGATTACTGCGACCGCGGCCAATCAAACTCACATCAATGTGGGTTGCCATTATACAAACGAGCCCTGCGTCTCTGTCACAATTTGTGAACCAGGCACTGCGAACTGCCAGACCATTAACGACATTCTTCTCGATACCGGCAGCTACGGCCTCAGACTGTTTTCATGCACGCACTCATTGACCTTACCGTCGATCGCACCCACCGCTGGCCACGAACTCGCCGAAATTGTCGGCTATGCCGACGGGTCGTGCGACTGGGGCCCTGTTAAATTAGCCGATGTCGTAATCGGCACGACCGAAAAGGCCTTAAACGTTCCGATTCACATTATCGACTATAGCTACACGGGCAAACCGTCGGCTGCCCAAACCGGGTTCAATTGCACAGGCCTCGATTACAGCCCGAGCCAAGCTGGCTTTAACGGGATACTTGGAGTTGGCCTTGCGACCACCGATTGCGGCACCAGTTGTTCGAGCTCGAGCGCGAACGGTGAGTATTTTTCTTGCGCGTCGGGGGTCTGCACCGGCACCGCGACCCCGAACGACACTTTGCACCAGGTGACAAACCCCGTTGCTAAAATGCCGACCAATAACAATGGTGTCATTCTTAGTTTTGGCTCGGTTGCCTTAGGTGGCGCCACGAGTCTTGTTGGCACGCTCACCTTGGGTATCAACACTTCCGCTGGCAATAACACCTCGACCGCGGCTCGCGCCTATAACACAAACGGCAACGCTGAATTCAATACCACCTACGGCGGCACTCTCATGGCAACATCATTTATCGACAGCGGCTCTAACACCTATGCCTTCCCCAACATCGGCAGCGCCATTACGGCCTGCGGTTCAAACACAATCTCACCAGGCTTCTACTGCCCGGCAGTTAGAACCGGTTTTTCAGCGACTCAAGCCGGTGTCAGCAATGGCACGTCGCACGCAACGCCATTTAACGTTGCAAACGCAGCCGCTGAATTAAGCCCGTCAAATCCGAATATGATTTTTGACGATCTCGCCTCAAGCCTACCCTCTGTCGCCTCGTCGAATTATTTTGATTGGGGCTTTCCATTTTTTATTGGTAAGACAGTCTACTCAAGCGTCGGTACGTCATTGACGCTACTCGGGACACCTGCGCCCTTTTGGGCTTGGTAAAACCCTTAGCGCATCTTGAATTCAAACCGTTCTGACTTACCATGCTTCTTCTCTCGAACTTCGACCTCAAGCACCGTGGCCGGCCTGAGTGGCTCAACAATTTTGTAGGCCGCTGGGCCGCCTTTGGCGCTCGTATCACTCACCAAGTGCAAGTCGAGTCGTTGATTAGGCCCCGTCACACTTCGACCGAAAATCACCAGTTCTTCGGGCCGGTACTGTACTAAGCTTTTACCAGCCCCTTTGACATGAATGCTGCTGTCGCCGGGCGAAATCTCAATTGTAAAAAGCTTGCCGCTTTGTCGCATCAATTGCGTATCAGGGGGCGCAAGCTCATCGGTTTCAGGCCCCCCAAAAACATTTGAGCTGCACAAAACCACAACAGCCAGCAAACAAAAAAAAGACGCAGCATTCAAAAGTTTCATAAAATTAAATCCCCGCTTGGCTAAGGGTCGAAGCGACGCTACCAATCGGCGAATTGTAAGCAAACCCTTCTACCTCTTCGAAAACACTTTCAGTTCTATCATCGAGAATATCGACAAGCACCTGCAATAGATCTTCATGGGTTACAATGCCAACCATTTTATAATCATCATCGACCACTAACACCGCCGAAATCTTTTTATCTATCATCAAGTGGGCCACGCTCTTAAGATCCGTCGACGCATCGACCGATTTTACCGGCTGGGTCATGTAATCACGAACCAAAGCCTCACCTTCAAATTCGGCTTGCATAACGTAATTTGAGTCGTAACTTGTATCGGTTCTCATAGCTCGTTGAAAATCGCGATCAGATATAATCCCCACCAAATCGCCGCGGTCATCGACCACCGGTAAATGTCGTATCTCTAGCCGGACCATTTTCTTATAGGCCGAACCGAGGTCCTCCGTCCAATGCGCAGTGACAATATCGTCTGACATAATTTGATCAACTTTGATGCTCATGGCGCCCTCCTTTATTGGCTACTAATACCACCTCTATGAGGTGCATATTTTATGCCGCCTCCATCCCCAGTTATGGCGTGTCTCCAGGGTCGATCGATCAAGCGACGCGACTAAATGACCCAACCTTGGGGCCAAAAAGTAACACCGAAAAAACTTCTATGCTAAGCTCGACCCATGTATAAAATTGCGACTTTTTTTGTTTTTCTGCTCTTTTTGTCACCGTTGGCCCACGCGCAATACCAAAGGCAAAATTGGTGGGCCCTGGGTTACGACTTTACTCAAATTAAAATCAATGAACTTAAATCAACTGAAATTGGCCATATCCCAACTCTTGATCTCGAGCTGGGCGTCAGCTTTTCGCCGACGACCGCCTTCGCGATTCGCGGGGTCTACGGCGAGAACAGCTTAACTTTTCAAGGCACCACCCTCAACGGCATTCAAGTCGATCAACTCGCTACCGTTCGAAAGTTTGATTTGCGCGGCGATGTCATCTACATGTTCACAGAATATTTTTTTAATATCGGCTATGCCACTCGAAATTTATACGACAGTGTCCCGCAACAACCATCGCGCGATTCGCAAATTCACTTTTTACCGATTGGCGTAACCTATTGGGCTTACCCTTACTACCTGAAAGCCGAATATCGCCGTTGGCTATCAGCCGAAGAAAATGTGAAGGCCTCCGAGTTGGGTGGCGGTCGCCAAGACGTCAGTCTCAAGCAAAATGATGGCAATGGCTATTCGTTCGAGGTCGGCTATTTGATTCAGCGACCTCTTGGAGTAAAATTATCACTTCAGTGGGAGCACTGGCATGTCGATGGCTCGAATTCGCAGAATGATTTCGTCGAAAACCTGAGCGAGCCCGACCAAACCATTACTGAAACAACTTTGGGCCTTGGCCTTATTTTTTGAAAAATATTGCAATTTAGACTCGTGCCCTAGAATCCGAGCGGCACGACATACCCGACCGCAACCCCGGCCCAAACAACCTGCGCTGAATTAATGGTGACATTGGTTTGCAATAAATTGCCGATCACATTCTCCCACGTGTTGCGTGGCACTTCGACATTTCGCTCGTACAATCGCACGAGCCACCTTTGCGATATGTATTTCATTATGCCAATCTCTTCAGCAAAAGTTATGTGCGCATTGTTATCAACATACGTCGTGCCACCGGCAGTGGTCGATATTTGGTCGAACGCAAAAATTGGTAAAATATTAAAATAAAAATTCCAACTTCTTGAGCCATAGTTAAAGCTCGGCCCCCAGCCCACGTCGGTGTGAAGTCGGTGAAAGGTCTGGCCCGAGATCCCCAAGACTGTTTCAAATTTTTCGTTAGCGTAACTGAAGCTCGCGGTCGGTACGAAACTGGTTCGAAACGACCAGGTGTCGCGATCGATCGGTGGCAAAATTCTCCGCAAACTAATCGCAGAGACAACAGTGAAGGCTTCACCCAAAGGGCCATCCAGAGCCTGGGAAGTGGCCGGCGCACTAACGCCGTTGATGGTAAAATTTGTTGTGGCACTTCCGAAATCAATAAACACGGTATTCGGCAACCAATAAAATAGGTTGCTCGTGTCAGCCACCCAACCCACGCGACTCGCAGTTTTCAATTCTTGCTCTTTAAAAGAATAGCTTTTCGCCTCGTTAGCCCCGGCGTCTCGAACATCGTCGAGATGACCCTTTACGGTCACGACTTTTTTATCAATGCTAATCTGCGAAAAAAAATATCTTGTCTACCTTAGCTTCAAAAAAAATACGGTTGCGATTTGCAGATAGATCCTGGCTCTCAAAATCAAACCCCTGCGTATCGAACTTTTCGACCGTTTGCCCAAAAGGTAAAATCTCATAGTTAGGGAAGTCATTTCGCAATTTTTCTTCAAGATGCGCGCCCACTTCATCCGAAAGATTGGCGTGCGCGAAAAGCGGTGGTGCGATAGCAAGGGTCTTTCTTTGGCTGATCGCCTTCGACGGCGGGCGCACTCCTGCACTGTTTGCAAATTGAACAGCATAATCTGGGTGAAACTGCCACGCATGACCTGAAACAAAATCGGTCACCCAACCAATTGGCGCCAAGCTAAGATACATTAGGTTACCAAAAAAGCTTCGCCCCCAGCGATAATCACCATTAAGCTCGATGGCTTTCTTGCTTTCACCCAGCCGGACTAAGATCTCGTCGTGGTGCGCTGACTTAACTTTAACCAACACCGGCGTTTCGCCTTCATTTTTGCCTTTGTAGAAAACCGCCGCACCCGGAGGTTCACTTTTAACCAAGACCACCTGATCTTTATCGATTATTGTGGCGCAACCCGAAAGCCAACCGAGACCTGCGCATAGGGCGATCGGCAACGTGCAACCATTGGCAAACCTTAAAAAATATGAGTTTTTATATTTAGACATTTCTCATTCAGTCTGCCGATGGTTTTGCCGAAAATAAATCAAATAAACCTCGAATCTGAATAGGGCCACTCGATGAAAGTCTGGCTGAAGCGCAAATTGAAAAATAGTGAGAACGTAGACCCTCGGCTCCGCCAGATTTTGGATGAGGCCAACGCCGTCATCTATGGCAAAGCCGACGAACTGCAACTTGCCCTTACTTGTTTTCTCGCGGATGGCCACCTGCTGGTAGAAGACACACCCGGCGTGGGCAAAACGACGTTCGTCTCTTGTCTTGCCCAGCTTCTCGGCCTGAAAATGAATCGCATTCAATTTACCAACGACCTACTGCCCGGCGATGTACTCGGCTCTTCGATTTTCAACGAAGTCGATCGCAAATTTCATTTTCACCCGGGTGCTGTTTTTGCCGAAATGGTTCTCGGTGATGAACTCAATCGCGCCAATCCAAAAACGCAAAGTGCTTTTTTGCAGGCGATGGAAGAGCGTCGCGTCACCATTGATGGGCACAGCCACACTTTACCACCTCCATTTTTAATTGTGTGCACCCAAAACCCTCAAACACAAATCGGGACTTACCCTTTGCCCGAATCACAACTCGATCGTTTTATGCTTCGCCTTTCATTGGGTTACCCCGACACCGAGTCCGAGACACAGATGCTCGCTGCCGAAAACCCACGGCTTCGAATCATGAAGTTGAAGCCAGTCCTAAACGCTTTCGACTTCATGGAGCTACAAAAAAAATCCCAGCTGACCACTGTCGCTCTGCCCGTCATCAAGTACGTCCAAAGCTTACTAGCCCATTCTCGAACCAGTGGCTCAGGGCTCTCACCTCGCGCGGGCATTCTTATACTTCAAGCGGCACGTAGCTGGGCATTTCTTGATGGTCGCGATTTTGTCTTGCCAGAAGATATCCAAACACTTGCACCGTTTGTTTTTGATCACCGCTTACCGACCTCATCGCAAATAAACTCGACGCAACTTTTAAAGTCCGTGCCGGTGCCGTGAAGAAGCTCTTCGGAAAGCGGCAGCGAATTTACATTTTCCCAAATTTGTACGGCTTCATTGGCTTCGCCATGTTTTTGATTATGCTCGCCGCCGGCGCCACTTATCAAAATAACCTAGTTTTCATGATGGCTTTTCTATGCATTAGCCTAGGCCTCGTTGTCATTTTACAAACGGCCCGCAACCTTCGCGATTTAGAGCCTCTCGCCCTTTACGTCGAATCGTATTTTGCGAATGAATCCACCCGGGCCGTACTCAGCTTGACCAACAAATCAGCTGACCCGAAAATCAATCTAGAAATACTGGCCGAATTCTCTGCCGAGCACAACCCCGCCACCAAGCTGGTCTGTCTATTTGATGTTTCAAGTCTCGAAAAACTTTCGACCAACTCCTTCAACACAGATGTTATGTTACCCAGTGGCCGAGGCCGGTATCTTCTGCGCCGAATTCGGATGAGCAGCACAGCCCCTTACGGGCTCTTTCGCGCCTGGATCTACAAAGACCTCAAAACAGATTTTATAGTTTACCCTGCCGCCATCGGCCAGCGCGATCTACCGCAAGCCCAAACGGCACTTGGCGACGATTTCTCTGGCCACAAACCGTACACCCCGGGCGACCCAATGGGCCGAATCGACTGGAAGGTCTACTCGCGCCGAAAAGAATATTTCATTAAACAATTTCAAGATGGTTCCAACCCGAGGCTCAATTTTTTTCTTAAAGATGCGGCCGTCGAAAACCCCGAGTCTCACCTCTCACAACTGACTCTTTGGATCAATGAAGCCCACACCAAACAGTATGATTTCAGTCTAGAAACAAAAAGCTTTAACAGTGGGTTTGGTTGCGACAAAGCGCACTTACACCGCTGCCTGACGGAGCTTGCATTATGGCCCGTATAAATCCGTTTAGCGCCCAAAACCAATATCAATTGCGGCCAATGCTATTTACGATCTTTCTGACCACCACGCTGCCGCACGTTTTTGAAATCCCAACCTGGGTTACTATCGTGATGACTTGTATTACTGTCTGGTCATTCTTTGTCATTCGGCAAATCACCCGCCCCGCACCGCCGTGGCTCTTGGGCTTAACGAGTCTCGTTTTTACCGTGACAGTTTATGCCCAATTTAGAACTTTACTCGGCCCCGATTCGGCCACGCCACTCCTCTTGCTTCTGGCCGCTCTCAAAATGCAAGAAATTAGAAAGCTTCGTGATGCAATTATCTTTTTGTTTATATGCACCCTCATCGTTATGTACTACCTACTCTATTCTCAAACCCTTCTTGCCACTGTCTACATGATTGCAAATTTAATATTAATCGCCACGGCGTTTATGGTGATTCATTCTCCACCCGATAAGGTAAAAGAAGTGATTCGCTCGAGCCCTCGTCTCGTAACAAAAGACCTTTTGCTAAGCTTGCCTCTCTTTTTGGCCTTCTTTTTTCTGTTTCCAAGATTTTCAACACCTTGGGGTCGCTATTTCTCAGAACCCAAGGGCTCGGTTGGTTTTTCAGATTTTGTTCGGCCGGGTGATTTTGCAAAGCTTGTCGAATCCGATGACCCAGCTTTTCGAGTAAGCTTTCCGGAAAACATTCAAACCCGAATGGTTGCACGAGCCAACCAATTCTACTGGCGCGGAGTCTCTCTTGATCAAACCGACGGCTGGGGCTGGGGCCACCACCCCACAAAAGACGACAATTTACCGGTCGCAGTTGAGCCTCTGCAAACCCACTCGCCAACCAATAGAATATTCCAATACTATCTGACCCTTGAGCCCAAATACGATCGGCAAATGTTCACTCTCGAAAGCACAAGATCTTTGGATTGGGTACGGCCCGACCAGCACAATCCAATACTAAAATTGAAAGACAACGTTTACAAAACAGCCTGGCCCAATATCGCTCGGGTGCAGTACGTTGGCCAAGCACTCGAAATTGGTCAACGCGAGATTTTAGATAAAAATCAAAAACAAATATTCACACGTCTGCCACCGGCATTTTCAGAAAAAGCTCGCGAGCTCGCCAAAACACTTACAAAAAATCAGGCCAGTGTCGGCGAAAAGGTTCAGAAGATTCTTAGCTACTATGCCACCATGGGGTTTCGCTACTCACTTTCAACTCCTGAGATGCCAAATATTGATTCATTTCTATTTGAACAAAAAGTCGGGTTCTGCGAACACTTTGCGGCTAGCTTCGCGCTGCTTATGCGCTCGGTTGGCGTGCCGGCCCGCATGATTGTGGGTTTTCAAGGCGGCGAGATGAACGATTTCGCCAACTATATTCTCGTTCGCGATAAAGACGCTCACACATGGGACGAAGTTTACGACGATAAGCTCGGCTGGATTCGCGTGGACCCAACCTCCGTCATCGGCCGAACGCGAGTATCGCTAGGCCGGCTGGAGGCCAAAACATATGCCGAACACAATTTGTTGGCCTATGCTTATCACTCGGGGCAAATGCTCTTTGATTCTGTCAATAGTCGCTACACCAGCTATATGATGAACTATGATTTTGATCAGCAACGCAAAGTTCTCGGGTTTGGCGAGAACCCCTCATTCAAGCGGTATCAAATTTTCTTTCTACTCTTATTGGCGGTTGCGGCCTCTGTCTTTTTAATTAACCTGCGTCTCAAATCAGCGACTCGCGCCAAAGTCACTCCGGCACGAAATCTTTACGATCAACTTTTATTAAAACTTAAAACTTACGACTTAGTATGTGACTCAACAGAAGGCCCGGCCGATTTCGCCGAGCGAGCCGCGGTAAAACTTCCCGAAAAATCTGAAATGATCTATGATCTCGTAGGCCAGTATATTCTTTGGGAGTACAAAGCGAATCTGCCCACAAGCAAAGAATCGGCCCAATTTATTAAAAAATTGAGAGCCCTTTAAGGCTGTTTATCCCGAAAAACGCCGTGTAACGCCTGCAAGAGAATATCTGAATCGATCACTCTAGAAACCGAAATCGTGCCTACAAAATGGCCCTTGTCGTCATGAAGAGCGGCGCTGGCAATATCAACGCGAACTTTTTCGCCCGACTTCTTCATCATCGTTGTGAGCGTAGACTGGTGCTTTCCGTCTTCTTCGACTTTTTTGAGCCCCTGTACGGCCTCGTGATGCATCGATTGCGCATACAAATCGAACATCGTCTTGCCCAACAATTCGTTGGGGTCATAACCGAGTTCAATGTGCATTTTCTTATTTGCCATCAAGATTTTGCCGGCACTGTCAACGGAGTGAATCATCGACGGGTTTTCCATCACAATGTCTTTGTAAACTTCGAGACGACCCTTTGTTTGCTGAAGCTCAGTTTCAACCTTGGCTAAACTTTCTTTGGCTGATTGCAGCTGTTGCTTCAAATCAGGGCCTGGTGTTGCTTGAACCCCAATCACAAATTTCAAAATATCTTTAGAGCTAATTATGCCAACCAGCCCTTGCGCGCGATTAAGCACAAGCAATCGATGGTTGGGGGCTTTAATCATTTCTTTAATCACATCTGGCAGTTTGGTATCTTCTGTCACGGTCGTCGCGGGCAATAGATACTCAGTATGATGGGCAATTTTATCTCGGCTCTGTGTTTCAATGCGCTGAACTAGCTTGGCTTTTATTAAACCAAACTCATCAACAACACCCATGATTTCACCCGCCGCCGACATCACCGGCGCCGAGGTGTAGTTCTTATCGAGAAAGAGTTGAGCCACTTCGCGAATGGTCATTGATGCCTGTAACACCACAGGCTTCTTCGTCATAATTTCAGCGGCTGTCCGCTGAAGTGGGGATTTAGTATCGCTCATGTAACCATGATATGAGCGCAATTATCTATCGGCAAATTGAATTGACCTAGACTCAACTAACGCCCAAGGCCCAGCTATTCTGGCGAGTCTGCCTTGGTAATTTTAAGCAGCTTTGCGCAACCACTCACAACAGTTTTCGCGCCATTGCCCAACTTACGAATAAGATTCAGCATGTTGGCCGGTACATCTTTAACATCCATACCGAAACTGTTATTCCACTGATCCTCATATTTTTTAGCAAGATCTTCGAGCTCTTTGGCGCGCACTGGCATCAGCGGGTCGGCCTTGGCCTTGTTGGCAATTCGTCTCGCATACCATTTCGTCCAAATCATTGCGATCGGTATACCAAGAAACTGAAAGAGCGGGACATTAATATCCGTCCCAGGGACTTTCGACCAAGTCGAAGCACCAATGGCCATCAAGCCCACGAAATTCAGAAGCCATGGCGGGATATACAAAACTTGATTTTCAAAATTTGATTTTGACCAATTAATTACACGCCATGTTTTGGTGGCATTACCGACTTCAAAGTTGAGGTTTACGATAATACGCCCGTCGCTCTCGCGCGATTTATCACGAATCTGCGAGATACCCGACCAATAGGCACCCGCCGTATTGTTTGAAAGGCCGTTGACTTGAAGGCTCAGGTTTTTAGATAGCCCAACAGCAGTTAAGAAGCTAATTGTCGCCAGTTTCGAATGCATATCACCGGGGGCCATGGCGATCACGAGACCGTAGGCATACGGCATGCTAGTCACGAACTGCCGCTTTAGGGTGCGAGTAAAGTTTGAAATCGAATTGTTGGTAAAGTTCTTATAGGTCGATGCGAACGTGCCAATGGTGATACCAAATAGCCCCGTGAAAATAACAGGAGTCCACGAGAACGCGGTGCCTAAATAAGCATGCTTCGTCATCGTCATTGCATAGGTAAGCCCCGCCTGTAAAACACCGCCACTAAATATGGCGAGAGTAAAATCGTCCCAGGTCGGTTTCTTTTTCTTGGCATAATAATAGTCTTTCCACCAAGACCAATTGGTAAAGTGTGGCTTGGGCAAATCGACAAATTCGGGGCTCGAAGCATCGTCGTTAAAAAATGCGATCGTCAAATCTCTGCCGGATTTTCGCTTAAAACCACCGAAGGCGTTTAATTTCGGCAACCCGTTTTTATCAATCTGAACACGCGACGCTCCACTTTCAACGTGGGTGCGAGCGATGTACTGGCGCAGATGCGGCGAATCGCGCGAGATCAGTTTCTCATCGACCAAAATGTAAACTTGATCATTATGCAAAATTCGAGGCACTCGCTGCCCATCAATAGTTCGATACTCAGCTGTGCCAAAGTTTTCGATCTCGATCATGAATTGATTTTTATCGATCATGGTCTGCAAGAATTGTGGGCCTCGCAAACTCTCAATGCGCTTCGCTTCAGCTTCGAGGCGCGCCGCCACGTCAAGCAACTGAGGCAAGATCGCCTCACGCTCGTCGGCCCAAGTCTTTGTATCTTCAGCTTGTTGGCCAACGATCGAATCAATTTCTTTAATATCTGCGGCTGACGATTCGTTTGAAACGGCATTTGTTGCGGCTGTAGCAAATTGCTCTTGTAATGGGAGCGGGGCTTCATCCGCCGCCGACGCAAAACTCGTTGGCCCCAGCGTAAATGCGGCCGCTACAATCAATGAAACAGTTTTCTTTATGCTTCGCAAAAGAATGCTCTGATCGTGCATCACAAACCCACCACTCCGTAAAAATGTGTTGAATAAGCTATTTGTCGTTCGCGGCCGAACATACCTTTTTATGACGCGCCCGCATAGACGATTGAAAAAATTTCTTTACAGTGTCGATCCGCTCGGCGGTCACTCTTTAATGAGGATCTCATTGGGGATTTGGTTGCTCTGATGGTCCAATGATGGAAAATTTTCAGAAAGAATTTCACCGACTTTCTTGATAGCGAGAATCCAGCCGTCGGCCACTTTATCTTTTTTAATGCCCTCGACCATCAGATCGACAACCTGGGCCCAGGTCTCAGAGGGCACTCGCTTTGCAACGCCCTCATCCACAAGGACTACAACATCTCGCTCGAGAAGAGAGGCCAAAATTAAAACCGAAGAACGCTCCGAAGTATTCTCAAGACGCGCACGATGAAATTCGATTTCGGCGCGCGCCAAAACTTGGGCATGACGATCAAGCGGGTGGGTCAACAATCGATGCAGTCGCCATCTTGCCTGTGGCGTTCGCAATATTGCCATACCGGCGACAAAAAGGGTCGGCAATATCCAAACGCGATCTAAACCAGAAAAATAGTGAGGGGCCGTGCGTTCACAAAAGAGCAGAAAAACAATCCAAACAAGAGCACCAACCCACGGCGCCAAAAAACCCGTAGAAGACGAACGCACGATCATCGGTATAATTTCGCCTTTTGTTCTTTTTTCTGCTTCGGCAATAGCTGTCGAAATGCGAACACGATCATCGCTCGATATAAAATGGCGCGCCCACTCTGGGATATTTTGATCAGTGTTGTCACCAGCCACCGGATGCTCCTCCGCCTGAAAAACCGCCGCCGCCGCCACCCCAGCTTCCGCCACTACCGCCACTGAACCCACCATCTCCGCCGCCGCCAAAACCGCCACCCCAGCCGCCACCACCGAAATACCGGCGGCTTGAGCCAAGCGCAAAGAGCGAGGTGAATGTGGGGCCGACCATAAAAAGCAAAAACACGATGATAAATAGATAATGAGCCCAGCTATGCTTTTGATTGGCCGAATAGGCTTGAACATAATCATTTGATTGAGAATCCAGAAACTCGGGGTCGACATAGGAGACGATTTTCATCACCCCTACAAAAATCCCCTTTGCGGCTTGGCCCTGACGAAAGAAGGGCGACATGTCATCTTCAATAATTCGCTTACAATAGACATCGGGCAAATCGCCCTCGAGGCCCTGACCGACCTCGATGCGCATTTTTCGCTCTTGCCGCGAAATAAGCAAAAGCACGCCGTTATCAACTTTAGCTCGGCCCAACTTCCATTTTTCAACTATTTTGATCGATGCTTGTTCGATCGGTTCATCTTCAAGTGTATCGAGAGTTACGACCTGCAGCTGCACCTTGCCGTGCGAATTAAGTGCATGCAAATAGCCATCGAGTTGGGCCTGAGCCTTGGCGCCTAAAAACCCCCCACGATCGATGACGGCCCCAGTGAGCGGCGGCACGACAAATTTTTCGCCAGCATGGTCTGCGACAGAAAAAGTCATCGCAATAAATGCGAGGCCAACTAAAATTGCTGATTTTAAATTCGGCCGAGATTTAATTCGAGTCACGCTGATCTCGCCCGGCCATTGGCCGTAAATTTATCAAAAGCCAATTTTAGGCGGTTTTTCGACTTGGGTCTTTTCGTCGGCGGATAGATCCCATTGCGCCATTTTTTCGAAATGATAGAAGAGCGAATTGGTCCAGCTAGTCGGCGGTACTGTGACTTGATTGTTAAAATCTTGAACGGCCGAAATCACTCGCTGGCGTGCTACGGTGATTCTATTTTCTGTCCCCTCAAGTTGGGCCTGCAAATCGCGAAAATTAGCGTTCGACTTCAGCTCGGGGTAGTTTTCGCTGGCGACCAACAATCGGCCGAGCGCTTGCGACAATGAGCCCTGCGACTTCTGAAATTCTGCCAACTGCTGAGGGCTTACTTTTGAAGGGTCAATGGTGATCGCTGTCGCTCGGGCTCTCGCCTCCGTAACCTCAGTCAAAACCTTCTCTTCTTGCTTTGCATAACCCTTTACGACTTCAACCAATTGCGGAACCAAATCAGCCCGGCGCTTATACTGGTTTGTGACCTCAGAAAAGGCCGCCTCAACCGCGTTCTTGCTTTCTGGGATCGACTGAACACCACAACCCGTTAATGCCATCGCCACTAGTATCAAACTCAATATATTTCTCATGGGTGCTCATTTACCGCGTCCTGGGCCAAAAGAGAAGCGACGACGAACCACATCAAGTGCCACATCAAGTGCCACATCAAGTACCACATCAAGAACCACATCAAGAACCACATCCGGCAACGCTTCTATTCGATCTGAAGCCCCCGCAGGCCTAACATTTGCAATTGAATGACCGAACCGTTCGTATCCAGATAGAAGGAGCATAAAACATGCGCCAGCTGCCCATTTTTGGCATTTTGCCTATTCTTACGACAATACTAGTGGCGACCCTTTCGAGCGTGTCCTCTGCGACCCCGCCCCAATTCTGCTCCGACCTTTTAAAAGCCGTCGGGCACGCCGGCACTGACAGAGTTTCTGACCCCAAATTAAAGCCCCTTTTTGACTATTGGCTAATAAAAAGCGGAGATAGCGCAGTCAGTACCTCCGCATTTAACATCGGCAAATTAAAATTTGAGTCCGTCGAGAAACAGACCCTAACCGGCGCCCAAACCGAATACCGTCTGATTTTTGGCGAGGCGAGCTTTGAAGAATTCACCGGCCTATTTGAGAAAACTAAAAGCCTTGTCACCGCTGAATTGAACACTCAGATTTCAGATGAGCGAAGAGCTGTACTAAATGAAGTGCTGTCGGCCGACTTACTACTATTGCCAGCATTGAGCCGAATGGGCCTTTATATCAAAGGTGACGACGCTCGTGCTATTTACGATGTGATTATCGGTACTGACAAAACAGGAGCCTCTCTTGGCCCTGAGTTTATGGTAAAGACCTACCCCAAGTCAGGCGTCATTAAAAATACCATCGAATTTTCGGGCATTGTCATTTACGCCTATTACACTTCACCGAGCATCATCACTAGCGCTGGGCCAAGAAAGTCGGGCGCTCTGTACTATATTGTCGATTTACGCTCGGCAAATAACGCCCGCGCGGTCGTTGATTTTGCCCATTTACTTCTCGTCCGCTCGAGACAGCCCGAAGCAATGTCGGACCCCCGCCTGACACCATGGCAGATCACCTCAATTGTTCGAAGGATTTTAAATCGCGGCTTGCCGGCGATTCGCGACGCTCGTGGTTAACAGTGGCTTCGCTGGATCATTCAACTAATATACCCGCGAGAAGGGGGCTGAATTTGCGTAAATCTAGAGCGCTTCGAATCGCAAGTTTAGTCAGCAGCCTTACTCTGCTCGCCTTCCTTTCGACTTCCTCAAGAGCTGATATCACCAATGTCCCAGCCAACCTTAGCCCTCCGCAAAAACTTAGAGTAGCGTTGGTTCTCGATCGCGGCGGCAAGAATGACAATTCTTTTAATTCGGCCGCCTATGCCGGCGCGATGCGAGCTAAAAAAGAATTAGGCATCACCATGAAATATGTCGAATCGCCTGACATACTCGCGTTCGAGACTTTGAATCGCGCGCTCGCGAAACGCAATTATGATTTAATAATTGCCATAGGGTTTGGTCAGAGTGACGCCCAAAGAAGAGTGGCCCCGCAATTTCCGAAAATCCACTTTGCCATTATCGACGGGCGGGTTGATGGGCCCAATGTTAAATCAATTTTATTTCAAGAGCATGAAGGGTCTTACTTGGTCGGCGCAATTGCAGCGATGAAATCGAAAACCCATAAGATTGGGTTTATCGGCGGCATGGACATCCCGCTCATTCGACGCTTTGAGCGAGGCTACATCGCCGGTGCCCGCTCCATTGACTCGAAGGTCCAAGTGGTCAATCAATATATCGGCATGACCGCTGAAGCCTGGAACAACCCGGCCAAAGCCAAAGAAATGGCTCTTTCTCAATACCACCAAAATGCCGATATTGTTTTTGTGGCCGCCGGCGCCTCGGGCACTGGCGTCTTTGATGCTGCCGACGAAACCCACAATTTCGCTATCGGCGTTGATTCAAATCAAAACTGGATGAAACCGGGGCACATCTTAACTAGCATGGTCAAAAAGGTCGACGTCGCCGTTTATGATGTCATTCGCGAAGAACTGAACCACGCCTTCAAACCAGGGTTACAAATTTTTGGTCTCAACAATAACGGCATCGATTATTCAGTCGATCAATATAATCAAAATTTGCTTGATAAAACCGATTTAGAAAAAATTGAATCAATTAAAAATGACATTATCGCTGGGCGCATTGAAGTGCCCGATTATTACAAAATGAAGAAATAGAAAATGAAACCAACGCTAACGCTAAATAGAATTACCAAACGATACGGCGACGCTTTTTTCGCCAATCGAAACGTAAATTTTAATTTTATGGCGGGGCAAATTCATGCTCTAGTCGGCGAAAACGGAGCCGGCAAGACGACCCTTATGAAGATACTATTCGGTCTCGAGTCGGCCAATAGCGGCGAGATTCTGATTAATAGCCAACCCGTCGTAATTAATAGCCCCATTGATGCGAAGACCCACCGAATCGCAATGGTGCATCAGCACTTTATGCTCGAAAATCAGTTAACCGTTCGTGATCACCTACAGCTCGAAATCAACTCAAGTTCAAAGACTTGGGGTTTCATGCGCAACACGATCCAAGACGAAAAGGTCTCTCAACTTCTTAGCAAGCTGAAGCTGAATGTGGGGCTTGGCACTCCTATTGGCAGCCTCAGCGTCGTTGAAAAACAAAAAATTGAAATTCTCAAAACGCTGCTATTTGACCCTGAGATTCTTATATTTGATGAGCCCACGGCCGTTCTGCCGCCCGACGAAGTTGAGCAATTTTACGACTTAATTTCAGAGCTCAAGCAAAGCGGCAAAAGCATTGCTCTTATCACTCACAAACTCGCCGACGTGATTCGGCATTGCGATTATGTTACAGTGCTCAGGCTTGGCGAAGTTCGCTTTCACGCGGCCGTTGCAAAAACGGATGCTAACGAAATTGCGCGCCATATGATCGGCGACGACACCTCCGCCTCGAGCGACAAAACTAAAGCCGCCGCCGACCTATCGGCAACGAGTTTCAAGCTGCAAGATTCTGAGCGCACGGCCCCTCTCAAAATCTACAAATTTTCTTGTTCAGATTTAAAATCAATTGATCTTCATGTTCAGCACGGCGAGATCGTTTCGTTTGCCGGCGTAGAGAGCAACGGCCAAAATGCACTTATTGAATATTTGATTCGGCCCGAAAATATAGTGGGGCCGATCAAGGGCTCCATTTCTATTCTTGGCTTACCAACAGTTGAAAATTTGGCCACCCGCGCCTCTTCGAGTGACGTTCGCGCCTTGAATATCGGATTCATCGGGCCTGATCGCCTTTCTGATTCGGCAATTCTCGATTTCAAAATAAATGATCACTACCGACTGCTGCCGCACTATCGCAAAGATTTTGTTCTCAAGCCAATTTCAAAAACCACAATTAGCTCGGCTCAACAGGAACTTGATATTAGACCAAATGATCTTGACTTGAAAATTGGCCAGTATTCCGGCGGCAATCAACAAAAATGGGTGGTGGGGCGCGAAACGAGCCATTACCCAGAGCTGCTCTTAGCCTGCCACCCCACTCGCGGGGTCGATTTTTCGGCCACTGAAAAAATTCATAATATCCTGCGCGGCATTCGCCATCGAAATCGCTCAGTGGTTCTACTTTCATCTGACCTCGACGAGGTTTTGGCTCTTAGCGATCGAATCTATGTTTTTTTCAGTGGCCAAATCGTCGGAGAATTTCTCCCACCGTTCAATCGAAGTGAAATCGGCCGCGCCTTTGGCGGCGCAAAACCCTCGAGCCAAAAGTCAGGTGGCCGATGATTCGCTCGCTGAGCACTCTGACTTTTTCGGCCCTTATTGGCGCCCTATTTCTCGGGGCCCTTTGTCTGATTGCCGGCGAGAGCCCCGTGCGGGTCGTTGAAATCGTTATTCAGAACTCAATGCTGAATCAAGAAGATCTCGCCGTCACACTTTTCTACTCGACCCACTTGATGTTTGCCGCGACCGGCTTATGCCTCGCGATGCATGCGGGTCTTTTTCCGATCGGGGCAGAGGGGCAGATTTCAATCTCTTGCCTTGCCACAACTGTCGTCGGCCTTCTAATGGGGCCGAGCCCGTTCGGTATTTTTTTGGCTCTGCTCGCGGGGCCCTTAACTGCGGCCGGTCTGGGCGCTGTCACCGCATACTTTAAGGTTAAAAAAAGCAGCCACGAAGTTATCGTCACAATGATGCTCAATTTTCTCAGCGCGAGTGTTGCCAATTATCTAGTGTCTCATTTTTTTCAAAGTAGCGAATCGCAGAACCCCGAAACAGGCACCCTCGCCCCTGCGTTCAAACTTTTTAGCCCTTTATTTTCGCTAGCGAACACTCCGGCCAATAGTTCTTTTTACTTGGCGATTGCGGTTTGCTTTCTCGGTTGGTTTGTTCTTAGCCGCACCCGCTGGGGGTACGAAATTCGCGCTGTGGGCTTAAACCATTCAGTCGCCGCGCATTCGGGCATCTCGCGCGCACGCGTGATCACGACTGTCCTTATCGTTTCGGCGGCCTTGGCCGGCCTTTCGAGCTTTAATCAAATTCTCGGTTACAATCTTAAATACCAGGTCGGCTTCTCCGCCGATTATGGTTTTTTGGCCATTGTGGTTGCATTAATGGCCAGCCGAAATCCGCTTTTTGTCATACCGGCTTCATTTTTCTTTGCCATTCTTATGAAGGGCTCGGCCGAACTTGATATCGACACCGACACGATCACTCGTGATTTTGTCAAAATAATCGAAGGCTTTTTAATTCTGGCTTTTGTTCTCGCCCAGAAAATTGATTTGAAATCGCTATTTTCTCGAAAAAGGATTGATGATGAGTCTTCACGGGCTTGAAGAATATTTACCATCGCTCGTTCAATTCTGTTTGAGCGTGTTGCGCATTTCGTTGCCACTTTCACTCGCGGCAATTGCCGGCTTTTGGAGCGAACGCAGTGGCACTCCCCAAGTCGGCCTCGAAGGCTTCTTGCTTTTAGGTGCCCTCGCCGGCGCCACCCTTGTTAAATTAACCGACTCGATGCCCATGGGTTTTGCGCTGACTTTGATGATCGGCGCGGCCGGGGGCATGCTATTTTATTGGCTCGCTTGTCGAATCGCCATTAATGCAATTCTTGTCGGCCTAATATTCAATTTGTTAATCGCGGGTATCGCGCCCTTCATCACAAAACTGATCTTTGGCTCGACCGGCTCGACGCCGACCCTTGACCCCGCCTTAAGATGGCAATTCTTTCCGTATCTATGGGCCGCTGGCATTCTTATTGTAAGTTTAATTTTGTTTCATCGCACAGGCTTCGGGCTGTTAGTTAAATTTGCTGGCCTTAAACCCGAAGTTATTTCTTCAGCCGGTTTTTCACTCTCAACTGTGCAGATGTGCAGCCTCATTTTATGCGGAGTCATCAGCACGAGTGGCGGCTTTATCTTGAGCACCTACCTCGCCTCTTGCTACTCGCCGATGATGAGCGCTGGCCGTGGCTTTATGGCCCTTGCCGCTTTGATTTTTGCGCGCTGGGATTTGCCTCGAACTTTTGCCATGGCGATTGCCTTTGGTTTTTTCGAAGCCGCCCAGATCTATTTGCAAAGTGTGAACTCGCCATTGCCAAGCCAATTCTACCAAGCGCTGCCCTACCTGATGACCCTAGTCGTTCTTGGCCTGCGCCGCCAGGGCCTCAGCGAAATGGCATAAAAAAAGGGAGCCTCTTGAGCTCCCTTTTTTGCTATCGAATCTTGTTCGACCAATAGAATTACATCGACACCGAAAGATTCAAATTGTAGCTAGAAAAATCGTGATCAGGGTTATTGAAAGAATCTGCGGCTCGCAAGTTGTAGCCCTCTTCAAAAGACAAATCGAGGTTCACAGATTTGCTCAAGTTGATTTTGGTACCCAAATCAAGAAGCGTGTAATCAAGATTCACCCCGCGTCTTTTATAAACGCCCGGCGAATAAGGTGATGTCGAAAGACCATAACCTGTGTTGCCCCAGCTGTGGAGGTCTGACAAAGTTGTGTACGGAACAAACACGGCGGTCTCTTTCGCGTAGCTTGCCGAGATCGACGGGATAAAGCGAAACGCCTCTTGGCCAGCGCTATTCACTGTATAGAAATAAGCGCGCGGGTTTACTGCGTATTCAATGTTGACGTATTTGCCAGCGGCCTGGGTAATCGCTGCTGTGTAACGAACTTCGTAGCGACCCACATCTTGTGAAGTCTGAGCTACGGGTAGGTAAACTCGAACTTTTTGTTCAACTGGAGCTGCACCTAGCATTTTTGTCGAATCTGTATACTGAACAGCTGCATCGCCGATGCCCCAAGTTTGAGCGTTCGCCGAACCCGTCATATTATAAAGAAAATATTGTCGCACTTGAATCGATCGACCTTCAGCCAATTTATAACCAACGCTCACGTTGTTTTGCGACATTGTGCCACTTGCGTCTTTAACATTGGCGCTTGCGCTGCCAACCCAGTTTTCAGATGAAAGACCAACTGATACTTTTTTCTCAGCTACGCCTGCAGCCGTTGCTTTAGTTGTGGTGGTATTTGCAGTGGTGCTTGCATTGGTCGCTGTCGGCGCGGCTTCTGCTGCGCTGCTAATACGGTCAGCATCGGTGGCGCCGATCGCTGCGCGCCCTGCTGATGCGGGAGCGGCAGAAAGCGCGACCGCTTTTGCGGCTTTAGCTTTCTTAAGTAGCGGCACAAGTTTAGTTGCCGATTCTGTTGCCGCAAATACGTTTGCTGAAAACGCAATTACGCCTAATACTGTCGAAATTCGACCTGTTACACCCTGACTCATTCTGACCTCACTGGTTTTAGTTTCGTTTACTTTGTTAAAAAATATTAAACGCATTCAAATCATCTCTGTTTGCGACGCGTTATAGATGAGGGATTACAAAGAGAACGCCCAAAACGCAATTGAAAAAGAAAAAAAATGGTAAATCTCACACGCTAGATATCGGAAAAATTACAACCCCATCAGTCTAATGCAACACGTGCGGCGCCGAGCAACCCCGCTTGGTCTTGAAAGCGCGATATTTTGACCTTCGGGAGCATATCAACCCCTTCTCGGCGTGTTCGCATGAGATCACGAAGTTTGGCCTCCGTTGTCGGCATGAAAAGCTCATAAGAGTGTGAAAATCCACCGCTAATAACAATCAACTCGGGCGAAAAAAGCACACAAAGCGAATAAAAAAACACGGCCAACTTATCACCGTACTGACGAAAGGCCTCAACCGCGGCAGCGTCCCCACGCTTAGCACGGGCCAGTAGCTCCTCGCCCGAAAGGGTTGGCTCGCCCCATTGGCGTCCGAGATTCTTGGTGAAATTAGCGCCCGATAAATAGGCCTCAGCGCAGCCATAGTTTCCACAACCACAGAGCCAATCGCTGCCTTCACAATTTATGATGATATGGCCACCCTCTGTGTGAAGGTAACGCCCTGACCTAACGATCTGGCCATTGGCCACAACACCGACTCCAAGACCGGTGCCAAGCGTGACGATGACAACATTGTTCTTGCCACGACCAGCACCTAACCAAGCCTCTGCTCTTGCCGCGGCAGCCGCGTCGTTCTCGAGTTGCAAAGCAATTTTTAGTTTCCTCTTAAGATCACGAATAAAATGAACGACCCCCCAACCTGCACTTTTGCCCTTAAAATTTGTCGGGTTCAGCAAAAGCCCTGCAATGGGGTCGAGCGGCCCGGCGGAGGCAATCGCACCTGCCGTTAATTTGTGTTTAGCAATAAGCGGTCGCGCCAGTCTTGAAATCTGCGCCAAAAGTGAATCGTACTCACCCGAAAAATCAACCCGTTCGCGAATTGAGTCTTGAATTCGGCCAGATTGATCTATCACCGCAAGCGCGATTTTAGTGCCACCTAAATCAATGGCGAGAACTTTTTTGGCTGCCTTACGACTCGAGCCTTTTTTTAGTAATTTTTTTGCCAAGTTCAACACCCGGTTGGTCAAATGCATTTATTTTTAAAATTTCGCCGAGCACACCAATAACAAGTTCGAACGAAACGAGCAACTGCCCGAGCGAAAAGGCATCCACACGCTCCAACTCAATAAAGCTTGTGGTCCGACCCGTTTTTCGGAGCGCCTCTTCGGTGCTCAGAGCTTGCGTCGAAAAAACCTGCCCTAGATTTTTTTGTTTCAAATACGAAAAGCCCGCCAAGCCATCACCCGTTAATGGGGGGCCCATTTTTTCATGCTCAAGCGACCGCACAAAACACACCGAACGCTTAAGCTCATCGCCCATCAGCTGCTGAAGCGCTGAATGCTGATCGCAAGTCCCAGAAAGAATCATCGGGGTGCTCGCACTTGGCCCTTTGGTCTTTTTGCCTAGTGATTCAGCCCAAAGCTGGGTGAGCCACGGGCCAAAATCATTTAACAAATCGGCGTATAACCAAAAAACCGAGATTTGCTCTTTACGCTTAAAGCTTTCAAAGTAGAAAGCGGCAATGTCGATTGCGAGTTTTGGCTCAGTGATCGCACTTTGCGCACCCCTTCTGAGCTCTTCGAGATTGACCCCCGAAAAGCTCGCGGGCACAAGCCCGACCTGAGTCAACACTGAAAACCGCCCCCCGACATCCAGCGGGTGATCTTCAATCAAAACTTTATTTTGAAGCGCCCAAGAGCGAAGTGGGCTGTCCTTCGGTTCAGTGATAACCGAAACCGCAGATTTTAAGTCTCTTCCGCCCTGTTTAAGTCGAGATTGCAATACATCAACCATACAATCGAGCTCAAGCGTATTGCCACTCTTCGATACCAATAGAAATTGTGACTCACGTAGGTGTTTGCGATTGCCCAGTATCGCCTCAAACGATGAGGGGTCGGTGTTATACAAGAAATGCACGCGCTGGCGATTGCCCAACGTGGACGTCAGGCACCTGCCGCCCAATGCGCTACCGCCCATACCCAGAACCACAAGATTATCGCCGCGAGCCGCGAGCTCTTTCGCAAATTTTTCTGACCGAGACCAAATGTCGTCACGAAAGGGCAATTGGTGAAAGCCGAGTGCTTTTTTGGCGCTCAAGGCCCCAAGAGCCTTAGTCGTCAGTTTTTTGGTGTGTTCGGAGGGCTTTTTTTTACTAACGAAGCGAATCACGGTGAGCCGGCCTTTCTCTCAATAGTCATTTACGATGGCGGCTTTTAATTTATCTCGCGCGTCGATGGCCGTTAAAAAGGCCGCGTAGCTCCAAGACAAATCGGCGGCCGAAAGCATGTAGCCACTGCCCTTGTCCATTTGTTCAGACATGTGCCCTTGCCCATCCGTGTGCAATCGAACGCGTTCAAGATAGAGATCTCCCTGGGCCAAACTATCTGAACTCGCTTGGGCTAAGCCTTGTCGATAATAAAATTCTGCAAACGCTAGCGTCGTCAGAAACCAAGGGTTGCCGTTGTAATAAACATCTTCGGGGTATCGTCCAATGGCCGGCGCAATTGTCAACTTGGTGTTATTTATGGCGTACAAATTCTGAAACTGGGCCGCCTGTTTTTGCAGAGTCTGATTCAAAATTGTATCTTTATAAGAAAGATACGGCTGCGTATCGGTGTGAATTACGGCCAGCACCGTGGCCACATCAAGGCCTGATTCTTTGCGCGCAACCGACCCCGTCACGTAATCCAAATTCTCAATAATTTGCCCACGGCTTTGGCTCACGTGCTTTTGAAGCGCACCCTCAGCCTTAGCGGCTTGTATGCGCCACAAAGTCGCGAGCTTTTCGTTATTCGAGGGTCGCTGCTTCGACAAACCATTCAACGATTGAGCCATTTGCGCGCCATTAAGGAGAGCGGCGCGATCAACCGTGAGTGTGAAGAAATTGTCGCCTTTAAATTCTTCCCACAAATCAAATGAGGGCGAGAGAATTTCACTCGACACATAGCTCAGGTCGTTGAGCACGAGCGGCCAAACGCGATCGACCGCCTCGCTCACTCGCCCCCGCACTTGCAACGCCTTCATAAAGCGCATCAAAACATTGGCTCGTAGCGCCGGGCTGTCATTCTGTGGTCGCCCCCATGGGCCGTTAAATGGTCGACCATCTACATAAAACTTGGGCTCTCCGAGGCCAGTCAACGATTGAGCCACCTGAATCGTTTGATTAAACTCAACGTAATCCCACAAAATGTTTTCGGCCGCCGAATGTCGAGCATCAGCACCCGGTCGCATTTTTGAATTTTCAAACTCAGTTACGAAAACTTCTGTTACCAGAGCGGCATCACGCACCCAATTGTAATAGTAATCGGGGTCATGTCGTGAGGGCGATGCCAAAACCGCCCCGGGCAATCCATCACGCGGAGAAATATTTTGCACCAATCTTGTTTCTGCCGTGCGCGCTTCCGATTGAATCCACGCTTCAAGCTGGGTCGAGTCAGCTACGGCGCCGAGCCCAAAAAACAGACTCAGACTTAAAATTGAAATTAACGCGCTCGCATTTTGCCAATTCTTCGCCAATTTATTCAGTGGTGTATTCATAGTCCAATAGAGAACCATTTGAGTTGCGAAAAAACAAATCGAGTTATCAACTGAACGAACAGTGCGTCAAATGCGCTGGTAGTCGTCAGCAAAGCGCTCGATATCGTCTTCACCAAAGTATTCACCGGTTTGAACTTCAAGAATAATAAGTGGCCGCGTGCCCACGTTGCGAATTCGATGCTTCTGGCTGCGCGGCGCAAAAACTTGCTGCCCTGGTTTTAGCTTTTCGGTTTGCTTTTCGGTTACCAATTCGCCATCACCACTGATCACCACCCAATGCTCGTCGCGCAGCTTATGCATCTGATACGACATTTGAGCACCCGGGTCGATTGTGAGCCGTTTCACTTTATGGTCGGCTTGGTCAGCCAAAATCTCGAAACCGCCCCATGGCCGCACCTCAAATATGTGCTCGCTCACCTGAGGCTGACCGACCTCTCGCATCTCAGCGACAAGGTCTTTCACCTTTTGACTTTGGCCTCTCGCGGTCACAAGAAGTGCGTCTGGGGTATCAATCACAATCAAATTATTAACCCCGCAAAGCCCGACGACCTTACCCTGCGTGGAGAAGACAAAATTATCCGTCGACTCAAACGCGCGCACGATGGCTTTCGAGTCGACCGTCATCTCTTCATCGCTGACGCGCGCGAGCTCGTCCCACGACCCAACGTCGCTCCACCCGCAATTGCAAGGTATGCAATAAAGGGCTGACTTGATCTTTTCCATCACCCCATAATCAATACTTTGCGCAATCAAATTGGCGTAAACATATTTCAGATTTGAGCGATCGCTTTTGATCGTTTTCAATTTCGAAGAGAGCTCGGGCATATGCTCCGCAATGAGCTGAGCCATCACGTCAACGCGAAAAACAAAAACCCCAGCATTCCAAAAATGCTGGCCCGACTTCAAATATTTTTCCGCCAGCTCAGCTGAGGGCTTTTCGAAAAAGCGGCCGACTGGGTATGCCGCAAGATCGCCATCAACGTCGCCTGAGGGCTGAGACTTCTCAATCTGAAGATATCCGTAGCCCGTGGCAGCATAACGCGGCTCAATGCCAATCGTCACCACACCGCCTTTTTGGGCCATTTTTTCGGCCAGGCGCACCGCTTTTAGAAACTGATCCTCATCAGTAATGAGATGGTCGGCCGGGAAGACCGCCACGACTTCTGCCCCGAGCCCTTCAGTCTGCAATATATGAACAATCAATCCAATCGCCGCGGCCGTGTTTTTGCCAATGGGCTCAAGCACAAATGCCGAGGGCGGCAATTTGAGATCAGCAACCGCTTTAATCGTTAGCGCGTTCATGCTTTCGAGCGTCACAATTCGTGGCGAACCAAGTTTAATGGCACGATCGACCGCCAAACGCAGAAATGATCGATCGAAAAATTCACAAAATTGTTTTGGGTAAGACTCGCGAGAAACTGGCCACAAACGAGCTCCGCTGCCACCCGACAAAACTACTGGTATCATTTATAGATTTTGTAGACAAACTTGAGAAAATTAAAGAGTATAAACAATCTTTAATTCGATTCTGCGCTGCGTGAATTATTAATCGCAAAAATGACCCACTGTTGGAGGTCCGCACTATGACTATTCCTTTCATCGATCTCAAAACTCAGTACAAGGCTCTCAAAAATCAAATCGACGAGCGCATTCATCGTGTTTTAGATCACGGCCAATATATTATGGGCCCTGAAATCAAAGAGTGCGAAGATGCGCTTAAAAAATTCTTAGGAGTCAAACACGCCCTCGTCTGCTCAAACGGCACCGATGCTTTACAAATTGCTTTGATGGCGGCCAATATTGGCCCCGGCGATGAAGTCATCACAACTCCATTTTCTTTCATTGCCACTGCCGAAGCCATTCGACTTGTCGGGGCGATCCCGGTTTTTGTCGACATCGAGTCTGACACCTACAACATTGATGCAAAGAAAATTGAAGCGGCCGTGACTCCACGTACCCGCGCTATAATGCCGGTTTCGCTCTACGGGCAAGTTGCCGATATGGACGAAATAAACGCAATTGCCAAAAAGCACAGCCTTTTGGTGATCGAAGATGCCGCTCAAAGTTTTGGCGCGCCCTACAAGGGCAAACGAAGCTGCAATTTGAGCGAAGTCAGCTGCACAAGTTTCTTTCCGGCAAAACCGCTCGGTTGCTACGGCGATGGCGGGGCGATTTTTACCAACAATGATCAAATGGTGAACGCACTCAATTCGGTGCGCTTGCACGGTATGGGCGAACATCGTTACCACCACTCACGCATCGGCACTAACGGCCGCCTCGACAGTTTGCAATGTGCCGTTCTAGTTGCCAAACTTGAACGTTACCCCTGGGAGATCGAACAGCGCGAGCGCGTTGCTCAAAATTACACAAAAGCATTCAGTACTCTGCGCGAAAAAGGTGTTCGCACACCCACTATCAAAAGCGACCGTCATAGTGTTTGGGCTCAATACACACTGTGGGTGCCCGACCGCACAAAGTTTCAAGCGGCGCTCCAGGCCAGCGGTGTGCCGACGGCAGTGCACTACCCGATCGCGATGCCAGATCAGCCGGCCTACAAAGAGCATTGCGTAACCCACGATATTTCAAATGCGCGCAAAGCCGCTGAACACGTCGTGAGCTTGCCAATGTTCCCCGACATGAGCGAAGAAACTCAAGCAAAAATTGTGTCGGCCGTACATGCTGCGTTCGCTTAAAAATAAAATAAAGGGGCTTTTATGGCTTTAATTCTAAAACAATTGTTCGGATTGTTAAAAATGCTCAATTCTGAAACTGGTACGAATCAAATCGCGGCTGGCCTGGCGGCCGGGTTCGTGCTCGGCATGACACCTTTTCTGTCGTTGCAATCACTTCTCATATTTGTTTGCTTTTTCGTGTTTCGCATTCAAATTGGCGCTGCCTTTCTTTCCGCATTTTTCTTTTCATTTATTGCTTACATTCTCGACCCGGTATTTCACGCAGTGGGTTCGGCCATTCTCGAGGCCGACAGTCTTCAGGGCGCTTTCACAGTGCTTTATAATATGCCCATCATCCCACTCACCCGTTTTAACAATTCGATCGTAATGGGCTCAGGGGTTGTGGCGCTCGCGCTTACACCTTTTGTCTTTTTAGTCGCCCGCAATTTGGTAAAGCATTACCGAGTGCAAGTGGTTGATCGCCTAAAGTCGACGAAAGCTTGGCGGGCCATGCAGGCCACGACTCTCTTCAGATGGTATTTTACCTACAGTAAACTTCACGGAGAATAAGCAATATGGCGAATACGACACAAGGCACTCCCGAGAGTGTAGAAAAAGTTAAAAAAGCCCCGGGCCCGATTCGTACCGGCGCGGTTGTCCCGACCACAATATTCTTTCTTATCTGCTTTGTGTTTTTCAAATTTCTATTCGACCATAGTATCAAGAGTGCCGTCGAATGGGGCGGCACCCAAGCCGTTGGCGCCGAAGTCAACGTCGGCTCAGTGCACACCAGTTTTCTAGGCGGCTCTTTTGCGTTAAATGGCCTACAGGTTACTAACAAGGCCGACCCTTCAACCAACGTAGTTCAAATTGGCCAAATTCGATTCGCTTTTTCGTGGGACGCTCTTCTACGTCTCAAATTTCTAATTAAAGACGCCGCCGTTGACGGCATTGCGCTTTACTCTCCGCGAACCAGTGTCGGCTGGGTGAAGCCGCCCGAGCCGCCGAAGCCGCCTTCGGCCGCTGCCGCCCCTGAAGGCCCGAGCACTCTCGATAAAATTCAAAGCAAAGTATCGGACCAAGTGAAAGGCTCAGGCTCTCAAGACCCTTTGGGAGGGATAAGCAAGCTTCTCGCCGGCACCAATCAGGCCGCTATCGGCGACAGCGTCAAGACGGCGTTGAAATCAGAAACTCGCATCAAAGAATTACAAGCTGAAATCAAAGATAAACAGAAGGTTTGGCAAGAAAAAATCAACAAGATGCCGCAGAAAAAAGATTTCGAAGACATCGCTGCTCAAGCTAAAAACCTCAAATTTGATATTAAAAATCCGAAGGAATTTGCCGATAATGTCAAAAAAGCAAAAGAACTAAAAGACAAAGCTGACGTAAAGCTAAAGGAAGTTAAAGACACGACCGATCAGTTGAAAGCCGACGCCGACCATATCAACGCCGAATACAAAGAAATTGATGCTTTGGTTAATGAAGATATTAAGAATGTTCAAGCCAGCCTGAACCTTTCAGATCTTAACCCCAAAGAACTCTCGCGCGCCTTGTTTTCAAATTTGATTGCACAAAAACTTGGCAGCTACGCTAAGTATCTTGCTCTCGCCGAGAAATATATGTCGGGCTCAAAAAAGAAATCGAAGGCCGCAGACGCCGATTTGATTCCGCCAAAACGAGGCACCGGAAAGAATTATCGTTTTGCGATTACCACGGCTTATCCATTATTCTGGCTGCAAAAGGCGACGATTAGTTCGAAAGCGAGTGACGCCGGCTTTACTGGCAACATTTCGGGCTTGCTCACAAACGTTACTTCAGACCCCCACGTCGTTGGGCAGCCGGCGATTCTTGACGTCAAGGGCGATTTTCCGCAACCAAAAGTGATGAATACTCACCTCAATGTAACTCTTGATCACGTTAACGACCCAGTTGATTCCATCACAATGAGCATAGGCTCGTACCCCGTTGCAAAGCTTTCTCTAACTGATAGTGGCGATTTGAAATTGGGCATCCAAGAGGCGGTCGGTGAATCTACGATTCGCGGTGTTTATAAAAACTCTTCAGTCGACTTCAATTTGAACAATAACTTTCAGAGCGTAAAATATGATATCGCTGCAAGCGGGGCCATCAAAGAAGCCCTCACCACAGTTCTAGCTGGCATCCCGAAAGTTTCAGTCAGTGCTCACGCGTCTGGCTCGCTCGACAAATTAGATCTCTCCGTAGAGTCGAATCTTGGCACCGAACTAAGCAACGGTTTGCAAAAACTCATTCAGGGCAAGATCGATGCGATAAAAAAACAGATCCATGATGAGATTGAAAACAAAATTAGCGGGCCAAAGAAGCAGCTTGGCGAAGAAATAAATAAATCAACCGGGCAAGCTAGCTCCGAAGCCAATGCACAAAAGCAGCAAGCTGAACAAGCGAACAAACAAGTTACGAGCTCGGCAAAATCGAGCTCGGGCGCTAACTCAGTGCAAGATCAAATTAAAGAAAAAGGTAAACAGCTCCTAAAGGGCTTTAAGTTCTAAAAAAGTAGAGGTTTTAATATGCGCTCTCATTTCGACCGAATTGCATTTGCCGTCGCGTTACTTGGCTTGTCTTTGTGCTCAAATATCGGCTGCTCCACTTCAACAAAAGCCACCGATTCGAATCTAGCCGCCACAGCGGGCAACGACCCGACAAAACTTGTGGTGGCCACCGTGCCGAACGGCCTACTTACAAACACGCGACAGCTAACCATGGGTGGTACGCGCTCAGGTGAAGGTTACTTTAGCCCAGATGGCGAACTCATGATTTTTCAGAGCGAGCGTCAAGCCGACAACCCCTTCTATCAAATGTACGTTACCAATTTTAAGACTGGTCAGACGTCACGCGTTTCAAACGGCACGGGCAAAACCACTTGCGGGTGGATTTCACCTGACAAAAAATTTGTGACCTTCGCATCAACCCATGCCGACAAAGATGCTAAGAAAAAACAAGATGCCGAGCTCGATTTTCGAAAGTCAGGGCAAGTTCGCCGTTACAGTTGGGATTACGACGAGAATTACGATATCTATAAAGCTTCTCTTGATGGCAAAATTCTCAAAAATCTTACTCACACCCGAGGTTATGATGCCGAAGGTTCGCTTTCGCCGGATGGCAAACTTTTAGTGTTTGCCTCCAATCGCCACGCGTACGACCACGCCTTAGCTGAAGCAGAGTCGAAAAAATTAACCGAAGACCCTTCGTTTTTTATGGACATCTATGTCATGAGTTCTGACGGCGGCAATGTTCATCAATTAACAAATGAGCCTGGCTATGATGGCGGGCCATTCTTCAGCCCCGACGGCGAAAGAATCATTTGGCGGCATTTTTCTGAAAATGGTCAGACAGCCGAAATCTACACGATGAAAAAAGACGGTTCTGATAAAAAACAGCTCACTCACCTGGGCGCAATGTCGTGGGCCCCGATTTTTCATCCGTCAGGTGATTACGTTGTTTTCACTTCGAGCGTGTTCGGCTTTCAAAACTTTGAGCTCTTCATTGTCGATGCGAATGGCAAACACCAGCCCGTGCGTGTTACAAATCTTGAAGGCTTTGACGGCCTTCCGGTGTTCACCCCTGACGGCCATCAGCTGACCTGGAATCACAAAATTTCAAGTACCGAATCTCAGATTTTTACCGGCGATTGGGATGACAAGGTTGCGCGAGCATCGCTCGAATTGCCACCTCAGGCCCCCCATGTGCCACCACTGAAACCAGAAATTTCGATTTCAAACTTACAAACAATGTTGCGCTACCTCGCTTCAAAAGAAATGCGCGGTCGCCAAACGGGAAGCCCCGAAGAAACCAAAATGTCTCAAGATATTTCAACTTATTTTAAAGAAGCCGGGCTCACCACCGCCAAAGGCCCGAATAGTTACACCCAGCACTTCAACTTTGTAAAAGACGCCATCATGGGCTCGAACAATGCCCTACATGCGATTCATACTTCGCAGCAGACTTTTGAACTCAATCGCGATTGGCGCCCCATTGCTTTTTCTGATGTTGGCGAATTCCCCGCCAGCCCGGTTGTGTTTGCCGGTTACGGCCTAAGGGCACCCGGTGACAGCAAAAACGCAAGCTATGACTCGTATGCCGGCCTGGATGTTAAAGATAAATGGGTTATGGTTTTTCGCTACGTCCCCGAAGACGTACCCGCTCTCCGAAAACTCTATTTACAAACCTATTCGCGACTCGAGCACAAGGCGGTTCTTGCCAAAGATCTCGGCGCCCGCGGGATTATTTTTGTTAGCGGCCCGCGTTCGAATGCAAAAGAAAGTCTCATTGCTTTTCATCGCATGAGCGGAGCCAGCATTGGTCTTCCGGCGCTTTCAATTAGCGATGATCTTGCCGAACAATTTATGCGGCTTCAGCAAAAGAATCTCAAAGAAATGCAGATCGCCCTCGACAAAGAAATGCCCTTGCCGCCCTTTGAATTTCAAAATGTGAAGCTCGCGGCCGTGGTCGATATTCATATGCAATCGAGTGAAGGGCACAACACCGTCGGCGTGGTGAATGTCCCCGGCGCAACTCACACCTTGATAGTCGGCGCCCATGGCGATCACCTCGGTGATGCGGCCAGCGACACCTCCCTTCGCACCGCTCAAGACAAAGACCCCATTCATTACGGTGCAGACGACAACGCCTCGGGCACCTCCGCCGTACTGACCCTTGCTAATTATTTTGCTAACTTTCGCCGCACGTACCCGGGTGTCCTTAAGCAGAATTTAATGTTTGTTGTCTGGTCGGGTGAAGAGCTCGGAAATTTGGGCTCGAGCCATTTCGCAAAGAACCTAGCAAAAATGCATATTAAACCAAGCGCCTATATCAATCTCGATATGGTTGGCCGCTGGAAGACCGACCCTGCCACCCAAGTAAAAGAGCCCCTCATGATACAGGGTTTAGGCTCAAGCGCCGACTGGCGACCCATTTTTGAGTCTCTCGGGCTTAACTTTGCGACGCAACTGCAAGATGATCCGTATTTACCGACCGACGCAATGGCCATGTATTTGGCTCAATTGCCTGTGGTCAATTTCTTTACCGGCGTCCACACAGACTATCACTCGCCCCGCGATACCGAAGACAAAATCAACTACCAAGGCTTGCAACTGGTGACCGAAACCGTTGCGAAACTTGTTGAACGTGTTGCCAGCACCGATAAGGCGCTTACTTATCGAAATGTACCCAAATCCCAAACCGAGCAACGGCGCGGCTTTAGAATTTTTCTGGGCACAATCCCCGACTATACGGAGGACAAAATAAAAGGCGTGAAGTTATCTGGGGTCATCACCGGTGGCCCCGCCGACAAAGCTGGTCTGCGCGGCGGCGACGTGATCGTCGAGTTTCTAAGTAAGAAAATTGACAACATCCATGACTATGTTTTCACCCTTGAAATTGCTAAACCCAACGAGCCGACCAAAATCGTTGTTATGCGAAATGGTCAGCGCGAAGAGCTTTCGATCACTCCCCAAGCAAAAGAATAAGCGCATTGTCGAAAAATGCGCACCCTTGATGTTAGTAAAATCCCCAAGCCAAACTTTGATTTCGAAAGATTCAAGGTTTGGAGAAATCAAAACACGAAATTTTTTATCGAAATTGGCTGTGGAGTAGGCCGCCATCCTATTCAATGGGCCAAGAACAATCCCGAATGCCAAATATTAGCAATCGAGCGCACAAGTGATAAGTTCGAAAAATTTGAACGGCGCCTCACGAGCCATCGCACCAAATTTCCCACCCAATATCAAAACATATGGGCCGCCCATGCCGAGGCCGCCGTGCTATTGCCACACTTAAAGCTCTCGCCTCTGGTTGATGGTATTTTTTATTTTTATCCAAACCCAGAAGCTAAGGCCAAAAATCGACAACTTGCCGAAAGCCCATTACTGCCTTTTCTATTCGAGATCCTCAAGCCAGGTGGGCGGCTGCTAGTGGCGTCAAATGTCGCCAGCTATATCGACGGTCTTGCCCGGGTCGCAATCGCAATTGGCTTTAAGCCCAGTGTAGCAACACAAATTTCTAGCGTTGGTAGTCCGCGCACTCACTTTGAAAAAAAATACCTAGAACGCGGTGATGCGTGTTTTGAAATCGAGATGATTAAACCGCAATGATTCACTTGCGGCTCTTATGTCGTCAGCCTTGCGGCTTCTATTTTCCCAAAAGCGCTCGGCACGATAAATTGAAACTAAATCGAACTTTCGACGAAAGCGCCATGGTTCGAAGCTGATCAATGAAGGCTTGAGTCTGGGGTCTATTCGAAAAATCAGGCTTACTTTTCATTTCTTCAAGCCTTCGCAGAACAACGTCCTTGCGCCACGAATTGGCCAATATTTTGTCCTTCAAAAGCTCCTTCGGCAAGGGCACATCGATAAGAGTCGCCTGGCCTTCTGAAATTTGAGCCGCGCCAATCTTGGCCGAAACCTTGGCAAAGAACACTTGATACGCCTTCGTCCATTGCGCACTTGATGATTCAATTTCGGGCGGCAGGGCCGTTATTTCTTTTTGCATATCCTCCGTTAACGCCTTTATTTCTACAACAATCGCATCCGCCTTTTTCGCACCAGTGCCGCCGGTTCTTGACTCTGACTGATCAAGTTTTGCCTGCACGTCGCTCAAATTTTTTCCATCGGCGACTTCAGACAGCGCCAAGACCACATCGTCGAAATATTGAACAAAATGATCTTTCAGATCGCGAATAAGCACTCGACGAGCCAAGTTCGGCACGATCCCGATATTTTCAATTGAATCTCCACTTGCACGTGTGCTCGAAGCAAAGGGGCATCGAAAGTCCATCTCTGTTAACGTCAGGTCTTTAACATGGCCATTCAACGGATGACCAAGCCCCATCGATTTTTCACCAACAATCGTCGCGCGCGCATTGTCTTGCAAAACCCCAGGTACGAACTCGCCGCAGCTAGCTGAACGACCATCTACTAGAAACGCAACTTTTTTATCGGTGCTGAACCCATGATTTTCAATCAAGCTCGGATCTCCACCACGTCCAAAAACTGAATCCATTGAGAACGGCATTTGACCAGAAATTCTTTGCTGATTGTCCATTTGACGCCGCAATGACAATAAAAAGGCTTTTCGCTTCGATACCAAATTTTCGCCATTTGACGTTATCGGTTGATCGAGCAAATACGTTTGAAATAGCTTTTCGCTTAGCACGAATTGAGCATTTTGCGCGCGTAGCGGGCTGTTCGTACTTGCAAACAACGATAGTAACATTTCACCGTAGATTACATAGCCACCTGGGTTTGAAAGCTGATCGATTAAGATCAGCCCAACATCGGGGTCGTCTTGAAATAATTGAAGTGCCTGAGTCATCCAAGAGAGCTCATTGAAAACTTCACTTACGCCATTTTCGGATGGCATGTAGCTTGGTAGACGAATCACGCCAATTGACTTACCAGCCTCGCGCCGAATTACATAGGCCTCCAGTCGCTCAACCGGAGCCAACCGCTCGATCATACCTTGAAGAGCTTCATCTGAAATTTCGGGTGCCTTCTGCGGTTGTGGCCCGACAGGGGCAGCCGCATCGGCAATAGCCTTAAGATGTTTCTTCGGTGTCGCTGGGCTGCCAGGCGCGGGGCTAGGGGTCGCCCCTGCTTTTGACTTCGGATTTGCCTGCTCGAGTTTACCTGCCTCTTGCACTAAATAAGCACTAATCACATTGAGCTTACGGAGGTACCGCGCTTTGTTTAGCATCTCGCCGATATTATCCACTCTCATCGGGGTGCCTTGCTTTTCAAGAAGGCTGGCCTTGTTCATCATGCCCTCAAAAAAGTAAGATCGAACCGCACCTTTTTCTCCGAAAACAAAATCACCAGAATCTCTTTCGAAACGATCTCCTTTGCGAACTGCATCGGTCGGGTTCGCGGGTCGAGTGAGGTCAATTTCATCGACGTTTTGCCAAAGATATTCATTGGTGAACTCTTGGCCATCGCGTCGAAATGTCACCTTTACAGTTTTTCCGTTACGAAGCGGCGGTAGTAATTTATGAGGGACCTCGAGAATACGTTCCAACGCTTCGTCTTTTCTCGCCTCGATCGTACCATTATTCACGTATTGTAAATTTCGGCGGATATATTCTTCGAGAGGCTTGCCATCAATGGCGATGACTTCATCTAAAATGCTCAAAGGGCGGTCTTCATAAACCGTGACCATAAATCTGGGCTTAAAACCCGTAACGTAAAGCCGCCCGTCAATTGCTGCTGTATGAATACCCACTGTTGTTGCATCTTGAGTCGGGGCCAAGGCCCGAGTGTGCCCATCATGCAGTTCAGATATAACGGCCGTCATTAAATATCTAGCATCGATGGGGCTAAGCAAACTGCGCTTAACTCGAGGGCTAAATCCACTGGCCTCATCGACCGTGACGGCTTCATTAATAAGGCGCGAATATTTTGTGCGAATTTGGTCGAGCGAAAGTCCGAAGTTTTCTTGTTTATATTCAAGACCGGCATATTGGTATTTTAAAACAGACAGTACTTCTTCAAGGGCGGCGAGCTGCTCTGCCTTGGTAGAGAGCTGTGGCAATTGGCGCGGAGTCGTAATCGTTAAACCCACATCCGCCGGGTCTACCCCATGTGCCGCCATCCCCGCTGAATCGACCATCAACAGGCCTACTAAAATAGAAGACAATATAGGCCGTAAATTGTTATTCGCTGTTCTTAAAAACGAATGAAAAACACCGGTATATTTCATTTGGGGTCTCACTTTCTTTAATCTTTCTATGAGTTGCAATTGAAGGGCCACGCCCCGGGCCAAGGTCGAGACTCCATTGGTTTCGGCCTTTAGTCCGTAAATCGCAACAGTGTTTCTGTCGATAGAGACCCATGTTCAAAATCGTGATCTTTTCAGACCAAACACTTGATTTCTCATCCTGGGCAACTTGGCTCGAGCGAGACTTTGAAATCACCCACGTCACCCAAGTTGAAAGTCTTGCTGCTGTGCTTGATACCTGGTCCCCCAATGTTTTTATTTACAGTGAGAAGTCGCTTAATTTAGACACAATTGCGCGCTTGATTTCAAATCGGGGCAATAAGGCCGCGTTGGGTTGGGTGGTCATAGCCCATCAGTATGACCTTCGAGATGAATTAAAAAGTTTTGAGAGCGGCGCCGACCACTATTTACTATTCAAAACTCCTACCGAAAGCGTTCGGGCTCGCCTGATTAATACTGCGAAAAAAAACAGCCCCTCTCTTGCGAAGTCTCAAGTCGGCTCGCTCGTTCAATTGCCCCAAAATCGCGAGACTCTCACCTTTGATGAAATCGGCCTGACTCTGAGCAATGGCGCCCTTAAGATTCAGGGTGAGATCCGAAGTGTGACGCCGACTCAATATCGCCTTGTCGAGGCTCTTCTCGGCCATGCCAACACTCCACTGTCGCGCGAATGGATCCGAGAAAATGTTTTTAAAAATTCTCGACTTTCGCTTCGTTCAATCGACGCCCAAATCGCCAAAGTAAAAAAAGCGATACCCGAGTTACGCGGGCAAATATTGAATCTTTATGGGCGAGGATACGTTTTAAAGCCTTCTCGGCAGAAGGCTTTAGCTTAGAAAAAAGACTTTAGAATCGCGGGCACTGATAGGCAAAATTCACAGTCACACCAGTCGGCACGTTTGAGAATGTGACTTGATTGCTTGAGTTGATCGAGTACTGAATCTGTGGCGCATAATTCGCCGGCGTCGTCGTCAACACAATTTTGGTGGCATCCGGGTTACATGGCAATTGCTTCGGGCTGTTTTTCGTATTCTTAATTACATCCTGTGCAATGCTTCCCAGTTGCGAGCCATAGTCCGATGCGCAAATACTTCCAACGACTCCTGGCTGAATGTTGCCCAATGCACTCAAGGCGCTCGTGGGTTGTGCCAAATCCATATATTGAGTACCCAAGTATCCAAAAGTCACGATGCCGGCCGGTGATATATTGAACTCTGACTTCATACACGCTGTCGTATCTGTAACGATAGCATGCACCGTCACAGCTTTTGACGGAAAGAGCGCCGACATCTTTGCAACAAGCGTTGCCGGTAAATCATAATTTTCTAGCGCCGCTGGAGTATTACCATCTCCGTAATCCACGCCACCCTGCGAACGCTCATCTTCGTTTGCCAAAATAATAATTTCTAACGGAGCGCCAGGGCGAAAGAATCCATTTTGATTTCGATCGGCGGCCATATTAAGTGCGTAAATCCCACGTTCGTCATCCGCTGGGCACGAGGCCTCTGCAAAGCCGGCGTTTGCACAATTCAATGTCTCCTGACGCTGAATTGTACCGCTAAATAGATCAGCGGCATTGGGCGTACTCTGATCGATCACACTCAGGCCCGAGTTAACCCCAGCCGTTGAATGAAACGGCAAAAACTGCCCATCTTGAAATGCGCCATTTCCATTAGCTGCAGAAGGCACATTGCCTGGCGTGGCCGAAACATCTGTCGTCACGATTGCAATTTGATAAAAGAGTCCCTTAATTGAGTTAAAAAATGTCGGAAAGGCCGAGCCCATTTTCTGCTGCCGTGCCCACATTGAACCTGAATTATCGTCTACAAATATAATGTCAACTTCGCCGCTCTTAAACGTAAGGTTGTAAAATAGAGTACTCCCCACCAGCTGGCAGGCGGTGTCCTGCGCAGCACTGACTGAGTCGCAACTTAGCTTCGGTATGCTTTGAAAACCAACGTTTGAGCATCCCGTTGCAATTGAAATTGCCATCGAAACAAACAAACCAATCCATTTTGCACGCATAAATCCACCTTCTCTTACCCGATTCAATTCCAATATATGTGCCAATGGTAGGCCGATCCCAAATGATTGAAATTACATCACTTTTCCAGATAAAATCGGAGAGCCCAATATTTCAAAACTGTCAAAACTATAGACGCAAAATCCTTTTAAACTTACAAATTGACGTGCTTTCAAGTGGTTATGCTTGGGCGAAAAAACGGCCTTGGGCGAGAAACGTCACCCATTTAGATTTAGGCCGGGCCCAAAAATTTGATATAATAATAGACGAGCCAATGGAGGTTAATTTCCCATGCAAGTGCGTCCCCCAAAATTTTCTGAATCAAGATTCAAGAACATTCTTGGCGTGTTTGGTTTACTTTCTGCGACAGCCCTGGTGATTTACATTCTTGCTAGCCTCGGATTGAATTACAAATCAGCATCGTCGCAATTGATCGAGCGCATCTGGGAGCAAGACATTGCAAATCTCAGTGGTCTCCACAAACTCCCGCCCACCTGGTCCGAAATACGAGTCGTCGAAAAAACAAATGCCACTGGCGACAGTGCCGCCGAGACTTGGGCTCGCGACACCTCGTCCCCCATCGAAATAAATCCAAAGGGTGACTATAAACTTGAAGTTCTTTTTATTTCCCAACATGACGGAGAACACGAACGCGTTGTGATCCAGCATCACATGATTCACATTCCGAGCGGAAATTCTGTTTGGGAACTCGGTCGCACCTATCAACTGAATTAATGAAAATTATATTTGAAAACGAAAATTTCATCGTCGTTGATAAACCTGCCGGCTGGCTTTCTGTGGTTAGTCGCGATAAGGCCGACCCCCGCCCATGCGTCGCGACCCAACTTCAAGCCTCCTTGGGCACCGGTAAGATTTGGCCTTGCCATCGTCTTGACTTAGAAGTTTCAGGCCTCATTCTTTTTGCCAAAAATAGCGAATCGCACCGCGCTGCCAACCATTGGTTTGAACATCGCGAGGTCATAAAAACTTATTCGACCTTTAGCGAGATCCCAACAGTACAAAAAGACTTAGACTTTCTGATGAGTCGCCTTGGCACCGATGTTGAATGGAAGTCGAACCTTGCCCGCGGTAAGAAGAGAGCATTCGAGTCACCGCACGGCAAAGAGGCCGTCACTTTGGCCCGACTCATTGGGCCTCACACACTGCTGCCGTCAGAAACCAGCTGTTTACAATGGGAGCTCAAACCCAAAACGGGGCGCTCACACCAGCTTAGATTCGAAATGTACCGGCACAAAACGCCCATCATCGGCGACGCGCTTTACGGCGCCACGACGAAATACAATCCAAATGCAATTGCACTGCGCGCGATCCAGATTCAGTTTCTATCCAAAGATTTTGAAAATTGGGGTCTGCCCAGCGAAATCAAAACCACCGCTTTAATTTAGCTTTCTGGCAAATCTTCAGCGTCACTTTTAATCGTAATTTTCTATTTAGAGTTCTTAAATAATTTTTTAAGCATTATCGCTTCATAGATATTGTTCGGGGCCAAATCGACGAAACTTACATAAGGGTCTCTCTCGTGTAGCTGACGTAGTTCCAATTCTATAAGCGCCTTGCCTGGTGCCGTTTTATCATTCATTCGCACAGATGCTACAAATTGCGAATTTTTTCTCACTTCATCGAGAGACTTCAAAACAGCCCCGTTGCCTTCATTAATGTCATCCATATCGCCGGCCACAACCACATACCGATCATACTGAGACTCCGGAAACTCCTTCTGAACTTCTAAAACCTTCTTTAGACCAACATCATAGCTCGTCCCGCCGCCCAAATTAATTTTAAAAAATTCTTCGGCATCTTTATAGACATGCGCGATTCCGTCAAAAGCGACAAAACGAAATTCAACTCTTTTATACTTACTCAAAAGAATAGCTCGAATGTCATAGAACATCTGTTTTGTTTGCTCGACAAATCTTGTGTAACTTCCCGACATATCAATCATGAGCGTGACCTGGGCGTTGACCTCTGGGCTAGGCTCAGGAGTATACGATTGCACCGCCCAATCCTTCGACATGTCTAAAAGCGAGAAGCCCTTCTTAAAAACCTTGGCTAAATCGTGGGCGGACATCGATTTCTCGTCCTCGCCTTTACCCGACAACCCACCGTTTAGTCGGTAGTACGCCAAACCCTTAGCGAACGCCTTACGTGCAATAATTGCGCTCTTTGGTGGGCCATTACGTCGAGCCGCCCAATCTCCACGCACTTCATCAACAACTTCAGTGGGACCATTTTTTGGTCGCAAATTCGGCAGCTCAATTAAAGTCCCCAGCGCTTTGGCATAGGTCGTGAGATCGACATTTACAAAAGAAGGGTCCTGTCCGTCCTTACCCGCCTCTTTTCCACCGGGGTCTTTACCCTCGCCCTGACCCTGACCACCCTTGTTAGGGTTAGGACCCCATATTCTTCGACCCGGTTCTCCACCGATCGGGCTAACATCGGTCGGTAGGTCTTTTGAAATCGCATCCGAAATAATTAGCGACGGTAAATGATTATGAAAACGGTCTGCGTTTGGTGCCGGCGACTCTTTCACAAATTCAGCGACTGAAGATCGATCAAATTTGAAATAGGGGATATCTGGCAAAACCTTAACACTTACACCACCAGTATTATGCGCCAAACCACGCTGGCCCAAAATCGCAAGCTGCAAAGCCTTCATTGCTCTCGAGCTCACTTCGTTTCGATACTCATCGACGGCATGTGCAGCGGTCGGTACCGCCGTTAGAAGATGCGATGGCACCCCAGCAACTAAATCCGAAACAACTGATTCTATCGAGGCTACCGAGTTTTTGGGCAAAACATCCTGAATTTCTGCCGCAGCCAGATTGAGATCCGCCTTAAATAGATTAAGCTCCGTTTGCAACGGGTCGGCGAGAATCGGCATCGACACTTCGTTCAGTTCAACACCTTCAGTTTTGGCGACCTGCCAAAAATTTAACTGTAGGCGCTCAGTTAGCGAAGTGTCATTTCGAAAAACCTCATAGGCGGCGACCTTACCTACGGGGTCAACTTCAATTCTCACTCGTGTTTTCACGACACGCATCACTCGTGACTCATCCGACGCCGGCACATTCAATGAGCTCTCAAGGCTCACTGGGCGACCCATTAACTTCGCCATTACGTAAAGGGTCTGCACAATCGACTTTGTGTCGATTGTAATATTGCGTCCGATTTCGTCTGATACTTCTAAACCAATATAGTTCGTTTTTCCGCCATTTAGATTCGACAGCACAACCCGCGGAGATTGAAAATACAAGAACGAAGTCACCTGACGTATAATCCCTTCACGCACACGGTGCGGGTCTCTGGTGATAATCATATGCTGATAATCTAACTTTGGGTCTTGGCTCGGCGGCAAATTGGGGTCCCACTCTTTATTTTTATCTGCGGGCCTGGTCAAAGCATAATTTCTTTTCGATATCCAACTGTCATCCAATCCAATACGCAAAAATTCAGTGTCGTCCATTTTGGCAATCACTTCATTTGTCGCGTAGGCAATGAACGCACGATCTCGTTCGATCGGCCTAAGCTTCGTGATTTCGACTCTCGCATTAAACTTGCTGCGCAAGTTTCTCCAGGCCTCGAGGCCCAACCAATAGGGGTTCTGCATCGACTCACGCGTCACGCCGGCGATTAGGCAGCAATACTCCATCGCGTGATCAAAGGTGCTAAATGGAGTATGCGGCGGTATCACCTCTTGCATGAGCGTCGCAAAGCCCTCATTCATGATTTTCGTTCGTGCCGCACCCGGAATATAGCGGTTCATTCTCTCAAATTTTTTGGCCATTTCAATTTTCCAGGCGGGCATCGATTGCGGTAAATTTTCGACAAAAGCCTGCAACACATTGGCCGTCGGATGAAATTTATTTTTACCACCGGCCAAATTAAAATCTTCCGGAGTATTAAATTCGCCTAACATTATATCTTGCGCGTAGGTCAAAGAGAGAAGGTATTGATACCACTCTGAAACGTCGCTGCGGCCATTGGCTTTTTTAATTTCTTCCAAATATTGATCAAAATCATAAGCGGCCTGGTTAAGCTCAGCAGCTCGCACATGCTGCCAGCGTGAGTGGACCCCAAAGTGATTATGGCCGGCGACGTGGTTGATAATTGAAAATTGTTGTTTTGGATTTAGGTCGTCGCGATAAATTGAGTGGCGTAACTTTTGGCCGAAGATCACCATTTCATAAATGATTCCGTCGCCCTTACCCGTATTTAAAATATTGGCACCATCATGCCAATGGCCCACTGGCAATCGGCCATTAGCCGCGATGGTGTCTAGTTCTTGCCCCGACAAAAACTGAATTATTTGGGGTGGCCGCGAAACACCGAGCTGGTCTAAAACCCCACCCGGCGACAAAAGTAATTTGGCATACTCTTCAATATCTTTTTGTGAGCTTATGTCACGCCCGCTCCAAATAAGGCGATACTCACCGTCATTATTTGGTCGACGTAAAAATTCCGCGCAAGAGTCCCCGTGCTTATCGTGATCATTTGCTTGCGCACCAATCCCCGCCAAAATAACGGCAAGAAAAATGATCTGTACAAGACGGGCTGCACCCATGATTACGGCTCCCGTTTTTGACTACGGTTAATTTCGTATCTAAGATCGTTTGCCATTCGCAACGCCTGCCGAAAAGAACTCCGGTCATAACCAAATTTTGCCAGCGTAGCTTCGATCTGCATCGCGCGTTCTTTCACGGCTGCACTTGTCGGCTTTCCGTCAAAATAACCCAACACGCTCGATATCACTGCCGTATCAAACTCTTTTTCGACAACAAACTTTTGTATGACGCGCATGAGGGGCTCATAAACCTGCCCACCATTTGTGATTTCGAATGTTTTTACAATACCAGGAGTAAATGGCTGACCATTTATCTCTTGATACAATTGAAAAATCCGCGCTAGTCGTTCTTTATTTATCGGGTGCCTATTATGATTGCTATCAATCCAATATTCGGCCTTGTCACCAGCCGCAGCGACCTCCATCAGTTCCTGCTGAATCTCTTCATAAAGTTTTTCTTTAAGGCCACTCTCTCCACCGACTAGATTTTGTACGTCCTCGGTGATTGCCTTTAACAAATAGTGATTTTTGATTCCTGACTCAATTTCAATCCAACGAGCCCGCAACTCATTTTTATTATCAACAAATGACTCATTATCAATCATCTCGCTAAAAGCACGATCCATTATAGCCGGGGTCAACGGGCTATCCGCCTTTTCAGCCATCGACAAACCATACGAAAGCCAGCGCTCAGCATCACGGGCCGAGATACCACCTTCACCTTCACGCAATAGCTGTTGAAGGCGCGCCAGATCGATGAGAAGAGGCGTGCCCACTTTTTCTTTCTTAAGAATTACATCAAGGCGACTTTGTACGTTCGTATAGTAGTGGCTTGAGGCTTTAAACGTGCTCAATTCATTTTTGAACTGTGCAATTTGCTCAGGATCGCGAATAAAACGCGTACCTGCTACCGTCATTGCCAAAAGCTCCAAAGCATGCGGGGCAATCAGTACCTGTTTATTTGGAGTCGGCGTCCAATACAATGCATAGCGGCCGGCAGGCCCCATCACCTCGCCGCGCTCACTAGCAACTGGCCAAAGTTCAACCAGACTCGCGGGCTTCAATTCAGAGCTATCCAACGCACGCATTTTAAAGGTTTTCGCTAATTTTTTTGGCGACGACATGTGGACTGCCAATTCGGCGATTAACACCGGATTCAACGTCTGTCGCATCGGTACACGTTTTACGCGATCCAAACTCGCCTTAGAGCCCGGGCGCTTTCGTGCATCTTCGACCTGCTCGTCGTTCGTTGCTGCCATCGTTATTGAGTTAAGAGTCAGCGCCGGGGCACCGCCCGATTCAGCAACGTTATTTTGAAATACCTCAAGAAGGGTATTCAACAATCCCTCATCATTACGATAGAGCTCATCTAGAAAAATACCTCGGCCATCTCGACGCGGGATTGCCCCGTTGTAATTATATGAAAGCGCACTTCCGCTTCCATAAACCTGCATTAAATAGATATTTTCTGAAAAGAAGAGTTTTGTTTCCTCAGGGTGCTTCCCTTGAAATCTAACTATCCCAGGGGGTGCACTTGGGTCTGGAAGTCTGCGCACAATATCAACATGCTGTTCAAGCATCTTAATATAGTCTTCTTCGGTGATATTCGACAGATTCCAAGTCTGTTTATAATGCGAAACAATTGCATTTAGAATTTCGGCCGATTGCGGATCTGGAGTCAGAAATGGGTTCGGATCTAAACCCAAAACCGCATTAACCCTTGTTTTCGCAGCAGCAACGATTCGCTCCTGGGTTTCTTTTGGCAAAAGAGTCAGCGGAGACCGCTGCAAAGGCTTAATATGAAGAGCGCCCGTCTTTTTATCAGCAACCAATGCTTCAAGATAAGGTATTTGATCCAGATTCTTCCATCGAAACGTGTATTCATAATAATTAGGGTCATTTACCGACAGACGATCAACAACGCGATCTAAAATAATCAGCAATTCAGTTTTACCGGTACCGCCTGGCCCAACCAGCATTAGAGTATTACCGCTCTTTCCACTCGCCAAATTAGAAATGTAGTCGACTGTCGAGTTAATGGCCTCGAACTGCCCTACAATGAAGGCTCCATCAGCTTCAGGTACGCCCGACGAAAAAATAGGATAGTCAAAATATTTACGAACAGGATAGGTCGGGTCCGCAATCAAGCGGCGCGGATACTTAACGATGGCGTGCAAATAGATTTGAGCTGCGTCCATCACAATTGACGGATGGCGAAAGGCAAGGTTCGCCTCTATACTATTGGTCTCAGTCAACTCACGCAATGTGTGAACTTCAAAACGAGCGTGAAGACTATCCAATGCTTTGCTTTCGACCTTGGCTGAGCTCAATAAGCTCGCGCAACTTTTCTCGTCGCTAGCATGCGCATTAAGACCGAATACCGCATTTGCGGCGACTGCAAAAAACAACAAAACCCCAGCAGCATTGACTCCCATTTTTACCCTCTCTTCAATCCTTGTGTAATTCCGCAAAAATTAGGGATATCTATGGGTTGAGTCAATGTACGAATATTCAATCCAGGGCTCAATATTCGTAAAGGGACCTCACTGGCGCATTATCATGAAAATATGAAATACTGCCGCTTTGAGATTCTTATGCCTTCTATAAAATTTAAACTAATATAAAAAATTTGATTTTTTGAAGTCTACTTTTATTAAAGACAAAAAAAACCCAGATATCTTACGATATCTGGGTCACAATAAAAAGCTGGCATCGTGCTACTCTCCCACACGGTTACCCGTGCACTACCATTGCCGCTGACGGACTTTACTTCTGAGTTCGAAATGGGATCAGGTGTTGCCCCGTCGCTAAAGACACCAGCAAAAACTAAATTTCAAAAACTAAAACAAACTTTTGATCTTACTCAAGTCATTCTTAGCAGGAGTAGAAATCCAATACTTAAAAAAAGCCTCACGACTTATTAGTACAACTTAGCTGAACACATTACTGTGCTTATACTTGTTGCCTATCAACCTCCTAGTCTAGAAGGAGTCTTTAGAGAGCCGAAGCTCTAGAGAAAACTAATCTTGCGGTTGGTTTCACGCTTAGATGCTTTCAGCGTTTATCCATTCCGAACATAGCTACCCTGCGCTGCCGCTGGCGCGACAACAGGAACACCAGAGGTTCGTCCGTCCCGGTCCTCTCGTACTAAGGACAGATCCGCTCAATTTTCTTACGCCCACAGAAGATAAGGACCAAACTGTCTCACGACGTTTTGAACCCAGCTCGCGTACCTCTTTAAATGGCGAACAGCCATACCCTTGGGACCTGCTCCAGCCCCAGGATGAGATGAGCCGACATCGAGGTGCCAAACTCCGC